>CAMNML010000029.1 GCA_946544685.1 uncultured Caryophanales bacterium | reverse complement strand
TTATTTTTAATTTGGTGGAGTAGAGGAGATTTATTTTTATATATTTTTAATACAATTCACTACATTTTATTAGGTTTTATAAAGGCTTGATATATTTAAAAAACACACATTATTAAAAAAAGTGTGGTTGAAGTGTGGTTGAAAAAATATCTATTTAGTTATTTTATTTAATTTATTTTTCAGTTCTATAACCTTTTTGCATTTAGGATCATAAATCTTTGAATAGTACTCGATTTCTTTTTTTATTAATTTAATTTTATAATCTTTATCTTTCATAAAAATATTATAGCATAAATTGTTAATATTTGTAGACAGCATTTATTTATAATGCTATAATTTGTTACAAGGGATATTAGTATATGTTTTTATTCTTGCATCCAGTCTTTTTTAAAAAAGAAAGGAGCTGATTTTATGAAAAATAAAATTAATGAAAGGAACATATATGGAAGCAACTATTGTTATTCTTGTTGTGATTCTATATTCTATTATAGAATTAAAAAATAAATAAAAAAGTAAGTATCTCGCAAATACTTACAAGTACATAGATTGGATGTTTTGAATATATATTAATATCCCTGTTTCCTATTTTCTATTCTATGTTATCTTGATTATACTATATTAGTATAAACTTTTCAAACAAAAATATAAACTTTTTTATATAAATGTTTATAAATTTGTTAATTTATTATTATATTATAATATTATAATATGTCAATACATTTTTATATACCATTGATATATTATGTATATATTATAAAATAAAAAAAGAGTCCAGATTCTTCTGGACTCTTTTTATTTTTAATGTTAACGGTATTTATCAGTATTTAACGCAATTAAATAAAAATGCACAATTTTTTTGGAATATTGTGCATTTTCTGCGTATTTATTACAACATTTTTACAATAATTGTGCATTTTTTCACATTTAATTAATTTTTTCAACTTGTAATGGACCATTGTTAGCATTCTTACCTACTATCCAGCAATTACCATAACTTAACCAAACTCTACCATTTTTTTCTTTATATATTTCTGCAACTGGTCCTATTTCAGTACCAATTCTGAATTTTGCTTGATCATTAGGTCTTTTACTAGTTAAATGTTTTTGAGTTATTGGATCACATTGACAAACTTTAACAATGTTTAATCCCATATTATGAGTTCTTCTTATGCATTTTGATTCTATTAATCTATATTCTTTACCTGTTTCAAAATATTCTGGTGTAGGTTGAATATTTAATTTAGATCTAACTAAATCTCTAAACCAATTCATATCTTTACCAAATTTCTTTAACCAATTTTCTGGATCACTATGATTAGAACCATAACCAAGTTTATATGCTTCACAATGACCTACGATAGAATCCACAGAAAGATTAAATTCTTTGCATAGATAAGCACAATATTCAGCAGCTAAATCAAATGCTTTATTAAAGTAATTAACATCATTTAATCCATCTTCGCATATTTCAAATTGAATATGTCCTGTAGGATTATAATTGTATGAACCTTTAGCTCCTCTTCCTACTCCCCATGCAGCAATATTAAAAGGTAATAATTGATAACATCTTACATTACCATCTTTATCTTTACCTATCATTGCATGTACACATTTTTCAACTCCTGGTCTATTCCATGAGTTATTGTTTTTATTAACGCCTAAAATACCATCATCAGGTTGTACATATCTTTTTAAATTAGGATTATCAACTCCTGTACTATGTACTACTATTCCCATCGGTTTCATAGGTGTAGCTGTTTTATAACAATCATTATTTGTTAATAAACATTTCTTTAATTCCATAACTATCTCTCACTTTCTTCATTAGACTCACTATTTTTAATATCAAATAGTTTCTTTAAGTTATGTACGATATCATAGATTCCACCTGCAACTAAACCACTACCAGTTAATGCTAAACTGATATCTTTAGTTGTAGCAAAATAAATAATAGCCATAATAAAACCTATCACTAAGTTTTGGATAGGTATTAATTTATCAGATATCTTTTCATTCTTTTTAGATATAAAACCTAATATAATAGTAACTACTACAGTTACTAAACTTAAAATATATTCATAATTCATAATTAACCTTCTTTCTAATTAAAAATAATTCCTACTTCTGTGGAATCTATTATATGTTGACATTCTTTTTTTGTAAGAGAGTTATACCCGGCTTTAATGTAAATGTCACAGGCACTTACTCTCTCACCTTGTGGTACGTTATTGTTCCATATAACTGATTTTAATGCCATTTGCTGCGTTGTTTTTATCGTATCAATAGTTTCATCAAATTTTATTAAAAATTGATGTAGAAACATAAATATACCTACTACAATACCAACAAAAAACATAATTATTACATATGCTTCTTTATATTGTTTTAATTTATTAATAATTTTGTTCATATTTTTCCCTTTCTATATATTTTTAATCTATTATTAAATAGCTTCCATATACTCTTAAATTAGTATTAGCATAACTTTGTTTACATTTAATATTTTTACCATCAACACTAAATTCAAATTGACTTGCTCCTGCCAATTTTACTATCGTTACTGTATCACCAATTTGCATTACAGATAAAACTACAGTTTGATAATTAAC
>CAMNML010000028.1 GCA_946544685.1 uncultured Caryophanales bacterium | reverse complement strand
TCGATTGCATAGCTAATTCTTTATATGAATTAATTTTATTCAAAGCATATATTTGTAACGAAGCACCAAAATCATGTTTAATAAATCCACTAATACTTCCCTCAGCTTCATATAATTCTTTTGATTGAATATTTGCCTTTTCTTTTAAATCGTCTAAATCAACAACATAACCAGGAGATTTAACATCATAGAAAATGCATTCATTATTAACCATCCTTGTTTTAGTTGGACATTCTTTAACACATTTGCCTCTAAAACTATATTTATAATCATTACCAGTTGGTCCTTCTAATTCACAATTTCTCACACATTGATTTTCACTTTCTAATAAATTAATTCTTATATAATTATCACCAAATGATGTTTCTGGACAAGTCTCTAATCCACATTTATAATATATAGTTCCATATTTTTCATATTTTAACCATAAATATCTTTTATCACATACGCAATCATTATCTTCATTAGTTCCTTCCAAAGTAAATTCTGGGCATTTATCATAACATATATGATTAAACTTAAAAGAATTCGAAGGACAATGAGTGTAACTATCAACGCATTCTTTTGTATTATAAATCAAATAATTATTCGGCTCTGTTTCAGTAGGACATTCATTTCTTGTTTTCACATAACAAATTTTTTTATTGTTGTCTGTTGTATTTTTATGCCATAAATTTTGACAATTACATATCAAAGAAGATTCAACTGTTTCTATATTAAATTTATATTTATCATCTGCATATTCACAAGATGTGAAGCATAATTCATTAAATAAATATTTATATTCAGTTGGACATTCTTCTACGCATTGTCTTGTTTCTTCTATCATATTTATTTTATTTACACTTTCTCCAAAACCTTTGCATTCTTTTATATTATCAGTATCCGAAGGACAATGCATTATTTCTTTATTATTAACTGAATCTAATTCATAATACCAGGGTCTTGGACAATCACATTTATATACAGCATAAGGTGAATTTGTTACTAAAACTTTTTCAGTATTAGCTACTTCGCATTTATCATAACATTTATTTTCGAAAAGATATGGATAATAAGTATTCTTACAAGATTCAAGACATTCTTTATCTTCTGAATATAACGGGAATTTATCTAAACAATCAGAATTTTGATTTAAACATTCATAATTTCCTTCTGATACTTTATACCAAAATCTATCACCGCAATCACATGTCTTGTATACTTCATTAATTATTGAACCACTTGGACATTTTACTAAACAATAATTTTTAAAAGTATAATAATTATTTGGACAAGTTTCAATGCATTGCATAGTATCAGGGAGATATTTTTTTACATGTTCAGGACATATATCGTTTTCATCTAAACACTTTTTTTTTTCATTATTATCATAATAATAAAATTTATAATGACAATCGCACTTGAAATGATCATCAATACTTTTTAATATCGTATAGGCTTCAACATCAGAGCAAGAAGTATCAGGTAAATAACATTTATCTTCAGATGGATTTGATATTCTACTTCCAGTACACTTTTTAAGACATTCGTGTGTTCCTATTAAAGGTATAGGATATGAAGGTGTCATATCTTTACATTCTTTACCTATTGAATTTGCATAGCATAAAATTTCATGAGAAGTTTCATCTCTATAAAATAAATTTTCACAAATACATTTTTTATTATTTTCATCATTGACTAAACTTTTTCCACTGACTAAAGATGAACTTCTACAATCAATCACACATGTATTATAAGGAGTCAAATATCGACCATATTCTGTGCATTCATTTGAGCATATTATAATATCTTTTGTTAAGTGATAAATTGATGCTTCAGCTTTTGTTGTTAAACCATTTGGACATCTCTCTATATTAACAGTAGTACTAATCCATTGTTTTTCTTCATATAATATATATCCATTTCCTAAATTACTCAATTCTAGTAAAGTTAAACATTTTGTTTCTCCTCTTTTATGAAAAGTTTTTCCGCTTTGTATTTCTGGACATGATTCATAGCAGTTATTATCATTATGAATAATTGGAGTTGAATCTAAATCAAAATGGTACTTGGCTTCTTGTGGACATACTTCATAACATTTATCATCTCCTATTTGATATTTATATCCACCACTAGGACAAGAATCAAGGCATAGAGTTGCGATTATATTAGTATCACTATTCGGTACGTAAAATCCATCACAACGTTCTATACATACATAATCTTGTTTAGTATTATCTAATTCATTTTGAACTATTTTATAATAAGGATATGTACTAGGACAATCATTTTTACATTTATGATAATCTGCATGCCTAATTTCTCCTACATAATATTTTTGTTCATTAGGACATAAATTAACGCATTTATCTTCATATATGAAGGGTTTGTTTGCTGGGCAATTTAATAAGCATTTATTAAAGTCACCTGGAATAGCATTATCTTTTTCATAAAAATAATATTTTTTATCTGTTAAATCAGCACAATTACTTACACATATGTTTTTATCTTCGACGACTTTATCTTCGTTATTACATTGAGATAAGCATTTTTTTTCTGTTTCATAATAATATAAATTAGGACTCTTACTACATGAAGGTAAACATTCATATTCATCTTGATTTAGAGGATTCAAAAAGCCATCACAAGTATCAGAACAGATTCTCCCTTCTTTTACTATATTTTCATCTCCGTCACATTTTTCTTTACAAATATAATCTCTTAAGGAGTACCTTTTTTTCGGGCGAAAATCTGGATCAGTATTAGTCGGATCGTCACTTTCACATTCTTGAACACATTCTTTATTAAGTTGGAAACGATATTCAGTATTTAAATCGCATTTATCAACGCATTCGTTATTATAAGTATTTGTCAATTTCGTACTACCTAAATTTGAACAAGAAGTAATACATTTTTTATCTTGACCAAAGTATTTAAAAACTGAGTCTTGATCACATTGTTTATCACATTTATCAGGTATTATTGTCGTTCCACCAGTATCATATTTATCTAAAGTAAATTTATTAATACCTGATTCAAGACAATTATTATAACATTTAAATTCCTCTTCTGATTTATAAGGGTAATCGCTTGGACAATTTTGATAGCATTGATTACTATTTTCATTATTTGCTTCTCTGTATCTATAATTTTCAGGACAACCCGCTGTGCATAAAAATATTTTATAATTAATAGTTCTATCACTTGGTACTATTTCGTAGAAATTTATTCCATCTTCTTCGTCACAAGATTGTTTACAGTAATTATTTTTTCCTATAAAATGTTTATCTTTAGGACAATCCTTCACACATTCTAGTACAGATTCAATATCTTTTTGATATTTATATTTATCACAAACTTTTTTACATAAAATAATAGAATTATCATATTCATCTTTTTCATTATATTCATCATAGCGACATTTATCCATACACATATTCTGATTATCTATATATTTTTTTCCTGAGTTTATACAATCACTTTTATCAACACATTTTCCATTTAATAAATAATTAGTGCCACATATATTTTCATTATGGCATTTATAATAAAAAGGATTTGCTCTATCATCTGTATTATAATAAGGATAATTTTCTGGACATTCAGATAAGCATGAATGTTCAAAAGTAAAAGTTCCAGGTGGACAATCTTCTAGACATTCTTCCTTGTATAAAAATGTTTGAGTAAATCCTTGAGCTTGACATGAATTAATACATATATATAAAGGATAAGTTGTAGAGTCTGCTTTTTGAATATCTCCTTCTTTATAATATAATTCACCGTTTAAGTCTCCTTTGCAATTTTGGTATTTACAAATT
>CAMNML010000027.1 GCA_946544685.1 uncultured Caryophanales bacterium | reverse complement strand
TAATTCATTATAATAAGTTGGTGATATATTAAATAATCTATTATATTTTAATATTCTTTGTTCTACAGTATCATCAGTAACTATACCTTCTGGTGTAATATATATTCTATCTCTGAAAATAGGATCATCAGGTGAATAATATTGATTAGGATCATATAAATGTTTTTGTCTATTAAATTCAGATAAATAAGGAGTATTAGTAAACGGGAGATTAAATATTATAGCATTTTCATTAAAGCAATCTTGGATAGTTACCTCTTTATCTGTTGATATATCATAAAAGATTAAATTGACTAAAGGTGCTATATTTTGTAATAAAAGTGAATTATCATAAGCAAAAGGGAAAAAATAAAATTCAGTATATATTAAATATCTTTGATAAAAAGGATTTGATAGTTTTTGAACTTCTATATAATTTAAACATTTCATAAATTCAATATTTGCTCTATAGTTACTTTTTCTTTCAGAAAAAAAACTAACATCATCAAAAGTAGGTGTTAATGGTATTATTGCATAATAAAAATTACTTTTTTCATAAATAAATTTTTTATTTGAATTATCATATAATTTTGCTATATATTTACCTAATACCATTAATTTATTTTGTATATAATTAAAACCATTTTTAAATTCTTTTTGTTCATCATTAGATAAAGTTATATTCATATAAGGTAAACCTGTTTCATTAACTTTTTTTAATTTTAATTGTTCTAATCGCATTAATTCATAAGAAAAATAAAAATCAATTAAATCAATATATTCTGCTGTATTATTATATATTGATTCAGGAAATAAATTCATAGCTAATTCTAAAAAGTTATCTAATTTAACAGAAAAAAAGGTTTCATCATTAATAAATTGACTTGCTCCAAAGAATAAATTATGAAAAACTTTAAATTGATAATAATTTAGAGTATTTTGTAAATCTTCTGAAGTTTTATTAAATAAATTGAAATAATATGTTTTAAGTGTATCATATCCACCTGCATCTAATTGGCAATTTCTTCCTAAAAAACCGGATTGACAATAGCACATAATAAAATAATCAATAAATTCACAATTTCCTCTTTTATTTCTATTGCAAAAATCAGTGGTACATCTAGGATCTTTTTTAGTAACTAAAGTACCATCTAATAAAGGTTGAAATTCAGTTTGAAATCTTACAGGTTGAACAGTTTTATATAAATCAAGACCTAAACTCATTAAATATTGACTTCTAAAATAACAAATTAAATCAGTTCTTTCTTCTGGTAAAAAATATCCAAGAACTGCATTTTCTAAATTGTATGTTTCATTTAATAAAGAATTTGCTAAAACAACCTCTTTAGATACTAATATAGAAGCATTATAATTATCTCTTATTTCACAATATATTATTATATTCACTTTTGGATCTTGATATTGCATTGTTGTAAAATTTGATGTGACTTCATTCAAATTTGACCAATCTCTTAATTCTTGAACCATTGCTGTTCCTTTTTCTATTGCATAAAATTTATATTCTAATTGATCAGTAGTATCATCTACCCAATCTAAACTAGATATAAGAAAAGTAGTTGTATTGTATAAACCTACTTCAGGAACTACATTTAAAGTTCCATTTATAGGATAAGAATTCATTGTTAAAACAAAAGGAACAACAACTACAACTGTTTTTTCTGGTTCTCTTTCATTTTCTGATATTATTTTTAAATTTACAGCATATTTTTTACCTAATTCAAAAAAGGTTTTATCTATAGAAGTATTTAAATTTGTTATATCACCATTAAATGGAGTATCAAAAGGAAATACCATATTTGTATCATTATTTTCTTTTCTTGTTTGTGTTGCATCAAAATGCCATTCGGTTACATAATTCTTTGATGTATAAAGTGTAACTTCAGCAATTAAATAATCAAAAGTGAAAACATCAATAGGTACTCCTTCTTGAACATTAACTAATTCAGCATCTGCATCAAATATTACACATAAATTTGGTGTTTTTGGACTTGGAGTTAAACCATAATCTTGACAAATTAAAATACAAATATGTAAATCAGGAACATAATTAAGAGTATCAGAACAAGAAGTACATTCATTATATAATGGTCCAGTACAAGTATAACATGTAATATCACATATTCTGCATTCATTAATATCATCTCTAGGATAATAACCAATAGGACATTCATTAACACATGTACCATCAACTGGATTTAAATATATTTCTGTTTCAAGACATGTTGCACAATTATCTAAAGCATCTCCTGGTATTTCACAATGAGTTGAAGCAGGACTAATGCAATCATCTTTAGCTTCTATATATACCTGACTTTCTTCGCATAAAACTAATTCAGAATAAAGTCCACTATTATCTGGATCCACCCAATTATATCCTATAAAAGTATTCCTTCTATATGCTAATGTTATTCTAGGTATAAATATATTAGTTTCTTCCATCATTTCATTTATTATTGTATAAATTTTTCTATCCTTAACATTTTCATATTCACTTAATTTAAATTCATTTCTAAAGAATGATATAAGTCCTGGGAATATTCCTGATGTTTTTAATTCATCTACTGAATAATATCCATATGTTTTTAAATCTATACGAGAAGTATCTATATAATGATAATTATATTGTTGCCATAATTTCATTTCTCTTAGAAATAGAAATCCAAAAGATTCAGGATTTAAATCATGATTTTTAATACTTAAACTTGAATATTCTCCTCTTCTATCTATTGGAATATCTGTTGTAAGTAATTCTCTTTCTATTGAATTAAAAAAATAAGTATGTTTATGAGAGATAAATTCAGAACCACATCTTAATATATTCCATTTATATGGAGTAACACTTATTTCAATATATTCTTCATTATATCTAAGTTCATTATTTAAATCCCATAATGCATAACATCTAGCATATATTGAATCATTTGAAGTATATATTAATATTCTATTATGTTTATTCCATATAATATCAATACCATTAAATTTAATAGTTTTAGTATTATAAATATAAACATAGAACCATATTTCTAAAGTAGATTCATAAGTAGCACTTGATGGTACTTTTATATTTATATCATTTAAAACAGAAAAATCAATAAAAGGTAGATATTCACAATATGTTCTTCTTGTTACTGGATGTTTTCTAAGCCAATATAATCCATCAGTCATATCACATGTACATTCTTGAACATCTTGATTATTACATAAAGTTACACAATTATCAAGACAAGTATCACAAGGTTTATCTCTATCACTTAATGAAACATCAAAAAAATAATTTTCACCACTACAAAATTTATAATCATCAATATATATATTATAATCTTCAATACATTCAACACTAATTAAACTATTAACAGCCAAATATTCTAATTGAATACAAGACGATTGTCCTTTATATAAATCATAATGAATAAAAAGATTTCTTGCATTTGCAGTAGATGATATCATTGTTGCAAAATTATGTTGTATAAATTTTCTATAGATTCTAAAATCAGCAAATAATGCTATTGTTTCATAATGGAGACTTATTGTTTCAATTAAAAATCCTGCATCTGGGATTGTATATCCTGGTACAAATGGAATATCTATTTTATTTACATTTAATAAAATCATATTTGGATAAATATATGTATCTGGAACAGCACTTAAATAATTAGCTACACACATTGGAATCCAAGTTCCTATATATTTATTAAAATTAGTATCTCTAAATGCTAATTTACTTTCAACAACAAAAACTAAATTAGTAGTACTTGTATCAAAAGCTATATAAGAACTCTCTTTAAAAGTGATAATTCTAGCATGAGATAATCCAGGTAAAGCAACACCTTCAAATTTCATATAAATGCAGAAAGTCCATTGTTTAAATGAAGGTACACCTATATTATCAACAGTTAAAGAAAAAGGTATTACAGTATTACTAGAAGTTGCTGGTATTTTAAGGAAATATCCATTAATAATAACACATTCTTTATTTATTAATTTATAACCAGCATTACATTCATAACAATTCATATAAGAAGAAGAATAGCATCTTTTACATCTAGAATGACATTGAGCTGATTCTATATATCCTTTTTTTTCTTCACTTTTATCCA
>CAMNML010000026.1 GCA_946544685.1 uncultured Caryophanales bacterium | reverse complement strand
AATTAGAAGTAGAGTAATTCTACTTCTTTTTATATAAACATAATAAAAAAACTAAATAATGTTTTATTGCGGCAAATTTATTTGTATGATATAATCTTATTAAGAATAGGACGTGTCAGTTATGAAAAAAAAATTAAATAAAACATTTTCAATTATTTTAGTTTTAACAATACTATTTGATATAGTAGTATTTACAAAAAAAACAATGTTTAAAAAGAAAGATGATTTAACTAATATTAATGAGTTATCAGAAGAATTTATGGATAACTATTTTAAAGAGGTTAGTGAAGTAAAAACAGAAGAAGAAAAAGATAATATGCTTATTATAACATCAAAGGAAAAACTCGAAGATACTTATGGAGCAACAAAGATTATAGAAGCACCAAATCACCAATATTTTTTACAATATAATTCAGAAGAAGAAAAAAATGCAGCTCTAAAGAAATTTAATAGTGAGGATTCAAATATAGATGTTAGTGAAAACTATATTCATAAGCTTACAGAAGATACGGTTTTAGTATCTAGTTATAATTCATGGGGAGTAGAAGCTATGGGAGTAGATGTTCTACTTGAAAAACTAAAAAACAAAGAATTAAATAATGTAGTAGTTGCAATTGTTGATTCAGGCTTAGATATAGATTTATTTAATAAGCATTACCCAGGAAGAGTAGCAGGAGCGTTCAATGTACTAGAAAATAATGATAATATGTATGATAACTTTGGACACGGAACTCATATTGCAGGAACTATCGCAGAAATGACTTCAAGTAATGTTAAGATATTACCAGTTAAAACAACAGATACAGAAAACTTATTTTTATCAGATATTTTGGCAGCAATAAACTATATCGCATATAACAAAAATGCTGATGTAATAAATATGAGTTTTGGTTGTTATCAATTTAGTAAAGGAGAATATAATGCCATACAAGCGGCAAAAGAAAGCAATATAATTAGTGTTGCTGCTGCGGGAAATGACAATGTAACAGGACAACATTATCCATCAGCTTTTGACAATACTATATCAGTAGCTGCCGTTGACTCAAACAAATCAAAAGCAAATTTTTCAAACCATGGCGATTCAATTATGTTTACCGCTCCAGGTGTTGATATCAATAGTATAAATTCAAAAGATACAACTATTTCAAAAGAACACAATAATGAAGATGGTGATGATGAACGAGAAGTGCTAAGCGGTACATCAATGGCTACACCTCATATAGTAGGTGCTGTAGCAAATTTAAAGAGTCTTAATAAAAACTTGAAATTCGACGATGCTGTAACAATACTAAGAAGATATTCATATGATTTAGGAGATATAGGTTGGGATGAAAACTATGGTTATGGAATAATAGATTTTACAGATGCGGAATTGTGCGATAATCAAGATTGCGATGAATACAATGTTTTTAAAAGTAGTCCAAAAGACAATTTAGAAGAATATTTTGATAATTATGAAATTGAGCCAGTATTAACTACTTATAATTACGCATCCATAAATAATATTTTAAATACAAAAATTACAATCAATTACACAAACGGTAAAACAATTGAGTATAAATTATTTAATATAAGAAATTTAGAGGTAAGTAATTATGATCCATATAGCACAGAAGAACAAACTGTAAATATTAAATTCACGACACCGCTTGGAATAAAAATAGAAGCATCATTTCAAGTAACTAATCCATCAACGTATGAAAATGTATGGGAGTATAAAATAATTGAAGATAATAATATAGAAATAACTAATTATAAAGATCCAGAGTTTGATGGCAATACACTTTATATGCCAAGTGAAATAGATGGATATACAGTAACAGGAATAGCTGATGGAGATAACTCTATATTTGCAAATAATTGGGCATCATTTAAAAAAGTTCAATATTTATTTTTACCATCAACATTAACAAAAATTGGAAATAATGCTTTTAGTGGTGGTGATTTATTAAATGGATTAAATTATGTAAAAAGTGAAGCGGAAAGTATTAGAGTAGGAGATTATGCATTTAACCGCTCGCTGACACTAATTGAATTAGATGCAAAAATATCATATATTGGAGATTATGCTTTTAAACAAGCACAAAACATTGACAAAATTCAATTTTCTGACGATATAACGCATATAGGAGCAGGAGCATTTCAAGATTCGTTGCTTGATGCGAAACTTGTAGTTCCATCAACAGTTACAGAAATTGGATCAAAAGCATTTTATAATTCACTATTAGAAGAAGTAACATTTATGAATGATATGGAAACAATATCTGAAAAACTTTTTTATAACAGTGTTCGTCTTAAAAAGATAACATTGCCAGAAGGTGTAAAAAGCATAGAAAAAAGTGGTTTTGAAGGATGTGTAAAATTAACAACAATAAACTTACCAGAAAGTTTAACAACAATAGGAGATCGTGCATTTTATGAAACTTTTGAAAGTGGTAGCTTAACTATCCCTAAAAATGTAATATCAATTGGAAATGACGCATTTTTTGAATCAGGATTAATAGAAATAACGTTTATGAATGATATGGAAACAATTCCCACAGGATTGCTACACGAAAATTTTAATCTTGAAAAAGTAACTCTACCAAACGGAGTCAAAAAAATAGAAGATGGTGCTTTTTGGAAATGTGATAAACTAAAAACAATTAATTTACCAGAAACCTTAACAGCGATAGGAGAAGAGGCATTTTTAGGCGCTTTTGATTCTAAAGAAAATATAACACTAGAAATTCCAAAAAATGTAACAAATATTGGCGCTAGAGCTTTTTCTGAAAATGGATTAAAAGAAATAAAAATCCAAAGTAATATTGAAGACTTACCGGAATCTATATTTGATAATAGCCAAATATTAGAAAAAGTAACATTGCCAGAAGGAATAATACAAATAGGAAAAAATGCTTTTCATAATTGTAATAATCTAACAACAATAAATTTACCAAATACTCTAACAACAATAGGAGATAGTGCATTTGAAAATGCATTTAAAGACGATAATGAAATAAATCTAACTATTCCAAAAAATGTTACAACAATAGGAGATAATTCTTTTAAAGATATTGCTTCAGGTGTAAAATTATATGTTTATAATAATTCGGTTCCAAAGTTTTATGTTCATATGAATAATATAAATTACACTCAAATTGACCCAGATGTTGTATCTGTTCAAGGTATTAATTCTCAATATCATGCATTTGATACAATTGATATGAGCAATGTTTCATTAGAACTTACTTATAATGAAGAAACTACAAGAACAGAAAATATAACAGAAAATATAGAAATCGAATATCCTGACTTAAGAGATAGCCTAAGATATGGAGATACATCAGTTAAGATAATTGCGCATAATAGTTTAGGTTATGAAATAGAAAAAGACTTAGAAATTGAGGTTTTAAAAGTTCAACCACAATATGATATTCCAAACAATCTTGAAGCTTATGTAGGCCAAAAATTATCAGAAATAGAACTACCTGAGGGATTTGAATGGATGAATAGTAACGATACAATAAGTCAATCTGGAGAAGCATATTATAAAGCTAAATATATTCCAACCGATACAACGAATTATGAAACAGTTGAAAATATTGATGTTTTAATAAAAGCAATTAATAAGACAATAATTAATCCTGAAATAACAGTGGAAAATAAAACATACGATGGAACAACAACTATTCCTAATTCAAGTATAACAATTTCTAATTTAGAATCATCAGAATTTAGTATTATAAGCGCTACATCATCAAGTGCAGATGCAGGTGAAAGAATCGCAAATATAAAATTAAAATTATCAGATGACAAATTTAAAAACAATTCATTTGATAATGGTAATCAAGAAAAAGAATTTAAAGTTAATTATCAAATACTTAAAGCAAATATAAATGTAACAGACAATTCAAAAGATGTAACCGCTATATATGATGGTAAAGATCATAGTATAGAAATGAATTTGAATTATGATCAAGGTGCAACTGTAAAATACATGAATGATAAAAATGAGTATACATTAAATGATGTCCCTAAATATAAAGAATCAGGAACATATGTAATAAAATATAAAGTTTATATTAATGATAATTATACTGAATACTTTGGTCAAAAAACATTAATAATCAAAGAAAAACCATCTTTAGAAAATACATACAGTGTTCAAACTGTTGATAATATTAATTACATATCTGGAATTAATCCTAAAACAAAAATAAGTGATTTAAATAATTTAGGATTTAATTCAGATTACAAAATAAAAATATTTAATAAAGACGGACAAGCTATACAACAACAAGATAATATAGGTACAGGAAATATTATAAAAGTATATGCCAATAACCAACAAGAAGAAACA
>CAMNML010000025.1 GCA_946544685.1 uncultured Caryophanales bacterium | reverse complement strand
TTAAATATCTAGAAGAAGTAATAAATGAAAACAGAAACACTAAAAACTTTGGTAACGCTAGATTTGTAAGAAACATATATGAAAAAACAGTAATAAAACACGCAACAAATGTAAAAGATAAAAAACAAAACAAAATACTTAAAACAATAACAAAAAATGATATAAGTATTGAAAACTTAAATATGGGGTAAAAAATGAAAAAGATATTAATAATAATTCCAATATTAATAATTATAATAATAGGTATTATATTTATAACTGATTGTGACAATACACCAAGATACACAATTGAACTAGATTCCAATCCATCAACAGGATATGATTGGCACTATGAAATGACAAATAATATAATAAACATTGAAAAAGAATATGATGATTCAAACTGTAAAGAAGGTATCTTAGGATGTGGTGGAAAAACAATATATACACTAACTCCATTAAAAAAAGGAACAACAACTATAGACTTTAAATATTGCAGACAATATCAAGAACCATGTATAAAAGCAACCTATGAAATAAATATAGATAAGGACCTAAATATAACAGAAACACATAAAGGTTCATACTTTTTAGAACAAGATTAATCTTGTTCTTTTTATTTCAGAAAATTAACTAAAAGTTATTTACAATACGAACATAATTATGCTATAATTTTTTGTAGTAAAAAACTAGGAGGGAAAATCAATGGAAAATACCATAAATACAAATTCAAAATTGCTAATTTATGTGACAACAGATGGAAAGATAAAATTAGATGTCAGTTTGGAAAATGAAACTGTTTGGTTAACTCAAGCTCAAATGGCAGAGTTGTTCGGAAAAAGTAGAAGTACAATAAGTGAACATATTAAAAATGTTTTTGATGATGGAGAACTAGAAGAAAAAAGCAATGTCGGAAAAACCGAAATTGCAAATTCAGACAAACCTGTCAAAATTTACAGCCTTGATGTAGTAATAAGTGTAGGTTATCGTGTAAAATCCTTAGAAGGAGTAAGATTTAGAAGATGGGCAACAGAAAGAATTAAGGAATATATCATAAAAGGATATACATTAGATGACAATAGACTCAAAAATCTGGGTGGTGGAAAATACTTCTACGAATTATTAAATAGAATAAAAGATATAAGATCTTCTGAAAAGGTATTATATAGACAAGTGCTAGATTTATATTCAACCGCAATAGACTATGACCCAAAATCAGAAGAAACGAAAAAATTCTTTAAAATAGTACAAAATAAATTTCACTATGCAGCACATGGGCATACAGCATCTGAAGTTATATATAGTAGAGTTAATGCAGATAAACCTTTTATGGGATTAACAACATTTGAAGGAGAACTTCCAAGTATAAAAGACATAGAAATCGCAAAAAACTACTTAACAGAAGAAGAATTATTAATGTTAAATAATTTAGTTTCTGGGTATTTTGATTTTGCAGAATTTCAAGCTATGAAACATAAACCTATGAGAATGCAGGACTACTTAAATCAATTAGATAAAATACTAATGTCGGTAGATGCAAATATATTAAATAATGCTGGAAATATTTCACACCAAAAAGCAATGGAAAAAGCAAAAAGAGAATATGACAAATATCAAACAAAAGAGTTTAATTCAATAGAAAAAGAATATTTGAATTCAATAAAAACACTTAATAAAATAGTTGAACAAAATAATGTTTAAAAATAAAAAATCCAAACATAATAAATATGGGAGGAATAATATGACACAAAAAGAACTACTATATGTAGAAGACGCAGTAGGACATGAAACAAACATAATAAAAATACTACAAGAAACAATTAAAAACATACAAGATGAAAACCTTATATCATTTCTAGAAAATAAACTAGAAACACATGTATCCATGAAAGAAAATCTAATAAGCAAATTGGAGGAAAAATCAAATGTCTGATCAATTATTAATGGATAACTATTTACTAATACTAAAAAGCACAATGGAAGTATACGTTCATGGTACACTAGAAAGTTCAAATGAAGATATAAGACAACTTCTAAAAGAAGGATTAAACAATACTCAAACAAATCAAGCAAATACATACGATGAAATGACAAAATATGGTTGGTATAATGTAAAAGATGTAGAACAAACTACAATAAAAGAAACTTTAAACAAAGTATCAAATAACTAGAAGAGAGAAATCTCTTCTTTTATATTTAAAAAATATGTGCTATAATTGTTATAGGAGGTAATACTATGTTTTATGGAACTACAATATTTGGAATAAGTTTAGGAAGACTTATAGCAATTTTAATTATTGGTGCGATATCAGGATGGATTGCTAGTATTATAATGGGAAGCAAAGGTGGATTACTAAGAAACATTATAATCGGTGTATTAGGTGGATTTCTAGGTGCAGTTATATTTAGAACAATTGGATTTAGAGCTTCAAATACAATTGGTATAATAATTTCATCAGTAGTAGGAGCATGCACATTAATATTAGGTGGAAAACTATTATTTAAATAAGAATCATTTGATTCTTTTTTAGTAGGGAGTATGTATGGAAGAATTAACAAGAAAAATAGATGAATTAACAAAAAAAATAGAATTTCTAGAAACACAAGAAAAGAAAAGAATAAGAAAAAGAAAAATAGAAATAACACTAAAAATAATAAAATACGCAGTAATAATAATATTACTAATAATAATCTACACAAAATTCAATAATACATTTATAAAACCAACAAAAGAAAAGATTGACTTTGTAGAAGAAAAAATATCATCAGTAGATATTAAAGTTGATAAAATTGGTGATACAGTAAAAGAAAAATGGGAATCATTAAAAAATATAAATCCATTTAAAAAAGACTAATTGTAACAAAAAGTTACAATTTTTTTTAATTTTGTAACTTTGCTGTAACATTAGTGAAATATACTTAAAGAGAAGGGAGAGAAAAATATGGAAATTTTAAAAGTAGAAAACTTAACAAAAATATATGGAGAAGGGAACAATAAAGTAGTAGCCCTAGACAATGTATCATTCAGTGTTGAAAAAGGAGAATTCCTAGCAATCGTAGGAGCATCAGGATCAGGAAAATCAACACTATTACACTTATTAGGAGGAGTAGACAAACCAACAAAAGGAAAAGTATATGTAGATGGAAAAGACATATACGAACTATCAGATGACAATCTTGCAATATTTAGAAGAAGACAAGTAGGACTTATATATCAGTTCTATAACTTAATACCAATATTAAACGTAGAGGAAAATATAACTCTACCACTAGAACTAGACAATAGAAAAGTAGATCAAGAAGACTTAAAAGAAATAGTAAATAATTTAGGACTAACAAAAAGAAAAAAACATTTACCAAATGAACTATCAGGAGGACAACAACAAAGAGTATCAATAGGAAGAGCATTAATAACTCATCCAGCAATCATACTAGCGGACGAACCAACAGGAAACCTTGACTCAAAATCTAGTGATGAAATAGTAGAACTATTAAGAAAAACAAATAAAGAATACAAACAAACAATAATAATGATCACACATAATATGGAAATAGCTAAAATGGCAGATAGAATAATCGAAATTGAAGACGGACACATAGTTAGGGAGTGTTAAAATGAATATATTACAAAAATTTACAAAAAAAGACTTAAAATTAAATAAAAAAAGAACAATAGGAACACTTATTGGAATAATACTTTCAACTGCACTAATAACAGCAGTAGGTGGTATGGCTATAACACTACAAAATACACTAGTAGAAGGAGAAAAAAACGACTCAGGATACTATCATATACAACTATCTGATATTTCAAAACAAGAATCAGAAAAAATAAAACTAAATAAAGATTATAGTCACTATGAAATAGTAAATGACCTAGGAATATCAAAAGAAGAAACAGAAGACTATGCAAGATATCCACATCTTTATTCAATGAGCAAGGAAACTTCAGATTACTTAAAAACAAAAATAACAAAAGGAGCCTTTCCAAAAGATGAAACAGAAGTTTTAGTAGGAGAAGCAATAATAAATAGCTTTAACTATAAAATAGGTGATGTAATAGAAGTTAATCCAGGAACAATAGATGAACAAGGAATTGATCCAGAAACAGCACAAATAATAAATCCAAAACATTATAAATTTATAATATCAGGAATAATTCGTGACTATGACAAAATGATAACAACAAACATTGAATCAGAAAATATAGATATGTATTTAACTCTAAAAAATCCAAAAAATTATAAAAAAGACTTTGAAGAATTACTTGGAAAAAATCCATACAATAAAGAAGAAGCAGAAAAAATTGAATACGAATACTATATAAATAGAGACTTACTTCATTGGGAAGTTGGATCATTTGGAGATTCAACACTAAAAGTACTATATACAATGGTAGGAATAGTAATAGCTATAATACTAATAACATCAGTATTCTCAATAAGAAACTCATTCGCAATATCAACAACAGAAAAAATAAAAACATATGGAATGCTATCAAGCGTAGGAGCAACAAAAAAAC
>CAMNML010000024.1 GCA_946544685.1 uncultured Caryophanales bacterium | reverse complement strand
CAAGACATATCATCTATTGGTTTTGGAGTATATCTTTCTTTAACTTCTAAAAGATATTCTTTAAAACCTTTCTCATCTCTAATTCTCTTGTGTATTAAATCAGTATTATCAGTTCTTTCAATAATCAAATAATCATATAAATGGCATTTATTAGCATAATCTATCATACTATATACAACTTCTTTTTCATTGCTGCATATATCTAATAATTGCCATCTTCCTACACTGGTATATAACTTGAACATCTTTGATCTCCTTTAATTATTATATTTTTGTAATTAATGCCATTATTTTTTAAAAAGTATCTTATCTTTATTAATTCTGATACTTTAATTTTTGAATTAATTAATATTTCTCTATTCTTCCACTCTATATCATAGTGTTTTCTTAAATAATAATTAATCCTATCTCCTAGTGTTATTTTTTTCATATAATCACTTTCCTTTTTAGATACTTGCCAATCCCTCAATCGGTTGTTCATTATCATTGTATCTGCCGATTTCCCTTTTTCACCCAAAATAAAAGATATATATTGCTATATATCTAATCGTTATAATACATAGAGGTAAAATAACATCGTGCTTTATAAGCACTGAACCAATGATATACGAATTGGATTCGAACCAATGTCTATGTCTTACCTAGTATTAACATTATTCTACCAACCTAAAATACTTATATATCATCAGTTCACTACCTATAAAAGATAGTGCGTTGCGTGATTGCAACTACAATTAAAATGAATAGTAGTGCCTATTATAAGCACCATTGAATGGTTATATCTAGCGAGAAGTCTAAATCTAATATAAAGTTTGCTCCGTTTTAATATTAATAGTCGACTATTAAAAACTTCTTTCTCGAGTCCGATAAGACTTATTATCTAGTTTCGTTATATCTCTATAACTACTCATTGCTTATAACCACTCAATGCTACCTATAAAGGTAACACACATAATCTCACTTTAACCATCACTTTCCTAACAAATGGTAGTTATTGCGATTTCTGAAAAACGACTTCGTTTAGGATCTAGGTATTAGTCGCAATCCCCACTTAAATTCAGAAAGATATCTGATGATATCTCTCCTATAAACTAGATTTATAAGTTTGCCCTGAAATAGTGAATATAATGCTATGTGCATTATTCCACTATACATATTTTAATATATAAAAAACGGACAAAACGGGACAATTAATTTTTTTTCTTATATCTTTCATATTTCTTTCTGCTAGTATCAGTAGCATAATGAAGTAATTGATCTATTTTAATCCAACTATAATTCATTTCTTCTTTATAATATACAATTAAATCTACATCTTCATATTTTTTCATTCTTAATATCTCGTTTGCTAATAATGTTTGATATGAACTAAGCTTTGCTTGATACTCATATATTTTTTTATCACATTCTTCATCTTTAATCATATATGTTGCAAATGGATCAAAGTCTTTTATTGAAGATTGCACTTGTATATCTTTGTATCTCAAACCTTGTGGTTGTGTGTATTCGAAGTGTATTTTCTTCTTCTCACACCAAAATCTTATTTGGTTCTGGTATTTATAAATCTCGTTTTTTATTTCTTTTAATGACATATAATCACTTGTTTTAATTACTTGTTCCATATTAACCTCTTATTTAAATCTAAAATTGTTTAAAATATTAGATATTTCTTTTTTTGTTCTTTGCTGATATTGTTCTGTTGTTTTTGTACTTTCGTGACCTAAGATATCAGCTACAGTCTTTGAGTCATTTAATTGACTTGTAATTTCTTTACCTAATAAATGTCTTAATGCGTGAGGATGACCTTTGTCTAAACTAACTCTAGCTTTTCCAGTCATTTTATGCACTTTTTCCCACATTGTTTTCCTACACATTGGTTTATCAGGATTTTTAGGTGATGGAAATAAATACCCACTATTAATTTTATTATTTTTAGCATATTGAAGTATTTCTCTCCTTAACCATGCAGGAAACGGTACTTCATTATATTTACCTTTTGAGTAGATACTAATATAATCATCATTCTTCTTAGATTCCTTTATAGATTCGATAGTAATATCACATATAGCACTTACTCTCATACCTGTATATGATGCTATCAGAATAAAATAGTATGCTACTTGATCATGTTTCTTTGCAGCTCTTAACATTCTTTTGTAGTCAATTACAGTTGGCACATTTTCAACATAGTGCTTTCTTTGTAATCTTAATTGCTTTATCTTCATGTCATCATGTCCTAAATATGACATGTATTTATTGATGATTACCACATATTTATTAATAGTGGATATCTGATAATTTTTAACATCCTTCATATAGAACTTATAATCAGAGTAATCAGTTTTACTAATATTGCTTATATTATGTTCTTTTAGATAACTGATAAACAGTTTAATATTTGACTCATATATCTTTAAACTTGATTCTGATATTTCATCTTCTCTAAGTTCACTAATGAATGATCTAAGACCTTTTTCTAATTCTATTATTTCCACTTTTTTCACCTCTTTTAGTAAGTAACATTCACAAATAATTTTGTTACTTATTAACAACTTCTTTTTTTCTTAGTATTTACAAGACTTTAATAGTATTTTTCTATTTAAAATAGTTTTTAAGATTTTTTGTTCTTTTTTTCATCAGTATGTAAGAACCAATCGCATATATAAACTATTAATAACCATAGTGGTTTAGTACTATTAAAAAATAAACATAATGTTAAAATAAAACTTAACCAAATAATTGAATATATAATATTAATTATTTCTTTCTTCATCTTTATCACCTACTCTTTCTACTAAATTGGCTTTTATTAGGTCATATAACCATTCAAAACATTCATATATATCTTTATCAAAATAACAATCATCACAATTAATATTAATTTCTTGATTATCTCCCAAACTAATAGACATATTATCATTGCACCTATGCCAATCTTCTCCAATCGTATATTTTAACCCATATTTTTCTAATTCTTTTAAATCTACATTATCTTTAATCTTTAACATATTTCCTCCACACTTAATATTTTTAATACATAATATAATTTGTTAGGTTCTGCACCCCAGTATTCTTTTCCATAATCTTTATAGCAATCTACAAAACATTGTATTTTGGGTGCATTTTTTGAATAACCATTTTTAAGAATTACCCAACCACTATGTATGACATCAAAATCTGTTCTTACAGTTGCTCTTAAATTATGTGAAAATCTTTTTGTCCAATATGGTTTAATCTCTCTATATTCTTCTTTCTTTTCTCCTGATTTAATCATGTCAAACCATTTTTTCTTAATTGGTAATGTTAACATTATTACTCACCTTTGCTTTCTAAAAGCTTTTTTAATTGTAATTTATCATTATGTAAGTCAAATATTATTTTAACTAATTCTTCTTTTGACAGTTGTAATAATCTTACTCTTCTACTTCTTCCACCTACTGCTAAAGTAAACATTTTACCATTTAAGTATTTATATTTTTCTTCTATATCTATTAATTCTTTGTACCTTTTAGTTTTAATAATTTTCATAATCATCACTTTCTAAGTTATCTATTTTTTTTAGCATTTCTAGTATTTCTTTAACTTTTCTTCTTATTTTTCTTTTTGCCACAGAATGTTTTAAAGAAAATTGTATTTCAGTGAGTCTTTCATAGATATCTTTAATGTCATATTTTATATTTTTTTCTTTTTCTAATTCAAATATTCCCATTTCACCATAGAATTCCATTAATTTTTTTTCTACTTCTTTTGTTGTACTAACATTTAAAGCTTTTTTTAACATTTTAATTATATGTATTATTCGTTTTATATTTAACATACTAATCACCTGCCTTACATAACTGAATTTCTTCATCATCTATAGTACAATCGCTTGGTGGAAGTTCCTGATTATCTGATTTTTCAACTTTTTGAAATGTTAATGATATATTATTTATTGCTTGTTTATATGCTTCTATTTCTTTACTTTTAACTGATATATCTTGCTTTAACCTTTCATTTTCTAAGTTAGTATTATTAAATTGATCTAATAGTTCATTATAATTGTTTTGAATTTCCTTTAGTTCTTGTTCTTTTGCTTTTAAACTATCTGATAATTCATTTAATTCTTGTTGTTCTTCTAATTCTTTAATTCTCTTTTCTAATTTAGTATTTATTCCATCTAAATTCCAATATTTACTTTGATATTCTTTGCATTCTCTTTCTAATCTTCTATTTTCGTTTTCTAAATCACTTATTTTAAACTTTAAGTCTTGATTTTCCTTTTTTCCAAACATATCTTTTACTAACCTTCCTATTCCTTTGGCAGTTGATACACACTAATTAGTTGTCTTACTTTTTTAACTTTTTCTTCATCAGCATTTTCCCAACTTTTTAATACTAATTCTCTATCATATTTATACATATCTTTTAAATTTAATATATTTTGTATTTCATCTAATACTTCTAATGTTCTTTTTTCTGATGAGTAACTTCCAACTATCTTATCATCAACAAGAATTATATAACCATAAACCCCATAACTACATCGTACATTATTTGCTCTAATAAGAGCATTTCTATTTTGACTTCTTATCCATAATTCCATATATTTTCCTCCTTAACCTATATTTTCTATAATTTACTTATTATAGAATCTATTAAATTTGCTGTAACTGCAGCAAATAATAAACCCTCAAATAATCCTTCTAATAATGCAGCTTGAAACCCTATATACAATATTATTGGCATCATTTCTTTGTCTTCTTGTGATAAATCATCTTTATGCCTTATTTTAAAAATAAAATGTAATATTATCATTATTTATCACTTCCATATAATCTTGTGTTATATAAATTTTTGATGTATTTGTTTTATATTTTTCTATCTGTTTATTCAACTCTTTAATCTCTGCTTTTTGATTTACTATTTTTTTATGAAAATAAGAACACGTACTTGCTAATGATTCATTAGCTATTTCTAATTCTTCATTACGAGAAATTATATATTTTAAAGCTTCAATATCATCTTTAAATACTTTATTTAATTCTTCATCTGTTGTAATAAATGTTTCTC
Source organism: uncultured Caryophanales bacterium (assembly GCA_946544685.1). The sequence continues at coordinate 668 of CAMNML010000024.1, read as the reverse complement.
TATCATGTATCAAATCTTTAATTTGTTTAATATATTTTTTAATCATTTCTACCTCCTACTGCAACAATAGCAGTTAATATAAATCCACATATTAGTCCTAAAACAAATTCAATCATATTCATTCTCTTTTTCTATATATTCATAAATTTTATATTTTTTATGATCCATGTTATTTATAACTTCTTTTATTCTTCCTTTTTTAATTCTACACATTCCAGATTGTACAGATTTAACACTTTTTCCCAGCCAATTTGCTAATTCTTTATAACCTTTAACTTCACATTGATAATTATCATTAATATCATATATAGTAAAATATCGTTGGCTTTTAATATATTTCATTGGCTTTGTCCTTCCTATGTCTAAAGTAAGACTCAATTATTATTTGATCTGCATCTTCTACTTTTTTTACTTGCATAGATGCAGCTTGTACTAAATAACTTATACCTAATTCTTTGAATATAAAATATTTATACTTTTGCAAATTCCAATTTTTATCAATGTTGTCATATATTTCGATAAGCGCTAATTCGTTGTTTTCTAACTTAGCAATATTAACTTGTTTTTTATAAATTGGAATCCAAAATTTTATAAAATCTTCATAACATCTATAATCTAAATCCATAACTTGCTCCTTAAAAATTATTGTGCCAACAACAGCTAAACTC
>CAMNML010000023.1 GCA_946544685.1 uncultured Caryophanales bacterium | reverse complement strand
TATTTTATATTTCTACTATAATGATAAATATATTGAATAAAAAGTCCACAATTACTAGAATACTTATCTAACATAAACTTTCTAATATCAGACACTTTATCAAAATTATATTTATCTTTCATATATTTTTTAACCCATGTATCAATAGGAAAAACATCAAATCTATGATAACCAAATAATAATATACAACTAGCTACTTTCTCCCCTATTCCTTTATAATTCATTAAATATTTTAAAGCATCATCACTATTCATATTATTAATACCATCTAAATCAATTAAGCCATTATAAACACTTTGTACAAATTCATATAAATATCTATCTCTAAAACCAGTTTTACACTCTCTAAAGTCAGTTATATTTGCTTTAACTAATTTATCAACACTCGGAAATAAATAATACTCTTTACCTCTAAAAAAAACCTTTTCACCAAACATACGAGAAATATTATCTAACCCCATTTTAATTCTAGGAACTCTATTATTTGCTGATAATATATAACTCATACAAACCTCAAACTTAGGCTCATTAATCATTTTAAAACCTATACATGAATCAATTATATCTTTATCATTACTATCTATTAAAAGAAATTCATTATTAATACTATCATAATCAAAATCTAAATCAAAATAATCTCTAATAACTTTATCAATATTATCCATATTATTAGAATCAATAATTAATTTATTACCATCTAACTTTAAATTAACAACTCTATCAGTAAGAATAACAGTATAAGAATTATCTTCTTCTACATCAAATCTAAATATTTGACCACAAGTAACAGTATCATGTAAATTAAAATTATTAACCTCAATTATCATAAATCCTTAACCATCTCTTCTATAGCTCTACCTCTATGAGAAACACTATTTTTCTCTTCATTAGAGCACTCTCCAAAAGTCTTACCTAAATCATTAGAATAAAATACACAATCATATCCAAAAGAAGTATCACCAATCTCTTCATTAGTAATAGAACCATTAGTTTTACCAGTATAATAACTAACTTCACCATTCTTAATTAAAGCAATAACACACATAAAATAAGCAGATCTATCTAACCCCTCTAACTTAGATAATAACTTACTACGATTAGCAGAGTCATCACCATGAACACCACTATAACGAGCACTAAAAATACCAGGTTCACCATTAAGTGAATCAACACACAATCCACTATCTTCAGCTATAACTATATAATCAAGACCCTTACTAACTAAAAAATCATAAACAGTCTTAGCCTTAATTAAAGCATTCTCATAAAAATCCTTACCATCTTCAACAATATCTTCATTAAATCCAACATCATTTAAAGTAAGAATATTATAATTCTTAATTATTTTTTTATACTCACTTATTTTGTGCTTATTATTAGAAGCAAACACTATATCCATAAAATCACCAAATTTATTATACAATAAAAAGGGTTTAAAAATAAACCCTTAATATAATTTACTAAATCTTTTAATAATTCTATCTTTTCCAATAAGTCTTAATAACTCATATAAATCAGGAGTCATACTACTTGTAGTAAGACCAACTCTAATAACAGTAGATACATCAGCTACATTTCCTTTAAATGCATCAGGATTTTCTTTATAAGCCTTCATATCAGATGCATATCCAAGTTCATCACATAAAGTCTTAACCTTATTAAACCATGTATCTTTATCATCAGCCTCATCATAATACTTATCAATATAAGTACTTAAAATATTCTTAATTTCTTCTTTATCAGTAATATTTTTAAAATCATACTCTAACTCTCTAGAATCAAAACATTCATCAAACATATACCAAATACCGCCATAAACATCACTATACTTAGCAAAATCTTTGCGAGGTTTCTTTTGTTCTCTTTCAATATTTAAAATACTAGTAGTATAATCTTTATATTTAGAAATTAAATCATAAAACTCTTTATCATAAGACTTAGCCCAATTTAAAACTCTATCATATAAATCAGTAGCCTTTAATCTACTTAAATAATTCTTACAAATATTAGTAAGTTTATCCATATCATATATAGCGCCACCAGAAGCTCCTGCTTTCTTAAAATCAAATTTAAAATCTTCAATCTTACCAGTAGGATTAGCGTCTAACCAAGCCTCAAAATTAGAATTCGCAATAGTAGCTAAATAAAGTCTAACAGCCTCAACCGGAATACCTTGCTCTAAATAATAAACAAGACCAGCTTCAGGATCCTTACGTTTAGATAACTTTCTCTTATTACCATTATCATTCTTAATTAAAGGCGCAATATGAGCATACTTAACATGCTTAAAACCTAAAACATCAAATATCTGTAAATGCTTAGGCATAGAAGATAACCATTCATCACCTCTAATAACATGAGTTGTATGCATCAAATGATCATCAATAGCGTGAGCAAAATGATATGTTGGAAGCCCATCCTTCTTAATAATAACTTCATCAATATCATTCTCAGGCATTTCAATCTTACCTTTAATTAAATCCTCAACAATTATATTCTTAAAGAAATCTCCAGGTGATTTCATACGAATAACAAACTTCTCACCATTCTTAATTCTTTTTATTGCGTCTTCACGAGTTATATGTCTATCCTTAGCCCATCTTCCATAATATCCAAGTCTTTGCTTAGTTTGTTCTTGAAAACTTCTAATCTCATCCAACTCTTCCTTAGAAGCAAAAGATGGATAAGCCTTATCTTCTTCAATTAACTTTCTAGCATATGCTTGATAAATATCTTTTCTAAGACTTTGAACATAAGGTCCGTACGTTCCCTTTTCTTCTGTTTCGCTAACAACACCTTCATCAAAAGAAATACCAAACTCTTTAACAATATCTAATATTTTAGAAATACCATTTTCAACAGTTCTTTCAGTATCAGTATCTTCAATTCTTATAAAGAAGACACCATTACTTTGTCTAGCAAAACTTTGAGCCATAAAACATTGAAACATATTACCCATATGTGGAAGTCCAGTTGGACTTGGCGCATATCTAGTTACAATAGCTTTATCATCTAAATTTCTTTCAGGATATAAATTTTCATAATACTCCCAGTCATGTTCTACATCAGGAAGTAAAAATTCAGCAAATTCTTTATTAGTCATAATATCACGCTTTCTATATAATATATTTATCTTTAAATTTATTTATAAATTCCATTTGAGTATCCATTATATTATCAGGTAATTCATCCAATTTAAACCACTTAAGTTCAGTGCTTTCTTCATCATGTTGTAAAATACCGCTATATTCATTAGAATAATAGACAACATCAGTATAATAAACCTCATCTTGGTTAGGATAAATTATATGAACATTTGCCTTTACATCTAAAAAAACAGGATTAAATATATCAAGACCAGTCTCTTCCTTAACCTCACGAAGTAAACCCTCTTCTAAAGACTCACCAAATTCAAGAGAGCCACCAGGAATACACCACATTCCATTATCTGATCTTTTCTCAAATAGAATTCCTTTATATTCATCATAAATAATACATGTTGCAGCAGTTGCCATTATAGGTGCATGCCCAACATACTCACGAATTTTCGAAATATAACCCATATTTCACCTCAAATAAAAAATGGCTGCCCCAGTTAGATTCGAACTAACGATCTTGGAGTCAGAGTCCAATGCCTTACCGCTTGGCCATGGGGCAATAACAAAATAATTATATCATTATAATTAAAAAAAATCTATAAAATTATGAATTTATGCTATAATTATAAATGGTGATAACATGAATAAAGAAAAAATAAGTATAAATATAACTCTAAATAAAGACACACAAATATTTAACCCATACAACAACACTCAACTATCAGACGAACTAAGTAACTATATATACAATAGTTGTAAAGGAAGTTCAAATAAAAAAAATATAAAAATAAATATACTTCATAATCATGAAATAAAAGAAGAAGAAAAAACAAAAATAATAGACGCAATTAGATCAAACTTTGGACTAGATATAAAAGAAAATATACTACATATTCAATATGAACTAAGTTTAGAAATAATATTAATAATTATAGGTACAATTCTATTAATAACATCAAAAGTATTCCACAATCTAAATACAATAGTAATAGATGAAGTAATATCAATATTTGGATGGGTAATGATTTGGGAAGCAGCATATCACTTCGTATTTGTAGATATAAAAGAAATGATAGAAAATAAAAGACTAAAAAAATTAACAGAAGCAAAAATAAATTTCAAACAAATAAAGGACTAGCAAGTCCTTTTTATCTTACACCAACATAAATTGAATCAATAATAAAATTATTATCAAAAAACTTATTATATTCGCTTTCTGATATTTCTTTCTTATCATCAGTATCACGATACATAAAATATTTAGAAACACCATTCTCAATTTCATTAACCAAAGTCTTATTAGATTCAAATTTATTACCATTTAATTTATAAAAACCATATGCAGAACCATAAGAAAGACTTGGTCTAACATTAGTATACACAATTGAATTTTCAGATTCATTATAAACTAAATTACCAAAATGATAAACCTTATCAATAAATACAATTTTATCATTAAAATATGTATAAAATAAATTAGTTCCAAAATCACCATTTTCAGATAAATAAACTATTAACTCCAATACACCATCTTTATTTAAATCATAAATAGTATAACTAATACTGTTATATTCAGCTTCGCCAAAATCAGAAAAATATTTCCTATCACTTATAAAATCTTGATACAATAAAGTAACATCAACATCTTTCTTTTTAAATTTAATAGAACAAAATAAAATACATAAAATAACAACTATAGCAAAAACAATTAAACAAATAAAACCACTCTTTTTCATATTTATCCTCCAATTAATAAAATTATATCATAAAAAAGAAAAAAACAACAAATTGTTGTCTTAAAATACAATATCACCAGTAAATACTTTCTTTAAATATCTACCATATAAAGTAATTAAATCAGCCTTATTAACATCATCATCAAAAGTTACATCAATACTCCTGTATAAATTACCATCAACATAAACATTTAAACTACCCACTCTATCACCTCTTTTAATAGGTAACTTATAACTATCCATTTTAAGTTCATAAGTTGCATTCTTTTTATCTTCTAACTTTTTATTTAATATAGTAACATCTTCCTTAGGAACAACATTAAAATACTCCTTATGAGCCTTATTAATATAAACAGTATCTAACTTACTATCAGTAGATAAAAATGACTCTAATTCATACTGAGCAAAAGCATAATCAAGCATTGAACTAACTTCACTAGATCTAACAGAACTTTCAGGTTCTCCCATAACAACAGCTATTATTCTCATACCATTTCTTTTAGCAGTAGCAGTTAAACAATAACCAGCCTCTTTAGTATAACCAGTTTTAAGGCCATCAACACCACTATAAAATCTAACTAACTTATTTGTATTAACAAGCCAAAACTTACGATCAGTATTCTCTCTTAAATAATCCTCATAAATAGAAGTATACTCGAATAACTTCTCATGTTTAACTAACTCCATAGCAATCTTTGCCATATCAGAAGCACTAGAATAATGATTCGCATCATCTAATCCATGACAATTCTTAAAATTAGTATCAGTTAAGCCTAGTTCATTAGCTCTTTTATTCATCATATTAACAAACTCTTCCTGTGTTCCAGCAATCTTCTCAGCCATCGCAACAACAGCATCGTTCCCAGATGCAACCGCAATACCCTTAAACAAATCAGAAACACTCATTTGTTCTCCAGTTTCTAATAGTATTTGAGAGCCACCCATACTAGAAGCATTAGAACTTACAGTTACAATATCATCCCAGTTAATAACGCCTTTCTCAATGTTTTCAAGTATCAACAACATACTCATCATCTTAGTCATACTAGCAGGATGCAATTTCTCATGAGAATTTTTTTCAAATAAAACCTCACCAGTACTAGCCTCTAACATAATAGCTGATTTGGCATTAGGAGCTAAAATTAAATCTTCAGCCTTAACAATATTTAATAAAAAGAAAAAACTAAAAAATAAACAAATTATCTTCTTCATAATCCACCTCTAGTAAAAAATATGATATATATAAATAATTATGAAATAAAAATAATTTTTTGTCGAAATAAATATTTTTAATAAAACCTATTTACACCGCATAAAATATAATGTATAATTATAACTGTGTTGCAGGTGTAGTACAACGGTTAGTATATGGCCTTGCCAAGGCTAGGATGCCGGTTCGATTCCGGTCACTTGCTCCATTTGAAGACAACTTACGGACTAATTAAAGTTCGTAAGTTTTTATTTTGTCCGTAGTCAGGCTTGGAAAGGCTTGTTCTACCAAATATAAAGATAATGTTCTCTTTCTAGGAAGGAGGACATTTTTTATGCTTAAATTTAAAATTACCCAAGAACTTAAACCTAATCCTAAACTACTAGAACTTATTAAAGACTTTACTTATAAAACTAAAAAAGGAAAAGTTAAAGTTCTTCTAAATACTAATTTACAGTTTATTGAACCAACTGAATATATAATTACATATCCAATTACTCTTACTATACTAGAATATAAAGTAAATGAAATTAGTAGTAAACCTTTTTACATCAAAGAACATAAGCAAAAATACAACTTAAAAGAAGTAGAAAAAATAATTCAAAACACAACTTTTGACATTAAATAGCAAATATAAATGAGAAATATTTAAAATAAGACTTCGTAAAATGGCTTATTTTTAGGGAAACATATGAGAAATATTAAAAAAATTAAAATTTTTTCAAATTTAGGGTTTACTTTTGGCGTTTGAGTGAGGAAACATATGAGAGGTATATTAATATTTCTCAAAATTTAAGGAAAGGAGGAAAATTATGAGATGTGGAGTTTATGTAAGAGTATCTACTGATGACCAAAGAGATAATGGATATTCTATTGATTCACAACTTAGAATGATTAAAGAATATTGTGAAAAGAACAATTATGATATTGTAGATGTCTATAATGACGCAGGACATTCTGGAAAAGATTTAATGAGACCAGAAATGCAAAGATTATTAAAAGATATTAAATCAAAGAAAATTGATAAGTTAATTGCTATTAAAGTAGATAGATTAACTAGAA
>CAMNML010000022.1 GCA_946544685.1 uncultured Caryophanales bacterium | reverse complement strand
TAGCTGCAAAAGACGCTTTACAAAAAGCACAAAATGGGAGGTAATTATGGGAAGAGCATATGAAGTAAGAAAAGCAAGTATACAAAAAACAGGAGCAGCAAAAGCAAAACTATATTCGATGTACGCAAGAGAAATATATCAAATAGCAAAAAACGGTGGAACAGAACCAACTGGTAACCCTAGTCTAAAAAGAATACTAGAAAAAGCAAAAAAAGAACAAGTACCAGCAGATATAATTAAAAGAGCAATTGACAAAGTAAATAGTGGAGCAGATGAAACATATGAAACTGTAAAATATGAACTATTTGGTCCAGCAGGATCAACACTAATTGTAGAATGTTTAACAGACAATGTAAATCGTTCTGTAAGTAGTGTAAGAGCAGTTATAAATAAATGCAAAAGTAAAATGGGAAGTATGGGAAGTGTATCATTTAACTACGATCACTTATGTATAATTGGATTTAAAGGATTATCTGCAGACGACACATTAGAATTATTAATAGAAAATGGTGCTAATGTAGAAGATATTGAAGAAGATGAAGATTTAGTAATAGTATATGGAGATCCACAAGACTCATATAAAATAAAAGAAGCAATTCAATCAAAAATAAATGATGTTAATTTCGAAATAGATGAAATAAGCATGTTACCAAAAGATAAAGTAACTTTACAAGGAGAAGACCTAGAAATATTTAACAGACTATTAACTATGCTTGATGATGTAGAAGATGTTAATAAAGTATATCATAATGTAGAAATATAAATACAAAAAAGACTTGAAAAAAAGTCTTTTTTTTGATATCTTAGTAATAAGAATAGAAAAGGAGAATAAAAATGAAAACAAAAAAGAAAAAAGGTTTTACATTAATTGAATTATTAGCAATAATAGTAATACTTGCAATAATAGCCGTAATAACTGTGCCAATAATATTAGGAATTATAGAAGACGCAAAAAGAGGAGCCGCAGAAGACTCAGCACATGGATATAAAGATGCTATAGAAAAATATTATGTAACAGAATATGCAAAACAAGCACCAAATGAAGTTAGCATTGATGGAGAATACTCTGTAAACAGTGAAAATGGTAGTTTAGTAGGAAGTACTACACTTCCAATAAATTTCTCAGGTAAAGTTCCAACAGGAGGAAAAATAAAAATAATAAACAAAATAGTATCAGGATGCCTTGAATTTGACGAATATAAAGTTGATATAGACGAAAAAGGAAATGTAAAAAAAGCAATAGAAGGTGCATGTGGCGTTAAGTATTATAGTGCAGAAACTATAAAAAATGATGACAATGCAGTTTACTATAACCCAGGATATAAAGATGAAACAACAGACATTCCAGCAGCAAAATGTACAAGAGAACAATACCTAGCTAATTTAAATACATCATCACCTGTAAAAAATGGATGTATGAGATGGTGGGCATATAGTGAGCAAACACTATCAAATGGAACAAAGGTTGTAAATCTAATATTAGACCATAATACAACAATAAAAACGGAATGGGCAAATGGGACAGATTATACAACAAATCCAACAGGATTAGGAATAACGTATACAGAAAAAAAAGTATATAACGAAGCAAAGAATAACAAAGGGCCTCAAACACTATTAAAAAACTTAAAAGAAGATACAAAATATTGGCAAACAAGTATAACAAGTGATTATAATTATTCAGTAAATGATGAATATGCATCATACAGCATCGACTATGGTAATAATAACTATAAAGCAAGATTGATTACACTAGAAGAAGTATTAACAATAGCCAATAAAACAAATAATGATGATACATTTATTTACTTAGACATCCAACCTACACAAGGACCAAACACTACTACAAGAGATACAAATAAATACTCATGGTTAATAATGAACACATGGAACTGTGAAACATGGAGTGGATGTAAAGAACAAACATATGCATTTAATACATATGGTTTTTGGACAGCAACATCATCACCAAATGTAAGTACAGGTGCACAAACTACAGAATCTTGGGCAGCATATGAGATTAACTTCCAAGGTTCACGAACAATACTTAATGTAACTAATAATACAAGTTCAGGAATAAGACCAGTAATAAGTGTAGCAAAAGATTCACTATAAGGAATGCATTAAACTGCATTTCTTTTTTATTTACATCTTTTTGAATTTTATGTGAAATTGATTAGTTTTATTGAATATAAAAAGCATAAATGATATAATGTAAAAGGTGATAATTATGATATATTTAGACTATTCAGCAACAACGCCAGTAAGTGAAGAAGTACTAAAAAGTTTTTGTGAAGTATCAAGAAAATATATAGGAAATCCTAATTCACTACATAGATTAGGAACTGAAGCAAATGAAATGATAAATAAAGCTACAAATCAAATTGCTAAACTATTAAATGTAAAACCATCAGAAATAATATATACAAGTGGTTCAAGTGAATCAAATAATTTAGCAATCAAAGGAATAGCAGAAAAATATAAAAATAGAGGAAACCATATAATAACAACACAATTTGAACACTCATCAATTAACGGACCATTAAACTATTTATCAGACAATGGATTCGAAGTAGATATAGTAAAATTAGACGAAAACGGATTAGTTGATATAGAAAACTTAAAAAGTTTAATAAAAGATACAACAATATTAGTTAGTATTAACTCAGTAAATAGTGAAATAGGACTAAGACAACCAATAGAAGAAATAGGTGAGATTCTAAAAGAATATCCAAAACTATTCTTCCATGTAGATATGACTCAATCAATTGGAAAAATAAATATCCCACTTGATAATGTAGACTTAATGAGTTTCTCAGCACACAAAATATATGGAATAAAAGGAATAGGATGTCTAATAAAAAAAGAAGGAATAAACCTAGAACCATTAATTCATGGAGGAAAATCAACTACAATATATAGAAGTGGAACACCAGCAACAGGACTTATCTGTTCAATATCAAAAGCTTTAAGATTAGCTTTAAATAACTTAGATGAAAAATACAATCATGTATTAGAGATAAATAAATATTTAAAAGAAAATTTAAAAAAATATGAAAATGTATACATAAATAGTAACGACTATTCTATACCATTTATGTTAAATATAAGCGTTATAGGAATTAAACCAGAAACACTATTACACGCATTAGAACAAGACGAAATATATATATCAACACAAAGTGCATGCTCATCAAATACAACACTATCAAAAGCAGTATTAAGCTTAACAAATGATAAAAAAAGAGCAGAATCAAGTGTAAGAATAAGTCTAAGTGCATTAACTACAAAAGAAGAAATTGATACATTCCTAAAAAGCTTTGACAAAATATATAATAATTTAGTAAGAGGTTTAAAATGAAAATATTAAAATTTAATGCAGTATGGTGTAGTGGATGTCTAGTAATGAAAAAAACAATTAAAGAAATAGAAGACCTATACCCAAATATAGAAATAGAATCATATGACTATGATATGGATCAAGAAGAAGTAGAAAAATGGAATATAGGAGAAATAATACCAGTTCTAATATTTGTAGATGAAAATAATAATGAAATATCAAGGCTTATAGGAGAAAAAACAAAAAAAGAAATCATAAAGGAGATAGAACGAATATCATGAAAAAACTAAAAATATTACTATTTTCATTATTAATATTATTACCAATAAGCGTAAGCGCAAAAGAAAAAGTAAATCTATACTTATTCCACTCCGAAACATGTGTTCACTGCCAAGCAGAAATAAAATATCTAAAAGAATTAGAAAAAAAATACGATAACTTAAAAATACATCTATACGAAGTAGATAGGCATAAAGACAATGCAGAAATAATGAATAATGTAAAAAAGCAACTAAAAATAGACTCACCAAATGTACCGTTCACAGTAATAAGTAATTACTATTACATAGGATTTAGTGATGGAATAGGCGATGGGATAGAAGAACTAGTTAAAAAATTCTCTGAAGAAAAAGAAACAGATATGGTAAAACCAATTTTAGAAGGAAAAGAAATTCCCAAACTAAAAATGGTAAATGGAGATATAGATACAATTAATGTAGCAGGAAAAGAAATAAATCCTAAAGAATTATCACTACCTGTATTATCAGTAGTACTAGGCGCAATAGATGGATTTAACCCTTGCGCAATGTGGGTATTAATATTCTTAATATCAATGTTATTCAATATGAAAGATAGAAAAAAAATGTGGTTTTTAGGAATAACATTCTTAACAACATCAGCAATAATCTATATGATATTCATGTTTGCATGGTTAGGAATCGCAACAACACTACTTACAAAAGTAACATGGTTTAGATACTTAATCGCACTAGTCGCACTAGTAGGAGCATTCTTAAATCTAAAAGGCTTCTATAAAAGTATTAAAGAAGGAACTGGCTGTGAAGTAGTAGATAAGAATAAAAGAAAAAATATAATGGAAAAAATAAAAAAAATAACATCAGAAAAAAGTTTTATACTAGCAACACTAGGAGTAATAGTACTAGCAGCAAGTGTAAACGTAATAGAACTAGCATGTTCTGCAGGAATACCTGTACTATTTACAAATGTTCTAGCCATGAACAATACAACAACATTACAAACAATTATGTATGTAGCAATATACATACTATTCTTCTTAATAGATGATATAATAGTATTTGTAATCGCAATGCTTACACTAAATATAAAAGCAATATCAACAAGATATACAAAATACTCACATCTAATAGGTGGAATACTAATGTTAATAATAGGACTATTGATGTTATTAAAACCAGAATGGTTAATGTTTAATTTCTAGGAAGTCAAAAAAGACTTCTTTTTTCTTGTATTTACGTAATTGATGATATATAATAAAAAAACCCAAAAGGGTTTAATTTCATATGGCGTTCCCGATTGGAATCGAACCAACGACCTATCGCTTAGGAGGCGATCGCTCTATCCTACTGAGCTACGGGAACAACAAAGAAATTATAGCACATAATTAAAAATATAACAAGATTATTATTAAAAGGAGTTAAAAAATGGAAAATACAAGAAGGCCTTTACCTCTTATAATTAATGGAAGAGCACTAGTAGTTATAGATGATATACTAAAAGAAATGCAGGAAGAATTAGATAAATTTATAGAATTTGCCAAGTATACAGATTCAATAAAATTTTCAAAAGATGTATTATTCTCACATGAGATACAAGCAAATAATTTTATTGAAGGGTATAAAGATGATGTAGAAACAATAGATGAGGTAATACATAAATCAGATACTGTAAAAGATAAAGAAAAAAGACAAAGGATAATTAATCTATATAATGGATATAAGTACATTTTGGAAAGAAAAATAATTAATAAAGAAACACTAAAAGAATTATATGCCATTTTATCAAAAAAATTATTGTCAGCAGAAGACGTATCGAATATGGGTAAGTACTATAGAAAAAATGATGTATATATATTCTATTCAAATAATCCAGATAAATTTGATACAGGTATGCCAAGCACAGAAATAGATGAATATATGAGTATGTTATTAGAATACGCCAATACAAACAATTTAAATTTAAGTAAAACAGAACTTTTCTTAAAATCACAGATAATGCACTTTTATTTTGTATTTATTCATCCATACTATGACATAAACGGAAGAACTAGTCGTACAATGAGTATGTGGTATTTATTAAATAATGAAGATTTTCCATTTATAATATTTAATAGGGCAATTCAATTAAACAAGAATAAATACTATAAGAAAATACTTGAAAGTAAAAGATTAATGAATGTAACATCATTTCTTAAATATATGCTTGAATATACAAGAGAAGAATTAGAAAAAGATTATATAATAAATATGATAAAAGAAAGTACAACTAGTAACTTAACATCATTAGACTTTCAAACGCTGCATTACATATTATCAATGAAAAGCAACATAACATATCTAGACTTTATAGAATTTTATAATAATCAAAATGATAAGAAAAAACAAAAAGAAATAATAGAGATGATATATTCATTATTAGAAAAAGGAATAATTAATGAAGGACCACAAACTCAAAAACAAGTTGGAGGAATAAACAACCATTTTTTTACATTAAATCCAAATCTTTTTGAGATTGATCCACAAATGATAAAAAAAATACAACTACCTAAGTAAAATATGTTGTAATAAATATGTATATAAAATCAAGAAGATATGTTTTCAAATGCATATCTTTTTATATTGAAATATGATATAATTATCTAGTAATAGAAAGGATTGAATATGGGACTAAAAATAGAAAACATTTCAAAATCATTTGGAAGAAAATTAGTAGTAGATAATATTTCACTTGAACTAGATAAACCAGGTGTATTTGGACTACTTGGAACAAATGGAGCTGGTAAATCAACAACAATTAGAATGTTACTTGGAATATTAAAAAAAGACAAAGGAACAATAACATGGAATGGACAAGAAGTAGATAGAAAAAAAGTAAACTTCGGATACCTACCAGAAGAAAGAGGAGTATATCCTAAAGTAAAAATAATAGATCAGTTAAAATACTTTGCTGAACTAAAAGGAATGGATAAAGAAGAAGCAATTAAATCCATAAATAAATGGGCAAAAGAATTAAAAGTAGAAGAATACTTAGAAATGCCTGCAGAAAAACTATCAAAAGGAAATCAACAAAAAATACAATTTATGACATGTGTAATCCATAATCCTGAATTAATAGTATTAGATGAACCGTTCTCAGGACTAGATCCAGTAAATACAGAAATACTAAAAAACATAATTATTAATTTAGTAAAAAAAGGAAAATACATAATTATGTCAGCACATGAAATGCATACTATAGAAGAATTCTGTACAGATATACTAATACTAAATAAAGGTAAAACTGTATTAAAAGGAAATATAAAAGATATTAAAAAAACATATAAAGCAAATAGACTTGTAATAGAAACAGAAGAAGATATAACAAAAATAATAGAAAATAGAAAACTAACAATAGAAAACGCACATGATAATTTATATATAATAAAAATAAATGAAGAAAAAGAAGGATATGATCTATTACAAAGTTTAATAAAAGAAAAAATAAATATAGACAAATTCGAAATAATGAAACCAACACTAAATGATATATTTATTGAGAAAGTAGGTGCTAAAAATGCGTGATACACTTACAGTCGCTAAATTTACAGCAAGCGACATGATAAAAAGAAAATCATTTATAATATCTACAATAATAATTTTATCAATGATAGTAATAGGCTTTAATATACCTAGTATTATTAAAAAATTCAAAAAAGAAAATGAAAAAATCATAATAGTAGATAAGAACAATATATTTGAAGATAAAATAAAATTATTAGAAACAAAACAAGAAATAATGACAGATAAAATAGAAACAGAAGAAATTAAAAATCAAATAAAAGATGGAAAAATAAAATATGGAATCGTAATTGAAAAACAAAACAATGAAATTACATTTACATATGTATTAGAAAATGAAATGAGTAGTGGACCAGAAGAAGAATTCATAAATAAAATAACTACTCTATATAAAGACATTCAAATAGAAAAATTAGACTTAACAAAAGAAGAAAGAGAAAAAGTAACACCTCAATTTGATTTCAAAATAGACGCGGTAGATAGTGAAATAAAGGGGAATCCATTAGTAATGATGCTAGCATCTCTTGTACTATTCTATGCAGTATACTTCTGTGCTTTCCAAGTATCAAGTTCAATAACAACAGAAAAAACATCAAAAATAATAGAAACACTTGTAACTTCAACTAGCCCAACGAACATAATAATTGGTAAAACACTAGGAGTAGGGTTAATAGGAACATGTCAATTAGCAGCAATAATATTAACAGCATTTATAAGCGCTAAAACATTCCTAGATCCCAAATTATTAGAAATGGCACTTGATACATCATCATTAACACTATCACTTGGACTATTAACACTATTATACTTTGTACTAGGATATCTAACATTTGGACTATTATATGCATTAACTGGTTCAACAGTAAGTAAGCCAGAAGATATACAATCAGCAAATCAACCAGTTGTATTTATAACAATGATAGGATTCTATCTAGCATACTTCTCAATGATGAATCCATCAAGTGAACTAAATAAACTAGCAGCGCTTCTACCAATATCATCACCATTTTGTATGCCATTTAGAATAATGGCGGGTGCTGCATCAACAAATGAAATACTTCTTTCAATAGGAATACTAGTTCTAACAATAATAGTAGTAGCTAATATTGCAATAAAAATATATAAAAACGCTATATTAAACTATGGTAAAGCAACTTTAAAAGACATAATTAAAATGTATAAACAAAAATAAGGAGAAATATGGAAAAGATTGTAAAAGGATTTATAGGATTATTTGGGGGATTGGCAACAACAATACTAGGAAAAGAAATATTAGTATTTATAATATCACTTATGCCAATACTAGAACTACGTGGAGGACTTCTAGCAGCAAGCTTATTAGGACTAGACCCAATACCAAGTTACATAATATCAGTAATAGGAAATGTTCTTCCAATACCATTTATTCTATGGTTTATGGGAACAATACTAAAATGGATGAAAACAAGAAAAAAATTAAAAAAAATAGCAGACTGGCTAGATAAAAAAGTAGAAAAAAACAGAAACAAAATAGAAAAATTTGGATTCTGGGGATTAGTACTATTTGTGGGAATTCCACTACCAGGAACAGGAGCATGGACTGGATGTTTAGTAGCATCAGTACTTGAAATGGATAAGAAAAAATCATTCATAGCAGCAATGATAGGAGTAATGATGGCAAGCATAATAATGATGTTTTTATCATTTGGACTACTAAGAGGAATAATGAATTAAGCACTTGAATAATCAAGTGCTTTTACTTATTTTAAATTATTTATTTCATCTATAGATAGACCAGTACATTCAGAAATAAAAGTAATATCAGAATTTTTTTCTAGCATCTTCTTAGCTATTTCAAGTTGTTTTGATTTTTCACCTTCTTGTTTTCCTTTTTCTTCCGCATCTTCTAAAGCTATCTTATGACAATATTCTTCTATT
>CAMNML010000021.1 GCA_946544685.1 uncultured Caryophanales bacterium | reverse complement strand
GGAAATAAAATTAAAAACGCATTTGCTTCAATGTTCAAAGGTAACGTTGTAGCCTACGCTTAATTATAATTTAAGAAATGCAGCTTTTCTTTTATCTTCTCCCATGAGATACTAGAAAGGTTCAGAACTAGTGGGATATACTAATATTTTGTCTAGCAATATTAGTGAATATAATAGACTTACTATATTATGGGTTGTTAGTTACTAACATAATATAGGAAATATAATAACTAACTAAACTTGTAGATGTTTAGTTAAAAATATTTTTGGACAGGAGTTCAATTCTCCTCAGCTCCACCAAATTAGTAAAAAACTCGTCTTTTATAAGTATCGAGAATAAATAGACAATCAATTCTAAATTAGGATTGATTTTTTTTACAAAAAAAAAGCGAGAATACTCGCTAAATTAAAAATTATTTATCATTTGATTTTTCTATATCTTTAAAACTCTTAAAAAAGGGAATGAATACAGAAATAATAAATAGGAATAGACCTGATAACTCAATGGTCATAGCAGCCCCTCTACCTACACTTCCAACAATTTTACCTAAAGAATCAGCAATAATACCAGATATACTATATGCAACAACATAACCCAACTGAGAAATAAATCCGATAAGTCCCCATACTCTACCTTGCAATTCATCAGGTATATTAATTCTAGTTAAATAATCTAGAGAATTATTAGCAAAAGGCAACATTGTAAAAAATAAGAACCCAAACAATGAAATAAGTATGACATTTTCAAAAAGTCCAAATCCAATCATAAATAATCCAGACATAGAAAGGGAAATACTTAATACTTTAATATAATTCTTTTTAATTCCACACATACCAAGTATAATACCTGAAACAAGCATACCACTCGCACAAACAGTTTCGACAATTCCTAATGTCTTAGAATCTGTAAAGGATAAAAGTAAAGGTTCAACTAATATCTGAAAAAAGCCCATAAACATTGTTATTACAGAAGAAATTACAATAAGATTAAAAACACCCTTATTACTACGAATTGTAATCCATCCTTGTTTTAAGCTATTGAAAAAACTCTCTTTTGTGTCGGTTTTTTTTAATTGTATACTCTTTTTAACAATAGTAATCGAAATAATTGTTAGAAAGAAAGTACAAATATCAATTATAAGAATTGTGTTAATAGTGCTAATAGAAAGTAGAAAACCCGCTATAATAGGTGAGAATAAATATCTTGAACTTCCAGCTAAAGAAACAAGACCGTTTGCTTTAGAAAATTGCTCTTTAGTTAACAAATCTGTAATAGTAGCCTTATATGAAGGCTCTAATAAAGATGAAAAAACAGAACTAATAAATACACCGATGCATATTTGTAAAAGTGATGCCCCACCATTTAACATACAAACAAGGATAAAAATAATACCCACAGCAGATAATCCATCACCAAGCATCATAAGTATTCTTCTATCATATCTATCAGCAAGTACACCAGCGGGAACACTTAAAATAAGGGTAGGTAGAAAACCAAATAATGTAACAAGCGCCATAGAAGAAGCGCTTCCTGTTTGTTGAAAAACATATACACCTAATCCAAAACTTGTTAAACCACCACCGATAGAAGAAATAAGTTCCCCAAACCATAATAAAATAAACTTCTTAAAATTACTATTCACATTTTACCTCCTTTAAAACTTAGTCTCCATAAGCTTACCAATATGTTTAGTCTCAAAAAACATATCTTTATTCGTTAATACAACAAAAGTAGCCATTAAAATAACAAAAAATGTTTCAATACATTTTGTTTCTGGAGTCATTGCAATCTTTTCCTGCATTATATTTACAAAAAGATGAAATATAATTGTTGCTAACATACTTCTATCATTTTTAACGTATACCCATGTTTGTAAAAAATTAAGTGGAACAACACTTATCATAAAATTAAAAACGTAAATCAATCCCATTTCTCTTAAACAGAACTGATATGATCCAGGTATAAAAAACAATGGCAAATGCCAGCACGACCATATACAACCAAATAAAATTGATTCTTTAAACCAATTAAAATAAGAACCGATAGCATCTTCTCCATAACCACGCCAACCTAACTCTTCAATAAAAGAAGCCAATAAAATAGTAAGTAAAGCAGAACTCCCTGCAATAGAAAAAGAAAAATCACTAGTAAAGGAAAACTGATTAGGTGAACCACCGAATAAAACAGAACATCCAATTGATAATAAAACAATAAGTGCAAAAAATAATATAGCAAGAAAAATATAAAATGGCTTAATTTTATAAAAATTAAATATTTTTTGTTTAAAATCATTTTTAAGGTTTTTATTGTTTGAAGTAAAAATTGTAACTAATGCTATTATAGCAGGCATAATAAGTCCCAAAAACATAAATAGAAAAAGCAATGACGAATTATAAAAAATAATTGCTAAAAGCCAAAAGAACCACGTCATACTAAAAACAATAAAATAAAATCTAAATGGTTTATAAGAATAATGTCCCATTTTTTCACCAAACTTTCTATTCTATAATATATTCATTATAAAAAAATAAATTACATAACGAATATATACGTAATAGACTAGCGGTCGAATTAATTATATATTTTTTAGAAGTAAAAGTCAAGACAATAAATATTTGGATATAACATATTCAAAATATAATACATGTGTCCTCATTAATTGACAAAAATAACACTTGATAAAAAAAAGTAAATGTGATAAGATAAAAGCAAGAATAAAATGGGAGGGTCATACAATGGAGATTCTAATCAATAACATAGGTTGGTTTTTTTGCATTGTAATTGTAACAGTTTTGGCGTTAATAGGCTATAAGGCAGATAAAAAAGAAAAAAAGCAAAGCAATAACAATGAAAAAAATTCATTAATGGATGAACATATAGAAAAACCACAAGAAGAAGTAAAAACAAATAACATACAAGAAATAAATAATGATATATACTATACATCTACAAATGAAAATGAAGAAGATATTTTTAAAACAGATATAGATAACAGTAACATGGCTGATTTATTCGAACCATTAAATCCAGTACAATACAATGATTCAGTGGAACAAAAAATAGAAGAACCAGACAAAAACCAAGACCAAACAATAAATGAAATACAAGACCCATCACCAAATAATACTAAACAAGAAATAAAAGAATTAGAACAAATCGTACCTAATTTAGATAATATAGAAAACTTAGATTTAAGCTTTCAAGATTTAGAAAATAAAGAAAATAATGAAAATAAAAACCAACAAGAAGAAACAAAAGAACAAAACACTATAGGAAATGCACAAATCGAATATGAAATATCAGAAAATAAAAATACATCAAAAGAAGAAATAAAAAATCAAAATTCAAATCAAAACGAAAAGCTAGAACAAGAAACTAGTAATGAAATAAATAATCAACAACAAAACAGCACAGAACAAACAAAAAGCGATGAAACAAATCAAATAGAAAAAAATAATAATCAGAATCCACAAGAAAATGAAAAAAACGAATTTGAATTTAATAAACCAGAACCAAATTATACAGGAGAAATTCCAGAAATATTTATACAAAATCAAGTAAGTGATAATAAAGAAGAAAATATAGAAAAATTAGAAAAAATAGAAAATCCAGATGATAACAAAGGTACAACAAATTTATATATTGATTCTTTGGATGATGATATATGGAAATTTTAAAACCCCATGCTTACAACAAGATGGGGTAATTTAATAGTTAAAAAAATAAATATTTGTAAAAAATCAAAAATGTGATATAATTTACAAAGAGTGTAGGAGGAATTTATGACAGTAGAAGGAATATTTAGTTTAATAAAAAAACTAGCAGATGTACTTTTAGTATGGATGATATTGTATTATATATTAAAAAACCTAAGAAAAAATGTAAAAATGGTACTGCTATTCAAAGGAATATTAGTAATAATTGTATTAAAAGTATTTAGTGATTTGCTAAATTTAACAACAATAGGTTACCTATTAAATTATGTAATAATGTGGGGACCACTTGCATTAATAATAATATTTCAACCAGAAATAAGAAATGTACTAGAACAATTAGGAAGAAGCCAATTATTAGGGAGACACAAAGTACTAACGGTAGATGAAAGAGAAAAACTAGTATATGAGATAGCACAAGCAGCAGAATACTTAAGAAAAAATAGAATAGGAGCATTAATTGTTCTTGAAAGAGATAATAGTCTAAATGATTACATAGCAAAATCAAAAAAAATATATGCAGATATATCAAGTGAATTGTTAATATCAATATTCTTTCCAAATAATCCTTTACATGATGGAGGAGTAATAATACAAGGCGATAAAATAACAAGTGCAGGAGCAGTTTTTCCGACTAGTGACAATGTTAGAATTAGTAAAAGATTGGGAACAAGACATAGAGCAGCACTTGGAATATCAGAAGAAATGGACTGTATTTCATTGATAGTATCAGAAGAAACTGGAAGACTATCAATTGCGATAGGAGGAGAACTATTCTATAACTTAAGCATCGATGAAGTAAAACTAAAATTGTTAGACGAATTGAGACCAAAAAAATTAATATTGGAGGAGGAATTACCAGATGAAAAAAAATTCGATTAAGAAAATATTACAGCCAATAATTAAGATCATCGATAAAGTCATTATAGTTCCTATAACTAAAGTAATATTAATAATTTCAAAAAAATTCGGAGACTCTGGGAAAAATTTAGAAAAATTTCTTTCCAAATCAAACAACTTGCTATTTATATCATTAGCACTAGCAATAGCTATATTCATAGTAATAGATCAAAAAATAATATATTATTCCGAAAGCTCAGCAGAAGTATTATCAAATCAACCAGTAAAGGCAATATATAATGAAGAGGCATATGTAATAGAAGGATTGCCAGAAAGTGTTGATATAACACTAATAGGGAACAAAGCTAATTTATATATAGCCAAACAATCTAGTACAAATGAAGTAACATTAGATCTAACAGATTTAAAAGCAGGAACACATAAAGTAGAATTTAAATATAATCAAGGAATATCATCAGTTGATTATAAAGTAAATCCTTCATATGCAACTGTTATAATACACAACAAAGCTTCTCTTGCAACAACAATGACAATTGATACATTAAACAAAGATAAACTTGACAGCAAATTAATTATTAATGATATTAATGTTGAAGATGACTCAGTAGTAGTAAAAGGAGCAGATAAAGAAATAAAAAAAGTTGCTAGTGTAAAAGCACTTTTAGATGTAAATAATATTTCAACACAAGAAATAGGAAAAAAGACAATAAAAGACGTACCACTAAAAGCATACGACAAAGATGGAAACGTAATAGATGTAGAAATAGTCCCATCTAAAATAGATGTAAATGTAGAAATATCATCACCTTCAAAAGAACTACCAATAAAAGTAATACCAAAAGGTAATGTAGCATTTGGAAAAGCAATAAGTTTAATAAAAACAAGTGAATCAAAGGTAACAGTATATGGAGAAGCAAGTAGTCTTGAAACTCTAAATTATATACCTGTTGAAGTAGATGTAACAGATTTAGCAAAGAACACACAATATAAATTAGAAATTCCAAAGCCTGTAGGTGTAAAATCAATGAGTGTAAATAATACAACAGTAGATATAACACTAGATAATGTAGCGGATAAAGATATAAATAATGTAGCGATAGAAACAAAAAATCTAGGATCAGAATATAAAGTAAGTGCAGTAAGTTCAGAAGACAGTTTTATACAAGTGAATGTAAAAGGTGTTTCAAGCGTAATAGATCAAATAACAGCAGATAATATAACAGCATATGTTGACTTACAAGGTTACACAGAAGGTGAATATGAAGTGGATGTACAAGTAGAAGGAACAGATGTAAGAGTAGAATATATATCAAAAACAAAAAAAGTAAAAGTAAAAATTACAAAAAAATAAAAGCAACCAATGTTGCTTTTATTTTGTCTCAATATGGTTAAATAATATACCAATATTAAATAAACCACAAATGCCAACAAGTATATATACAATATTTGATAACATACTATCAACACCAAATAAAGTGTCTACCAAATTGAAATCAAATAAACCGATAAGACCCCAATTAATAGCGCCAATTATTGTAACGACTAAACATGCCTTTTGTAATGTTTCCATATTTTCACCCTTTCTTACTATTAATTATATTAAACAAAAAATAAAAAAATATTCATCATATTTATAATTAATAAAAATATAATTTAATGAAAGAATGAGGTGCGAAAATGAAAAATATAAAAAAAATTCTTTTTTTAACATTTTGTATGATTATAATAACAGGATGTGGAAAAAATAGTAGTGAAAACACAATAAAAAAATTAACAAAAAAAATAGATGAAGCAGAATCATATCACCTAGAAGGAATATTAGACATAGTAAATAATGAAAACACGTACACATATGATGTAGATGTATCATATAAAAAAGAAAATAACTTTAAAGTAAGTCTAAAAAACAAAACGAATAATCATGAACAAATAATACTAAGAAATAATGAAGGGGTTTATGTCTTAACACCCTCATTAAATAAGAGTTTTAAATTCCAAAGTGAATGGCCATATAACAATTCTCAAAGTTATTTATTAAAAAATATAGTAAATGATATAAATAATGATCCAGAATATGTAACAGAAGAAATAGAAAACGGATATATAATAACAACAAAAACAAACTACTCAAATAACAAAGAACTAAAAAAACAAAAAATATACATTGATAAAGATAAAGATATATATCAAGTGGAAGTACTAGATGAAAACAATAATATAAAGATAAAAATGTTAATTAATAAAATAGACTATAATCCGAACTATAATGAAGACACATTTAAATTAGAAAACAATATGACCACATCGAAAGAACAAGAAGAAAACGTTTCAAAAATCGATGATATAATATATCCTATGTATATACCTGAAAATACGTTTTTGTCATCACAAGATAAAGTATCTAAAGAAAATGGAGAGAGAGTAATAATGACATTCTCAGGCGATAATCCATTTATGTTAATTCAAGAAACAATAAATCAAAATGAAAAAGGAATAACAACGGTGAATGGAGAACCATGTCAATTGTATAATTCGATTGGCATAATAGACAAAACATCAATAACATGGGTTGACAAAGGAGTAGAATACTATTTAGCTTCAAATACACTAAATCAAGAAGAACTAATGAGCGTTGCAAACTCATTAACAACAGCAGCAATTCAAAAATAAGTGAAAAACAAATGAAAAAAAATAAAAATAGGTTAAATAATATATCTATTTTTGTTTTTTTATGCTATAATGACTTTGGTGATAAAATGAAAAAAGCAAACAAAAATAATTCATTTTTTTCTACAGATAATGAAATGGCTAAATTACTACTTTTAATTATAATAGTTGCAATTGCATTTGCACTTTTCTATTTAATAACACTTTTTGTAGTAAAAAAGGATAATAAATCAGAAACACCTGATGAGAATATTCAAACAACAATACAATATGAAAAAATATTAGCAAGTGCAATATTAACTCAAAAAAATAATGAATACTATGTATTGGTATATAAAAATGATGATCAATACTTAGATACATACAAAAACTATTTATCATATTATAAAATGGCAAAAACAGATGCTTTGCCATACTACTACGTAGAATTAAATAGTCAATTTAATAAAAGCTTTATATCAGAAAAATCAAAATTAGATGTAAGTGAATCAAAAGATTTCAAATTTAGTCAAACAACATTAATAAGAGTAAAAGATGGAAAAGTAATTTCAACATATGAAGGAAAAGATGACATAACAGGAAAATTAAACAGAATGACAAAATAATTACTTAAAGTAATTATTTTTTAAAACTTAAAAAGGAGAAAAGGGAAAATATGAATAATAATCAGATAGAAACATCAAAACAATTTAAACTATCAGAAGTAATTATTTTAATAATAATAACTTTAGTTATAGGATTTATAATAGGATTATCAATTTTTAAAGTAGCAATTGAAAAAGATAATGTAACATATAACGATAAAGAATTAAAAAAATTTATAGATAATTATAACTATATCTTAGACAACTATTACGGGGAATTAGATAAAAAAGAACTAATCGATCATGCTATATCTGGAATGATTGAATCAATAGATGATCCATATACAACATATATTGATGAAAATAGTTCAAATACATTCTCTACCACATTAGAAGGTAGTTTTGAAGGAATAGGCGTTGAAATAGCAACAGATTCGGACAATAACATCGTTGTATATAGTGTAATTAAAGACTCTCCGGCAGAAAAAGCAGGAGTCGAACCCCTTGACATAATAAATAAAATAAATGAAACAAGTTTAGACGGATTAAGTACTTCAGATTTTGTATCTATGGTAAAACAAAGCACAAATCCAGTAATTAAACTAGAAATAAAACGAAAAAACGAAATTATAACAAAAGAAATAAAAAGAGAAAAAGTGACTATAACATCTGTTGAAAGTGAAGTAATTCAACAACAAGATAAAAAGATAGGGTATATATATATATCAATATTTGCTAATAATACTTATTCACAATTTAAAAAGCAATTAGAAGATTTAGAACAAAAAGGAATCGACTCTCTAATAATAGATGTTAGAAGTAATACAGGAGGACATTTAACATCTGTTGAAAATATATTGAGTTTATTTCTTGATTCAAGCCATATTATATATCAAACAGAAGATAAAAATGGCGTAGTCAAAACTTATTCAAAAGGAGAAGTAACAAAACAATATGAAATAGTTGTGTTAACAAATGAATCAAGCGCATCTGCATCAGAAATATTAGCGGCAGCGATGAGCGAAGAATATGGAGCAAAATTAGTAGGAAAACACACTTATGGAAAGGGAACAGTTCAGGAACTTAAAACATTACCAGATGGTGAACAATATAAATTTACAACAAAAAAATGGTTAACACCAAAAGGAAATTGGATAAATGGAACAGGAATTCAAGTAGATGTAGAGGTTGAGTTTAATAAAGATTATTATGAAAATCCAACACATGAAAATGACAAACAACTTCAAGAAGCAATAAATACATTATTAAAATAATTGTACGAGAGTACAATTTTTTTTAATAAGAATAAAATCGCACGAAAACTTTTTTTTTTTTACAAAAAAGTATATAATGTAAAAAGAGGCGATTAAATGAAAAAAATATGTATAGGAGATAAGCTACAAATTCAATGCTATAAGCACAATGGAAAAATACATAGAGCATGGAATGAAGCTGTAGTATTAGATTTTAAAAAGGAATATATGGTATTTGGAAATAATAAAACACAAGTAACTGAATCTGAAGGAAATATATGGAAAACAAAAGAACCTGCAATAATGTATTTTTTTAAAGATAAATGGTTTAATGTAATAGCACAACTAAAAAAAGATGGAATATATTATTATTGCAATATTGCATCACCTTTTATAATAGAAGAACAAACAATTAAATATATAGATTATGACTTAGACTTAAGAATATTTCCAAGTGGTGAGTATAAAGTATTGGATAGAAGTGAATATAAGTATCACAAAAAATTAATGAGTTATTCAGATGAACTAGATTTAGTAATAAATGATGCAATGAAAGAACTTATTAATATATATAAAGATAAGGATGTAAAATTACACATAGTATTTGATAAAAAGATGAATTATAAATACTATGAAGAATATAATAGTGTAAAAGCATAATAAAAAATATATTTTTCAACAAAAAGGTTGACATATCATATATTTTTTGTTATATTGAATATGTTTTCTGCAAGAAATAAAAAAAAATAAAAAAAATTAAAAAAACACTTGACTTAGAAACAGAAGGGTGTTAAACTATTGGTACTTCTTTTGGAAAACGAAAGAAATGATCTTTGAAAACTGAGCAAAATGTCAATTCAAAAGTTAGGACAAAACA
>CAMNML010000020.1 GCA_946544685.1 uncultured Caryophanales bacterium | reverse complement strand
TCTTCAACCATCTGCATATCTGGGTTTTCAA
Source organism: uncultured Caryophanales bacterium (assembly GCA_946544685.1). Next base: position 10,322 of record CAMNML010000020.1, on the reverse strand, counting down.
TTGTAAAGTACATTAATGCGGTTACTATTGAATGGCATGTTATAAGTAATAATATGTCTGGATATTGATGTTGGATGATCATTACTATTGTTCCAAATAATATAAATACTAATAGTGGAATATATTCTTTTCTTCTAATATTTTTAGTATTCGAAAACATGCTTGCAAGCATTATAACAACTAGTATTCCTGATACTGTATACAACAAATTAACGCTTGGCCCATAGCTATATAATGAGTGTCCTGCGTTTTCTATTCTTACTGGCAACATTATTATAACTAATGATATTATAATATATAACATTGATATTTTTTTTATCAAATTCACATAGTCAATTTTCTTTTTTTGTTTTGTTGATACAATAAATGTGTATAGTGTTAGCAATGATGTCCATGTGAAATAGTATAATAAGTATATTTTTGCGATGATTATGTTTGTAAATGAAGTTGTGTCGCCTGTTTGAAATGATATAAATCCTATTATATCAATTGAAAGTCCTATTATTGTTGTTACTAATAAACCAGTGTATATTTTATTTTCTATTAAGTTAATTCTTTTTTTGCTGAAGTATACAAATGCGAATATAATTATGTAAATAAAGCTACATATTGAAAATGCTACGCTTACCATTTTATTCCTCCTCTACTATAATAAATTATACACTCAATTTCTTTAAAATAAAAGAAAAAAAGAAGTTATTTTCTTTTCTTCTTTATTTTTTCATCTATAGTTATTACTGGATATTGTGGTTTTATTAATTTTTCATAGTCTAAATTAACAAATTCTAGTAGTTTTTTTTCATCTACTTTTCCACCAATATTTCTAGGTAAGTTGCCAATTACAAATACATAGTCATATGGAATATCGTATTGACTTAAATTTACTTTTGCATATTCTATTATGTCTTTCTTTATTTTGTTTATATTAGTAGATGGTTCTACTGCTATAAATGCAACTGGTACATTTTGTTCTTGTGGATGTGGTACTGTTATGACATGATATTCATTTACATGTTCTACATTTGCTCTACTTAGATCATCTGCTATTATTTGTGGATGTATATTAAATCCAAGTCTATGTGTCATTTTTTTATATCTTCCAATTATATATACATGTCCATCTTCATCCATGTATCCTTTATCACCAGTATGAATCCATCTTCTTCCGTCTCTATGTAGTTTAATTGTTTCTGCAGTTTCTTCTGGATTATTCAAATATTTTTGCATTACAGTTGGACCAGTTATACATATTTCTCCTGGTTCATTATATTTAAGTTCTTCATCTGTTCCTTCTTTGAAAATAGACATCGTCTCAAGCATTAGAGGTATTCCAACACTTCCTTTTTTTTCAGCACCTTTTTTTTCGAATGTTGCAGCTCCTCCGTTTTCTGTACAACCTAATCCATTTCTTAATGTGATACCCAAATTATTGAAGAATTCCTCAGTTGAACTTTTTAAAGGAGCTCCTCCAGTTACCCAATTTTTCATTTCTTGTAGTATCTTTATTAATTCTTTTGCATTTTTTTCGTTTTTTGGATTTTTTAAATATTTTTCCAAAGTTTCCGCATGGATTGGTCCACCAGTAAAATGTTGTGGACGATATTTTAGAAATAATTTTGACATATCTGTTTCTAATTTTGGATAAAGAATACTTTTAAATCCACAACATCCAGAGTAATGCATTGTTCCTAGCCCATATCCTATTGAATCTATTAGAATATTTAACAGTACATCTCCTCTTTCTAATCCCATATCTCCTAATAAGTGTTGAAGAGCCATTGCGTTTACATTTTCATTAGAAAGACATGTACCTTTCGGAATTCCTGTAGTTCCACTTGTTCCAATTATTGCAGCTGTCTTATCCTTTTCATATACAGGTGTTATTATATCTGTATATGATTTACTTTCTAATTCAAATTCGCTGTATGGAATTACCTTTGATGATTCTACATGTGAAATTTTATCAGCAAGTTGTATTATCTTCGGCATAGATTCTTTTCCTGTTGTATATATTACATTTTCAACATCTTTTATTTGAACTTTGTATTGTCTATAGAATCCTCTAAATAGCGCTAAATTTCTTACATTATTTTGATAAATTATTTCATTTAATTGTTTTGGTGAAATTGATGGTTGAATTGGATATGCAGTTGCACCAATTATATTTAATGCGTAAATCATTATTCTACTTTCTGGTTGGTTAGGCAATATTAATGGTACTATATCACCTTTTTTTACTCCCAGTAATAAAAAACTTTTTGCGCATTTATATATTCTTTTTTTGAATTCTTTGTATGTAATATCTTGGCCAAAGTATTCAATTGCTATTAGATCTTCTATATCAGTTGTACATTCATCTAGCATTTGAAACATAGATTTTTCTATAGCCTTTCTTACTTCATTTTGTGTAATACTAGAATTTGAATAATATTGTTTCCATGGCTCATCAATAGATGGATATCCTGTTTTTTTCATATAATCACCCCATTTAATTGCCATTATTATAACATATTTTTCTAAAAATCAATATATTTAAAAAAAAATTACAGATTTTATTCTGTAACTTTTGGTTTTGAATATATACATCCACAATAGTTTTGTCTATATAGGTTATATTTTTTTGAAAGGATTATACTTGTTTTATATCCTTCTTTTTTCTTGAAGTCTGAATATAAATATTTAATATTATATTTTTCTTCTAATTCTCTTCCTATTTGATTTAAGACTTGTGAATTTTTTAGAGGACTTATTGTCAATGTCGTTGTAAAGTAATCAAAGTTGTTTTCTTTTGCATATTTAGCAGCTTTTTCTATTCTTAGTTTATAGCATTTTCTGCATCTTATTCCACCTTCAGGAGCATCTTCTAGTCCTTTTGCGATATTTTCAAATTTTTCATTTTCATAATCACATTCCATTATATGGATATTTTCTTTATTTAGTTCTTTTACTAATCTTTTTGCTTCATTTAATCTTTTTTCATATTCTTCATATGGTGAGATATTGGGATTATAGTATAGAATTGTTATGTCAAAGTAGTCACATAGATATGTAAGCACATAACTTGAACATGGAGCGCAACAGACATGAAGTAATAATTTTGGTTTTGTACCTTTTATTTCTTTTAGTGTTTTTTCTAGTTCTAATTGATAGTTTATCATTCTTCAAATTGGGAGTTATATAGATTTTTATAAAATGTATCTTTTTTCATAAGTTCTTTATGTGAACCTGATTCTATTATATCTCCGTCTTTCATAACTAGTATCATGTCTGCATTTTTTATTGTCGATAGTCTATGTGCGATTATGAAAGATGTTCTTCCTTTCATTAGTTTATCCATTGCTTTTTGTATTAGTACTTCTGTTCTTGTATCTACACTGCTTGTTGCTTCATCTAGTATTAGTATTTTTTGATTTGCTAGAATAGCTCTTGCGATTGTTAGTAATTGTTTTTGTCCGCCACTAATATTATTTGTGTCTTCATTTAATTCCATATTATATCCATCTGGTAGTGTTTTTATGAAGTGATCTGCATATGCTGTTTTTGCTGCAACTTTTACTTCATTATCAGTAGCTTTTAAGTTTCCGTATCTGATATTATCCATAACTGTCCCTGAGAATACCCATGAGTCTTGTAATACCATTCCGAATGATTTTCTAAATTCATTTTTATTTAACTTATTTATATCTTTTCCATCTATTAGTATTTCACCATCATTTAGGTTATAAAATCTCATTAATAGTTTTACTATTGTCGTTTTTCCCGCACCAGTTGGTCCTACTATTGCGATTTTTTGACCAGGTTTTATTTTAGCATTAAAGTCTTTTATTATTATGTTTTCATCATATCCGAATTTAACATGTTTAAATTCTACGCTTCCTTCAATGTTTTCAATGTGTTCTTTATAGCTATTGTCTTCTTCTCTTTCTTCTAAGAATTCAAATATTCTTTCAGCAGCTGCGATCATTGATTGAATCATATTTAGAATTTGAGCCATTTGTGTTATTGGGTGTGTGAAGTTTTTATTGTAACTAATAAATGATTGAATATCACCTATTTTTATTCTTCCTTTTATTGTAAAGTATCCACCTATTATTGATATTACAACGTATCCTATATTTCCAATAAATGTCATTATTGGATGCATAAGTCCTGATAGAAACTGACTTTTCCATGATGCTTCGCATAATTGTTCATTTTGCTTATTAAATTTATCCATCATTTTTTCTTTTGCATTAAATGATGTGATTATATTATGTCCACCGTACATTTCTTCTACTGAACCATTTATATCTGCTAGATAGTCTTGTTGATTTTTAAAGTGTTTTTGAGATTTTTTTACAATTGTACCTACAAATATAAGTGATACTGGTATTATTGCTAGCGCAATTAGTGTCATTAGTGGATCTATGCTTAACATCATTATAAGTATTCCTATTACTGTTATTAGACTTGTTATTAATTGTGTTGCACTTTGATCTAGACTTTGACTTAGTGTATCAACATCGTTTGTGACTAGTGATAGTGTTTCACCATTTGTTTTTTTATCAAAGTATGACATTGGGAGTCTGTTTATTTTTTCTGATATTTCTTTTCTTAGTTTATATGTTGTTTTTTGTGAAATGCCTGCCATTATAAAACCTTGTATGTATGTAAATACTGCACTTACTATGTATAGAATTAATAGTCCTAATAACATTTTTTCTATTTTATCAAAGTTTATTCCACCGAATCCTGTTATTTTTTTTACAAATCCCTCTGATAATTCTGTTATTGTATTTCCTAGTATTTTAGGTCCAAGTATTGAGAATATAGTTGACGCTACTGCGAATAGTATTACTATTATAAGTCCTATTTTATAGTCACTCATGTAGTATAGGAGTTTTTTTAATGTTCCTTTAAAGTCCTTTGCTTTTTCTACTTGCATTCCTGGACCTCTTCTTCTATTATTTGCCATTTAGTTCCTCCTCTGTTACTTGTGAAAGTGCGATTTCTTTGTATATTTCGCATGAACTCATTAGTTCTTCATGTTTTCCTATTCCAACTATTTTTCCTTCGTCTAAGACTATTATTTGGTCAGCATTTAAAACTGTACTTATTCTTTGGGCAACTATTATTACTGTGCTGTTTTTTGTTACGTTTTTTAATTCGTGTCTTAGGTTTTTATCTGTTTTAAAATCAAGTGCTGAGAATGAGTCATCAAATATGTATATACTTGGATTTTTATATATTGCTCTTGCTATTGATAGTCTTTGTTTTTGACCTCCTGATACGTTTGTTCCACCTTGAGATATTTCTTCATCATATTTATTTTTCTTTTCATTTATAAATTCTTCTGATTGTGATATTCTAGCTGCTTCTTCTACTTTCTTTTTGTCTATTCTCTTTTTTCCAAACGCTATATTTTCTTTTATTGTACCTTTAAATAGTATTCCTTTTTGTGGTACATATCCTATATTTTCTCTTAGGGTATTTAAATCTAGTTTTTTTACATTTATTCCATCTATTAGTATTTCTCCACCTGTTACATCAAAGAATCTTGGGATTAAGTTTATTAATGTAGATTTTCCAGATCCTGTTCCTCCTATTATAGCTGTTGTTGTACCTGGTGTTGCTTTAAATGAAATATTTTCTAATATGTCTTCATCTGCATCGTGATATCTAAAGTATACATCTTTAAATTCAATTGTTCCTTTGAATTTTTCTCCGATATCGTCTATTACAACTGGATCTTTAATCATTGGATCTTTATCTAATACTTCAGCAATTCTTTTTATTGAAACAATTGCTCTTGGTATCATTATTGACATCATTGATATCATTAAGAATGAAATTATTATTTGCATAGTGTATTGTATAAATGCCATAAGTGTTCCTATTTGAACTGAACCCATATCTATCTTTTTTGCTCCTATATATACTATTAGTATACATATAAAATTCATTATGAAGTTCATTGTTGGCATCATTACTGACATTATTCTATTTACAAATAAGTTTGTTTTCTTTAAATTTTTATTTGCTTCGTCAAATCTTTCTTCTTCGTGTTTTTCATTTGCGAATGCTCTTATTACTGGTAGTCCACTTAGTGTTTCTCTAAATACAAGGTTTACTCTATCTATTAAGTTTTGTAGTAATTTAAATTTTGGTATTACTACTGTGAATAATACTATTACAAGTATTAGTATTAATGAAATACCTATTGCTAATATAAAATTTAGTGGATTATGTATTACTTTTAGAAGTGCTCCTATTCCCATTATTGGTGCGAATGCTGCAATTCTAAGTGACATTGTTAATGTCATTTGAATTCTATTTATATCGTTTGTGCTTCTTGTTATTAATGATGCAGTACCTATTTCTTTCATTTCTTTGTTTCCAAAGCTCATTACTTTTTCTACTACTTCTTTTCTTACTGATGAACCAAAGTACGCTGATATTCTACTTGATAGGTATGACACTATTATTACTGTTATAGCGCTTAATAGTGATAGTGCTAACATTTTTAATCCTGAATTTTTTATATAAGTATTTTGTGTTTTTGTCATATCTATATTTAGATTATTATATATTTTTTTTACATATTCAATTCCTATTGGTTTTTTTAATTCATCATCCATATCACTGAATTTCTCTTCTAGTTGTTTTTTCATTTCTTTCGAATCTGCGTTTTTTATTAGTTTGTAGAAGTCTTCTTTTGTTTCTAGATTCATACTTTTTAGTATTATTTTTCCATTTTCTCCTTCAATCATTTGTATTGCTATTTCTGGAGTTAATAGTATTTTTGATATTTCTTTTCTTTTTTCTTTGCTTATTTTTTTTAGATTATATGTTCCATCTAATTCATAGTTTTCTTTTATAATTTCTTTTTCTTCTTTTGATAGGAATAGTTCTATTTTTTTCATGTCTTGTTCACTTATTTTTTCGAATACATTATCTTCTATTCCGTTTTGTCTGATTCCTACGTCTACTATTTTTGCTGTATAATCAGGCAGTGATAAATCGCACATTGCGCCTATAAATAAGGATATTAAAACTAATAAAATTGATATTTTGTGTTGTTTTAAATGTTTTAATATTTCTTTCATCTTAGTCCTCCTTATATATTCCTCTTTTAAGTATTTCTAGTTGTTTATCTAATTTTTCTAATACTTTTTCTTCATTTTCTTTATCCATAAATAGATCTATTAGGCCGCGCATTACAAATCCTATTATAATATCTATTATATAAAATAATTCTTCTTCTGTTTTTATATTAAGATTTTCTTTATTTATTTTTGATATAAGCTCTATTATTTTATATTTGTTTTCTATATTTTCTTCATACATTTTGTTTCTTATTGATACATTATAATTAAAATTTAAACATATATTTTTAAATAGTTGTTTATCTTTTGTACATAGTTTTAATATTTTATTGTATGATTTTGTTGTTGTTTCAAATAGATCTCCGTTTGTTTCTTTTATAGCTTGACTTATTATTTTTATTATTTTTTCTTTGTAATTGTTTAGTGAATATTCATATAAGTCATTTATATCTTTAAAGTATGTATAAAAACTTCCTCTTGAAATATTTGCATCCTTTATTATTTTATTAATAGAAGCATCTGTTAAAAGAGTTCTTTTGAATTCCTTTATTGATGCTTCTATTATTGTATTTTTCTTTTCTTGTGGTAAATTATTAAATGTTATTGTAGGCATTATTCAGTTCTAAGTGCTTCTACTGGATCTTTTTTTGCAGCAATTTTAGCTGGTATAAATCCACCTATTACAGTTAGAAGGATGCTTATTATTAATAGAGTTAATGCATGTTTTGGATTTAGTTTTGCTACATTTTTTAATTCTGTTAATTTTTCTATTATATTATTAGCTGGGAATGTTAACAATTTTGCAATTAATAGTCCTAATACTCCTGATGTTAGTCCTATTATAAATGTTTCTGCATTGAATACTCTTGTTATGTCTTTTTTTCTTGCACCTAGTGCTCTTAGTATTCCTATTTCTTTTGTTCTTTCTAACACTGATATATATGTTATTATTCCTATCATTATTGATGATACTACTAGTGATATTGCTGAGAATGCAATTAAGACTATTGTGATTGCGTCCATGATACTTCCTGACATTGTTGTTATTAGTTTTGCTTCATCTATATATATAACTTTATCATCTTCAGATTTTCCTTCATTGTATTCGTCTAATACTTTTAGTATTTCATCTTTTGAATCAAAGTCTGTTGGGTATATGTTAATCATTATTGGTGTTGTATCTGCACCAAGGTATGATAACATCATTTCTTTTGCTTCTTTACCTTCTTTTGTTTCTACATCAAATGGTTCTGTTGTTAGTACATTGTAGTTTTTTTCTTTTTGTGTTTTTACGATGTCTGATTGATTATTTTTTTCTATTATATAATCTGTTAATGAATTATTGTACATTAATCCTGAACCTGATAATTTAGCAAAGTCACTACCTTCTTTTCCTCTTATTATTGCAGATATTTTTAGTGTGATTGCGTTGTTATTTTCATATAGTTTTTCTAAGTCAGTATTTACTGTATAGAATTCACCAACTTTTTTATAGTAATCATTATTTAGTATTAGTTTAAATTCTTTTCCTACTATATCTTTAAAGTTTATATTTTCTCCTTCATATCCTAAGTCTTTTAGTAATGTTTCAGATACTCTATTTTTTGAATCAACTAATAATATTAGGTCTTCTTTATTATTAGTTAGTTCACCGTATATTACTTCAAAGTTATCAGTCATTACTCTTGCTTCTTTGTTATCTAGTGTTCCTGGTAGTGGCACAATTGATACATTTTGACCTAATTGTTTTGCTTTATTATTTATTTTTGTAATTAAGTTTAGGTTTGTTGCTCTTTGGTATGCAATTCCACCTATTTTATTTGAATCAATGCTTTCAACTTTATCCATATATTCTTTTGTTATTTTGTTTATATGAATCATTGTTTCTACTGTTTTTTGTGGGTGCACCATTTCATCTGTTGGATATTCTTGTAAATCATCTTTTTCTGTTGACATATTTGTCATTTGCTGCATATCCATTGATTGTTTTGAAATTATTATTGGTGCTTGTGATAATGTATCTTTTTCAAATTTATCTATTTGTAGTTTAAATCCATTTGATAAAGATAGTATTAGAGCAATTCCAATTATTCCTATACTTGATGCGAACGCAGTTAAAAGTGTTCTTCCTTTTTTTGTTTTTATATTATTAAATGATAGTTTTAAGGCTGTTAAATAATTCATTGCTGTTTTTTTAATATCGTATGTGTTTTCTTCTTTATCGTTATCTAATGGATTTGAGTCATCTATTAATTCTCCATCTCTAAATTCTACAATTCTATTTGCATATACATTAGCAAGTTCTGGGTTGTGTGTTACCATTATAACTAGTTTATCTTTTGCTATTTCAGTTATTAATTCCATTATTTGAGTACTTGTTTTTGTATCTAGTGCTCCTGTTGGTTCATCAGCTAGAATAATATCTGGGTCGTTTGCTAGAGCTCTTGCGATTGCTACTCTTTGCATTTGTCCACCTGATAATTGATTTGGTTTTTTATGTGCATGATCTTTTAGTCCTACTTTTTTTAATAATTCTAATGCTTTTTTTCTTCTTTTTTTTGCGTTCATGCCACTTAGTGTCATACCCATTTCAACGTTTTCTATAACGCTTATATGACTTATTAAGTTATAGCTTTGGAATATAAACCCAATGCTATTATTTCTATAAGCATCCCAGTCTTTTTGCTTGAATTTCTTTGTTGATTTTCCATTTATTATTAGGTCTCCACTATCGTATCTATCTAGTCCTCCAATTATATTTAATAGTGTTGTTTTTCCGCTACCACTTGGTCCTAGTATAGCTACGAATTCATTTTTCCTAAATTCTAAATCTATTCCTTTTAATGCATGTTGTACAAATTCTCCTGTTTTATAACTCTTTTTTATTTTTTTTAATTTTAACATTTGTTTCCTCCTTTTTATGACAACATATCAATTATATTATGACAGGGTGTCATATGTCAATCTTTTTTTCAATTACAATTATTATATTTTTATTTTTTACATAATATGACAAAAATTATTTTTTTTACGATTTTACAGATTTTATATAATCTGTAATTTTATTTTTACTGATTTTTAAATTTTGTATACAGATTTTAAATATTTGTATTTTTTTTAATACTAATATTTAAAAACACCGATTTGTATTATATTTTTCTATTTGATATAGTGTGTTTGTAGATTTAATTAGCTAATTTTTCTATTTAGAAAGAAGGTGTTTATGAGTGATTTAAT
>CAMNML010000019.1 GCA_946544685.1 uncultured Caryophanales bacterium | reverse complement strand
CAAAAGAAGAAATAGAGATATTTACAATCGCAACAGACATAAAAAACAAAATAAACAACCACTATAAAGTATTTGATAAAGACGAAAAAATAATAAGAGATATTGAATACAAAGACTTCTGTATAATAATGGACAGAAACACAGAATTTCCAAAATACAAAAAAATATTTGAATACATGCAAATACCTCTAACACTTTATCAAGACGAAGTACTAACACTAGAAAACGATATATTAGTACTTAAAAATATAATGAATTTCATAGTTAAAATAAACAAAAAAGAATATGATACAGAATTCAAATACTACTTCACAAGTATCGCAAGAAGTTATTTATTTAGACTAAGTGATAATGAAATATTTGATACATTTAAAAATAAAAACTTTTATAACAATGAAATATTTAAAATATCAAAAGAAATATCAAATAACTTAGAAAGCCTTACAAACGAAGAATTTATTGAAGAAATAATAAACAAATTCAATATAATGGAAAACACCATTAAAACAGGAAATATAGAAGCATCTCTAATAAGAATAGAATATTTGCTTAATCTATCAAATAACCTAACAGAACTAGGATATACTCCATATGAACTAGCTGTTTATATAAAAGAAATGGTAGAAGGAAAAAATGAAATAAAATATTCATTAAATACAAAATCAGGAAATAATGTAAAAATAATGAATATTCATAAATCAAAAGGACTAGAATTCCATATATGTTATTACTCTGGATTACATAAAGCATTTAATATAAGTGACTTAAAACAACCATTTACAATAGATAATGAACTAGGAATAATTACTCCTTACATAGATCAAGAACAAAAAGAAACAATATATAAAGAACTTCTAAGAGACAAATACATGAAAGAAGAAATAGCAGAAAAAATAAGACTATTCTATGTAGCAATGACAAGATGTAAAGAAAAAATGATACTAGTAACATCACTAACAGAAAAAGAAAAAAATAAAGTAAATAATCTAGTAGAAGATAATACTAGATTAAAATATAAATCATTCCTAGATATACTAAACTCAATAAAAGAAAATATTAAAGAATATATAATAGATATAGATCTGAATAAAATAAATCTAACAAAAGACTATAATACAATTAAAGAAAACAACTATGAAAAATTAATACAAAAAAATAATATAAAACTAGATAAAAGAAAAATAGAAATAAACTCAAATATAGAAGAAGAAAAACACTTCTCAAAAGAAACAAATAAATTAATAACAAAAGAAGAATATAAAAATATGGAATTTGGTGACTATTTGCATTATCTCTTAGAAATAATTGACTTTAAAAATCCAAATCTAGATAATATTGAAAATTTCTATAAAGAAAAAATAAATAACTTCTTAAATCAAGATATTATGAAAAACATTAATAACGCAAACATATATAAAGAATATGAATTTATAGATGAAATAAATAATGAATCATATCACGGTATTATAGACCTTATGTTAGAATATAAAGACCATATAGATATAATAGACTATAAACTTAAAAACATTGAAGACAAAGCATATATCAATCAGTTAAACGGATATAAAAACTATATAGAAAAAAAATCAAATAAAAAAACCAATATATACTTATATTCAATATTAGAAAATAGAGTAGAGGAAGTAAAATGAAAGAACAAAATGTAATAGAATACTATGTATTATGTAATAAATTAAAAAATATAATAAGAACAGGATGGCTAGACTGGAAAGTAAAAAGAAAAAGAATAGAATCAGTAGCAGAACACATATTTGGAACACAAATGCTCGCACTAGCTGTATACTCAGAATATAAATATGAAATAGACATAAAAAAAGTAATACTAATGCTCGCACTACATGAACTAGAAGAAATAAAAATAGGAGATCTAACACCATTTCAAATAACAAAAGAAGAAAAGAAAAAAATAGGAAAAAAAGCAGTAGAAGACATAATAAAAAATCTAAACATAAAAGATGATATAGATAAAATTATAGATGAATTCGACGAAAGAATTACAAAAGAAGCCTTATTTGCGCATCATATAGACAAACTAGAATGTGACCTACAATGTAAACTATACGATGAAGAAAACTGTGTAGACTTAAATAATCAAGAAGGAAATAATACATATCACAACAAAGAAGTACAAGAATATATAAAAAACAGTGATTCATGGTCAAAAATGTGGTTAAATTTTGATAAAAAAAGATATAATTATGATAAGAACTTTATATCAATACTTGACTACGCACTAGAAAATAATATAAAAAATGAAGAATAATGCAACCATATAACAGATTCATGCATATTAAATGTAGATGAGGTGTTAAAATGAAAATAGATGATAATTACAAAAAGCCAATAAAAAGATCATATCTAAGAGCAAAATGTGGAATGGCATACTATGGATTCAAGAGAAAACAAATGTGGAAAAAAATGGACGATATATTCGCGCAAGAAAGAATAGAAAAGCCACTTGAATACAAATATTTCGAACATAAAACATTATTACTAAGAAAACTAAAAGACGTTGATATGCAATTGCAATACAACAAAATAGAAAATCTAAAAATCGCAACAAAAAAAATCAATAAAATAGTAATACATCCAGGAGAAGTATTCAGTTATTGGAAATTAATCGGGAAACCAAAGAAAAAAGATGGATATAAAAAAGGTATGGTACTAAATAACGGAACATTTCATGCCGAAACCGGAGGTGGACTATGTCAATTATCAAACCTAATATTTTGGATGACTGTTCATACACCTTTAACTGTAATAGAACGTCATAGACATGGATACGATGTATTTCCAGACTCAAACAGGACTCAACCATTTGGAAGTGGCGCAACATGCTTCTATCCTCATGGAGATTTAATGATAAAAAATGAAACAAATGATGATTACCAATTAATAGTAAATGTCGGAGAGGAATATCTAGAAGGAGAATGGAGATGCTCTAAAAAACCAAAATTCAAATATGAAATAGAAGAAAGAAATCATGAAATGAAAACTGAATATTGGGGTGGATACACAAGAAATAACGAATTATATCAATTAAAATATGATTTAAACAACAATCTATTAGATGAAAAACTAATAGTTAAAAATAAAGCAATAATGATGTATCAACCATATCTTGAATATGAAAAAAATAATAACGAGAATTAATCTCGTTATTTTATTAATTTCAATTTCTTTAAAATCCTGCTATCACCAAATAATTCATTTAAAAGACCTGTTTTAATAAGCATAAATAAATATACAAGTGAACCTATAACTCCATATATAACGCAATAAACTAAACAAATTAATCTGCTAGAAGAGAAAGTAGGAATAACTAATTTAACAACATATAAAACAATCATCATAACTAAACATGACATAAGAATTTTAAATATATTATGAAATAATTTAGAAAAATCAAACTTAAATTTACTCTTAATATAGAAAATAAGAAAAACACAAGGAAAGAATTGAGTAACCAAAGTACAAACTGTCGCACCTTGAAAACCACCAAATCCAACATAATGACATAAATACATAAAAGGTATATTAAATATCGCATTTAAAACAAAACTAACAAATAATGTAATTAAAGCAACACGAGCTTTCCCAACACTTTGACAAAAACTAATCAAAACAGAAAATAATGAATAAGTAACAGCCTGAAAAATATATAATTTAAAAACTTCTATACTTAAATAATCGTACCCATAAAATAAAGTCCAAACAGGCTCGGATAAAAAGAATATTCCTAAAGTCATTGGAAGAGTAGTAACAAGTAATAACAAAATAGCAGAAACAAATTGTTCATTAACCTTCTTAATATTACCCTTAATATATAAAGCTGCAACGCTAGGAATCAAACTCATACTAATACCAATAGAAACAGAAATAACAACAGTACATAATTTATTTCCCCATGTAGCAATAACACTAAAAGTTGTCTCAGCAATATCCATAGTATATCCTAAATTAGTTAATCCTCTAATTATAGTAACAGTATCAACAGTAGCATATGCACTTTTTAAAACCTCAACTAAAATAAATGGTAACGCACAAAGCAATATTTTTTTGCAAATATCTTTATTTGTAATATTCTTTTCTTCCTTCTTAGCTTTTACATCCATGGATAAAGAATCCCTATTTTTATACATCTTATACTTAAGATAAATATAAGAAGCAAACGCTCCAATAGCTGCAGATAAAACTGCAATACCAATAGCAATCTTTTCATCAAGTTTTAAAACTTTAATTACAATAACGCATCCAGCTAAAATAACAATAACTCTAACAATTTGTTCAACAACCTGAGAAATACTACTTTCAGTAATAAACTTATGTCCTTGAAAATAACCTCGAGTAACACTTAATACCGGAACAATTAATAGTGCTAGAGATATAATTCTAATAACATTAGCAACATCAGTTACACTATTAGTACCACTTGAATTACCCAAAATCAAAGATGCTATACCAGGTGCAAACAAAACCATTATAACAAAACACAATAAACCTATAAAAAATATAATTTTATTACCAACCTTATGAACTCTTTCCTGCGTATCATAATACTCCAAGCTATTGTATTCACTAACAGTTTTAGAAATAGCCATAGGAATACCACTTGTAGAAATACTTAAAAATATGACATAAATATTATAAGCATAACTATATAACGCACCAGCAGAACGAGATATCATAGCATTAAACGGAATAACATATATTAAACCTATAATTTTACAAATAATAATACAAATAGTAGCAATCATAGAGTTTTGTAAAACATTTCTTTTTTTCATAAAAACCTCCTTAAAAAATGATGTATAAACATCATTTAAAACGCAGTATATCTATTACTAAATGGTGTATAAAGTGACTTAGGAAAATTAATTAAAGAAGTAGGGTTGATATAATGACTCTTTAAACTAGAACTATTATAATCAATACCATATAGACCAGTCGCTATACCCAAATGCGAATGAGGACCAGTAGAACAATAATCCCATGGAGTAGTAGATCCACCACCCATTATACCAATTACTGAATCCTTAGTAACAGTTTGTCCCTTAGAAACATTAACCTGATATAAATGCATATAAACACTAGTATAAGTTTTACCATTAGACAATTTATGATGAACAAATACCATATTACCACCACATGAACTTCTATAAGTAATAGCGGCAACCATACCTGTACCAATAGAATACACAGGAACATTTGTCTTATTATAAGTAGATAAATCAATTCCATAATGTCCACACGAAACACGTGAATCACTACAATCACGTCCACCAAACCAACTAGTTACATAACCACTAGCAAGTTGTCTATAAAAAGTAGTACCAACAGGAAGAGTCTTTTGACCACAAGTAGAAATATCCTCATTAGCCTTACAACCACGTTTAACATAAATTTGAACAAGTTCTTGTAAAGATTTAACCTCATCAGTAATAATCATTTCTTCTTCACCAAAAGAATGAAGTTCCTCACCAAGTTTAGCATACTCACTTTTTAAAGAAGTTTGTTGTTTTTTTAATTCAACTTCCTTATTAGCAAGTTCAACTTTTTTATTTTCATTAGCCTCAATAGTAGCATTATACGAATCAATAAGTTCATCATTATAATTAGTCATTTGTTCAGTAACAGCACTTCTATAAATAAAATCAGTAAAATCTGAAGCACCCATTACATACTCTAAATAAGCAGACTCACCATTAGAAACCTGAAAATAACTTATGATTTTTTTTATTTCTTCTTGTTTTTCAATAATTTCTTGATTCAACTTATCAATTTCCTCAGTTAAATTAGTAGTATCGATTTGAATTTGATTAATATTACCTTGAATATTCTTAATATTACTATTAATAGAATTCATTTCAGACTCAGTCATATTTTGTTTAGCCTTATTATCATTTAATTCTTGTTTTTTAGCATTAAGTTCATTCTGTAACTCACCAAGAGTTTTAGCATAAACATTAGAACATAAAAACCCAAAAAACAAAACAAAACAAATCAAATAAGACAAATATCTTTTAAAAAAATTCATACACTCACCATATCCTTAATAACAAAATTATATCACATAATGAAATAAAAATAAACACATTATAAACTAAATATATATAGAAAGAATATAATATATTAAGAAACCAAAATATAACCATATCACACTTAGAAAGGAGGTAACCCATAATATAAGAAAAAATAACCATAAAACAAGGTAATTCTTCTAAAACTTGCATTTATAAAAAAAATATGCTATAATTGATATCGTGCTTGCAAAAAAATATAATGAGGTGAATTTTGTGGATACATATCAGCTGAGAAGAATATCTATAATTTGTATAAGTATTTTATGCTTATCACCAATAGATTTCTTTTCAAATAATTTATTTGAGAATAAAAAAGGAGATAACAGTGACCAAATAGTTTTAGCAACAATAGATCAAAAGTTAGAACCAAACTATTTATCAAATAATTATGAAATATTCAATCCGAATATTACAGCAACTAGCGACAATATCGAAAAGCTAGTTAATGAGAATAAGAAGAAAGAACAAACTGAAAGTGAAAACAATTTAGAATCAGAAACAACAACTGAAGAAAAAGAAGAATTAACAAACGATGAAAACGATGTAGTAGTTGAAAATACAGAAGTACAAGAAGAAAACACAAGCACACAAAAAATTGAAAAAACTTATGCTTCAAGTAATGAAACTACTGTTACAGAAAAGGTTGAAGAGGTAGTAGAGCAAGCTCCAACTGCACCACAACCAAATACAGACGTTGCAACAAGTTTGGTAAATTATGCAAAACAATTTGTTGGAAACCCTTACAGATCCGGAGGTGCAGACTTAAATACCGGTGTTGACTGTTCAGGTTTTACAATGAAAATATATGAACAATTTGGATATAATTTACCACACTCATCAAAAGGTCAATCATCATACGGTTCATACGTATCACTTGATCAATTAGCTGTAGGAGACTTAATATTCTACGGATACAGTGGTTCAATAAGTCACGTTGCAATTTACATTGGTAACGGTCAAATAGTTCATGCCGCAACAAGTGGATCAGGAATAGTAATTGCCGGATACCAAATAATGCCAATAATTACGGCAAGAAGAATTTTAAATTAGTTCTTAAGAATCGACACTATTTATAGTGTCTTTTTTTTATAATTTAAAAGGTGATAAAATTGAAAATATATCTAGACATAGTATTACTCATAAACTTTGGATTTGATTTTCTATTACTTCTTTCAGTATCATTAATATTAAGAAGAAATGCTAGTATTTATAAACTACTAATAGGGGCATTCATAGGAAGTATATCAATACTAACACTATTCATGAAAATAAATTCAATACAACTTTTCATTATAAAACTGGTAATAAGCATACTAATGTGTATATCAGCATTCAAATACAAAAGCTTAAAATATACAATTAAAAACATTATTTTTCTTTATATATCAAGCATAGTATTAGGAGGAGCTCTATATCTATTAAATATAGAACTCTCATATAAAAACCAAGGAATAATTTTTTATAAAAACAAACTAAGTATAAATTTTATAATTCTTATCATAACAACTCCAATAATTATATATATTTATATTAAAGAATGCAAAAATTTAAAAACAAACTATTCAAATTATCACAAATTAGAAATGACAATAAATAATGAAACAATAAAATGTAATGGATTTATAGATACAGGAAATAAATTAAAAGATCCATATAAAAAGCGGCCCATTATATTAATGAATAATAACTATTTAGAAAAAAAAGACATAAATAAAATAATAGTTCCAGCTCACACCATAATGGGAACAAAACTAATAGAATGTATAAAAATAAATAAACTAAAAATTGATAACAACGAAATAAAAAAAGAAGTATTATTAGGATTTATAAATAAAAAAATAAATATAGACGGAATAGATTGTCTATTAAACTATGAAATAATGGAGGAATAAAATGATTAAAAAAATAATAAATTTTATAATAAACCTATTAAATAAAAATAACGAACTATTCTATGTAGGAAACCTAGATAACCTACCAGCACCACTTTCAAAAGAAGAAGAAATAATGTACGTAAAAAAAGCAGAAGAAGGAGATACTCTAGCAAAAGAAAAATTAATTGAACATAACCTACGACTAGTAGTCTTTTTAGCAAAAAAATACGAAAACACAAGTATAGATCTAGAAGACTTAGTAAGTATTGGAACAATTGGACTAATAAAAGGAGTAAACACATACAAACTAGACAAAAATATAAAACTTGCAACATATGCGTCACGCTGTATAGATAATGAAATACTAATGTTTCTAAGAAAAAATAAAAAAAGAAGAGGAGAAATATCATTTGAAGATAGCCTGAGTTATGATGGTGAGGGAAACGAATTACACTTAGAAGACATACTAGGAACAGAAAAAGACATAGTAACAAAAGGAATTGAAGAAGAACACGATAAAAAAGTTCTATATCAAGAAATCAATAAACTAAAAAAAAGAGACAAACAAATAATGATTTTAAGATATGGTCTTTATAATACACAAGAAATGACACAAAAAGATGTGGCAGACTTAATGGGAATAAGTCAATCATACATATCAAGAATAGAAAAAAAAGTAATAAAAAAAATACAAACAGCTACAAAAATATAGCTGTTTTAATCATTAGCAAAGAAATAAAATAAACATTTGGTTACAGAAAAATAGAAAAAAAATAAAAAATGTGCTATTATAAATGTGGAGGGTAGAATGAATAACATAAATGAATGCATAGAAAAATTTACAGAATACTTAATAATTGATAAAAAATATAGTGAAAATACTGTAAAATCGTACAACAATGACTTAAAAAAATATGAAATATTCTTTAAAAACACAAAAGTATTAAACATAAAAGAAAAAAATATTAAAGAATACTTAAAATATTTAAAAAATAACAACAATGATAATAGAACAATAAATCACAATATATCAACACTAAGATCATTCTATAAATTTTTGTTAATTGAAAAAATAATTAAAGAAAATCCTATGGAATATATTGAAATGCCTAAAACAAAAAAAACTTTGCCAAAAACATTATCAATAGAGGAAATAGACAAACTATTAGATATTAAGCTAAATGACCATTTCTCATATAGAAATAAAGCAATGTTAGAATTAATGTACTCATCAGGTCTTAGAGTATCAGAACTCGTAAATGTTAAAATACATGATGTAGATACATCTAACTGTATAATAAGAATAATGGGTAAAGGAAAAAAAGAGAGAATAGTACCACTTGGAGACTATGCAATTAGATACATTGATATATACTTAAGAGAACATAGAAATAATCTAACAAAAAAAGAACTAAATGAATACTTATTTCTAAACAATCATGGAAAAAAAATGACAAGACAAGGATTCTTTAAAATATTAAAACAATTAGCAAAAGAAAAAAACATTAAAACAGACTTTTCTCCGCACACACTAAGACACTCATTCGCAACACACTTACTTAACGGAGGAGCAGATTTAAGAAGCATTCAAGAAATGTTAGGACATGAAAGTATTTCAACGACGCAAATATATACACACGTATCAAAAGAAAAAATAAAAGAAAACTATAATAACTACCACCCACACGCATAGGAGGATTAAATGGAATTAAAAAAAGACATATGTGAAACAATATTTAGAGAATACGATCTAAGAGGTATATATGGAAAAGAAATAAACGAACAAGATGCATACACAATAGGTAGAAGCTTTGGAACATATATTAAAAGATTCAACGAAACAAAAACAATAATAGGACATGATAATAGACATTCATCTCCAAGTCTATCTCAAGCACTTATAACAGGAATAAGAGAATCAGGAATAGACGTAATAGACTTAGGACTTGTCACAACACCAATGTATTATACCGCAAGAAAAGTATACAATATAAATACAGGAATAATGATTACAGCAAGTCACAATCCAAGTGAATATAATGGATTTAAAATGGCATTTTCAAGTGTAGGAAATGCATACGGAGAGTTGATACAAGACTTTAAAAACTTCACAAAAGAACTAAAATTTGATGAAGGAAACGGAACATACGAAGAAAGAAATATAAAAGAAGACTATATAAAAATTATATGTGACAGTCTAGACATAAAAAAAGACATAAAAGTAGTAGTAGATTGTGGAAATGGAACAGGTTCAATAATTATTAAAGATATACTAGACAGGCTAGGAATAGAATACTACCCACTATACTGTGATTCAGATCCAAATTTCCCAAATCACCATCCAGATCCAAGTGTTAAAGAAAATCAAATCGACTTAGCAAAAAAAGTAGTAGAACTTGGATATGACTTTGGATTTGGAGTAGATGGAGATGCAGATAGAGTAGGTATAGTAGATGAACAAGGAAATGTAATATCAGCTGATATATATATGCTAATAATGTTTAGACACTTAAACAACACACTAAGAAATAGAAAAGCTCTATTCGATGTAAAATGCTCAAAATCATTAATAGATGACTTAGAAAGACAAGGAATCGAACCAGTAATGTATAGAACAGGTAATTCATATACAAATAAAATGATGCAAGAAGGAGATTTCGACTTTGGTGGAGAATACTCAGGACACTTATTCTTCAGAGATAAATTTATAGGAATAGATGATGGTATATACGGTGGTTTAAGAATGCTTGAATTACTATCTAAAACTGACAAAAAGCTATCAGAACTATATAATGACATAAATGTATATTACTCAACAGAAGAATTAAAATTTAAAGCAACAGATGATAATAAATTTAAAATAATAGAAAAAGTAAAAGAATACTGTAAAGAAAAGAATTATAAAACAATTGAACTAGATGGAGTAAGAGCAGAATTTAATGATGGATGGGCACTTGTAAGAGCATCAAACACTGGTCCAAATATAACAGCTCGTTTTGAAGCAAAAACAAATGAAAGAGCAAAAGAAATACAAAATGAATTTGAAACATTAGTAAATACTCTAATAGAACAAAATTAAGGCTTATTTAAGCCTTTTTTTCATATAATTTACTGGTGATTATATGAATAATAAAGCATTTATTTTAACAACACTCGCAGGACTCTCAACACTAATAGGAACAATACCAATATTCATAAAAAATAAAACAAATAAAATAATTATATCATCTCTTAGTTTCGCAGCAGGAGTAATGATAACAGTATCAATAACAGACTTAATACCAGAATCATTAAACTATATAACAAAAACATTTAAAATAATACCTACACTACTAATAATAGGAATATTTATATCACTAGGAATAATATTATCAATGACAATAGATAAATATATAAATCCAAATAGAGAAGGGGAGCTATATAAAGTAGGAATAATATCGATGATAGCAATAATTCTGCATAATATACCAGAAGGAATAATAACGTATTTATCAACAGAAAAAAATATTAAACTAGGAATATCACTAACAATCGCAATAGCGCTACACAATATTCCAGAAGGAATAAGTATAGCAGTACCTATATACTACGGAACAAAGAGTAGGGGAAAAGCACTCTTCTATACTCTTATATCTGCCCTATCAGAACCATTAGGAGCTCTACTAGCATACCTACTTTTAAGTAAAATAATAACAAATACAACAATGGGAATAATACTAGCATTAGTAGCAGGAATAATGATTCAAATAGCGTCATATGAACTAATACCAACATCATTAAAATATAAAAATAAATTAAGAACAACATTATTTTTTATATTAGGTATTATATTTATGCTAATAAATCATTTAATAATAAAATAAAAGAAACAAAAAAGTTTCTTTTATTGGGCTAACTATCTGCAGTTTGAGTTATTACTGCATGAATTATAGTCATTTGAATTAGTTTTATTAGTTGCTTGAGCATTTGATTGAGCATTAGTTTTTATTTGAGTCTTGCTTGAAGCATTAACTTTATTCATTTTCTTATTCATCTTACTCATTTTGATCACCCATTAATATTATTAACAGAAGAGATATAAATATATATGGAATATAAATACAAAAAATCCAAAATTAAGAAGTTAACATAATATACATTATACATTTTTTATATAAATTAAATTTATAATGAAGAATTAATAACTAAAAATTTTATTTAACAACACAACTATT
>CAMNML010000018.1 GCA_946544685.1 uncultured Caryophanales bacterium | reverse complement strand
GCAAATAAAGTTTGATTAATAATACTTTTGAACATCTTTTTACTAATTATAATAGGATTCTTATTATCCTCTAACTCTAAAGCAGGAAAATCAGCAACATTATTACAATTTAAATTAAAAGATGAATTAGAAGTATTAATATATATTTTAGATTCCATAACCTCTTCTATATTAATAACCTCATTAGGTAACTTCTTAATTATCTCATAAATATACTTACCAGAAACAACTATATCTCCACAAGTATCAATATTATCAATTTTATCACTAGGTATAAAAGTTTTAATTGCGATATCATTATCTGTACTCATTAGATATAAACCTTCATTAGTAAGTTCAAACTTAATACAGTTCAAAATAGGAATAAGATTCTTACTTGAAATACCTTTTATTACATAATTCAAATGTTCCATTAATATATTTTGTTTAATTTTTAATTTCATATTTAATTCTCCTTTTATTTATTTTTTTAATTATTATTTTTATTATTAGTGTGGAAAGTGTTCAAAACTAACATATCTCCTTATAAAATAAAGGAAATATTAATGTGCAAAACAAGTTCAAATTTTGTTTATAAATTAAACTTTTGCACCTATTTAAGTTTTGAAATAATTTTATCCACTTCATTTTTAAGAGATTCATCACGTGCCATCTCTTTTCTTATTTTATCAACTGAATGCATTACAGTAGTATGATTCTTACCACCAAATTCTGCACCTATCTTAGGAAGAGTTTCTTCTAAAACAGTTCTACATATATACATAGCAATTTGACGAGGAACAGAAACATTAGTTACACGTTTCTTACTCTTTAACTCCTCTACTGATATATTATAGTGTGCAGCAACTACCTGCTGTACATGCTCTATTTTATTTTTAGATATAATACTCTTAACAAAATAATCTTTTAAAGCATCAGCAGCTAAATCTAAAGTAATATTAGAACTATTCATCATAGTAGCATAAGCAAATATTCTTGTAATAGCGCCCTCTAACTTTCTTATATCACTACTACAATTACTAGCAATATACTCTTTAACATCATCAGATAGTTTATTACAAATTTCATTTGCCTCAATCTTTTTATCAATTATATCAAGTCTTAATTGAAAATCAGGTGGTAATATATCAATAGTTAGTCCCCAATTAAATCTCGTCCTTAATCTTTCTTCTAACTTATTTAAGTCATCAGGAGATCTATCTGAAGAAATAATAATTTGTTTATTATTAGTATGAAGCTCATTAAATGTGTTGAAAAACTCTTGTTGTGTCTTATTCGCAATCTCTAGATATTGAATATCATCAATCATTAATACATCAATATCCCTATACTTTTTCTTAAAAGCTTCAATCATCTCAAAATTATTTTCATTCTTATTTTTCCTATATATGTTCAAAAAATCATCAACGAATCTTTCACTTGTTACATAAAGAACTCTTTTTCTACTCTTTTGAACAATGTAATTACCAATAGCATGCATCAAATGAGTTTTACCTAACCCACTTTTTCCATATATAAATAAAGGATTATACATAAAACCAGGTTTTTCAGCAACCGCTAAAGAAGTAGCCTTAGCAAACTTATTACTTTGCCCTACTATAAAATTATCAAAAGTGTAACGAGGATCCAAATTAGATTCAAAACTATTAATCGAAGGAACACCTTCATTCACCTCAATTTTAACATTCTTTTGTACCTCTTCCTCAGTAACATATTCAAAACTAAAATTAGTACCTGTGATTTCAGTAAAAATCTCTTCTACTAAATCATTATAATTCTCTTTTAAATGTTTTTTATGAACCTGCATAGGAACTAAAACTTTAGCACTACCATCATTTAGGTCAATAAGCTTAGTGTCCATAAACCATGTTTCATATAATATAGGATCAAGCATATCTTTAACTCTCTCCAAAAACAAATTCCAAATATTGTTTATATCCACAGCATCACCACCTAAATCAACTAATATTTTACAATAAAAAAAAAGAAAAAAAAAGCGATTTGAATAAATATGTTCAAAAAAAAAATACAAAAGAAATAATTAACATAATAAATTAAATTATAAACACTAATGCACACAAATTTTGAACATAAAAAAATGAGCAGTATATTAAAATATAAAGTTTTACACATAAATTGTTTAAAACATATCAAAGAATTATAAACAGTGTAGAAATAGTTTTGCACAATTATGTTCAAAAAGTTAAAATAACTAGAAAAAACAAAGGTAAAAGAGAATGTTAATAACTTTTTTAAAATAAAAAAAATCAGTAACTTAAGACTTTTGCACATAAAAACTTTTTTTCAAATCAAATAAAAAAATATAAAATATAAAAAACATTTGACAAAACCAATATTTATCTATATAATGTTAAAAGCAAAGGGAATTAATGTTTAGGAGGTGTTATAATGAAAAGAACATATCAACCTAATAATAGAAGAAAAAGTAAAAAAATGGGTTTCATGGCTCGTATGAAAACTAAAATGATAAATGCTAGACGTAGAAAAGGTCGTAAAGTATTAGCTCATTAATAATTACCACTGTTAAGCAGTGGTTTTTAAATATTTAAAAGGTGATGTTATGAAAAAGATAAATGTCATAAAAAAAAGTGAAGACTTTCAAAAAATAATAAAAAACAATAAATCATTAAGAACAAAGTATTTCTATATCTATATATATAAACACGAAGAAAATATTTATCACTTTGGTTTATCAGTAGGTAAAAAAATAGGTAATGCAGTTAGAAGAAACAAGGTAAAAAGACAATTAAGAGAAATAATATCAGAAAATGACTACCAAAAAAACTTCGATTGTATTATAATAGTAAGAAGAGAAATAAATGGAGCAAGTTTCTCTGAAATAAAAGAAGATTTAAATGAAATCTTTAAAAAACAAAATATAATAAAGGAGAAATAAATGAAGAAAACAACAAAACTTTTAGCAATCTTGCTTGCAACACTATCATTAACAGGATGTACTAAATACTTAAAAGAAGAAAAGAAACCTGTTCAAAATCCAGAAACAGGACAAAATTTAGTTCAAAATATATTATGTCAACCTGAAAATGACACAACAAGAAAAATATATGAAGAACATGGAGTTGAATTAGAAAAACTTCCGAAATGTAGTGAATTTAAAGTTACATCAAATGGATACGATGGATCACTTTGGACAACACTATTTGTAAAACCATTAGCGTTCTTAATTATAAAATTAGGACAATTAGTAAAAAATTATGGTTTAGCAGTAATATTAATAACTTTATTAATCAGATTAGTTTTATACCCAATAACTAAAAAAACAGCCATGCAATCAGAAAGTATGAAAAAAGCAAAACCAAAATTAGATAAATTAGAAGAAAAATATAAAGGTAAAAATGACCAAGAAAGTATGATGCAAAAATCACAAGAAATGATGGTAATATACAAAGAATATAATATTAATCCATTATCTGGATGTATATTCTCGCTTATACAAATTCCATTATTCTTTGCTTTCCTAGAAGCATTAAATAGGCTACCTGCAATATTTGAAGAAAAATTTCTAGGATTTGAACTAGGAACAAGTCCAATGATAGCGCTTAAGTCAGGACATTGGCTTTATTTAATATTTGTAGTACTAGTTGTAGTAACAACATTCTTCTCATTTAAACTTAATCAAACAGCATCTATGAGTAAAGAACAAGAACAACAAATGAAAATGATGATGAATATGTCTATAATATTCATAGGAATTGCTTCAATATCAATGTCATTAGGAATAGAACTATACTGGATAGTAAATAGTGCATTCACAATAGTTCAAAACTTATTAGTTAAAAGGAGTAAGAAAAATGCTAACGTTATATAAATATGAAGGAAAATCAAAAGAAGAAATACTAGAAAGATGCATAAACGAATTAAACCTAAAAGAAGAAGAATTATTCATTAAAGAATCAGAAACAGAAGCAAAACTATTTAAGTCAAAAAAATACATATTAGAAGCAATTCCAAAAAGTGAAGTTATTAAATATATTAAAGAATACTTAAATGAAATAGACAAAAGCTTTAATATAGAAATAAAATCAGAAGTAAATGAAAAAGAAAATATAATAAAAGCAAATCTAGTGTCAAATAACAATCCTATACTAATAGGAAAAGATGGAAAAAATATAGAAGCTCTACAAGCACTAATTAGAAATTCTATAAGAAATCAAATAGGAATGGATATAAAAGTAAATTTAGATGCTTCAAACTATAAAAAGAAAAAAGAAGAATCTTTTGAAAGAGAAATAAAGAAAATCGCTAAAGATGTATTAAATACACATATTGATGTAAAATTAGATCCAATGAATTCATACAATAGAAGAATAGTACATAACATTGTATCAAAATTTAAAAATCTAAAAACTGAAAGCGTTGGAGAAGAACCAAATAGATATACAATTATAAAATATGAAGAAGACTAATCTTCTTTTTTTCTTGACTTAAAAAACAAAATAAACTATTATATGTAAAGAAAGAGGTAATACTATGAATGATACAATAGCGGCAATATCAACAACAACAGGAGTAGGCGCAATATCAATAATAAGAGTAAGTGGACCTGACTCAATAAAAATAGTAAATAAAATATTTAAAGAAAAAGACTTAGAAAAAGTAGAAAGTCACACAATACACTACGGGCATATAATATATAAAGATGAAATACAAGATGAAGTATTAGTTTCAATAATGAAATCACCAAAAACATTTACAACAGAAGATGTTGTAGAAATAAATTGTCATGGTAGTATAGCAGTAACAAAAAAGATATTAGAAATACTATTAACTTTAGGATGTAGATTAGCTGAACCCGGAGAATTTACAAAACGAGCTTTTCTAAACGGAAGAATAGACTTATTAGAAGCAGAAGGAGTAATGGATTTAATAAACTCAAAAAGTGAATCAGAAAAAAAACTTGCTTTAAATCAAATAGGTGGAAAAGTATCTAATCTAATAAAAAATTTAAGACAAAAAATATTAGAAGTACTTGCTAATATAGAAGTAAAAATAGACTATCCAGAATATGAAGATATAGAAGATGTAACATACAATGACCTAAATAATAATATAATAGAAGTAGAAAAAGAAATTAAAAGAATAATTAAAGAAAGTGAAAACGGAAAAATAATAAAAGAAGGAATTAAAACAGCTATTATAGGAAGACCAAATGTAGGAAAAAGTAGTATCTTGAATAACTTATTAGAAGAAGAAAAAGCAATTGTAACAGATATAGAAGGAACAACTAGAGATACGGTTGAAGGATCAATAGTAATAAATGGAATAATATTAGATTTGATCGATACAGCAGGAATAAGAAAAACAGAAGATAAAGTAGAAAGTATAGGAGTAAATAAAAGTTTACAAACTATAGAAAAAGCAGACTTAATTTTATTTGTACTAAATAACAATGAAGAATTAACTGAATATGACAAAGAAATATTAGAAAAAATAAAAGAAAAAAATCATATAATAATAATAAATAAAATAGATTTAGAAAACAAACTAGAAATAAATCAATTAAAAGAAGAAAACATAGTTAAAATAAGTGCATTAAAAGACAATAATTTAGAAGAGTTAAAAAATAAAATAATAGAAATGTATAACCTAGAAGAATTAGAAACAAAAGATGCAACATATTTAACAAATGCAAGAGGTTTATCACTATTAAAACAAGCACAAGAAATAATATCAGATATAAAAGAAGGAATTAAAACACAACAACCAATAGATATGATAGAAATAGATTTAAAAAGAATATGGGAACTTTTAGGTGAAATAACAGGAGAAACATATCAAGAAGAATTAATCAATCAACTGTTCAGTCAATTTTGTCTAGGAAAATAAAAAAAATATGATATAATAAATATAGAGAGGAGTGAAAAAATGATTCAAAAAAGAGATTTAGTAACATCAATAATTCTTTCAATAGTAACATGTGGAATCTATGGGATTATTTGGTTTATTGGGTTAACTGATGATGCAAAAACAGCGAGTAAGGATGAAACATTGCAAAGTGGAGGTACAGCATTCTTACTAACATTAATAACATGTGGTATTTATGGTTTTTTCTGGGCATATAAAATGGGAAAAGCTATTAATCAAGCAAGAGTTAACAGAGGAATGCCAGAAGACGACAAATCAACACTATACATAATACTTCAATTATTTGGATTAGGAATAGTAAACTACGCTTTAATGCAAAACGATTTAAATGAAATAGCAGATAAAGCAGCATAAGGAATTAACAGATTCCTTTTTTTGTTGTACAAAATAAAAAAAAATAGTATAATATATCTGTTTAAAAAGGACGTGAGAAATATGAATTATGAAGTAATAGTTGTAGGTGGAGGACATGCAGGATGTGAAGCAGCGCTTGCTACATCAAGACTTGGACATAAAACATTATTAGTAACAGGTAATAAAAAAAATATAGCTGACATGCCATGCAATCCATCAATAGGTGGAAGTGCAAAAGGAATAGTAGTAAGAGAAATAGATGCATTAGGTGGAGAAATGGGTAATAATGCAGACAAGAGTCATATACAAATAAAGATGCTAAACTCATCAAAAGGACCTGCAGTAAGAGCGCTAAGAGCTCAAGCAGATAAAATAACATATCCTAAAAATATGCAAGAAACATTAATGAATCAAGAAAACCTAGAAATAAGAGAATCTCTAGTAGAAGACCTAATGGCAGAGAACAACAAAATTACAGGAATAATTCTAGAAGACGGAGAAAAAATTACATGTAATTCAGTAATTCTCACAACAGGAACATATTTAAAGGCAGATATTTTAGTAGGAAGTATAAGACATAGAGAAGGACCTCATGGAGAAAGACCAAGCGAGCATTTAAGTGATGCCTTAGCTAGATTAGGATTTAAAATAATAAGACTAAAAACAGGAACTCCTCAAAGAATAGATAAAAACTCAATAGATTTCTCAAAAACACGAGAAGAAAGAGGAGATGACAAATATCTTACATTTAGTTATTATAATAAACCAATGTATAAGATAGAAGATCAAGTACCATGTCATTTAATCTATACAACACCAGAAACACACAAAATTATAAAAGAAAATTTAAATAAAGCAAGTATGTATGGTGGATTAGATGACATAAAAGGAATAGGTCCAAGATACTGTCCGTCGATAGAAGATAAAATAGTAAGGTTTAGTGATAAAGAAAGACATCAATTATTTCTAGAACCAGAAAGTCTATACTATGATGATATATATCTACAAGGGTTCTCAACGAGTATGCCACATGATATACAAGAACAAATGGTACATAGTTTACCAGGATTAGAACATGCTAAAATACTAAAATATGCATACGCAATAGAATATGATGCAATAGATGCAAAAGATTTAAAACAAACACTAGAAACAAAAATAATAGAAAACCTATACACAGCAGGTCAAATAAATGGTACAAGTGGATATGAAGAAGCAGCATGTCAAGGATTAATTGCTGGAATAAATGCAGCTCTAAAAATAGAAAACAAAGAACCATTAATACTCAAAAGAAATGAAGCATACATAGGAGTATTAATAGATGATTTAGTAACAAAAGGAGTAAGAGATCCATATAGATTACTTACATCCCGTGCAGAATATAGATTATTACTAAGAAACGATAATGCTGATTTAAGACTATCAGAATATGGTCATGAAATAGGATTAATAGATGATAAAAAATATAAAATGTTAACTGATAAAAAACAAAAAATAAAAGAATTAACTCAATTATTAAAAGAAAATAAAATAACACCAACAAAAGAAACAAATGAATTTTTAGAAAAATTAAATTCTGCTCAAATAAAAGATGGACTATCACTATACGAATTACTAAGAAGGCCAGAAATTACAATGGAAACATTAGAACATTTTATAGAAATTCCATTTGACGAAATAATAAGAGAACAAGTAGAAATAAGTATTAAATATGAGGGATACATCAAAAAAGCTGAAAAAGAAGCAGAAAAAATGATTAATCTTGAAAACAAAAAAATACCAGAAGACATAGATTATGATAAAATTCATAATCTTGCAAGTGAGGCAAAACAAAAATTAAAAGAAGTAAGACCAACATCAATTGGACAAGCAATAAGAATAAGTGGTGTTAACCCAGCAGACATATCAATAATAATGATATATCTAAAAAAGGAGTATAACAATGACAATAAGTGAGTTTATAGAAGAATTAAAAAAAATAAATATAGAACCCACTCAAAAGCAATTAGAACAACTAAACAGATATTATGAATTAATAGTAGAATATAATAAAGTAATGAATCTAACAGGCATAACAGAAAAAGATCAAGTATACCTAAAACACTTTTATGATAGTTTAACAATCGCTAAAGTAATAGATTTAAACAAAGAAGAAAATTTATGCGATATAGGAACAGGAGCAGGATTTCCAGGTATAGTTTTAAAAATAATATTTCCCAACTTAAAAATAACTCTTATTGATTCATTAAATAAAAGAATTGAATTTCTAAAAATAGTAATAAAAGAATTAAATTTAGAAAATATAGAAGCTATACATACAAGAGCAGAGGAATATGCTAAAGAAAATATAGAAAAATTTGGCGTAGTAACATCAAGAGCAGTTGCCCCTCTAAACATCCTATTAGAACTTTCAATACCTCTTTTAAAAATAAACAAGTACTTTATTTCATATAAAGGAAATATTTCCCGGGAAATAATTGAAAGTGAAAATGCATTAAAACAACTTGATTCAAAAATAGATAAAATAGAAGAATTTGAACTTCCAAAAGAAAATAGTACTAGAACAATTATAAAAATTATAAAAATAAACAAAACAAATAAAAAATATCCAAGGAAATTTAGCGAAATAAAGAAAAAACCGCTATGACAGAAAAGAAAAAAAGAACACTAATTGTAATAATACTATTTATATCTGCATTATTATTTCTATTAATCTATAAAAGAATAAATAGCATCTATCATATAGGAATACCTTGTATTTTCCATAAAATAACAAGGCTATATTGCCCTGGATGTGGAATGACAAGAGCCATCTTCTCACTCTTAAATCTAGATATAAAACAAGCAATAAGAAATAATATATTAGTAGTATTGGTAATGCCATTCATAGCTATATATGTAATAAATTATGCATATATATGGATTAATAATTTAAAAAAAGATCCATCTAGGATATTTCCCAAATGGTTATGGTACACACTACTAATAATAACAATAACATTTGGAATAATAAGAAATATAAAATATTTTTATTGGTTGAACCCAATTTAAATATTTTTTTATTTCCCAAACCACTTGAAATATTTCCCAAGATATAGTATTATAGAATTATAAAAGAATAAAGAAGGGATTTTATGATGGAAACAAGAAAACAAGTAATAGAGTTAAATATTGAAGATGTACTACCAAATAGATTTCAACCAAGAATAAAATTTAACGAAGATGCAATAAATGAATTATCTAAATCTATAAAAGAACACGGTGTTATTCAACCTATAGTTGTAAGACCTATAGGAGATAAATTTGAAATAATAGCTGGAGAAAGAAGATATAAAGCATCACGTATGGCAGGAAAAACAACAATACCAGCTATCATAACAGACTTAAATGATAAAGATAGTGCAGAAGTAGCTTTAATAGAAAATGTACAAAGAGAAAACTTAACTCCAATAGAAGAAGCAATATCATATAAAAAGATATTGGACATGGGGTATATTACTCAAGATGCTCTAGCAACAAAACTTGGCAAAACTCAATCAACAGTTGCTAATAAATTAAGACTTTTAAATCTAGAAGATGATGTTCAAGAAGCATTATTAAATGAAAAAATTTCGGAAAGGCATGCTAGATCTTTACTTAAATTAACAAATAAAGAACAACAAAAACAAATGCTAAATAGAATAATAAATGAAAGGCTTACAGTAAGAAGAGCAGATGAGGAAATCGAAAAAATGTTAAATGGAAATAATAATAATTTTGAACAAAAACAAGAAATAAGATATGAAACAAATACACAAAGTATTAATAACAACCAACCAACACCTATTCAAGATAATACATTTAAATTCATAGAAAGTAGTAAGCAACCACAACAAGAAGAAGATTTACCAATAAAGAAATTTTTCAATATTCCACAAAACAATGATACATTTGAAGGCAACAATCAAAATGAAAATAACAATTCACAAAGAATTGATGAACCAACAAATGATAATAACATAGATGAATTAAAACCAAAAAAATTCTTTAATTTAATGGATGAAGTTGAAAACAAAACTCAACCACAACAAACAGAAGAAAATCCAACATTTGACTTTAATAAAATGTTTATTAATCCAACAAATTCAACAGAAAATTCATTGTTAGAAGAAATACACGAAATAGAAAATAGTATAAATAATAGTAATTCTTTACCACCATTAGATGAACCACAAAATAAAAAAGAAGAAGAGCAAAAGAATGATGAACCAGTAAAAAATCCAGTATATGATGACTTTGATGATGATATGGAATTTATAGAAGAAGAACCATCTATAGAAAATTATCAACAAGAAACAATAAATGAAAATATATCAATTCCTGGCATACATAATGAAGAACCAAAAATAGATGGATTTAAAGGAGTATTGGAAGAAATTAGGAATTGTTCAAAGAGAATAGAAGAATCAGGATTTGAAATTGAAACAGAAGAAATAGATTTAGATGGTACATATCAAGTAATATTCAAAATAAAGAATAATGGTTAAAACTATTGAAAAAATGTATAAAAAAATTATATAATAAAATCCGGAAAAGGAGAAAATAAAATGAAAAAGAATTTACTAAAGAAAATATTAGTATTTACACTAATATTAACATCTGTAGCAATGTTATCAGGTTGTTCAAAAAAATTAAAAAAAATAAATTATGACGAAAGTATACTTGAATTTAAATTTGATGAATCAAAAAAAACAGCAAGCGTAAGTGGTATAAAGAAAAAAATAAATAAAGAACCAATAAAACAAGAGCAAAAAGATGAAATAACAGAAATAAGTATACCAGAAACTGTAATAAAAGATAATAAAACATATAAAGTTGTATCAATTGAAAAAAATATGTCTTCATCAGTTTTAAAAGATTTAAAAAATCTAAAAAAAATCACATTACCAAATAACATAATAATAAGTCAATATGCATTTGCAGAACTAAGGTCATTAGAAGAAATAATAATACCAAAGGGAGTAAAAGAAATTTCTGCATTTGCATTTAAAAATTGTATAAATTTAAAAAAGATAGAACTTAATAATGATTTAACAACAATAAGTGCGAATGCATTTGAAGGATGTGAAAATTTAGAAAAAGTAGTTATTCCTAATAGCGTTGTAGAAATAAGCAGTGGTGTATTTCGTGATTGTAAGAATTTAAAAAGTGTAACATTACCAAAAAATCTAAAAAAAATATCAACAGACATGTTCTATAACTGTGAAAGCCTAAAAAGTGTAGATTTACCAAGTGGTTTAACTGAAATAGGCGGCGGAGCATTTTACGGATGTAGTAGTTTAGAAAAAGTGGATATACCTAATTCAGTTACTATAATAAAAAGTCATGCATTTCATGGTTGTACAGGATTAAAAGAAATTAAATTACCAAAATCACTTGATACAATAGAAAGATATGCTTTTAAAGACTGTACTGCCTTAACATCAATAAATATCCCAGCAAGTGTACAAACAATGCAAGAAATGATATTCGATAGTTGTACAGATCTAACAATTAATGTTGAAGGAAAAAGTGAAAAACCAAGTGGATGGGTATCTGGTTGGAATCGTATATCTTATCAAAGAGACGGATTTATAACAACAAACTGGAATAAATAGTAATTATTATAAAAAACAAGCAAAGTTAGCGCAATCAAGTGCTAACTTTTTTTTTCATAAAATAAATTATTCTATATATTTCAAAAAAAAGCTATATGAGTGACTCTACAATAAGTAGATTTACAAAAATAATTCATTATTCTATAATAAATAATAGAATAGGAGGATAATATGAACTATGAGACAATAGGAAAATTTATACAATCAAAAAGAAAGGAAAAAGGACTAACACAAAAAGAACTTGCAGAAAAACTAGGAGTGACAGATAAAGCTGTATCAAAATGGGAAAGAGGACTAGGATGTCCAGATGTATCTATACTAGAAGTTTTAGCTCAAGAACTAGATACATCAATACTAGAAATACTAAAAGGAAGAACAATAGAAAATGAAATAATTAAAATTACAGAAGCAAATGACTATGTAAAAGAAACAATTAATTTTACAAAAAATAAAACAAAAGAAATAATTAACAAAATAATAGTATTTTTAACAATATCAATAAGCATATTATTATTAATATTAAATATAGAAAATATAATAAGTCTAAATAAAAAATATGAATATGATTTCAATAAAGAAATAGTAATAGAAATGAAAGAACAATTAAAACAACTACAAAAAAACATATCAATAATTGAGAATAATCAGGGTAAATATACAAAAGAAGAATATGAAGAAATAAAAAAAGATTTAAAAAATATAGAAAAACAAATAGAAAAATCAAAAATACTTACTTACGAAAATAAAGTGAATCTATCAGTAAAAGATATATATATAATAGACGATAATACACTTATTGATTTACAAGGAATAAA
>CAMNML010000017.1 GCA_946544685.1 uncultured Caryophanales bacterium | reverse complement strand
AATTATAATAGTAATGATTTTGTTAGAGGCCAAAATCAACAATTGGTTATTCAAGGAATGCTTAACAAGTTAAAGAATATTAATAGTATTGATACATTCTATGATATGCTTAATAGTATTAGTCAAAGTATGGAAACAAATATGTCTACTGAAAATATTTTATCTTTTTATAATATCGCTAAAGATATATTAATTAAAAATACAAGTTCTAATGATGATTTATCAAATCTAATAGGATTCCAAAGATTATATCTTAGTGGATATGATCAAACAATTGTGGATTATGATTCAAATTCTAATTCTGGTTCTAAGTTAGCTCTTTATAATTTTGTTCCGTATCAAGGAAGTATAAATGATATTAGTCGCGCTATGAAAATTAATCTTGGTCTATTAAATGATGAACCTATTAAAGTTTTTGATTTTGATATTAATGATCCTTATGAGGAAAGTGTTATTGGTAAAGGTAAGTATAATGAAGCAGGAATTTCGTTGCTTCCATCCTTTGTAGGTAAAAGTTTATCTAATGTGCAAAGTTATTGTAGTTCAAGAGGAATACCTTTAAATGTTGAAAAAGTTGAAACTATTTCTTCTAGTTTTGATGGACTTGTTTCTACACAAAGTTTACCAGCAGGTATGGACGCTGCTTTTGTTAGTAAGAGTAAAGGATTGTCTGTTAGTGTTTATGAATATAAAAAGAAAAATGATGTTATTATCCCTGGATTACCTTCTGATAATGATACAAATAACGTAGGAAAAAAAGATAAGAAGAATGATACTAATAATAATGATTCTAACAATGATAATAGTTCAAATTCTAATAGTAACGACATAAGCAATAATAATTCTGGAAACAGTTCTAATACAGGTTCTAATAATAATTCTGATGTTGTTGATCCTGATATTGATAATATAGTTCCATAAAAGTTCTTTTAAGAACTTTTTTTTTATAAAAAAAAAGGCTTATGCCTTTGTTTCTAATTTTGCTACTTCTAATCTATCATTATTATGTATAAGTATTAGTTCTACTTTTGTAGGATAGCCTAATTCTTTTGTATATGCTATATCCATTGTTAGATAGTATGCATTGTTATCTGATGTATTGTTGTATTTATATATTTTGTTTTCTAATTTTTCTTCGTTTACTTCTTTAACTATTGGTAATTCTTGTTTTCTATCACCATATATATTACTTTGTATATATTTATATATACTTGATATTGCGCCTTTTTCAAAATCTTCTCTATATCCTTCATATACAAATTGGGTTCCGCCTACATCACTTTTCATTAATTTGTTATTTAAATCATAGAAATCTGATAGGAATAATTTTGCAATTATCGTTGCATATTCTTTTTCGTCATAGTTTTCTTCTTTCAATAATTCTTTTAAATTATTAAATAACTCATTATAGTATTTCGTTTTGTTTTCACTTAATTCATAACCAAAGTTATCGATTGAATCTATTATTTCAACTTCTTTTGTTGATGATTTTTTTGTTTTATTCTTATTTAAAACAAATATTACCGCATACGCTATTAAGGCTATAGCAATTAATATTATAAGTATTTTTTTTATTTTTATTTTTCTTTTCTTTTTTTTTGCCATTTTCTATCCTCCATTTTTTATTATCTCTTTTTGCTGCGATTGGTTTTTTATCATATCATATACTATTATTGAATTTGATACTGAAATTCGTTGATCGGCAATTTTATTATTTTTTTCTATGTAATCTACACTTATTGGTTTTTTGGAATCCAATAACAACGCTTCTTCTTTTTGACTATTATAATACATTTTATCTGTTATCCAGTTTCCATCAGGGAATACTACAATATTGTCTTTTACACTAAATAAGTCATTTCCTAATGTGTATTGATTTGTAAATCCGAACATATTCCCAAGAGTTGGTTGTGCGTCAATCATTCCTGCTATTTTATCATATGTTACTTTTTTATTATCATTTTTTGCCCATATAATAAATGGTACTTTTCTATTTATTTCATATTCATAGTCAGTTACTTCGTGGTAGTTTGGATTATCTTTACTTATTGTTGAATTTGTTTTATAGTCGTAATTATAATAATATTCATATTTTGATTTTTTAATTTTTGCATCATGATCTCCATATATGACTATTACAGTATTATCTAGTAATCCTTCTTTATCCATATCTTTGATTAATTGTCCTAATGCTTCATCTGCATAGTGCACAGATTTAAAATAGTTTCCTAATACTGTACCTTCCAAGTATGGTGCTGATGCTTCCTTTTTTTCTTTTGTTTCTGGATCTATTGTTTCATATTTATAAGTAACATCTAAATTACTGTGTTCCCCTATATATGAGAATGGTGTATGATTAGTTAACATTATCATAAGTCCATACCAATTTTGATTATTTTGATTTATTTCTTTTATGTATGGAATTGATTGTTTAAAAAATGATTTATCTGATAGGCCTAAGCCTATTGTTTCGTCTATATTATATGCATCTGTATAGCAATAAAACTTATCATATCCAAAAGATTGATGCATTAAGTTTCTATTCCAAAATGAACAGTTATTTCCGTGCATGCTGAAGACATAGTACCCTTTTTCTTTGAATTTTTTTTGTATTGTTGGATATTCTCTATCCCAATAGTTTATTGCTACTGTTCCACTTGTTGCTGGCATTAATGATGAAGAATATGTAAATTCTGTATCACTACTTGTTCCTACACTTTCTTCTGCATAAAAGTTTGTAAAATATATACCTTCGCTTGCCAATTTATTTAAATTAGGTGTTAATTCTACTCCATTTATTTTTGTATTCATTGTGAATTGTTGTATGCTCTCTGCGTGTATTACTAATACATTTTTTCCTTCATATATATTTGTGTATTCATTTTCTGTTTGTTCCTTTTTATTTTCTGTATAGTATTCCCTAAATATTTTTGCATTTTCATCATATCCGAACATACTATTAATTGCAGGAGTTAGACTTGCAAAGATATCGCTAAATTGATAAGTGTATATTCCATATCTCATTACTATATATTCTCTATTCCATTGTTTTGTTATTCTACCTATATCAACTGGTCTAAGTGTCGTAATAAATATTAGTAAAAAAATAAATCCCGAAACTAATGTATGAAGAAATTTATTTTTTTCTTCTTTCATTTTATAGTAATTTGTTTTACGTAATTTTAAATGTACAAGAAATATTATAATTATTTCCCATAAATAGCAAAAGTCTTTTAATTCCATTACATTTTCTACTATAGCGTCTCCAACATCAACTATTAAGAATGATGTCGCTATTAAGGATATTGATGCATATGATAAATAGTTTGTATAATACATTGAGTTTATTATACAAATTGCTGTATAGATTATTGCCCATATTAAATAATATATATATCTTTTGTTTTGTTTTATTAAATATCCAAATGAACCTACTATAACTACCATGGCAATGTCTGCAATTATTGGCCTTATATCTAAAAAGTTCCCAACTGTTAAAACTCTTACTAATAAGCCGTTTATTGTCGATGCAAATACAAATGTTAAAAATAAAATGTTATTTTTACAGTATGCTTTATAATCATATGATATAATTTTTTCTTTTATTGATTTTAATTTTGATTTCAAGTTACCACCTCATAATACTATTTAAGTATAACACTTTTTATATATAATTTCAAATAACAACATTTATCTTCATGATATCACCAACATACAAATGTTATCATGCAAACAATTGTGTGTCAATTGGAAATTAATTTTTTATAAATTTAAATGCACTTTCCTAATAAACAAAAAAATGAATACTATATATTCACTTTTATATATTTATAATATTCAAAACCTGATATAACTGATATTGTTGTTGCAATAACTAACAATATGTCTGCAATTTTTAAGTTAAATAATTCAAAAGGTAAATTATAGAACAATATCATTGATATAGATATCATAAATAATAGTGTTTTTATTTTTGCTAATTTGCTACTTCCTATTACTTTTCCTTTTATAGCTGCATATCTTTTTATTGAGTCTACAGCTATATCTCTTACCATTACAACTATTGCTATTACTGGATGTATAAATCCAATTGTTGCAAGTAATATTAGAGTTGAGTCTATTAGTATTTTATCTGCAATTGCATCTATCATTTTTCCAAAGTTAGTACAACAATTTCTTTTTTTTGCTATATAACCATCGAGAAAATCTGTTAATGATGCTATGACAAATAATGTACCTACTACAATATATTTTATATCTACTACAATTGTTTCATTTACAAATATTTTGTATGTTGATATTCCTGCTGAATCAAATGGAAATAATAAAATTGTTATTATTAATATTGAGATTACTATCCTTGAAAAACTTATTCTATTTGGTATTTTCATATACATCCTATATATTAGTGATAATTATAATTAATAATACTATTATTAGAAATATTATTAATCCATATATAATTATTGGTGGTATATAAAATCCATCGTTTCTTTCTATTGTATATGGAGATTTAATTTTATTTTCTATTTTATCTTTTTTTTCTTCTTTTCTTGCTTTTTTTATTTCTTCTAATGATAATTTTGATGTGTAATCAAATAAATATTCATTAAATTCATCAACTAGATCTTCTTTATTTAGTCCTAAGTATTTTGCGTAATCTCTTATTAGATATTTTAGATAAAATATATCTTTAAACGATTCCATGTTTCCTGACTCTAGATTTTCTATTTGACTAACTGGAACGTTTAAATCACTAGATACTTCTTCAATAGAAATTTCCATATTTTCTCTTGATTCTTTTAATTTTTCTCCTATTTCTTTCATATAACACCAACTTTCAAACATAATCAATCATATAAGCCATGTTCTGTCCTCTTTCGAGTGGCAAACATTTATCTATTAGATTTCTCTAATCCTAAATTTAATTCGTTTCTTAAATTTAAGCTCCCCTACCAAAATTTGGGTTTCTCGCTCGTGGGGTTTACCGCGTTCCACTTTATTTATTTCTAAATAATTCGTCACTATGGCACTTTATGTCTGTAACCATATCTTATAGACTTAGGTCATCTTGACGCCGTTAGATTTCTCTACCATAGGTTATTTTTTCCCTATGCACGAACACTACAATCATCACAGATTGTGCGAGCATGGACTTTCCTCTACATTACTTGAATGCAGCGTTTGCCTGATTAATTATTTTTACCATATATTATTTTTTCAAGATTTGATAGTCTTCTTAATACATCCGCAGTATTTGTACCATTATTTCCATTTGTTTCTATCGCTTCTAATTTTAAGGTTAAACTTCTTATTTGCTGTTTTAATCTCATATTTTCTTCTATTAATGTTTTGTTATTTTCTTCTAATTCCTTTATGCATGAATCTTTTTCATTGTAGTCTCTAATTATGATATCTAAATATTTGTCTACTTCTTGTGGTCTATAACCTCTTGTATCAATTTTAAATTCTTTGTTTAGTATGTCCTCACCTGTAAGCATAAATCTATCTTGATACATGTTTTTCACCTCTCTTTATTCACTCATTATTTTCTCAAAAAAATTGTTATTTGTCAATGTTTTATATTATAGAACGAAGTTACCATTTTCAAATATTGTTATTTCTTTATTATCGTGAGTTGTTGCTTCTATTTTTAGATCACTTGTTCCTATCATAAAATCTACATGTACATCTGATACATTTAATCCCATTTCTATTAATTCTTCTTTTGTTTTATTTTCTGTATTTTTTTGTGTGTTTGGGAATCCTGTACCTAATGCTAAGTGACAAGATGCATTTTCATCAAAAAGTGTTGTATAGAATATTAAGTTACTGTTTGATATTGGACTATCATAGTCTACTAGTGCACATTCTCCTAAATAGCATGATGTTTCATCCCCATTTATTATTGTTTCTAATATTTCTTTTCCTTTTTTTGCATCATAGTTTGTTACTTTTCCATCTTTAAATTCAATATTAAAGTCTTCTATTATATATCCATTATATACTAGTGGTTTTGAACTATATACTATTCCATTTGTCATTAGTCTATTTGGTGATGTAAATATTTCTTCCGTTGGCATATTGCATATTATTGGTGTACCATTTGGCATTATTTCTTTTGCCCCATACCATATTGTATTATTTGATAGTCCCACATATAAATCTGTTCCTAATGAGTTAGTGTAGTGTAGTGTTTTTATATTTAAGTCTGTTAATTTTTTACTTCTTTCTGTACTTTTTTCTAATTTTTTATCCCATGCTTGCAATGGATTTTCTTCATTAATTAGGCATATTTCAAATATTTTATCCCATAGTTTTTCTACACAGTCTGGATCATTATTGAATACCTTCTTTGCCCAACCAATTGTCGATACTGATGCGATACACCAAGCTACATCGTTTGTAGATTGTCTTTCTTTATATAGCGGTCTTGATGTTCTACTTGTTTTACTTGCATGAGATAATATTTCTTTATCTATATCTTGCATCAAGTCTGGATTATCTGACACTAGCATTAAAAATGCTGCATCTTTTTTTGCGTATTCATCATATATTTTTCTATTCCAAAATGGATGTTTTTCTATTTCTTCTTTTGTTAGGTATTTTAAGTGAACATGCTTTATTTCATCATCATACCAATCATAACATATATCTTTTACACCTAATTCTAAAGCTTGTTCTGTAATAATTCTTATTAAATCGATTGATTCAACTGGAGCAGTTATAATTAGTGGTTGATTTTCTTTAATATTTAAACATTTTTTTAATAATAATTCTCCGTATTTTTCATATTTTTCTTTCATTTTTATCACCATATTAATTATAGTATATTTGATATGTAAAAAAAAGTAGAATTGTCTACTTTTTAAATTTATTCTCACTAAATTCGGCTGATTCAGAATTTTTTTGTTTAATTTTTTCTAATTCTTCTTCTGTCATACCATTTACATATACATTATCGTATACATTTTTTACTGCTTTTAATATTGTGCTGCCAACTACTTGTTTATTATTATTATTTACTATGTAGTTTGCGACTTCATATAGAAATTCTACCGTTTCCTCTGGAAGATTATGTATATTCTTTATTTCGTAACTAAAGCTATCTATTGATTTGTATTTTTTATATATTTTATTATAAAAGTCTTTGTCAATTAATTTTATTGTTGACATTAAATTTCTTAGTATAAATTTTAACTCACTTTCATATGTCGTGTACTCTGTTATTTTTGTCCTATTTAGAATTACGTTTAATTTTTCATTAAATTCTTTTATTGATGTTGAATATAATAATTCATAAGATTCTCGTTCAAATTTGATTTTTTTTCTTGATGTTAAAACCTCATCAGATGTCATTAATAAATGATTGTATAAATTATTTTCTAAATCATTGTCCCATGTTGGGTCACTAAAATATATACCGTTTATTCCATATTTTTCATCTACTATATGAACTATTCTTCTTGAGTGTCCTACCCAGCTATCTGGAATATAGTTTTTCTGTTCGTCAATCAACTTGTTTTTTTCTTGTTGATCCATTTCATCCCATTTTTCTTTATATTTCTTTTTTAATTGGGTACTTGCTTTGTATGGTTGTAATCCAACATCTGCATGAAGTTCCATATTTTCTATTCCAAGTTTATCTAATAAATCTCCTAACATTTTTGAAAAGCCTACACATACCATGTAGTTGTTTTTAAGTATATCATATAAATTTCGCGCTTTCATTTTATCTTTATTGTTTTCTTTATATTTTTTAAATCTTTTAACTATATCATATGCGTATATATATTTTTCAAATGGACTTAGATTTTTTGCGGGTTCTATGAAACTATAAAGCATTTTTTCATACTCGACA
This sequence comes from uncultured Caryophanales bacterium, assembly GCA_946544685.1. Next base: position 5,454 of record CAMNML010000017.1, on the reverse strand, counting down.
TATTCTTCTAATTTATAAGTTCTTAGTCCAATTTTTATAAACACATTTTCATATGGTATATTTCTTTTAAATAGTTCTTCATTAAATTGTTGTTTATTATTATTATTTAAATTATATGTTATTACATTATTTTTTCCAAAACTTCTTAATTTTTCTATTATATCAATTATATTAGCATCTTTATATACTTCTATTTTGGATTTATCACCTATATATTTTACATATTCTAACTCTTCTTCTTTAACTGGATTTGTTATTGATATTTCATCTTGTTGTAATTCTTCATAACTATTATAACCTATTAATTTTTTATTTCTATTGTAATCTATTATTTCATCAAAATTATTTTTTAATTTTTCTTCTACATCTGATGATTCGATTTTTTTTATTGTTGCTTTTAAAGTAATATAGTCGTTTTCTTTTAACGTATATGGATCAAAGATGTTTCCAAATGATACTTCTTCTATATTCTTATTTTGACTTATTGTTTTGATAACTTCATCATTAATTAAGCTTCCACTAACTATAAATAATTTTTTCTCTTTATAATTTTGGATTATATAAATCAATATTTTATTTAATAATTCTTGATTTTCTTCACACCATTTTTTTGTAAAATACAAATTTATTCCATCAGCAGTTTTATGATAATACATTTTTGATTGTTCTGAAAATAGGCTGATTTCTATTTTTTTTATTCTATCGTTTTCTACTAATTGCTTTATGTCTTCAAATGTTTGTAAAATCATATATCTCACCTATTATAATTATAAATTAAAAAAGTAGAATTGTCTACTTATTATATATAAATATGAATCGATCTTTACCTGATAGATCTTGTTCTATTTTTATAGTACTATTTGGAAAGTATTTTTTTCCTATTTTTTTTATTTTATTTCCTTGAAGATATCCTATTTCAAATGCAATTAAGTATTTTTCTTCTAAGTAGTTTTTTGCATTTTTTAGTATTTCTTCATAATAGTATAATCCATCATTATCTGCATATAAAGCAAGTTCTGGTTCATTATTTTTTACTATATCCTCTATTTCTTCATCTCTTGATATATATGGTGGGTTACTTATTATTACATTATATTTTTTATTTAATGGTTCTAACATATTTCCTTGATAGAATGATACTTTACTTTTATTTGTTTCATTATTTTGTTTTGCTATTTCTAGAGCTTTATCTGATATATCTACTGCGTCAACACTAGTATTTAATTCTTTTGATAGTGTTATTGCGATACATCCACTTCCTGTTCCTAAGTCTATTATCTTAGGATTAGGTATATATTGTTTAATATATTTTATTGTTCTATTTACTAGTTCTTCTGTTTCAAATCTAGGTATTAATACATTTTTATTTACTTTAAATTCATATCCATAGAAGTCTACGTTACCTACTATATATTGAACTGGTATTCCTTGATTTAATTGTTTTATAGCTTCTTCTATATTTCCTTTATAGTATTTTTTTATATATTCTAAATCTGTCATTTTACTCCTTTAAAAAATTAAGTGTTACCACTTAATTTATTCTCCTCTTAGTTTTCTGTTTTGGTCTTCTGTAATTAATGCTTCTATTACTTTATCTATATCACCATTCATTACTCTATCTAATGCATTTATTGTAAATCCAATTCTATGGTCTGTTACTCTATTTTGTGGGTAGTTGTATGTTCTTATTTTTTCTGATCTATCTCCAGTTCCTATTTTACTTCTTCTTTCTGCTCCTAGTTTTTCTTCTTCTTGTTGTCTATAGTAGTCATATAGTCTTGTTTGAAGTATTTTTATTGCTTTTTCTTTATTTTTTATTTGACTTCTTTCTGTTTGTGAATATACAACTATTCCTGTTGGTATATGTGTAAGTCTTACTGCTGAGTCTGTAGTATTAACTCCTTGACCACCGCAACCGGATGCTCTTGTAATGTCTATTCTTACTTCACTCATGTCTAGTTCATAGTCTAATTCTTCTGCTTCAGGCATTACTAGTACTGTTGCAGTTGATGTGTGTACTCTTCCTTGTGTTTCTGTTTGAGGTACTCTTTGTACTCTATGAGCTCCACTTTCATATTTAAGTTTTGAGTATACATTTTCTCCTTTTACCATGAAACTAATTAATGAATATCCACCTGCTTCTGATTTTTCTTCGTCTAGTACTTCTATTTTCCAATTTTCTTTTTCAGCTAGTTTTTTATACATTTCAAATAGATCTCCAGCAAATATATTTCCTTCGTCTCCTCCTGCTGCTCCTCTTATTTCTACTATAACGTTTTTTCCATCGTTAGGGTCTTTAGGAAGTAGTATTATTTCTATTTTACTTTCTAGTTCTTGTTTTTCGTTTGTATATTGTTCTAATTCTTCTTTTGCAAATTCTCCTAATTCAGGGTCTTTTGTCATTTCTTCGGCGTCTTTTATATCCGATAGTAATTTTTTATATACTTGGAATATTTCGTATGCTTCTTTTAGACTAGCTTGCTCTTTTGTTAGTTCTAGTGTTTTTTTTACATTTGATATATTTTCTGGTTTCATTAATTCTTCATTTAGTTCATTGTATCTATTTTCAATATTTTGTAATCTTTCTATCATAGTTTTTCTCCTTACTAAATTTCTCTTAAGATTATACTATAATTATATGTATTTATCAAGAAAAATTGTTTTTATGTATTATAAAAAGGGAATAAATTCCCTTATTTATTATCCAATTTAACTTTTGTACCATTTTCTAATACGGCGTATAATACCATTTTATTTTCTTCATGTTGCTCTTCTATTTCATTTACTTTTCCCCCAACCGGAATTTCAACTGTTGAGCTTGTATCTCCTGTTTGAATTATATCCTTTATGGCTATTTTTTTTATTTTTTTATCACGGGTAACATATACAAGTGTTTCATAATAATCAGTGCTAATACCTAACGCATTATAATCCCTTATGTGTTCATCAATTATTATTTTTTGATTATTTTCTATTTTTGATGTATCCATTGGTGCGAACCTATTATTTTTTATATTATTTGGTTCGAATTTTATGTAGAGATTATTATCTCCTTCAATACCAACTTCTGCATAATATAATAGAAATCCTCGTCTAATTATATTTGCTCCTGTTAATGGATCGACAGATGGTTTATACTGATATGTATTATTTCCGTTTGGATCAACTAATTCTTTTGTTTCCGGATTATATCTATCGAATGCATTTGTATATGTTCCTTTAGTTTTAATCATATTTTTTATTGATTCAAGTGTATCATAGTCTTTTTGTTGTAGTTCTATTTCATAGTATATTGTGTTTACCCATCCTGGAACATATAATAGTATTTTTCCATTGATTGTTTCTGGTATATACATATAATATCCTTCGAAACATATTAACATATTTCCATAGTATTTTGATACATCGAATGGTTTTTCATTTTTTATTACATTATTATATCTTAATTTTTCTATATATGTCATTAATTCTTTATAGTCGTTGTAGTCTCTTGATTTGGTGTATTTTTCCCATTGACCATTTGTAGTTGTTTTTTCTACTAGATACATTCCTGTATATGTTGATTCTTTTCTTTCATTTATATGTGTTTGTTCGATGAAATTTTCTATACTTCTCATTTTTGTAAAATTATCTATATAGTTTTTTATTTTATTTAATGTTTCTTGATCATCATTTATTTCTATAGAATAATGTACTTTACTATTTATGTCATAATATATTATTTCTTCATTTTTTATGTAGAAGTATTTTTCATTGTTTATTACTACTTTATCATAGTTTTCTTCATTAAAGTTTTGTAGTGTATTGATATTATTATCTTTTAGTGTTTGTATTATTTCTATAAAATCTATATAAGATTCATATGGTATTGTATAGTCATTGTCTTCTATTTTATTACCATATTTTAATACATATATATTATCAAATTGTTCTTCTTTTAATGCGTTGAAATCAAAAATATGTTCAAAAGTGTATTCACCTGTTATTTCATTTAAAAAGTTATTATTTGTTTTATTTATTGTTGTGTTTGTATTGTTTAATAGAAAAGTTGTTATTATAACTATTGAACATATAGCTGCCATAGCAGGTATATAAAAAGGCATAAGGTTTATTTTTTTCTTTTCTTTTTTATTTTCTATATTCATTAATGTTTTTCTTATTAATTCCTCAGATGGCTTTATTTCGTCTATTGATTTTTTAAATTTTTCTTTATTCATCAATATCACCTCCTATTAAATCTTTCAACATATTTCTTGCTCTAGATAATTGAGATTTTATTGTTCCTGTGGTACTTTTTAGTATTTTTGCAATTTCTTCTACTTTATATCCTTCATAGTAGTGCATATAAACCACTATTCTATATTTTTCTGGAAGTTTTTTTACACATGAGAATACATGGTCATCTTCTTTATTTTGATATCCTACATTTTCATCTAGTTCTACTTCTTTTCTAAATAGACTTTTTCTGTGAATCATCTTACATTCATTTACTGTTACTCTTATTAACCATGCTTTTTCATGTTCAGCTGATTCAAATTCTTTTTTATTGTTGTAGAATTTCATGAATACTTCTTGGTATACATCTTCTGCATCTACTTTTCTATTTGTCATAGAGTACGCAATTCTATATACCATATCAGAGTATAGTCTTATTTTTTCTTCGATCATTTTACCACGTCACCTTTAATATGTTTTAGATTACAATTTGGTTGCATTCGTTAAGAAAATAATATCATTTATTTTATATTTTTACAATTATTTTTTTCTTTTGATTGTTTATAATGTGTAAATGTGTTCATAATATTTTTAAGGAGATAGTTATGAACATATTTATTTATTTTTTAATTTTTGTTTTTAAAGTTTTAGAAAATACACTGTCAACTTTACGTATAATTGTTGTTGCGAATGGTAGAAAGTTATTAGGGTCTATTTTACAAGGCATTATTGCTTTAGTTTGGGCATTTTCAACTGGTCTTGTTGTTGTTGATGTTTTACATGATCCACTTAAGGTTGTTTCTTTTACACTTGGATCTTTAGTTGGTTCTTATATTGGAAGTTTGATTGAGGAAAAAATTGCGATGGGTACTAATATGCTTACTGCTGTTATTGATAAGTGTTTTAGTTCTAAAATTATTAATTCTTTAAAGAAACAAAAGTATGATGTTATTGTTTTAAATGGTAAGCGTAAGGATGAACTTAAGAATGTTTTATTTATTATGGTTAAAAGAAAAAGGCGAAATGATGTTATTAAGTTAATTAAGAATATTGATTCTAATTCTACTATTATTGTAGAAAGTGCTTTTACTTTTAATTATTTTAATAAGTAAGGCTTATCTGTTATTATATTTATGTTTTCTATTTTTTTTATTTTATTTAGTATTTTTTTATCATTTACTGTCCATATAAATATTTCTTTATTTTTATTTATTCTTTTTATTAAATTGTACTCTAATG
>CAMNML010000016.1 GCA_946544685.1 uncultured Caryophanales bacterium | reverse complement strand
AACTCCCAACAGTGGTTTTGGAGACCATTATTATACCATTTAACTACGCCCCTAATTCAAAAGCAAATAAATTATAACATAACAAAACAAAAATATCAATAATTAAAAGAAAAAAAGCACTAATAGTGCTATAAAATGATTTGTTGACCAATAGATAACAAATTGCTTGTTAAATTATTTTTTTTCATTATTTCATCAATACTTGTATTATACTCTCTAGCTATACTATATAATGTATCTCCCATTTTTACAGTATAAATAGTTGTCTCTCTAACTGGAATCTTAAGTACCTGATTAACACTCAAATTATTACTAGTTAAATTATTAATACTTTTAAGTTCATCAACACTAATATTATTACGAGCAGCAATACTATATAAAGTATCACCCGCTAATACCCTATAATTAGTAAAATTAACAATAGATGTATCAATAATATCTTCATTAGTAGGAACTAATAATTGTTGACCAACAACCAAAGTATCACTAGCTAAATTATTAATATCTCTTATATTATTAACGCTAGTATTATATGCATTCGCAATACTAAATAATGTATCACCAGATTTAACAATATAGGTATCATAATCAGTACCAATCAAATCAGATGCATCCTGACCTGTAGGTATATATAACTGTTGACCGACACTTAAATTATTACTAGTTAAATTGTTATAATTTCTTAAAACATCTACACTAATACCATAACGAGAAGCAATACTATAAAGAGAATCACCTCTTTTAACAATATAAATATCATTATTAGTAATAGGTTCTCCACTTATCTTTAAAGTTTGACCAATAGAAAGCAAATTACTATTTAAATTATTTAAGCTCTTTAGTTCATCTACGCTTATTCCATATTTCTTAGCAATGCTCCATAAAGAGTCACCTTTTTTAACAACATATAAATCAGTATTAGACGGTTGATTCTCATAACCAGTATATTCAAGAACAGCTCTAACAACAGCCTCAGATAAATTTCTATAATTATTTTTTAATTGATTTACATCATCCTTAGAACTATCTAAAAATCCATATTCAACAATAACAGGTTCTGTATTACCAGTATTTCTATGAATAAAATAATAATCCTTACTACTATTAGATGGTAATCTTCTTTGATATGCTTTCCTAAAATTTTGTCCTTCCTTCTGTAATTCATTACCAATCAAATCAGCAAATCTACTATTATTTCTAAGTGCATAAATTACCTCCGCACCATCCCCACCTCGTGATATAAGTTATTGTAAATAAATTCTCCCATAAGACAAAAATAACTTCTCGCCAAGATGGCGCGAAGTTATTTCTATTTATTAAAAATCAATTTAACATAAGCCGTAATATCTTCGTCATTAATTTCACTTTCAAAATTTAAACTTTGAATCATTGCTGAATACTCAACATTCTTTTTCAATAATTCTGTCAAATTATATGAATAATATCTTGGGACATATCCTAAATGATACTTGATGCCGTCATTCATAAAAATAACCTTAATAGCATTAGAATCGAACTCATTATCAGGTTCTAATTCTAGATACAATTTATCATTAACATTAATAAATTCCTTACATTTTTTCACATCAGGACAATGTCTAGTACCAGCAACATCAAATTCAACTTTATTTGAATCAAATGCAGGAACAAACTCATAATTATCAGTCAACAATCTTCCCTTTGTTGCTCTTAAAATTTCTAATTTTGATGAATCCTTCTCCAAATTATATAAATTCAAAATTTCTAAATAATCTGCCCTACCAACATTAGGCAATCTTGTATCAATATTAGCAAATAATTCATTACTTTCATAAATTTCATAAAGATTTTCAAACCCAGGGAAAAATTCAAATCCCTCCACAATGGCATCATCTAATTCTGGATTAACATATCTAAAAGTATAAATATCATTTTCATAACTTAAAATTCCAATTCTATATCTTCTTCTCGTTTCAGGATGTTTCCAAATTAACCACATTTCATTTTTCATATAATCACCCCTTAATTAATTGCTAAAAGTATATCTCTTCGTTTTTTCAAGTAAATTATTATATATTCTTTATGCTTACTAGTCAATAACTCATCTGGTATTTTTTCTACAATTTCTTCTATCTTATCATCAGTTAATTTCTTTAGATTTTTTATTTCTTTCTGTACTAAATCATGATAATTATCATTTAAATATTTAATAAGTTCAAAATGCTTATACTGTCCTTTATGATCCTCTCTGTATATTAAAGACTTACACTTATTAATATATGCATCAAAGTCCTTTTTCCCACTATAATAATCCAAAGCATATTTTTCATCCTTAAAATTTCTTAATAAATTACATCCATTATCATATAATGGAGAAAATCTATAAGAATTACTTATTCTCTCAATACCCCAATTCTCTTCATGTCTATCTTGTTCGCCAACTAAAGCATCAAACACCATAACCTTTATAAATTCATTAAATAAACTTACATCAAGATCATCTAATACTTTCTTTATATTTGAAATAGTATAAAACATAGGTCTATCAGCATCATGAATATTTAAATAAGATACCGCATCAAAATGCTCAGTATTTCCTATATCAATAAACAAATAATTTAATACACCAAGTGTTCCTTCTTTATCTCTAGCCAACTCTATTCTTGCACAATCATAACCAAGAACCTTCGCAATCTCATAACTCATTTTTTCTGAACACGCTTCACTAACTAAATAACCATTACCTTCATATTTAAAAAAAGCCTTTTTACCATCCTTCTTATCAATTACAATTTTTTTTACTCTAGAACCCTTCGTATTAAGATTACTATCCAAAAAAATGAAATCTTTATCAGGTGTCTTAATAGAATACTTTCCCACTCAAACCACCTTCCTTATTCTATAAATATTGTATCATATTTTTAACTTTAAATATACAATATTGACAAACATTTTTTTACAATATTAGTTATAATTCTTTAGGACAACCAGAATAATACTTTATGTCACTAAATCCATAAACCTTCCTACACTTATTACATATAATAGCAATCTCATCTAAACCATTAATATATCTTCCATCACCCTTTAATATTGAAATATCAGAAGAATTACACTTAGGACAACATACTTTATTATTCTTATTAATATCATTTTGTCTGCAATAATCTCTAACTATCTCATAACCATCACTATTATACTTAGGAAAATACTCGTCTTTATTAAATACCTTAATTCTTCCAAACATAAACTCCAACTTATCAACAATCTTCTCAGTATGATAATGACCGCAATACCACTTATCATAATCAATAGAATCCTCTATTTTATCTAAAAAAAATTCCATAGACTTATCCACTTTAGATTGATCAATACCAGATATGAAAACTTCTCTAGGATCATACTTATATGGACACGTATGAGATAAAACAATATCAAAATGTTTACCCTTCACTTTATCATAAATATTATCCATTTCATTTTGACTTAATTGTTCATCCTTAAACCACTTATGACCATGCATTAATCTATAATCTTTATCAATAGAATAAGCTCCACCTATAACTAATACACTTTTACCATCAATATTATAAACTTCTCCATCTTTAGCAAATATCAAATTAGGATAATCATCCTCAATAAAAACCTTACCACCAAACATATCCACTTCTTTATAAGAAGATATATTCTGAGGTCTTTCGTCATGATTACCCCTAATACAAAAGAATTTTACATTATACCGTTTCAAATATTCCTTAAATCTAACATCTTCATAATCAAGATAATAATTAATACCCGCATCACCTAATACAATTAATATATCACCTAAATTAAACTCTAAACCATCTAATCTTGAAAAATCTCTATGTGTATCACCTGTTATATAAATCATAATATCACCCTATAACTATTATACAACAAATCAACAATAAATTAACAACAAATTAAATATATAAAATTAAAATATTCAAAAAAGTGCGCCAAGTTGGCACACCATAAATATATTTTTTTATTCATTCTATTGCGAATCAGTATTTATATGATATTTTCATAATATATAGATATATTTTTATCTAGTTGCTTTATGTTCTATTTCTTGCTCTTGTTGTTCTTTATATGCCTTCATTGCTATAGCATCCGAATACATACTTTCAAGAAAATATGCAATTTTCCCCCAATCAGCACTACCTAATTCATTTGGACCTTCCATATTTTCCTTAATATCACCAACTTCAGCCATAAAAGCCTCCCCCATTGCAATAAGATGTTTAATATGAAAATCTGCTTTACCATCTTTAATTTTTTCTGGAGCTTTACCCAATAAATCATCCATATCACTATAATATGCTTCTTCCCCAGTAATTTTTTCCATACTATCTCCTCCTAACTACCCATATTATAATATAAATACTTAAAAAAATAAATAAAAATAATAATAATATAGTATTAAGCTTGTAAAGCATATACACTTTAGCAAGCATTGGAAAGTTCCTCCAACCGAATCATTTTCCACTTATTATGGGGTATATCCCCAATCCCCATTATTTAAAAATTTTTTGAAAAAAATATGGTAAAAAAGTTGGTATAAAATATGGTATAAAGTTGGGCTTGATTCTGGTATTGTCAAGATGTACAATGTGATAAAGTGCTAGCATTATATAGATAAACAAACTCATAATAAAAAAAAACGAAAAAAACGCCGAAATTTTGCTGGTATTTTTTGCGAAAAAAACGCAGAAAAAAGTTAGACTTGAACATGAACATGTCAAGTGCTAAAATGAGTATAATAGTGCTAACACTATGACCAAGGGAGATTTATCTTCCTTTTTTTGTTAAATAGAAAGGAGAATGAAAATGAAAAATGGATTTATTATGATACCTGATTCTTCATTTGAAGAAAAAATGCCTGACAAAGCAAGAATATTATTAGGTATAATAACTAGGTATAGTAAAAAAGATGGATATGCATTCGCATCAAATAAAATATATGCAAATAAATTAAAATGCACTACCAGAACAATTACTAAACTAATTAAATATTTAGTAGATAATAACTATATTACAATAACTAATCCCAAAACTGATAAAAGAAGAATATATGTTAGAAATATTATTCCAACTACTTAGAAAAAAATTACTATGTAAATAGAAATATTCTTCTAACATAATAAATAAAATTAATATATAAATTAAATATATAAAAAAGGCCTTAATAAAGGTAAAGGAGAAAAAAATGAATACAGATTATATTAAATATCATGGAACAATAACAAATATAAGAGACAATGTAGATAAAAACTATATATGGTTTGATATATGTCAAAATCAAACATATAAAGAATCAAACGGAACTGATAGGACTAACCTATCTTTTTTTAGTGCACGAATAAATAAAAATACAAAACCAAATCTAAAAATCAAAGACGAAATATATGTAGAAGGTATTCCAAAAGGATATGTTGATAAAAATGGATTTAGACAAAACTATATACATGTTGAAAATTTAAGTAAAAAAGAAATACAACCAACATATAACAACGAATATTGGAATGACAAAAAAATAGAACCAAATTATGTTTCAAAAGAAGTACAAAAAGAATTTGAAAGAAAGCTTAAAATACTAAGAGGTGATATAAATGAATAACACACAATCACAAATCATAAACTTAAATATGAATAATGATAAAAAAGAAATATTTAAAGAAATAATAATTAAATACTTAATAAAGCAAATAACTGAAAATAACTAAATCGCACATTTGCGATTATTTTTTGAATCTAATATACTGTTACTGTCTTATGGGAGATAAGTAACAAAAAGGAGGTAAAATATGAATTATAGTTACTTATCAAACTTAGAATATAATGCTGGCATATATATCAGATTATCACAAGAAGACAAAGGTAAATTATATGAATCAGATAGTGAAAGTGTAACTAATCAAAAAGAAATACTAAGAAACTACTGTAAAAACAATGGATTTAACCTAGTAGGAGAATATGTAGATGATGGATACTCTGGAACAAACTTTGATAGACCAGGATTTACTAAAATGATAGAAGATATAAAAAATAAAAAAATCAACTTAGTAATAGTAAAAGACCTATCAAGACTAGGAAGAGACCATGTAATGACAGGATACTACATTGAAACATACTTTCCAGAAAATAAAGTAAGATTCATATCCATTGTAGAAAACTATGATAATATTAAAAATCAAGCAAGCAATGACTCATCAACATTTATAATTGCATGTAATGACTATTATAGTAAACAAAACTCATTAAAGATTAGAAATGTATTAGATTCAAAAAGAAAAGATGGAAAATTTATAGGAAGTAAACCCTGCTACGGATATATGAGAGATCCAAATGACAAAGGACACTTAATACCAGATCCTCAAGTAGCAAAATACGTAAAACTAATATTCAAATGGAGAGCAAACAATATAGGAATATCAGAAATCGCAACAAGACTAACAAATATGGAAGCCCCTACTCCATCAACATACAAAAATATTCCAAAATCAAGTAGAGTAAAAGAAAAAAACAAATGGACTATTCACTCAGTACATAACATATTAAAAAATAGAATGTATACAGGTGATATGGTTCAACACACTCAAACAAAAATAAACTATAAATCAAAAAAGAAAATATCACTAGATGAAAATCTATGGGTAATAGTAGAAAACACTCACGAACCATTAGTAGATAAAGATACATTTATGTTAATAAATAAAAAAACTAAAAATAAAAATAGAACATATCAAAAAAGACAAAGACAAGAAAGACTATTAGAAGGATTATTATTCTGTCATGAATGTGGAAATAGATTAGGAGTATTCTATAGAAAAAAACAAGACTATTGGTGCATTAATTGTAATAAATATTCAAGAGACCCAGTAAGAAAAATGTGCACACCCCACTTCTTTTCATACGACTACTTTGAAGAATTAGTCCTAAAAGAAATAAAAAAACAATTATCTAACTTATTTAATGAATTAAATATCAATGAACTAAACCAAGAAATAATAAAAAGAACAAAAAATAATACAGATGAATATAAAAATAAAAAAGAAAATATAATCAAAGAACAAAACAAACTACTAGAAACTATCCAAATCATTTATAAAGACCGTCTAGAAGGCAATATTACACCAGAACAATATAAAATACTATCAAATCCATATGAATCAAAATTAAAGGACTTAAATAAGCAATTAGAAGACATTAATATAGAAATAGAAAAAAGAAAAAACAATACTAATAAACTACCAAATTATATAAGCAAAATAAAAAGATTGTTAAATCTTAACAACCCTAATAAAGATTTATTGTTTGCTCTAATAGAAAGAATAGAAGCAGATAAAGATAGAAATATAATTATTAAATTTAGATATGATATTCTTAATACCCATACCTTCAAATATGAAGATAATAGAGTTCATAATCCATACGGAAGAAAAGGAAAGCATTGATTAACTTATATAAATATTAATGGTATAATTTAATTAATGGAGTTGATAATATGAATTTTAAAAAATTAGAAGAAATAAATGAAGAAATTAATACTAAAACTAAAGAACTAGTTGAATTAATTAAGAAGTATAATCCATATGATACAATATGTAATATTTTCATTTTTATCAGAGATATGCAAGCCATAGTTGATGATAATAATCCTTTATCAGAACATGATAAGATGGAAACTCAATTTTGCATTGAGTTCTTATATGGATTAATTTCTTGCATTAATAAAAAGGATTTCAAAAGCAATATTTTTGAAGAAAAAGTTAAATATGAAATCATGAATAAATGCGAAGAATTATTCAAATTAAAGGAACAAGCAATGATCAGCATAATGATGCATAAAGAAATAAACAATGAAAATCAAGATTATATTTTTAAAGATTTGATTAGACTTGATATAACAGGAAAAAGATATGATATTTTTGAAAAAGAGCACCATAAGAATTCATTAAAAACTATTTTCAAATATGTAAAAGAAAAATATTCTATAGATGAACAATGCCTTTTAGATGGAATTGAACATTTAAAAACCGATGCAATTTTTGGTTTAAAAAAGGCAATAGAAAAATTTGAAAAAATAATGAATAAAAATTCAACTGAAAATATAAATAATATACCTGAAGAATTAAAAAAAGAGGCTCAAGATGCAATTAGTGAAATGTTTGGACTCGAGAATTTTAATGTTTTAAAAATAACTAATTGGCCTACAAATTTTATAGATATTTTTTCAACTGAAGTTGGTGGTGAAAATATAAATATTATTGACACATTAGATTTTTTAAAAATTATTAAAATACAAAATGTTATTAATACAAAACCTATAATAAAAATTGAAGATAAATATTATTGTATTAGGATACCAAGATTACTTGATAATTTTGATAAAATATTATTAAAACAATTATATAAAGATTATGGCGAAGAAAATAAACAAGAAATAATTAAATCTTTTTCTCAAAATATTGAAAATTATACACAAGAAATATTTTTTAATATATTTGGAAAAAATGCATTATACTATCAAAATAATTTCTATAAAAAAAATGGTAAACCAATAGAAAACGATTTATTAATTGAATTAGATGATTATCTATTCATAGTAGAAATTAAATCAGGAAATTTTACACCAGATTTGGCATATGAAAATGTTGATTCGCATATAAAAACTCTTACTGATCTTGTATGGAAAGCAGGAACTCAAATATCAGAATTTGAATATGAATTACTAGAACATGGAACTATTAAAATATATGATTCAAATAAGAAGAGAGCAAAGTTAAAAGCAACATTAGATAAAAGCAAATATAAAGATATTTTTAAATTTGCAATTACATTTGAAGGATTTAATGAGATAGCTGCAAGAGCTGAAAAAATTGGTATTATTAATCTTAATAAAAACATTATTGTATGCTCTATAGATGATTTAGAAGTATATGGTGATTTTTTTAAAAATCAACCAATAAACTTTATTAACTACGTAAAAAATAGAACAATAGCAACTCAAAATAAATTAATCAATCTAAATGATGAATTAGATCATCTAGGGTTATATTTAAATTATGGCTGCTATTCTATGCAATATGACGATATGGCAAAACAGTACAAAAAAATTGGAATGATATATTTTGAAAACCCACGATTGGAAATTAATGAATATTATAATAAAAAATATTATGGAAACGAAATAGAAAAACCAAAATTAAAATATCCACCCCACATTAATACAATAATTAATTATTTGAATAATCATAAAATAAATCACAGAATAATTGTTGGTAATTGCTTAATATCATGTGACAGCGATAATCAAAATAAATTTGAATTATATATAAAAGATATGATTCAATTTTTTAAAGTTAATAATAGATGTAAATACATGGCTGTAGTGATAGATAATTACCTATTTATAGTCAGCTGTTGTATTAATTCTTTAAATAATGAACAGCAATTGATTCATGATTGTTACGCAAATCTAAAAATTAGTAATGTAAAAGAAGCATACGCAACTTTTATTATTTATGATAAAAATGAAAATATTTTAGATATTAAAATAATACATTTAACAAAGAGTGATTATCAATATCTTAACGATTCAGAAATTGGAATAATTGCCACTCATTTAAAATTAAGAAGAAAAAACCTAGAATTGCCAAAAAGAAAAGTTGGTAGGAATGAACCATGCCCATGTGGCAGTGGAAACAAATATAAGAAATGTTGTGGTAAATAATTTTTTAAATTAAATAACTCACAATAACTTACATCTCCACCTCCAGCGTTTATATGATTAGATATCACAATTACATTAGGGTCAGAACCATAAAAACTAAGAATTTTATTAACTCTTTCAGTAGGACTTAAAGTGCTATCATCAAGTCTAGTTATAGAAACAGGAATACCTAATTCTTTAAATCTATCATACATATATTTAGAAATATCTAATGTTAAATTCTTCTCAATCAACCCATTACCACTAGCACCCGGATCACTACCACCATGTCCAGGATCAATAACAATTTTATAATCGTTCATAAAAACCTCCTCAAAATATAATATGAAAAACAAATAATAAAGAAACAAAAAAAGACTTCTATGAAGTCTTAATACTATCTTTTTTTGGTGGACATTTCTTTTTCATAACATATTGAGTTATAGCAGTCTCAATCTTTGAAGCAGCCCCACCTTGAATATTAGATAAAACAATATATTCCTTTACAGTATCTATTTCAATTTTAGCCCATAATAAACCCTTCTTAACTTTAATATCATTAAAAAGCTCAGGAGTAACAGCTAAAAAGAAATAACCAAAAACAATTCTTTTTCTACCTATCATAATACGCTTATCCGTAATAGCAATAATATATGTAGAAAAAATATCCCAGGAACTTGGACCTTTTTGAGTCGCAAATACATATCTTATCTTTTCTCCAGGATTTAAATGCTTAGCCAAAACTTTACTATGAGCCCTAAGCCTAAAAGCAATAGTTAAAGGATATCTTCTCCTAAATTTTCTAGCTTGACGCCATATAAAATTTCTTGCTTCCTTCATATAAACACCTACTTTATAAATCCGTTATCTTTGAATAACTTAACATAACCTTCTTCATCAAGTAATCCATTTGCAGAATCTATTACCTCACCATTTTTTACAATAATAGTAAGTGGTGTACCCCATTGATTTTCACCTAAATAACTTACATATTTAGATAACTTACCACTTTCTTCACTACTTAAAGTATTTACATTTAAATAATTAATAGTAATTCCATATTCATCAGCAATTTTACTTAAAATTGGCTTTGCTTTAATACAGTAACCACAAGTAGTTTGTCCTAAAACCAAAATCTTATTTTCACTAGACTTGGCAACATTCTTAAATCCACTATAATCAATATAATTTAAAGATAATTTAACATCACTACTAACAAATTTATGACTTTTTAAAAAGTCTAGCAACTCAACTTCATCAACATAACCATTTAATGAATCAACAACCTTACCCTCTTTAACAACAATCGTATATGGTGTACCAAATTCTTTTTCATCAACACCAACATCTTTTAATAATTTTTTAAAAACGCTAGAAGTTAATTCATTAGTATTTACATACAAATACTCAAGTTTATACTTATCATGCATTGAATCAAGTGAAGGTTTAAATAATTGACACCAACTACAATTATCCCTACCAATCATAACAAGCTTTTCTTCGCTACCATTAAAAGCAGAATAAAAATCATTCAAATAATCCCTACTCTTTTTATTCTCAATAAAACTACATACAACTATTAATAAAATAATAGTAACTATAGCACCTAATAAAATAATAATTTTTTTGTTTTCACTCATAAATACCTCTCCTTAACATAAACATTATAACATAAATAAAAATATTATCCTATCTTTTTAATACATTTTTGAAAACTAGAAGATCCACCTTGTTCAATTGTTAGAACAGCAGTTTCATTCAATTTAAACAATTCACTTAAAAATTTGAAATAATTATCAAACAAACCATTTCTCTTCAACTCAGCAAAAAATGTAATAACTTCAGAATAAGATGCACTATTTTTACCACATATACAAGAAATATAATTGTAAAACCATTGTCTTGATGATTGACTATAAAATGGAGCATTAATCAAAGAAAGAGTATCTCCTTGTTGAGAAACACTACAAAAATCAAAATTAGAAATAAACTCATTAGCAAAATAAACATTTTGCTTTGAAAAAGCCTTATCAAATAAACGAGAACGATTTTTTTTTAAAGTACCAGACATCAAAACAAGTCTTTGAAACTCTAAAGGTATATCTTTCAAGCAAGACAATTCATTTGCAGATATTCTACCAATTGATTGATATTCTCTACCAGAATCATTAATTTTACATATTAACTTTGCTCGTTCAATATCACTTGCAGGTACAAAATAATAAGTATCAAATAATCCCATATAAAACCCTCCTATGTTTAATATAGCATAATAAAAAAAAATAGTAAATAATCTATTTAATTTTTCAAGTTTTTCTATAATCTTTTTTTATTAAAAATAACAATCTAATTAGAATTAAGGCCAAATTTTTTAACAACAATATTAGCAACTTCCTCAGGTGACAAATATGTATTATTAATCTTTATATGGTTTTCACAAATATATTCATCATCATTACTGTTCAAACGATGATTCTTCATATACTCTAATAAATTATTCCTACTATTTTGAATATTATTTTTAGATTTTTTCGATTCAAGTCTATGAGGAGTTACATTTCGCTCTATTCGTGTTTCCAAATCAGCTTCTAACTCAACAAAATAAAAATTTCCACCAGTTGATTCAAACATTCTCCTTAGCTCATTTAAATATTTAATATCATCATCCAAATCAAACGAAGTAACAAATGTAAAAATCATATTAACATTATACTTTACCGCTATTTGAAAAACATCAGATCTAATCATTTTATTTAACTCTTTTTGAGTAGCATTACCTCTACCAAATATTTTATAAGAAACCTCAATACTATCATGATTAACCATCAAAGAATATCCTAGCACTTCTTGAATTTTCTCTGCAACTGTCATTTTACCAACAGCTTGTGGCCCCGAAACAACTATTAAATTAGCCATATCATTTACTCCCCTTTATACAAAATAGTTATTAAATAGACATTAGATGATATTATAAAAGTATTTATCTACAAAATCAACCTAAAAGAAAAAAATAAATAAAAATAAATAAACTCTAAATAGACTATAAAACAAAAAAGCCCTTATCTAAAGGACTCTATTCAATTTACAACATTATAATTCTTTATAATTTTTGAGTATTGCATAAAAATATCGCAATATATTTCCTACTATTTACTACAAATTTTTTTCCACTACCACATGGGCAAAAAATTGGGAGTTTTTGGGAGTTCTTGAGAGCATTTTGTGGCTATTTTGGGCTATTGAATACACTTGGTAGCTTTCGAAAGCACTCGAGAATTTACTCTCAGGGTATCTAAAAAGGTATCTAAAATACTTTTTTAACACTTTTTAGCAATTTTTTAGCAAGTTCTTAAAATTAACCTTCACTTACTTCAATATTTTTTATATTTGCAACAATAATTGAATGAACTTTTAAATCATCTGGTAAATTATTAGTTTCCTCAAATTCTTTTATCTCGTTATATAATTCACCATCATTATATACTTCAGCATCACAAGAAATTTTAATTTGCTTATCATTTTGATCTTTGATATATGTATTAATAAAACAATTTGAATTTCCATTTACATTTTCTATAGATTTATTCATTTGAATATTTGATAGAATTATTCTATCTGATTCAACTCTACTTGGCATAACAACAATTGCACGTGGAATATTATTTTTTGATGTAGAAAAAATTACCCACTCATTATTTTTTATTTCTTCTATTTCATCTATAGTTAATTTATTTCTCATAATTTCAACTCCTATTTGTGATTTAACAATTCTTTAAATTCTGTATAATTAGATTCTGCATTTAAATGACCACCATTTGGTATGCAATATTGTTCAGTAGAAATTGCATCAGCAAATTCTTTTTCTACATCATATTTAACATATGGATCATTATCAGAATAGTAGCAAATAATTTCATCACAGTATTTTTTTATATCTTCTATATTATCAAAATACATACTTTCATTTACTGAATCATATTCTTCATTTATACCTAAATAATTATTAAACCCACAAACAAATACTAATCTCTTTACTTTAATCTTGTTATCGACCAGAAACTTACAAATAAATATTGGCGCAATAGAATGAGCATAAATAACTGTGTTTTCATTTATTATTCCTGCTTCAACATATGATTTTAATAATCTTGACCAATTACTATAATTTTGAAAACCTACACCTGTAGGAAAGTCCGGTGTATATACTTCTAACTCTTCTTTTTCTAATTCATTTCTTAACCATGGTATCCAATTTGAAAAAGGGCTCCCAAAGCTTCCATGTACTAATAAATAATTTGTTTTCATAAAGTTCATCTCCTTTTATAATTATATCATATTTATTACCTTTTAAAAACACCTATGAAAAGGTATCTAAAAGGTATCTAAAGTAAAATTTTCATGATTTTTCGCAATTTTTTAGCAAAGAAAAAACTCGCGTTTTCCCTTTATTTATGTGGGTTTACGAGTTTATTTACCGTGGCACTGCTTATATTTCTTGCCCGATCCACATAGCTTTTATTCTGCCTATATTCTACTACACTACTGAGCATTTTTACCCATTATTTTGCATGTTTTTGCACTTGAGAACACTCAAATTCACTCGGCACTACTAGCAGAACGTATGTAAAAACGTATATAGAATTTTAATAGTTTTTTATATGTCTAACTTCTATACTTGGAATTGTAATTTCGTGAGGTAAATCAAAAACATATTTTACTGTTTTTGCAACATCATCTGGTGTTAATCCTGTATTCATTATTTCTGTTGGTAATGGATTATTTGCTCTATTATAAAAATCGGTTTGAATAAGTCCAGGACATACATCAGTAATCTTTATATTATTTCTTGCCAAATCATCTTGAATTGCTTTTCTAAAAGCATTAGTACTATGTTTCGTAGCATTGTATATTGGAAATGGTGGTTCACACATAACTCCACTTTGTGAATTTATATTTATTATTTGACCATATCCTTGCCTTTTCATAATTGGAAAGATACTTTTTGTCATCGCAATTGTTCCAAATATGTTAGTATCAATAACATTTTTTATTCTTTCTAAAGAATTCATTTTATCAAATATAGGTTGTTCTAATTTTGACATATCTCCAGAGATCCACATTCCAGCACAATTAATTAAACAATCAACATTCATATTTTTTATTGTTGCAATAAATTCTTCTATATCATCATTTTTACTAACATCACAAACATAGTATTCTTTATTTAATTCTTGTGCTGTTTTAATTAAGTTATCTTCATCAATATCAAGCAATATTAAATTCTCATTTTTTAATAATTGAGCAACAGCTTTTCCGACACCATTAGCTGCTCCTGTAATAATTACATTCTTCATTTTATCAACTCCATATTATAAACTATAATCATATTTTATCATTCATTTTTAATTATTTCAATACTTACCCATACCACAGTGGCTGTGGTACATATATTCTGTAATCATTGAAATTACTGGCTTTTAGATCTCAAAAAACAATTTACATACGTTTTATATACGCTCTCACAACGTATGTAATAACGTATGTAAAAAATAATCTTGTAAATGTTATAATAAAAAGCCCTTTATTCAAGGGCTTTACAAGTCTTATTGATTTCTACCACAACATTGTTTGTATTTTTTTCCACTACCACATGCTCCCTTTTTGAGCATATTATCACTATATTTGGTACATATAGTATTATGGCTTTTAGCCTTATTTTATGGGCATTTAGTACATATTATTATCAGTATTATTTGTATTATAAATATTACTAATAATTTGTTCAATGTGGACAAAATGTGGACAAGGTCATCATCCAATTTATCCTTTGTTTACAAGGATATTATACTACATATTGATTAAATAGACAATGTCCACATCGTATTTTCTCTCAACTCAAAGTGTTGTGATATTTTTATAAAACATAAAAAGAAGTATTGCTACTTCTC
>CAMNML010000015.1 GCA_946544685.1 uncultured Caryophanales bacterium | reverse complement strand
TCATAATATTAAAAAAAATATACATCATAATATATATTGATAAAATTTAAAAAACAACATATAATTAATTTTAATATATAGAAATTTTATGTTAATTTTTTTAATACTTTATTAGTCCTATTAAATAACTCCTTATTAAAATCATTAATTTGTGAAAAAGTAGGTAGAGAGTTAAAAAAATCTTCATCAAAATTATTCAAGTTACAATTATTCGGAATATAATCTATAAATCTTACATTTTTCAAAAAATCGGCTATAAAATAAGTTTCTTGTTCACACCTTGGACGATATTTAAAAAAAGCATTCATAGCTAAAGTTAAATCCCTAGGACTACTTGAATTAATTATAGAAAGCATAAGTATTGATAATTCAGATCTACTAAACACATAAAATTTATATTCATAAACATCTTTAAATTTAATTTTTTTTCTTCTTTTTTTACTTACAATTTTAAGTACATTATCATTCTCAAAAAAATTAGAACCAAAATACTTAACAAGATTTTCATCTATTACTGTATACAACTCCCCCATTCCATAAAATTCATCAATTTTAGATATAAGTTTATATATTCTTTTTTCATTAAAAAAAGCAGAATATTTGTAAACAAAAAAATTCTCCCTACAAAAAAATATCTTTTCCATTTTAATCCCCCTCATAAAAAAAACAAAATAATTATATCAAAAAAAAATAAAAAAGGCAAATAAAAAGAGTAGTACTACCCTACTCTAACAACCAACTGTTCTCGTTTCAATTTCAGCCATCTTTGCACTTATCTCCGCAACATTCTCCTCATTAACTTCAGTATATCCAAGTTCTTGCATAGCCTGAAGTCTTATACGAGTAAGTTCCATAGTACGGCCTAATTTTTCTTCTTTCTTACGTTCAATCTTCTTAACAAATCTATTATGTGCTTCTTGAAGTCTTGACTTAGAAGTTCCACCATTATTATAAAGAGTCATTGCTGTAAACATTATACTTTCAAAAACAAACTGTTCATCATCATTAAAAACAAATCTCTCTGGTTCCTCAAAGCATGTTTCTTTAGACACATATGCAAGCATATATCTAAGTTCAGGAGAAGTATTCATTGCTTGTAGAAAATTATAAAGATAATTCATAGAATTAAATCCATTATCATCCTTAGAATCTTCTAAATTTTCTTTTACAACATCAACTATATTTTTTAATAATTCTCTTTGTTTTTTGCCCAATCCATCATAAACAGTATTTTTTTCTTCAACAGTAATACCATTCTTTGATAAAATAATTGAATTAAGTCTTACATCTAATTCAGAAATATAATCAGTATCAACTTTAATATTATATATATCACTAGCGTTTTTTATACCCAACAAATTAAGAAGTAAAACCTTCTTGTCCTTAGGCCACTTATTTATATCTTCAACTTCTAAATAATTATAAATCATTTGACGAGAAACACCTAAATATTTAGACAATTTAACTTTAGAAACACCAGCCTCACGTAATATATCATTTAACTTGTCCATCATGATAAAACCTCCTACTATAATTTTACCACTTTACATAAAAATGTCAAGTATTATCAAAAAAATTATAAATACCACAATTTCTTATTGTTTTTTCTAACTTCTTTTATAATACCACCACCTAGACACTCATCACCATCATAAAAAACACATGCTTGTCCAGGAGTAACAGACTTTACACCCTGTGGATAAGATACAACAATTTCACTATCATTTACAAAATCTAGACTAACATGAATATCAGGTTGACGATATCTAAACTTTACAGTACATTCCTTTGGTTTACTTTCACCAATCCAATTAATAGTGTCAATTAAAGCACTATCACTAATAAGAAAATCAGTATTTTCCATCGCAACATATAATATATTCTTATCAAGATCTTTACCAACAACAAACATACGTGATTCATTACCACCAATGTTTAAACCACGTCGTTGTCCGATTGTATAATACATCAATCCAACATGGCTACCAACTTTTTCCATAGACTCTATATTAACAACATCACCTGGTTTATTAGGTAAATAATTACTTAAAAATTGTTTAAAATTTCTTTCGCCAATAAAACATATTCCTGTCGAATCTTTCTTAGTAGCAGTAATTAAATCATACTCTTTCGCTATCTCTCTTACCCTAGTTTTCTCCAAATCACCAACAGGAAACAAAACATTAGAAAGTTGCTCACGAGATAATTGAGATAAAAAATATGTTTGATCCTTATTACTATCAATACCACGAAGTAATTTACCATCCTTTATTCTAGCATAATGACCAGTAGCAATATAATCAGCACCAAATTCTTTAGCCTTCTTAGCAAACATATCAAATTTAATATATTTATTACACATAATATCAGGATTAGGAGTTCTACCTTTTTTTAACTCATCTAAAAAATAAGTAAAAACATAATCCCAATATTCACGAACAAAATCAACACGATGAAGAGGAATACCAATTTTTTTACAAACAGATACAGCATCATTATAATCCTGTTCCTGAGGACAAATATTATTATTCAACGTCGGATTACCTAAAATATCATTATTAATAGAAGCATCCCAATTGCGCATAAAAAGACCTTCTACTTCATATCCAGCCTTTTTTAATAATATTGCAGCAACACTGCTATCTACCCCACCAGAAATTCCAACAATAACTTTCATAAAATCACCAAAAATATTATAACACTAAAGAAAAACTAAGTAAATTATAAACCTAAGAAATTAAAAACAAAAGAAAGTAATTTAGGTAAAATAAAAGATTCATATAAAACAGATAAAATAACTATACATATTAAAATACAAAAAACTTTAAAATAACTTTTAAAATAATTACTAATATTAAAATTTAACTTTTTCAAAAGAAACAAAAGAAGTCTTATAGAAAAAGTAATACTATAACAAGCCAAAACACTGTAAACAAATATATTAATTATTTGATGTGGGAAAACATAAATAAATCCAAACAAAACACCCTTAAAACCATAATTAATAATAATAGATGAAACAGAAAACCCTAAAACAAATCCCTTTAAAAAAAATAAAAATACAACCACAATAGCGCCAACAATACTTATGCCTAAAATAAAAATAATTATACAAAAACCCAAATTATTAAATATGCCATTAAAAAACAATGAAATAAAATTATAATTACTCACATTGTTAACAAAATCATTTAAATAATCAGAAATAAGCATTTTATCTGACTGATTTAAAAAAATAGGCAATAAACTACCAAAAATAATTGATATAATAAACAAACAAAACAAAAAAACCATTATTTTCCTATTAGTGTTAAAAATACTTTTTAACTTGTCCATATAATCACCCTAATTAATAATATTAAATAATAAGATATATATTCCAAAAATTTAAAAAATATATTATAATTATAATTGAGGTGAACAGCATGAAACCAAAAACACAAAAAATAATGGCTTACATAATGCTATTTGTAATGATATTTTCAATAGTAGCATCAATATTCTTTAGAAGATAAAAAAAATAAGCATTAACTACTTATTTTTTTTTAGTAAATCTCTTATTTCTTCTAATAAAGCAACTTCATCTGATTTTTTCGCTTCTTCTTTTTCTTCTTCTTTTTTAAATTTACAAGTAACCTTATTAATAGCTGATATCATAACATAAACACATAAAGCAATAATTAAAAAATCAATTACATTTTGAATGAAGTTACCATAAGTAACAACAGCATCACCTATTTTAATAGATAAAGAAGTAAAATCAACACCACCTACTACTATTCCAAGTAACGGCATTAAAATATCATTTACTATAGATGAAACAATCTTACCAAAAGCACCACCTATAATAACACCAACAGCAAGATCAATTACATTCCCTTTAGCTATAAACTCTTTAAATCCATCAAAATGTTTTTTTGCAGTTCCAGTTACTTTTTTAGAAGCCTTCTTACTACTATTTGCCATAAAATCCCTCCAAAAACATTATATAACAAAAAAACGAAAAAGAAAAGAAGTTGATAAAAAAAACAAAATAGTTTATAATGGAATTGGAGGAAATATGAAAACAATAAAAAAAATAATAACATTATTGTTTCTATTATTATTAACTATAACAATTATAATTGGATATAATGGATATAAAATGTATAAAGAAGCAATTACAGAAATACCAATAGATAAAAAAATAAGTGAAATAAAAAATAAAAAGAACTATACAAAATTAGAAGAAACAACAGAAACATTTAAAAATGCTATGTTAGCAGTAGAAGATCATAGATTTTATAATCACAAAGGAATAGACTTAATTTCTACCACTAAAGCATTAATTACCAATCTAAGAAAAAAAGAAATAGTAACAGGTGGAAGTTCAATAACACAGCAATTAGCAAAAAATATGTACTTTACTCAAAAAAAAGAATTTTCAAGAAAATTTGCAGAAATATTTGTTGTATCATATTTAGAAGATAACTTAAAAAAAGACGAAATATTTGAATTATATATAAACACTATATATTATGGTAATGGATACTATGGAATAGGAAACGCTAGTATGGGATATTTTAATAAACAGCCAAATCAATTATCAGACTATGAAGCAACAATACTTGCAGGACTACCTAATGCTCCATCAGCATATTCATTAAACAATCATAAAGAACTAGCATTAAAAAGGCAAAAACAAGTATTAGATGCAATGGTTAAATACAAATATCTTACAAATACACAAGCATTACAAATAAAAGGAAATTAACTTTCCTTTTTTTCATATAAAAAACAACAATGTTTGCACAATTCCTCGCATTTAATACCAGATTTAAATCCTTTAATCATATTAAAAACTCTATCACAATTCAGAATATCATCTAAATTAGATTCAAAAACATTTCCAAGAGAAATACAACCTAAACTGTCTAAGCAACAAGGAACAACAGTACCATCAGAGAGTATTCCAAAGTGATCAATAAGACCGTAGCACCTACCCTTTTCACTATAATAATCATTATTCAAATCAGGCCATATAAACTCATGAAATTGACTTAAAAAAATATTATTAGAAAGTTCTACCTTATCAAAAGAAGAATAATCAAAAGAAACACCATAAAAATCAGATAATTTAGCTAATATATCACAACTATAACAACTATTTAACCACACTCTATAAGAAACATAAGTATTAGATAATTTAGAAACACTATTAAATATATTAGATAAATATTCATCAAGTCCAATACCATACTTAAGATCAAAGCTATGTAAAGAAATATTTATTTGTCTAACATTATTAGATTTAATCTTATTAATTAAGTAACCATTGGTAGTAATATTAATATTAAAACCCATTTCACTCGCATAATCAATAAATTCATTAATCAAAGGATGAAGTAAAGGCTCACCCAAAATATGAAAATATAAATAATTAGTATATACTTTAATCTTATCTAAAATAATCTTAAATTCAGAAAAAGACATAAATTTAATCTTCCTTTTATTACCTATACAAAAACTACAATTTAAATTACAAGAATTAGTTATTTCAATATAAATCTTTTTAAATTTCATCATCTTCCATACCACCACTTACACTAATACTCTCAAAATCAAGAATAACATCATAAAACAAAGCTTTATTTAAAATCCAACACAACAAAACATAAACACAAAATAAAGAAAAAATAGAAAAGTAAATAACCATAAACAAATAAATGTTAGAATTAACATAAAAATAATATAATAAAATTAAAAACCACCCATTAAATATAATTAAATGTAATAAAATCCACTTAATAAAAACCTTAAAAAAAGACAATCTACCATCCAAAGAATTAGAAACTGTTCTATAATTTACAAACCATTTTCCAAAAGTAAAACCTTGAAAAAAATAATAAATAAAAACAAAATAAAGAAAATTTAAAACTAAATAAATCAAAAATATATACTTATACCTAAAAACCATAGAAAAAAATATAAATATAATAAAGATTAAAGAATAATCAATAAACAACGCTACAAATCGCCTACCAAAAGATACAATACATCCCCTAGTATAATCATTAGCATCAATTTTCTCCCTATCAGGAAGAAAAAAACAAATAATTGGACAAATCAAATAACCTATAAGACCTCCAAAAGAATTACTAATCAAATCATTAACATCAAATAATCTATATGGTCGCGGATAAATAAAATATAAACCTGATAACTGAGTAAGTTCAAAAAACAACGATAATAAAAAAGAATAAAATAATGTCTTAAAAAAACCACATTTAAAATAATATCTAAGATAAACACCAAAAGGAATAACCATCAAAATATTAAATATAACATCTGAGAACTTAGAGTTTTTAAAAAGAATTGAATACGTCTTAAAATCAGTATAATTAAAAGAATTACTTGAAAGTAAATCTGAAACAAAATAAAAAGGTCTTAAATTATAATATGGTTTTGTATAATTAGCTACACTACTCCTAGACGGTAAAGGTAATACTACCAAAAAATAACAACAAATTAAATAAAAGAAAAAAGAAAATAAAAGAATAGTTCTAAAAGGCGAAATAGATCCATATTTTCTATAATGATATATTAAAAAAGGTAAAGTCAAAACAACTGCAATTATTGGAAAAAATAAAAAAGCCATTTTAATAACATTAATATATTGCATAAAATCACCTAAATCATTATATCAAAAAAATTAGGAAAAACCTAATTTATTTATTATTAATTTTATAGCATAAACTATGATTTTGTTTCTTTGCATTCAAAATACTCATAATACGACTTTTAATATAATCATCACGTAATAAATCCATTTCTAATTTAGTTTGATTTTTAATCGTAGTACCAAATCGTTGTGAATCCATAATTATGCTGTCCTTAACAGACTTTATAATAGAAATACATATTTGTACAAATTCATCATCAGAATTATACAAATCATTGCATTCAAAATTATATATATTATTGCCTTCACAATTATAATAAATGTAATCATAAACAGTATAATAATATTCACTGACATAATTATCAATCTGAACATCTAATTCACTAAAATGCATAACATCATTCGTTAAAATTGATAAACATAGAAAATACATAAAAGACATTTTAGAAAAATCAAATTTCTTTATTTCATCACTTGCAAAATAATTAGAACATATTTCACAAGATAAATAAAATGGTATAAACTCAGAAAAATTAAGTTTTTCTTCATATCTACGGTGTTCATATTCAGCATAAATATGATGCAAAAAATTTCTTATTTGAATTTCCATTCTCTCATCATCATCAAAAACACATCCAAATTGCAAAGACCTATAACCATTAGATTTTGGAAATTTCAAAAAATTTTTGTAATTAAGTATTTTAAACTCATCATCAAAAAAATCTTTTATAGAATATAATATATTATCATCAAAATTTTCATAGTTAATAGTTGTAGGAATAAACAACTTAAATAAAAAATCTTGAGGAGAAAGAGTTTTTAAAGTAGAATTTAAATTTTCAATAGAAAAATCAAATGAGCGAGGAACAGGTATCACTCTACAACCACAAAAATCTCTAACATATTTATTAATTGTTTTTTCAAAATTAACATAAGAAGTAGTAATATCATTCCACGACAAACCATCTAACTCAGAATTTTTCTTTTTATCTATCTTTTTTATCACACGCAAAAAACTTTTAACACGACTTGAAATAATAAACTTTTTATCAACAAATTTTAAATTCAAACTATCCTCTAATTCATTTTTCTTTTTTTCCAAATTGCTATAACACTTATTTTTATGAAAATCATAAAACTTAACTAAACTACAAAAATTTTTAAAGTCCAAAGATTTTCTTTCACAAAAATCCATCATCCAACAAAAATCATCTTCTGATAAAGAATTATTCTTACAAAAATCATCTAACAACGCGTAATCTTTTAATGATAATGACCATGTTTTAGGAACACAATCAATATTACACATAATTTAAGCCCCTTTCATTTAAAGTTAAAAACCAGTGCTATATTATACCAAATTTTAAAAAAAAGTCAAATTGAATAAAAAAAGTCCAAAAGGACGACAGCATTAACGATAAAAACCTAGTCTCCTAGGTGGGCATCACATTGTAGATTTTAGGATCCTTGAGTAAACCCAAGTCTTCAACACCACCCACAAATTAGATTCCCGATTCGTTACATTAGTAGGTTTTTCAAATTTACTAATCGTACCTTCTAGACACTATAATTATATCACATAAAAACAAAAATATCCATAAAAAAAATAGGAAAATTTCCTATTTTAATAAACTACCTAATCCTATCATTGATGAAATAGAATTACTTAAAACATAATAAGTAATAATAAATAAAACTGTTAAACAAACTGTTTGAAAATAAACCATAACATCTTTATTATCAAAACTAATTTCATCATTTATACATCTAATAAAAGTAACAACCGAATATACAAGAGATGCAAAAACAATAAATACTCCTATTGGCGCATATATATAAGAAATTATAGTTGAAACAAATCCAGCAATAAACATTGGAATAAATGATACAGTAGTAATACTAACTAATTTAAAATAATTAACAGTTTTCTTCATAACACATGAAGCAATATAATATACACCTGCTACAACAGCAACTACAATTATGAAACCTATAAATTGTTTAACGATAAGATTAAAATAATCAAGATTCTTCAACCCTTCAAATGAAACATTTAAGCTAGTTGTTCCTTTCAAAAAATTTCTTTGTTTAACAAAGATAGCTGAAATCATGCTTCTAAGTAGATTAATAATCATTCTACATAAAGAAACAAGAATAACTAAAACACCAGCAGTTTTAACATCTGAATAATCATTAATTTTGTTCTTAATAGCGCTAATAGGTCTCATTAAGCAAGCTAAAATAAAAGTAAGACACTCTGTTATAAAAGAACCAAAATCAAAGCTTTTTGAAGTACTTTTTTCCATAATATTCCTCCTTACTTCAATACTATTATACAATTAAACTTTAAAAAATACAACAAAAAAGATTAAGTATAAACTTAACCTTATAATTGTTGACCACATTGAGTACAGAACTTAGCTGTATCTGATGCAGCAGCACCACAATTAGGACAGAATCTATTAGATGAACTTGTTTGTTGTGCTCCAGGTAAATTATTAATCATACCAGCTGCCATCTGAGTACCAGCATTAGCCATACCCATTCCAACAAATCCTCCCATAGCACCGTTTTGATTATCAGCAGCATGAAGCATAGCTTCTCCTGCAGCAGCAGCCATAGAACCTTGTAAATTTTTGCTATAAGCATCGCTCATAATACCAACTCTTTCAGACTCAGCATTAGCCATACCTCTAACTTTATCAATTTCACGAATTTGAGCTCTAGCTTCTTCACTAGCATTAATATTAATAGTAACTTCTCTATCAACAACAATACCATATTTTTCATGCCAATCTTCATTCAATAAAGTATTCATTTTATCAGCAATTGCAGATCTTTGTCCTTGAATTCTATTAAATGAAATATTATTAACTGACATTACTTCATTAATAGCCTCACTAATCTTTTGAGCGAATTTTCCTTTTAAAATATTTCTTCCCTCTGTTGAAAAAATATCATCAAAAGTTAAAGTATCTTTAGGATTTGCTCCTAACATTGTATTTACTAAAATAACAGGATCATCAACTTTAATATTAAACTCACCATTGTATGTAACTTCAACACTTCCATAAACTGGATCTACAATAGTTTCTGGTTGTTGAGAACCATATGTTATTGCTGGTAAAGTCTTGATATTTACATAATATACTCTTTGATCTTTAGCACTTTGACCACCATAAGTAATACGTTTTCCAATTGTTTTAATAGAATCAACAATGCTTTTTCCTAATTTACCAGAAAAAACACTTGGTTCAGTACTACTATCCCATGAATAATCACCAGGAGTATCAGTAAATTCAACTATTTGACCATTATCAATAATCATCATAGCCATTCCTTGAGGAACAATTATTTTACTTCCTTTAGAAATAACTCCTTCACTGTAAACCATATTTCCAGAACCATGGTTAACAACACCTCTTTGAATAATAACATTATTATCAACTTCTGGACAAGATACGACCTCTTTAAATTGATCACCAACTGTAGTTGCAGTAGCACTTATTGCTGCAGTAATTAAACCCATATATAACCTCTTTTCTTTTAAGATGAACATTATTCACCTACTACATATATAATTTTATAATAAATTAAAGTACATGTCAAACAAATTGAATAAAACTATTTATTTCTTAACGTAATTAAGCTCAGTATTAATCATTTGCTTATTTATTTGAACTTTTTCACGATACTTATCAAAAATACTTACTCCGTACAACCTATAATCAGCAATCATAGTTTTACAATCATTAAAACTTAAATCACTAACAAATGACATATCAACATTTGGATTTTCACTTTTAATTACCAAAATTTACTTTAATAAATCAATACCTACAAATTCATTTCCAAGGCCTTTAATATCAATACCCTTCATCTTAGAATCACATAATAATATTAAGCAATCATAAGATACATGGCAATTAACTAAATCACTTACATCAATTCCCATTTTAAATGCTTTAGCAAGTATCTCTAGCTCATAACAAGAACATGAAGGACTAACAATTTTTAAAAATTCATTAATCCCTCCATCATCAAAATAATCTCTTAAAATCCTTAATTGATTTAAATTATATCCACTCATAAATCACCATACAAAACAATTATAAAAAACTATAAACCATCACTAAAACTAGTATGATATTCCCTTTCTACATTAGGCATTCCATATTTTTCTTTTCCTAAATTAATACATTTAATCATAAAAGCCATATTTCTAGCTAAATTTCTCATAGTTTGTAATCCTTCCAAATCCTTTTCAACATCAT
Organism: uncultured Caryophanales bacterium; assembly: GCA_946544685.1. The sequence goes on along the minus strand of CAMNML010000015.1, from coordinate 4,912 downwards.
CAGAAGTAAAACCATGAACCTCATTCCAATAAGTGCTAGAAACAATAGGCATATTAGATATACCAAAATACTTATTAATCTCATCATAAGCAGAAGTACTTCCACCTCTTCTGGAAGAAATAACAGAAGCACCAACCTTCATAGACTTATCAAAATGAGTACTATAAAACAATCTATCTAAAAAAGAAATAATATTACCATTAGCACCTGCATAATAAACTGGAGTACCTACAACTATCCCATCAGCGCTCTCAAATTCTAAAGCAACCTCATTAACCAAATCATCAAAAACACACTTATCATCAGTCTTACACTTATTACAAGCAATACAGCCCCTTATATCTTTACTTCCAACTTGAATAGTCTTAACCTCAATTCCTTGGCTAATTAAAGTATCACCAACTTCCTTTAAAGCACGAGCAGTACAACCATTAACCTTTGGACTACCATTTAATAATAATACTTTCATAAATACCTCCATTTAAATTATACCAAACTAAATATAATCAAACAATATCAAACATATCACCATCAATATCAATTATACTATTAATAAATATTTTTATATCATCAATAACAATAATTCCTTTATATAAATCTATTTTCTTAATAATACCCTTAATACTTTTATAACTACCACCAGACTTACTTTTATCAGGAACAAAATATGTAATAGAAACAACAGGTTTTAAAGACAATTTAGACTTAATTAAACTAATTTTATTATCAAGAATTTCCTTAGTCTCTTCATCTAAAATAATCTTTTTATCAGTAATTCTAGCAGTCTCAATAACAGCCTCTTTATATCCAACCAAAGCACTAAAAGGCATAAATTGAGCGCATCTTTCATAATTACTCATTCTTTTATGTCCTAAATCAAAAGGATACTTAATATCAATTATATCATCATACATATTATCACTCCCTATGACCTCCTATTTGCTTATTTCTATCAATAGTAGTCGCTCCTTCACTTAAATTCATAGCTTTCAAAATAGAATTCTTACCATACTTCTTCTTAATATCTAACATAACATGTTGTAACTTATTTTCATTTTCTTCTAAGACTCTATCATTTTTAGAATTAATCTCTTCATAATTGGAAAAAATATCTAACTGTTCATGATGTTCTAAATCCTTAACAGAATCATAACTAACAATATTATTAACTCCTATATTAATCCTTTTAACTAATAATTTCTTATTAACAATCTTGTCATATAATTCTAATACTTTTTCACTCATAATTTTACTAGAAGAAGTCTTATAAGGAAGTCTAACAGTTCCATGAGCACTCTTAGGAACAGTTCTACCATATCTATCAATAGAATACTCACCATCATATGAAGGAGAAGTTATATCATATCCAACAGTTAAAACAATATTATCACTAACTACATTCTTTTCAACCATTTCTAAAGACAATAAATCAATCATTTCTCTAATAATAAGTCTAGCCTTAGAAAAATTATAAGCACAATGTAAAACTTGTCCAGAAGTTAAACTATTAGATTGTGGTTTATATTTCTTTATTTCATCAATTGTACAAGGTTCATATCCCCAAGCATGATCAATTAACAATTCCGCATTAACACCAAACAATTTATATAATAAATTAACATTATTAATAGAGCACCTACAAATATCTCCCATAGTATACATATTATGATCATTTAACTTCTTAGAATAACCATTACCAACTCTCCAAAAATCAGTTAAAGGCTTATGATTCCATAATAATTCTCTATATTTTCTTTCATCCAAAAAAGCAATTCTAACACCATTTTTATCAACATCAACATGTTTAGCTACTATATCCATAGAAATCTTAGCCAAATATAAATTAGTACCAACACCTGCAGTAGCTGTAATACCTGTTGTTTTTAAAATATCTAAAAGTATCTTAGTAACTAACTCTCTAGGACTCATTTTATAATATTTTAAATAATTAGTAATATCACAAAACACTTCATCAATAGAATAAACATAAATATCATCAGGTGATAAATACTTAAGATAAACATCATAAATACGAGTGCTGTATTTCATATATAAACCCATTCTAGGAGTCGCAACTATATAATCAAGTTCTAACTTTTTATTATTTTTTAATTCTATATCACTATAAGACTTACCAGTAAATTTATAAGCACGTTTCCTTCTTTCATAATTAATCTCTCTAACCTTTTGTACAACTTCAAAAAGTCTTGCTCTACCAGGAATACCATATTGTTTTAAAGAAGGACTTACAGCTAAACAAATAGTCTTCTCTGTTCTTTCCTTATCAGCAACAACTAAATTAGTAGTAATAGGATCAAGTCCTCTTTCCATACACTCAACAGAAGCATAAAAACTCTTTAAATCAATGCAACAATAAACTCTACTCATATTACCACCACACTATATAAATTATACCAAACAAATGTATGCAACACAAGAAAAAAAGTAGATAAATAATCTACTAAATTTTTCCATAACTAAATACCCATATTCTTCTGAACTATTAAGAAATTCTTAATAGTTCAAATTTCAAACAACCAGTTTATATAATCTATTTAACTCTTTCCTTAATAATATCATCACTAGATAATTCACCAATTAATAAACTGCTATTAGGATTATGTAAAGAATAATTATGATTGACTTTTCCTTCATCAAAATTGGCATAACAATACTTGCAAAAATGTCTACAACTATTATATACACCAATATCTACCATACTTACACAACCGCAAGGTCTTTCTTTCCACTTCTTAAAATCAGTCTTATGAGTTAACTTATAAGCCAAATTAAAAGACATACACTCTCCCTTAATAAAACCATATTCTACTAGATTATTTTCCTCACAACAAGTCTGAACAGTCATTCCATTATTAGAAGCGCTACTACTAAAATTAATACCAACCGCTCTATAATCAGAATCACTTAATTCTTTATAATTTAAACAATCCTTATTATTTCTAACATTCTTATAATCATCAATAAAAGAAACAATAATATGCTTAACATACCCATTTAATAACTTACACATATTATCAAATGCTTTAATATGATAATCTATACTATACTTATCATTAATAAATATTGGATCATACCTTATATAAACATTATCACTACCAATAATAGAAGAAATCTTTTTAATAGCCTCTATAACTAGTCCTTTAGGAGGAACATTAGGCTCAATATCTTTCTTATAAGGAGTTAAAGTAACATGAAAAACAATTGGCTTATCAATTTCACTTAAATACTTAACAATAGGAATAGGATTCTTAGTACAAAATAAAATTAAATCAACATTAGAAAAATAAATTCTACTAACACTTTTCTTATAAAAAGGATTTCTAACATCAACAAAACCATCCCTATATCTATTCATAAACCATTCACTATAAAAAGCAACAATATCAGTTCTTCCGCTAACATTTAAAATCATACTAACACCCAATATAATAATAACACAAAAAAATAGTTATAAAAATAACTATTAATTCGAAAAATATTTTTTACCATTTGTTTCTTGACGATAAACAAGTTGTCTGCCTTTAGAAAACTCTGGATAGTAAATTTCTAGTGATTCATCTGATTCTCCCTCTGCATTTTTTGGAAACCAAATATCAAGTCCCCAAAAGAAAGAATATCTAATTTTATCAATCATAAATTCAACATATTCTGCAGTAATTTCTTCAGGAAGTTCTTTAAAAAATTCATCATAATTCATAATAATCCCTCATTTTTTTATATATTATAGCACATTTCAATAAAATTAAAATATTTTTTTAAAAATAATTGTATAAATAAAACATTTATGATAAAATGAATATGTTATTTAAATTGGTCTGTTGGTGAAGTGGTTTAACACACTGCCCTCTCAAGGCAGCATACACGGGTCCGAATCCCGTACAGACTACCATATAGAAAACAAACTTGGACAGTTGTTCAAGTTTTTATTTACGCTAATTTTTAATTTTAAAACAAAAAATTACTTTATTCCGGTTTTTTTTAATAAATCCATTGTTTTCTGTTCTTCTGAAAAATTCATTTTTAATTCATCAATATCAAATGGTAAAACATGTTCATTAATATATTTTATTAAAGTTATATTTTCTCTTAGCAACTCTATATTTTCTACTATTTTTTTCCTTAAATTAACATTCTCTATATCATCTACATGAAGTATAATATTTTCAATATTGCCATAATTATTAATCAAGAAAGCAGCAGTTTTCGGACCAATACCATTTACACCTTTAATATTATCGCTCGCATCGCCAATCAACGCCTTATAATCTGCAAAATACTTTGGTTCTATATTAAACTTACGCTTTACAAATTCGCCATCAATGATTTGGCTATTTTTTCCTCTATACCTAAAAACCTTAACACTATCATTTACCAAACTATAAAAATCAGTATCAAAAGAGCTAATAACAATATCATATTCATTCATATACCTAAAACAATAACTTGCTATTATATCATCTGTTTCTACCTCTTCAACCTCAGTATGTTTAATATTAAGTTCATCCAAAATTTTATAAATATTTTCTAATTGACTAAATGGGTTTTCATCAAATGGGACATTATTATAATCAATCCTATTACCCTTATATTCTTTATTTATACTTTGTCTTTGTATTTCCTGTTCTTTATCAAAAAGAATAACAATATAATTAGGATTGTTAAATTTTACTATTTTAAGTAATGCACCAACAAATCCAATTACACCATGGATTGAAACATTATGTTGATTATAAATTTTATTAGGCATACCATAAAACATTTGAAACAACAAATTATGTCCATCAATAATTAATAATTTTTCTTTCATTTTAAATACCTCTTAAAGTATAGAATACCTATTTTATATTTCTACTATAATGATAAATATATTGAATAAAAAGTCCACAATTAC
>CAMNML010000014.1 GCA_946544685.1 uncultured Caryophanales bacterium | reverse complement strand
AGAAGAAACAGAAAATAAATAATTTTGGGCAGATTATAGAAAATCTACCTTTTTTATGCTATAATTTTAATGATTTTAAAAAGGAGTTGATTCAAATGAATGAAAATAAAACTAATATAAATTGCCTGTCCTGTATTTATGGCGACTATCACTTAAACCCTTATAAAATGGTACTTTTTAGCAAATGAGATCTTGCAAGTTTTAATAAAAAAAGAAGAAAAATTTGAAAAAATAGGTTAAAAATTGCTTGCTTTTGAGAGAAATAATAGTACTGGCTTGTAATATGCCGACACTTATTTTTAAACACATTTTATATGTGTTTTGTATGTGATAAAATATTATGATTAATAATTCGCAAAATAGTAATATTCCGAACAAAATAATTTTAGAAATTTATGATATAATGATTAGTAGGAGTTGAATTAATATGAATGTCATTGAAGTAAAAAACTTGGTAAAAAAATTTGGAAATAAAAAAGTAATTAATGAGATTAATTTTAAAGTTTCTGAAGGTGAAATATTTGGTTTTTTGGGACCATCAGGTGCAGGAAAAACAACTTTAATAAAAATGCTTATAGGTGAATATTCAATTACGTCAGGTGAGGCAAGAGTATTTGATGTTGTTCCAAATAAACTAAGTTATTCTATAATGAATAAAATTAGTGCAGTAATGGATAATTTTGGATTATATGAACGATTAACAGTATTTGAAAACATGGAAGTTTTTGCAAATATTTATAACACTGAAAAAAAAGAAATTGATAAAATTTTAAAGAAAGTTGAATTATATGATTCCAAAAGGACTATTACTAGTAAGCTCTCTAAAGGTATGACACAAAGATTAATACTTGCAAGAGCTCTTATAAATAAACCAAAATTATTATTTTTAGATGAACCTACAAGCGGACTTGATCCAGCAACTTCTTTAAAAATACATAACTTATTATTTGAATTAAAAAAATCAGGGACTACAATCTTTTTAACAACGCATAATATGGAAGAAGCAACTAAAATGTGTGATGAAGTAGCATTACTTCATTTGGGTAAGATAGTTGAATTTGGAACTCCTAAAGATATATGTATGAGACATAACAAATACAATGTTTATAATGTTATTACGAAAGACAATAAAGAAATAACATTTAAGAGTAATAAAGTGGATTCTAAAAAACTCGCTAAACTAATTGAAGATGAACAAATATTATCTATTCACTCTTCAGAACCCACTCTTGAAACTGTATTTATTGAACTTACTGGAAAGGAGCTTGTGTAATGAAACTATATCATGTTACTGCAATATTTAAAAAAACATTAAGAGATATGATTAGAAATAAAAGACAATTATTATTCTTTCTTATGTTTCCTGCAATGACGTATTTATTCTATGCAACAATGAAAGATGGTAGAGAAATGTTTCCAATAGTTTTTTTACCAATTAATGTATTATTTTGTTCAATGAATATAATGGCATCTATAATTGCTGAGGAAAAAGAAAAAGGAACTTTAAGAAGTTTAATTTTTGCTAATATAAAACCATTAGAATATTTTATTGGAAATGGATTATTTGTCATATTAGCATCATTAATTAGTTGTTCTTTATTTATTCCACTAATTAATATATCAGGAATAAATTACTTATATTTCTATGTTTCTATTATTTTGTCTTCACTTTGTTCAATGGTGTTAGGAGCCACTATTGGCATTTCTGTAAAAAATCAAATGGCTGCAAATGGTATGTGTGCTCCAATAACAATAGTAATAGGAATGCTTCCAACTTTTGGTGCAATGAATGAATCAATGCAAAATATAACTAAATTATTATATTCTACTAGATTTGCCGATACTATCGCCGAAATTATAAATCAAACAACGGTAACTATTGATTATAAAATCATATTAACTTACATAATTAATTTCATTATTTGTATAACAATTTTTAGTATAGTATATAGAAAAAAGAAATTAGATGATTAGCTCGTAATATTAAGATATTACGATTTGCCATATGGCCAGGAGACTCTAATTAATATTTGATATAGATTTATAGTAACTATAAAAATGATTTAAAATTAGACGGAATTATACTAAATTTCGTCTTTTTTATGCTTAATTGAATAGAAATGGAGTGATTCCTATGGATAATAAAACTAATATAAACTGGTTGATATTGATTTAGTCTAGCCATTCATGAAACTCCTATAAAATAAGGGAAAACTAATATTTAGTAATTACATTTTTTGATAAATAATTACTAAAAAATATAAAAAATAGATAAAAAACGGACAAAAATAGCATAGTATTTGATACTTGGTATTGACGGTTAAACTCAGATTATAGGATAAAACGTATACAAATAGAAAGGTAAATAAAGATGAAATTGAACATTCTTGAAAAATTAAAAAAAGAACATCCATTTAATTCTAGAAATTGGAATTATCAAAAGGTAATAAGGTATTTACTATCTGATGAAAATAGTAGAATCATAGAATCAATGGTTATATGGCATATTAAAGATGGAAAAATTGTTGAATTTATATTGGAACTAAGTAATATGTATAATTGCCCAGTAGGCTGTCAGTTTTGTGCATCTGGGGCATTAAATAAAGCTCCATACATGCTAAAATGTGAAGATTTTTGGGAACAAATAGATATCATGTTAAATGACAATAACATAAATCCTAATGATTACGAGAAATTTTGTATAAGTTTTACTGGTATCGGAGAACCATCTATTGTTTATAAACAAGTTGGTCAGTTTATGAGTGAAGTCCAAAAAAAATATAATCATGTTACATTTATAATTGGAACATTTGGTTATGATAGGAATTGCTTTGAATATTGGAATACCCTTGATTTAAGAATTAAAACATTACAAATTCCATTTTATTCGTTAGATGATAAACAAATGAAAAAAATAGTAAAAAACTTACCAAGTAATTATTCGTTCTATAAAAATGTTTTAGAAGCAATAAAATATAAAGACTCTGCCAAGTATGACAAATGTAGAGTGAAAATTAATATGCTAGGAATGTCTGGTATAAATGATAGTGATGAACAGGTAGACAATTTTATAGAAATGCTAACTCCTATAAAAGATAAAATTGAAATTAGAATATCTTTTTTGAATTATACTAAGCAAGCAGGTATTTATGGTTATGTTTCACCATCTTATGAGAGATTAAGAGTAATTGAAAAAAATTAAAAAGAAATGGTATTGAATGTTATGTGTTTGGCAATATCTCTAATGAAGAAATTGGATGTGGGCAACTAGTACAAAATAAAATTTCAAATGAAAATAAAGATAAATAATTTGAAGAGTAGATGCTTTAAATATTAAAAAATGCTAATATTTAAGAATATGTATTATAAATTTAGACAGATTAGTACAAAATCTGCCTTTTTTATGCTATAATTTTAATGATTTTATAAAAGGAGTTGATCCAAATGAATAATGAAAATAAAACAAATATAAACTGGTTGATTACAGTTTATAGTAACTTTTGGACAAATCCTTTATTTATAAGGATTTGTGAAGATTAATGTCTTGCACGTTTATTATAAAAAAACATCGAAAATTGATAAAAAATAGCCAGAAATACTAAAAAAAGGATAAAAAAGCAATAGAATTAAGGTGTTGATTACGAGATAGTAACTCATAGTAAAAAGTAGGTGAAGTTTATGTCAAAAATTTCAAAAAATATAAAGATGTTAGATATACTATCTTCTGGAAAAGTATATAGTTGTAAAAGACTATCTGAAATGTTAGAAGTAAGTCCAAGAACTATAAGACAATATAAAGATGAACTTGAAAAAGAAGGAATATATATTGAAAATGTTATGGGTAAAAATGGAGGGTATAAACTTTATTCTAAAGTTGAAGTACCATCAATTTTATTTAATGAAAATGATATAAATAAAATAGATTTAATAATAAATAAATTATCAGATAATGATAAAAAAGAATTGGAAAATATTAAAGAAAAAATAAATAACTATTGTAGATTGGTAAATAATAAAGATAATATGAGTGAAGAAGATAAAACCAAAATTAATATTATACAAGATGCAATAAATAATAAAAAGAAAATAATGATAGAATATTTTAGTAAAGGTGTTAAAAAATCAAGATGTATATTACCAATACAAATATATGTATATGAAAATACGATTATGGTAGTTGTACATTATTCAGATGAACCTAATGATATAAGGCATCTTAATTTAAAAAGAATAGAAAATATAATTATGTAGCAAAAATACTTCCTATATTAAAGTTTATAATTTATATAGGAGGTATTTTTATGTTAGATTTAGATCATATTGCAATTACTGTAAAAGATTTAGATGAATCTATTGCTTTTTACAAAATGTTTGGATATGAATTGTTAGAAAGATTTAGTGATGATGGATATAATTGGGTAACTTTAAGATTAAATAATCATTCATTAGAATTATTTCAATTAACAAGTGATAAGGAAAAACCAATTGATCATATTGCGTATAACTATGATAGCGATGAAGAAGTGTTAGAATTAATGAAAAGATTAGGTTATAAAAAAGAAGATTTAGATATATTTTTTGGCGATTTGAATAGGGAAAGTTTCTTTATAGAAGATAATAATGGTAAATCAATTCAATTAATAAAAAAGTAGCCATATGACCAGGTAACTATATGACTTATTTTGATATTGTTTTAGTTAACCCCCTAAATATTTGATATAAAAATGGACGAAATAGTAATAAATTTCGTCTTTTTTATGCTATAATTGAATAGAAATGGAGTGATTCCTATGGATAATAAAACCAATATCAACTGGTTGATTACGATTTATTTAACCCCTTTAAGAAATCCTTTATTTACAAAGTTCTGCGAGAATTAACATCTTGCATGTTTTATATAAAAATATGTTAAAATAGATAAAAATTAGTAAAAAATGGCTATTTATAGTATAAAAAGTGATAGGAATTAATAAGGTGATTACACCTTTTAACCCTCCCAGAAAAAATGAGGTGATAATATGATTTTTAATGGAACAAAAGAATTAGAAACAGAAAGATTATTATTAAGAAAAATACAACCTGATGATTATGTTGTTGCATATAAAGAATGGTGCAGTGATCCAGAACAAGTAAAGTATACTATCCATGGGATACATAAAAGTGAAATGGTGACTAAAAATGTTTATGATAAATGGATTGAAGAATATAATGATCCTAAAACATTAAGATGGATGATAGTATTAAAAGATACTAATGAACAAATAGGTACAATCGATATAAATAATACATGGTCTAAGTATGGATGTGTAGAACCAGGATATATTATTGCAAGAAAACATTGGAAAAAAGGATATGCCACTGAAGCAACAATGGCTGTAATGAAATATCTTTTTGATGAATGCAATGTTCAAACTATATATTCTGAATTTATGGAAGATAATATTGCCTCTGGTAGAGTAATGCAAAAATGTGGAATGATACAAGAAGGAAGATTAAGAAATAGGTGTGAGGATAAGGCAGGTAAAAGACAAGACTTATTGTCTTATTCAATTACTAGAGATGAATTCTATGAAAAATTTAAAGGAGTTGATCCAAATGAATGAAAATAAAACTAATATAAACTGGTTGTCCTGTATTTATGACGACTATCACTTAAACCTTTATATAATGGTGGTTTGCGAGAATTGAGATCTTGCAAGTTTTAGTAAAAAAGAAAGAAAAATAATAAAAAATAGGTTAAAATATACTCATTTTTGAGAGAAATTAGAGTACTGGCTTGTAATATGCCGACAAATGTTTTGGAGCATATTTTATATAAATAAAAAGAGGTGAAAAGTATGGATAAAAAAATAAGAAAAGCAGTTAGAACATATTTAATAAAAGATAATAAAGTAGTGGTTATAAATTATAAACAACACGATAATGGTTATTATGATATACCTGGTGGAAAAATTGAAGAAGGTGAAACTTCAGAAGAAACATCTATTAGAGAGTTTAAAGAAGAAACTGGAATTACAATTACAAAACAACATTGTATAGGACATAATACTATTGAATATCCAGAAAGAATATTTGAATTTGATATATTTATTGTTGATGAATATTCTGGTGAACCTCTTGAATTTGAAGAAAATAAATCTATGTGGTTTAATATTGATGATTTGTATAAAGAAATAAAACTATTTCCAAGTATTGAAGTAATAAAGTATTTAAAAGATAATATGAATGTAAAAGTTGATTGTGATAGTAATCATAATATTATAACTATAGATGAAATATAAAAGGAGTTGATCCAAATGAATGAAAATAAAACTAATATAAATTGGTATCCAGGCCATATGGCTAAAACAAAAAGACTAATAAGTGAAAATATAAATAAAATAGATGTAGTATATGAAGTAATAGATGCAAGAATGCCTTATTCATCAAAAATAAAAGATATAAAAAACTACATAAATAATAAACCTGTTATTTTAATAATGACAAAAACAGACCTGTGTGATATGAAAGAAACAAGTAAATGGATGAAATACTATGAAAATCATGGATATAAAGTATTAGGTATAGATCTAGAACACAACCCTAATCTAAAAAAAATAATAAACGCAACAAATGAAGTAATGCAAGAAAAAATAGAAAAACGTATAGATAAAGGTATGATAAAAAGAAAAACAAGAGTACTAGTAGTAGGAATTCCAAACTGTGGAAAATCAACACTAATAAATAGATTAGCTGGAAAAAAAGTAGTAGGAACAGGTAATAGACCAGGAATAACAAAAGAACTAAGTTGGATAAGAGTAAATGATGAAGTAGAACTATTAGATACACCAGGTATATTGTGGCCAAAACTAGACCAAGAAACAGTCGCACTAAATCTAGCTAGTTTAAGCGCTATAAAAGAAGAAATACTACCAATATATAATGTATTCTCATATATAATAGAAACACTATATAAATACTATCCAAATATTCTAGAAGAAAGATATGGGATAAAAGAACTAAATGACGATATGCTAGAAAATATGGATGTAATAGGTAGAAGAAGAGGATGCATACTAAAAGGAAATGAAATAGACTACGATAAAGTAATGACTATAGTTATGAACGACCTAAAAAGTGGTATAATTAAAAACATAACATTTGAAAGAGTAGAAGAATATGAATAAAGATAAAAACGTATTAGTACTTGCATACCTAGGAGACGCTATATATGAAGTATATATAAGAGAATACCTAATAAAACAAAACATAGTAAAAGTAGACAAACTACAAAAAGAAGCAATAAAATATGTAAGCGCAAAAGCACAAGCAAAAATAATAAATAACTTAATAGAAAAGAACATCCTAACTGAAGAAGAACTAGAAATATTCTATAGAGCAAGAAACCATAAAGGAACAAGACATCCTAAAAACACAGATATAATAACATACAAACACTCAACAGGATTTGAAGCAATAATAGGATATCTATATCTAGAAAATAAAGAAAGACTAAACAAAATAATAAACATTATATTGGAGGATTAATATGTACGTATTTGGAAAAAATGTAGCTAATGAAGTAATAAAAGATGTAAAAAAAATAAAAAAAGCATATATATCAAAAAACTTCGATGAAAGAGATATAATAACAGTACTAAATAGAAACAATATATATATTAAATACATGGAAAAAAGAGACCTAGATAAATTTATAGACGGAAATCATCAAGGAATAGTACTAGAAATAGAAGACTATAAATACTGTGATGTAGATGAACTAATAGAAGAAAACAATATAATAGTAATGCTAGACCACCTAGAAGATCCACATAACTTAGGCGCAATAATAAGAACATGTGAAGCCGCAAAAGTATCAGGAATAATAATTCCAAAAGATAGATCAGTAAGCGTAAACTCAACAGTCATGAAAGTAAGCGCAGGCGCACTAGAACAAGTAAAAATTGCACAGGTAACAAATCTATCACAAACAATAAACTACTTAAAAAAACAAGGATACTGGATAGTTGGAACAGACATGCAAGGAACAAAATATAATGAAATAGACTATTCTGGAAAAACAGTCATAATAATAGGAAATGAAGGAAAAGGAATGAGTGATATAATAACAAAAAATTGTGACTTTATCGCATCTATTCCAATGAGAGGAAATATAAACAGTCTAAATGCATCAGTGGCAGCAGGAATAATAATATTTGAAGCAATAAAGGAGAAATAATGTACAGAGACTTAAATGACTATGAATTAATATCATATATATCAGAAAATAATGAAGAAGCAAATGAAATAATATTTGAAAAATATCAGCCACTAATATATGATAGAGCCAGAAAATTATTTAAATACTGCAAAAACAATGGAGCGGAACTAAACGATCTAGTACAAGAAGGAATGCTTGGATTAAATGACGCAATAAGAAATTACACAGACTCTAAAGATGCAATATTTTATACATTCGCATTAAGATGTATAAATAGTAAAATAATTAGTTATATAGTAAAACAAGGAAGACTAAAAAATAAAATTTTAAATGACAGTATTTTCTTAGAACTAAGTAATCAAGATGAATCAAATAACTTTGGAAAAAACTTAATCGACAATAGTTATAATCCAGAAGAACGATTAATGGACGAAGAAAAAAAACAAAAAATACTTGATATAATAGATAAAACACTTAATGACTTTGAAAAACAAGTTATGAATTTAAAAATAAATGGATTTAAATACAAAGAAATAGCGGATATACTAGGAAAAGATATAAAATCTATAGACAACTGCATTCAAAAATGTAAAAATAAAATAAAAGAAGAACTAGAAAAAAACTAGTTTTTTTTATTAAATTAAAAAAATTAATATAAATTTTTGACATAATATGATATAATGTATTAAGAATAAAAAAAATAGGCAAAGGGGAATGACTATGAATAACGAAAATATAATGGATTTTATGAATAATAATACTAGTGCAAATACATTTGATTTTGGAAAAACTTGGGATGATGAATTTATAAAAATGGATGAAGATGATGATATAATAATACATAATAAAGAAAAAGACGATGAAGAATTTGAAAATTCATTTGAAGATGATGATAGAATTCTAAGTATATTAAAAGATGAACCAGAAGAAGAAAAAACATTTGATTTTGAAAAAGCACTAACAAGTGAATCAACAGAACTAGATAGTTTCTTTGATAGTATCTACAATGGTGTTGAAGATGCAAATGAATTAATATCACAAATAAATCTAAAAAAACAAACACTACAAGAAACTGAAAAGGAAATAGAAAATCTAAAAAGTCAAATTGCAAGAGAAAAAGAAGAATTTACAAAATACATGGATTCACAAAAACAAGCATTAGAATTAGAAAAAAAACAACTACAAGAAAAAGGAGAACTTCAAAGACTAAGATTAGCAGAAGAAACAGCACAAGTAAAAAATGATAATGAAGTTAGAAATAATGAATTAGAACTAAGAGAACAAAAATTAAAAGTAGAAATAGAAAAATTAGAAATGCAAAAAGCAAACTTTGCAAAATATAAAGAAGTAGAAGAAGAAAAAATAAAAAATGAACTTGAAAAACTTGATATAGAAAAAGAACAACTAGAAAAAGAAAAAGACCTAACATTCCAAACAATTGAGAATAATAAAAAAGAATTTGAAATAGAAAAAGAACACTTTAGTAGAATAAAAGAAATAGAAGAACAAAAATTAAAAGCAGAAAGAGAAAATCTAAATAAAAACTGCGAGAGATTCAAAAGATTAATAACAGGTCTTTCGAATAACTTCAATAAAATGCCAAATGAATAGTCCAATAAAAGGACTATTTTTTCTTTAAGAATATTATGCTATAATAAATATGTTTGGTGGTGATAAAAATGAAAAAACCAGAATTACTCGCACCTGTAGGATCGAAGGAATCATTAATTGCGGCAATAGAAGCAGGAGCTGATGCAGTATACTTAAGTGGAAAAAAATATGGAGCCAGAGTATATGCAAATAACTTTAATGATGAAGAACTAATAGAAGCAATAAAATACGCTCATATATATGGAGTAAAAGTATATGTAACAGTAAATACAATAATATATGAATATGAAGTAGAAGACTTTATAAACTATATAGATATGCTACACAAAAATAATGTAGACGCAATAATAATACAAGATATAGGAATGTTTGATCTAATAAGAAAAACATATCCAAATCTAGAAATACATATATCAACACAAATGCACATACACAATATTGAAGGAGTAAAATTCTTTGAAAAACTAAACGCACAAAGAGTAGTACTAGCTAGAGAAACAAGTATAGATGTAATAAAAGAAATAAAGAAAAACACAAATATAGAACTAGAAGTATTTACTCATGGAGCCTTATGTATAAGCTACTCAGGAGAATGCCTAATGAGTAGTTTAATAGGCGGTAGAAGTGGAAATAGAGGAGCATGTGCAGGTTGTTGTAGACTACCATACGATATAATAAGTAATAATAAAATTATAAATAAAGACAAATACCCATTAAGTACAAAAGACCTAATGACACTAGAGCACATAGAAGAACTAATTGAATCAGGAATAGACAGCTTTAAAATTGAAGGAAGAATGAAAAGACCAGAATATGTATATCAAGTAGTAAGTTTATATAGAAAAGCAATTGACTCATATATGACTACAAAAAAATCAACCATAACACAAGACGATATAAAAGAAATGAAAAAACTATTCAATAGAGAATTTACAAGCGGATACTTATTCAACGAAAAATACATAATAAATGGAAAGAGACCAAATCATCAAGGAGTTGAAATAGGTAGCGTAGTAGACTATAAAAATGGATATGTATATATAAAACTAACAGATAAATTGAATATTCATGATGGAATAAGAATAATAGGAAATACTGATAAAGGTTTAATGTTAAATAAAATGTTCATAAATAAAACAAGCGTAAAAGAAGCAAAAAAGGGAGACATTATAAACTTTAAATATGAATACGTAAAAAAAGATAGTATTGTAGTAAAAACAACAGACTATAAACAAATAGAAGAAATAAATAAGCTTATTGAAAATAAAACAAGAAAAGTAAAAATAACAGGAAAAATAACTCTAAAAGAAAAAGCTACTTTAGAACTAACAGATGGAAAGAATAATGTAAAAATAGAAGAAAATATAATAGAAAAAGCAAAAAATAATCCTATCACACAAGAAACAATACAAAAACAAATAAATAAAATAAAAAATACTCCATTTAAATTAGAAAAATTAGAAATAATAATGGATGATAATATATTTGTAAATATAAAAGACTTAAATGAACTAAGAAGAAAAGCAGTAGAACAACTAATCAAAAAACGAATATATAAAATAGAATATAAGAAAAATAAATATAATATAGAATTAAAAGACTTTAAAAAAGTACAAGAACAAAGCTATCTAATAAGTACATTAGAACAATTTAAAAAACTAAAACAATATGACTATTTATATGTAGACAATATTGAATTATACAATAAAATAAAAGGAAAAAATATATATCTAAAACTACCAAGAGTAATGAATAAATATGCGAGTATCAATGAAAGAATACTAGTAGGAGAAATAGGATCAATAAATAAATATAAAAACATAGACACAGACTTTTCATTTAACATAGTAAACTCATACGCAGTAGCATTCCTCCATAGTTTAGGAGTAAATAAAATAACTCTATCACATGAACTTACACTAGAACAAACAAAACAAATTATAGATAACTATCATAAAAGATATAATAAACATCCTAATCTAGAAGTAATAACTGAATGTTACGAAGAAGCAATGGTATCAAAACATAACATATTGGACTACTATAAAATAAAAGAAGCAAAACTAAAAGATAAACTAAATAATTTATACGATATAAAAATAAAAGACAATTTAATGTATATATATAACTATAAAAAAAGAAATCTAAATAAACAAGAATATTATAATATTGGAATTAATGTTACAAGAATTAACCTATAATTCTTGTTTATTTTTTTTTAATGTATTATAATATATATAGAAAATAGGTGAATACATGAAAAGAACTATATCAGCTCTAATATTATTAATAATAATAATTCCCATTATAATCATGGGTGGAAATATATATAATACAGCAGTATTTATAATATCATTAATAGGACTAAATGAATTTATAAATATAAAAAATGAAAAAAAACAAGTACCTTTGTTTATTAGAACAATAAGCTTTCTAACACTTTCATTTTTAATATTTTCAAATATGAATAAACTATCAACATTTACAATCGATTATAGAGTATTATCAGGAATATTTATATTATTCTTAATACCATCAATACTATATCATGATAGAACAAAATATAGTATAAATGATGCATTCTACTTAATAGGTGGTACATTATTCTTAGGAATATCATTCGGTTTATTAATACCAATAAGGACATTAGGAGTAAACATATTAATTTATTTACTATTAATAAGTTCAATGGCGGATACATATGCTTTAATAACCGGAAAACTAATAGGAAAACATAAACTAACAGAGATATCACCAAATAAAACTATAGAAGGATTAACAGGTGGATTAGTATTTGGAACATTTATACCAGTCGTTTTTTACAAAACATTAATTAATCCAGACATAAACATATTTAAAATAACACTTATAACAATGTTTTTATGTTTATTAGGACAATTCGGAGATCTAACATTTTCTGCAATAAAAAGATACTTCGGAAAAAAAGATTTTTCAAATTTAATACCAGAACATGGCGGTATATTAGATAGATTAGATAGTATAACATTTATACTACTAGGATTTATGTTTTTTACAAGTGTGATAGGAGGATAAAATGACATTAATATATATGATTTTAATGCTTGGCATAATAGTTTCTATACATGAATTTGGACATTTTTTATTCGCAAAAAAAGCAGGAATATATGTTTATGAATTTTCAATAGGAATGGGTCCAAGAATATTTAAGTTCAATAGAAAAAATGATGAAACAGAATACTCAATAAGACTACTTCCAATAGGTGGATACGTTCAAATGGCAGGAGAAGGAC
Organism: uncultured Caryophanales bacterium; assembly: GCA_946544685.1. The sequence goes on along the minus strand of CAMNML010000014.1, from coordinate 6,192 downwards.
TAGAAGAAGACGAACAAATACCAGAAGAAAAAAGAATGCAATCAAAAACATGGATGCAAAGATTTCTAACAGTAATAGCAGGAATAATGTTTAACTTTATTTTAGCACTTGTACTTCTATTTGTAGTAGGATTAATAAATGGAACACCAGTAAATAAACCATATATAAGCATAGTAGATGAAGGAATAAATAGTAATCTATTAAACATTGGAGATAGAATACTTGAAGTAAATGGAAAAAAAGTAATATTCACAGACACAATGCTGCTTAGAATACAAGTATCAAATGGTAAACCATTAAAACTAAAACTAAAAGAAGAAAATGGAAATATAAAAGAAGTAACACTTAATCCTATAGAAGTAAATGAAGATGGAAAAACATCATATAAATATGGAATTGGAATAGGTACTGATACTAAAAAAGGTATCTTACCAGCGCTAAAATATGCATTTGTTAAATTTGCTAGTTTAATAACACAAATGGTATTAGTAATAGGATATTTATTCACTGGAAAACTTGGGCTATCAAGCTTATCAGGACCAGTAGGAATATTTAATGTAGTAGGAGAATCTGCAAAAGCAGGATTTATAAACTTAATATATTTAACAGGATTTATAAGTTTAAATGTAGGATTCATGAATGTACTTCCAATACCAGCACTTGACGGTGGAAGAATATTATTCTTAATAATAGAAAAAATCAAAGGAAGTAAAGTAGATATAAAAGTAGAGAATATGATACATACAATAGGATTTGCTTTATTAATGATATTAATGGTTGTAATAACATTTAATGATATAATAAGAATAATAAAATGATAGAACTAAAAGACTTTAAATACGAAGACGATGATATAATAAGCGACGCAATCATTAATTTTTATTCAAACAACAAAGCAGATCTAAAATTTATAAAAAAATATATAAATGATTTAAAATTTCAAGAATATATCAAAAAGAATTGCCTTATAAAAAAAATAAGTGAAAAATATTTAATGAGACTATATAATGACTATGATGAAGATAACATAGTAGAAGAATACGATTATATAACAAGCATAAATCCTACAAGATGGATATAGCAGTAGACATAAGTCTACTTTTTTTCTTGACAAAAATACTAAATCGCATATAATATAATAAAAAAACGAGGAAAAATATGAAAAATTTAAAAATAAGTAAAAAGATAATTCCAATATTATTTGCGGGAACTATATTAATGTCATTAAGCTCATGTAATAAAAAAACAAAACAACTAAACAGTGAAAACACAATAGGATATATTGATACAAATCCAAGAAAAATAGATGAATCAGAATTTGCTATTTACAATATTGGAAATTATAAAAAAACAGGAATATTAAATCAGGAAAAAATACTAAAATACTGTGAAAAAAAAGAAATATCAATAGGAGTTATAATTGATAGTGATGCAACATCATTAATAGATATATATGAAGACGTTGAATTTACTAAATCAATAATAGAACAATATAAAATAGATATGCCTGTATACTTTAGCATAGAAAAAATAATGATAAATGATGATTTAAGTATAACAACAAAAGCACAATATATAAAAGAATATCTAGAACTAACAGAAAAAAACAATATATACGTTGGACTATACGGAACAAGTACAAATTTATCCAATCTAAACCTATATGGACTACCACTAAGCAACAATTATGACTGCTTTGTTGTAGAAGACGGAAAAACAAAATACACAGGATTATCAACAATAAGACAAGATGAAGAAGGAAATGTATATTCAACATTTGAATCAGAAGAATATCAAAACAATATCGCAAATCTAATAAAGGAAAACAAATTAAATGATTCAACCAGACTAAAACAAAACGAATACTATATAGTAGATGAAGACAACAGTATAGAACAAATCGCAATAATAAACAATCTAAGCATTAATGACTTATTAATGTTCAATAATATTACAAAAAAAGATATAAAAAATGGTACAATAATTAGAATTCCAAATAAAATACAAGACAATAAGAAACTAGTATATCCAAATTTAATAAGAAAAAAACAAGCATTATACCGCGGAATAGATATTTCTCATCATCAACAATTAGACGACAACATGACATTTAAAAAACTATCAAACTATTTAGACTTTGTAATCTTAAAAATAGGAGAACAAGAAAATAATGAATTTAAAATAGATCCAAAATTTTATGAATTTTACAATGATTGTTATCAAAATAATATACCAATAGGTGGATATTATGTAACAAACGCAACAACAAAAGAAGAAGCAATAAATGAAGCAAAATCTGTAATAGAACAAATAAACAATTTAAAAATAACATTTCCAATTTTTATAGATTTTGAAAACACTAAAGGAACAATATATGAAAAAGAATTTAATCAATTAATAGAAAATGAATCATTAAAAGAAATATTTAGCGAACTAAATCAAATGTTTGAAAAATCTGACAATAGATTTGGAATATATTCTAATCTTTCAACGTATTCGATAATAGAACAAGAAGTAGGATTACAAGAATTAAATAAATATCAAATATGGCTATCAAATCCAAGCGAATATGATAAAGTAAATCAAGTCCGTGACAATGGACCAATATGTCAAACAGACAATGGACTTTATTCATATGGTTGTGATATCAATCAAGTATCTTGGAAAATAACAGATTTAGGTATTGGCAATTCTGATGGAGTAGTAGACTTTAATCTATGTTATGTAGATTATAAACAACCAAAAGAACTTAAAGAACAACAATCAACACAAGTATTTGATACAAAAAAATATAATAGAAAAAATCCAAAAAATATACTAAATATAATAAAAACCACTTCACAAATAGCGGGCATTTTATCAATCTCTATATATGTAATAAGACACAAAAAAAGAATTAGAAAAAAAATCAAAAGACTAATAAAAGTATTAAATAAAAAAAATAAACAAAAAATAATTCAAAGATAAAAGTTCATTAAAGAACTTTTTTCTTGACTTAAAAATAAAATATATGATATGATAAATGCAACATTTTTGCATTTAGGAGGAAGTATGTTAGATATAATACAGGATACATTAATAGATACAATAAAGCTTTTACCATTTTTAATTTTAACATTTATAATAATTGAATATATTGAACATAAAATAAATAATAAAAAAATAATAACAAAATCAAAAAAATTTGGACCTTTTTTTGGAAGCATACTAGGAGTAATACCACAATGTGGAATAAGTGCTTCAGCTACAAACTTATATGCAACAAGAATAATATCATTAGGTACACTAATATCAGTATACCTATCAACTAGTGATGAGATGTTACCACTTTTACTTGCTAATAAAACAGATACAAGTTTGATACTAAAAATACTTGGACTAAAATTCATAATAGGAATGGTATCAGGATTTATAATAGATTTAATACTAAGAAAAAAAGAACAACCAAAAATAGAATCATTATGTGTTCATGATCACTGTAACTGTAATCATAATCATAGTATTTTTAAATCCGCACTTAAGCACACAATAAGTATAACTATATTCATATTAATATTTTCATTTTTAATAAATATTATTTTTGAATATTTAGGACAATCCTTTCTAGAAAACTTGTTTATGAAAAACACTATATTTAGTTATTTATTATCAAGTTTAGTGGGATTAATACCAAATTGTGGAGCAAGCATATTAATAACAGAACTATATCTTAATAACACAATAACACTAGGAGCTACAATGGCTGGTCTATTAACAGGAGCAGGAATTGGTCTATTAATACTTATTAAAACAAATAAAAATATAAAAGAAAATATAACAATAATTTCGTTAATATATATAATAGGAATAATATCAGGAATACTAATAGACTTGGTAGGTGCTATATGATAGAAGAACTATTAAAAAATAAAAATTTAAAACAAACAAAACAAAGAATAGAAATATTAAAAATAATTGAAAAGTTAGATATAAATGCAACTAAAAAAAATATATTAAAAAGAACTGCAATAGATAAATCAACAGTATATAGAACATTAGAAACATTATTAAACAATAATATAATAGAAACAAGTATAAATCATAAAAATGAATTATATTATGAAATAAGGCAAGAGCACAAACACTACGTAAAATGTATAAAATGTCATAAAAAAGAAGAAATAAATATATGTCCAGTTAATGAATTAGAGCAAAAAGGCTTTAAAATAATAACACACAAAATAGAAATAGATGGAATATGTAATAATTGTCAAAAGAATGAATAAGAAAATATTCATTTTTTTGTTTTTTTATGTTACTATATATATAGTAACTAGTAACATATTAGGAGAGATATATATGAAGAAAATCATAAAACTAATAAAAAAATCATACGTAGGAATAATTCCAATTATATTTGTAGGAGCCTTTTTATTTTTAAAACCAGCAATAAAAAACATAGTCATCGACTCAAACAAATATAAAACACCCGCTAATATAAACTTTCATGATTCTAATTTGTATAAATGCGTTGTAGATGCATATAACACAGCGAATAACGAAAATATAGGATACGATATTAGTCTAACAGAAGAACAGTTAAAAACTATTACAAAACTAGAATGTCCATCAAATGAAATAAGTGACGCAAGCGGGATAGAAACATTAGTTAATTTACAAGAATTAAGATTAAATGAGAATCAACTAACAAATATAGATTTAAGTGAAAATACCGCATTAACAAATTTGAAATTAAACAGTAATCGATTAACAAACATAGATTTAAGTAAAAATACCGCATTAACAGATTTGAATTTAAGCATTAACCAATTAACAAATATAGATTTAAGTAAAAATACAGCATTAACAGATTTGAATTTAGGTCAAAACCAACTAACAAATATAGATTTAAGTAAAAATACAGCCTTAACAAATTTGAATTTAGGTGGTAATGAACAAACAAAAATAGATTTAAATATAGATTTAAGTAAAAATACAGCCTTAAGACATTTGACCATAAACGACACTAAATTAACAAATATAGATTTAAGTAAAAATACAGCTTTAGAATCTTTGGATTTAAATTATAATCAACTAACAAATATAGATTTAAGTAAAAATACAGCCTTAACAAACTTGGATTTAAATTATAATCAACTAACAAATATAGATTTAAGTAAAAATACAGCTTTAGAATTTTTGGATATAAATTATAATCAACTAACAAATATAGATTTAAGTAAAAATACAGATTTAATATTTTTGGATTTAAATTATAATCAACTAACAAATATAGATTTAAGTAAAAATACACATGTACAACAATTGGATTTAAGTTATAATCAACTAACAAACATAGATTTAAGCAATAAAAAATACTTATATTATTTATATATTAAAAATAATCAAATAACAAATATAGATTTAAGTAAAAATACAGCTTTAGAATCTTTGGATTTAAGCTATAATCAGTTAACAAATATAGATTTAAGTAAAAATACCGCATTAACAGATTTGAATTTAGGTCATAATCAACTAACAAATATAGATTTAAGTGAAAATACAGCTTTAACAAAATTGAATTTAAGCGATAATCAGTTAACAAATATAGATTTAAGTAAAAATACTAACTTAAAAAAACTGTGGTGGAATATTAATCAAACAAAACAATACATTATATATAAAAATGATTTATCACATATAAGTGAACAAGAGCTAAAAGATGCAATTACAAATGATAATTCACAAACAAGTTATACAATAAAACATACTTATATAGATCCTGATGGAAACGAAGATGAATACGATTTTGTTTATAATATAGAAAGAATAGAGGCAACAAGTGATAAATATATTATAAATGACGAAAAAAATTATATATATACTTATAAAGATACAGATGCAGAAACAATAAAATCGAATATCAATATTAATAAAGAAAATATAGATGAGACAATTAATAATAATAAATATATAATAAAATACAACAACGCAACAATTAAAGAATTTGATTTAAAATATTCAGCAACAAGCGTAACACTTAATACAGAAGAAATTAATCTAAATTTAGAAGAAAATAACACATATGAATTTACACCAACTCTAACTCCTACAAATGCATATAAAGATGATTTGATTTGGGAAAGCAGCGATACTACTGTTGCAACTGTTAATAATGGAGTAGTTACTTCAGTAGGAGTAGGTAATGCCACA
>CAMNML010000013.1 GCA_946544685.1 uncultured Caryophanales bacterium | reverse complement strand
TAACCGCATTAATGTACTTTACAATTGAAAACCCAGATATGCAGATGGTTGAAGAATTAAGTGAAAACAAAAAACTAACAGAACAAAACTATGAAGAAAAAACAAAATTTATATTTAAAATTTCACAAGACTTAAAAAAACCACTACAAGATATAACAAGCATTAGTGGTAAAATGTTAGAAGACAAAAAAGAAATAAAAGAAGAAAATATAAAACAAATAAATATAAATTCAAAGCAACTTTATACATATGTAAATAACGCATTAGATGTATCAAAAATGGATATTAGTAACCTAAAAATAGTAGAAACTACATACAATACAAAAAACTTTTTTGAAGAGTTAAAACTAAGAATAAAATCAGAAATAAAAAATTCAAATAAAAATATTGAATTTAGATATGATATATCAGAAAATATCCCTGAATACTTACAAGGAGATAAAACAAAAATAAAACAAGTAGTACTATCTGTTATATTTGATTCAATAAAATATACAGAAGAAGGATTTATAGAACTAAGCATAAACACAATAATAAAATATGGAATATGCAGATTAATGATAGACGTTTCAGATTCAGGAAAAGGAATGAGTCTACACAAAATAAATACAATTCTAAACGTATCAGGAGATATTGAAGAACAAGAACAAGAAAGAATAGACAAATTAGATATATCACTACCACTTGCGCATAAAATCATAAAAACAATGAATGGAAGCTTTATAATAAAAAGTGAAGAGAATAAAGGAACTAATTTTTTAATAATTCTTGATCAACAAGTAAAAGAAGAAAATAATAAAAAAAGTTCATTAGAAAAATACTCAAAAAAAATACTAAATGAAAAAAAGATATTAATAGTAAGTGTAGATAATGATATAGTAAATGAAATTCAAGGTTTATATGAAGACTATGAAATAATAAACTCTTTATATGGGAAAGATGCATTAGAAAGACTTAAAAAAGAAAAATTTGAATTCATATTAATAGATGATGAATTAAAAAATGAAAGTGGATTAGAAGTATTAAATAAAATAAAAAATGTAACAGAAAGTCCAATATACATAATGCTAAATAAAGATAAGGAATTTATAAAAGAACACTACATAGAAGAAGGATTTAAAAATTATATATTAAAAGAAAACCTACAAGAAGAATTAAAAAAGACAAAATAATAGTACTGTGATACAGTACTTTTTAATAGGAGAATATATGAAAAAAAACATAATTCTAATAATATCATTATTATTAACCGGATGTCTTGGAGAAGCAGGAAAAGGATATATTACTAAAACCTGTACAAAAAAAGAAACAATAAATGGTAATAATTTAGAAACAAAAATAGAAATAAAATCAAAACAAGGAAATGTAGAAACAATTACGATAACAGAAAAATATGACAATATTGAAGAAAGCATAATAAATAGCAAAAAATCAGAACAAAACTTATTTAAACAAACAACAGGAGCAACACTAAATATAGACGATAGTATATTTACATATGAAATAAATAAAAAAGAAGCATCCAACATAATAATAGAAAAATTCAACATATTAGATGAACAACACGAACAAATAAAATACTATGAAAATAATGGATATATATGTAAATAGAAAAAAACAAAAAAATATGGTAAAATAATATACTTGAAAGGAACAAAGTATGATTGAAAAAATATATAATAAAATAACTAAAAATAAAAAAAATACGATAATATTTATTTTAATTTTAACACTAATAGCAAGTATACCTGTATTCATATTCCCTGGTATAAAAAAAGGCGATGATACATACTTTCACCTATCAAGAATAAGTGCTATTGCAGATAATATTAAAAATTTTAAATTCTTCAAAGGAGTATATCCTGGATATTTTAATGATTATGGATACGCAAACGGATTATTCTACCCAGATATATTTCTATACATTCCAGCAATCATTACTGCGCTAGGAATAAAAGTAATAAACTCATATAAAATATTTTTAATATTAATAAATTTTCTTTCAATATTATCCATATATATATCAATAAAAGGAATAAGCAAAAACAAATACTCAAGTATACTAGGTTGTACTATATACGCATTTGCATCATATAGACTAGTAGATATGTATGAAAGAGCAGCCCTTGGAGAAACATTAGCATTTATATTTATGCCATTAATAATATATGGAATATATGAAATAATCTTTAAAGATAAAAAGAAATTCTATATTCTAACAATAGGAATGACAGGATTAATATTATCACATGTGGTTTCAACATATATAATAGGAATTATATTGCTTATTTTATGTGTAATAAATATAAAACAACTATTAAAAGAAAAAAGATATATTTATTTAATAATTGCCGCACTAATAACACTACTAATAACATCATTTTTCTTATTACCAATGCTAGAACAAATGATGTCGCAAACATTTTACTATAACAATACATCAAATATTAGCGAATTCGATTTATCAAAAAGAACAGTACCAATATATTTATTATTTTTAGAAATACCAAATTTAAGAAAAGTAATATTAAAAAAATACTGGGTTCCATCCGGAATAGGTATAATCTTTATATATTTAATATATAAAAAACTTAAACATAAAGAAATAAAAGATAAATTCATTAATGAATCATTTGTAATAAGTATAGTATTCTTATTACTTACCACAATAACACCAATTTGGAAACTAAATATAATAAAGAAATTATTATACATGATACAATTTCCATGGAGATTCTATATGATACCAACGCTATTATTAACAATATCAGGAAGCATACTTATATCAAAAATAAACGAATCAAAAAGACTATTAAAAAATGTATTTATAATATCATCCATATCATTAATATCAATGTTTATAATTTCAATTTTACCAAAAAGAATAAAAAACATAGTAGAATATGATGCATCATATGCTGAATATCTTCCAATAGAAGTTGACAAAGAATATATAAAAAACAGAGGAAAAATAATTACTTCAAATAATGAAATAGAAACTAAATTTACAAAAATAGGAACAACGATGAATATTGATTTCAAACAAAATGAAACAAACACATATATGGAATTACCTTTAATATATTATAAAGGATATGAATCAAAAATGGATAAACAAAATTTAGAAACATTTAAAACACAAAATGGTTTACTAGGTATAAAAATAAATGATATAAAAACAGGTACAATAAATGTACAATATAAAGGGACAAAACTATCTCAAATAGCAAAAATAATATCATTAATATCAGTTCTAATATTTATACCATATATAATAAAAGAGGTGAAACATGAAAAATAAAAAGTACATATTTTTATCATTTTTAATACCGTGTATTTTAATGATATTATTATATCTAACGGTAGGTGTAATAGGAGGAGAAAAAAGTATATTAACAGTAGATCTAGCAGATCAATATGTAGCATTTTTTAATGCACTAAAGAATATACTAAGTGGAACTATTAGTCCTTTTTATTCATTCAGTAAAACATTAGGTGGAAACATGTTGGGTATAATTACGTATTACCTAATGAGTCCATTTAATCTCATAATAGTCCTATTCGATAGAATAAATATACCAACCGCAATTCTAATAATAAATATACTAAAAATATCATTCGCAGGTCTAACAAGTTATATATATTTTGATAAAACATTTAAAAATAATAAATTAACAAGCTTAACATTCAGCATAATTTATTCAATGATGGCATATAACATCGTATATAGTCAAAATATAATGTGGCTTGATGGAGTAATACTATTACCAATAATATTCTTAGGAATAGACAAACTAATAGAAAATAAACCAAAATTATTCTATATATCGCTAACAATATCAATAATATGCAACTATTATATTGGATATATGTCATGTATAGCATCATTAATTTATTTTATATATAAACATTACCTAAAAGAAAACAAGATAATAACAAAAGAAATAATCAACATTATAAAATATATATTACTATCAGTATTAACAAGTGGAGTAGTACTAGCACCTTCACTAATGTCATTACTATCAGGAAAAGCAAGTGGTATACTACAAGAATTTATCCCAAATCAAAAATTTGCGCTATTTGATTTAATTACAAGATTTTATATAGGATCATTTAAGACAACGGACCTAGAAGTAGGATGCCCAAATATATATATATCACTAATAATAGTAGTACTAGTAATTTATTATTTCTTTAATAAGAAAATAAATCAAAAAGAAAAAAAAGCATCATTAATATTATTATCAGTATTCATAATAAGTTTTGTATTTTATCCAATAGACGTAATTTGGCACACATTTAAGCATCCATATGGATTTCCATTTAGATACTCATTCATATTCGATTTTATAATGCTTATAATTGCATACAAAAGCATAATAAAACTAGATACAATAGATAAAGAATTTATAAAAAAATTCATATTATATTCATTTATACTAACAATAGTAGTAGATAAACTATTATATACAAAGACAATGTACTATAAAACACTAGGAACATTTATACTTTTAATAGTATATTTAATATATCTATCAAAAAATAAAAAAATAAAAAAATCAATAATACTATTGATAATATTAGAAATGTTTTTGAATGATTTTTTAATAGTTATAAACATAAAATATCAAGATAAAGAAAAATATAAAAACTTTGTAAGTGATACAGGATATATAATAGATAAATTAAATGAAAAAGAAAAATTCTACAGACTAGAAAAAGATTACTCATATTCAACTAATGATGAACTATTATTAAACTATAATGGTATATCACATTTTAGCTCAGTATACGAAGAAAAAAACAATGAATTATTAGGAAAATATTTAGGAATTTTTAATAGATTTTACATTACAAACTATAACGGATCGACACCTGTAACTAATTCACTATTTAATATAAAATATATTTTATCTAATAAAAATTTAAACTACTATAACAAAATAGAAACATATAAAAATATAAATACATACGAAAATAATTATAATCTTCCAATAGGCTTTTCAACAGAAGATAACATAAAAAATTTAAAACTAAAAAAACTTGATCCATTTGAAAATCAAAATAATATTTTAAAATCGATGGATAGAAATATAGAAAATGTATTTATAAAAAATAACTATAAAATTGAACTTAATAACTTAGAATTAGATGAAAAAGACAAAACAACATATAAAAAAATAAACAAAAATGAAAAAGCATCAATAAAAATAAATCTAACAACAGAAAATGCAGGTGTATTATATAACTACATAGCTAGTGAAAAAACAAAAAAAATAGATATACTGTTAAATGGAAAAAGTATAATAGATATAACAGATCAAAATAATTATAATTATAATGTAGTAGAACTAGGAAAATTTAATCAAAATGAAACACTAGAAATTGAATATGTTTTACTTGAAGAAACAATAAAACCAAAAGATATAATGTTCTATACACTAGATATGGACAAATTTAAAAAATCAATCCAAATATTAAAACAACACGACGAACTAAAAATAATAGAATACAAAAAAGATTATATAAAAACAAATATAAACGTCCAAAAACAAAATCAAATTCTATATACATCTATACCATTTGATAAAGGAATGAAAGTAATAGTAGATGGAAAAGAAATAAAACCAACACAAATATTTGATACATTAATAGGTGTTGAACTACAAAAAGGAAATCATGTTGTAGAATTTAAATATATTCCACAAGGATTAAAACTAGGAATAATAATTAGTGCATTAGGAATAATGTTATTTACAATTAATGAGGTAAAATGCAAAAAAAAGAAATAATACTAGAAAGTAAAATAGAAGCACTAAAGAAAAAAGATAAAAAAACCGAAAAAAGAATTAGACAAACAATAAAAAAACATAAAATTGAACAAGAAGAATTAGTGAAAAAATCAAGAGAAAAAAATACACTCAAACCAACTATTACTAAAAAAAGTGGAATAGTAAAGAAAAAAGAAATAGTAAGAAGAAAAGAAATAGAAAAGACATCACTCTAGATGTCTTTTTCTATATAACAATTATCAATAATTTTTAATTCACAATATTTTATCAGCTCAGATTTAATGCCATCTAAACAAGAACTACCAATTTTAAAATCATAAGAAACCTTATCATAATATTTTTTACTAATTATATTAGAATTAACAAGCAAACTATCAACTGTTTTAGTATCATCATAATTAAAGATAATATTACATAAGCAACCTGGAATAAGTTCTACAACAGAAGAACAATCGATAGCTTCATTGCAACTACTAGAATATGCACGAACAAGTCCATTAGCGCCTAATTTAATACCACCAAAATATCTAACTACACAACATAAAATATGATCAATCTTTTTATTTTCTAAAACACTTAAAATAGGCATGCCAGCAGTGCCACCTGGTTCACCATTATCACTAAATCTCTTAATATTATCAATAATATATGCATAACAAATATGAGTTGCATCTTTATATTTAATACTTAAATCATCAAGATATTTATTAACATCATCAACATTATCAACACGAAATAAAAATGTAATAAAACGAGACTTTTTAATAATAAATTCATTAACAATATTATTTCTTATTGATAGCATTTACCCAAATCTTTCTTATCAAACCTACGGATAAAGTAGATAAAGTAAAACCAATAACAGGAACCAAAGATGATAAAAATATATTATTTGAATTGTTTATAAAATAAGAAAATAATAAAACTATAATGTAAGTTAAAATACAAATAGAAACCCTTCTAGTAAAACTAGTTTCCCATCTCTTATCAAGCTCAACTCTTTTATTACGAGCTTCTATATCACTAATTCTTTTTTCTAAATCCTTCATTTTATTCACCAACCTTTATTTTTTTAATATTAGAAGTAATAGTCCCAGCAGGAAATTCAAAAGTTGAATAAACACCTTTTTTAGGAGTAATGATTTTCCAAGGCTTCAAATTTTTAAAAACAAATAAAACATTATTATCCTTATCAGTCATAACAACATCAATATTAGTCTTCATGAAAAATGTATGGATACTGTTGCACTTTTTAAACATCATGCAATAATCAAATTCACGTATAAACATTAATCCCATAAATCTTGATTGAAAAGTATCACAATCGACAAGTTTAAATTTTTTTTTATTAGCAAAAACATACATAAAATCACCAAATATAATATAACATAAAAATCATTAATTGACAAATAATAATAAAAATAGTATACTAAAAGTAACTAAAAACTAAAGAATAGAGGGAATTCAATGAAAATAGATAATAAAGGACAAGCACTAGTTGAATATCTACTAATTATTGCAGTAATAAGTGTGGTAGCAGTAAGCGTTGTAAAATTACTAGGAGGATATTTACAAGACTCAATAACAAAATCTTCATGTAAACTTGTGGATAAAGTATATGTAGAAGGAAATAAGCCTGGCGAAGGTACTTGTCAATAAATATAGTTACAAGCTATATTTTTTTTGACTTTTAATATATACTTTGATATAATTTTATATGATAGGATAGTGATAATATGAAAAATAATAAAGGACAAGCACTAATTGAATTTGCACTCATATTACCAATTATTCTGTTAGTTTTACTATATATAATCGAATTTGGAAGAATTATACAAAATAAGCAACAACTGGAATCAGATATGGACTTAATCATAACACTATACCAAGAAAAAAAACAAATAGAACTAAACGAGTATATACAAAACAACAATATCACAATAAATTATAATAAACAAAACGAGTTAACAACAATAAAAATAAGTAAAAACTTAAAATCTAATATGCCATTAATAAGCAAAATAATGGATGGCAAAATAGACACAAAAAGGACAATATATGAAAAAAATGAACAATAAAGGTCAAACCTTAGTTTTATTTATAATAATGTTACCTATAATACTACTTGTACTTTTAATAACAATAGAAATAGGTAATATTTATATAGAAAAAACCAAAACAATAAACGTAATAAAAGAAACAATAAAAACAAGTTTAAAAAATGATTTGTCAAACGATGCAATAAATGCATTAATTGAACTAAATGTTAAAGACATAAAAACAAAACAAATATATACAAGTGATGAAGAAATAGAAATAAAACTAATACAAGAAAAAAAAGTATTTGGGAAAAAAATAGAAATACAATACAAATATAATGGATTAAAACAAGAAGAAAAAATAAATATAAAAGAGGGATAATATGGCAATAAATGAGGCAAAACTAATTACAATAGCGTCAGTTAAAGGTGGTACAGGAAAAACAACAATAGCTCTTAACTTAGCAGCAACATATAGTTTGATGAACAAAAAAGTGCTAATATTAGACTTTGACCTATTTAGTGGAGGAATAGCATTATCATTAAACGTTGATATAAATTCTGATTTATATAAACTATCATATGATATGAGCGTTAATGAATATAAAAATATAAACGATTATACTTTAAAATACAATGAATTTATAGACATTATTCCAGCACCAAAAGACCCAAGGTATGCAAGTAAAATAGAATCAAAATATATAAATTTAATTATAAAAAAGGTAAGACCTAAATATGATGTAATAATTGTAGATACAAATCATTATTTAGATGCTACAAATTTAATTCTCTTTGATAAAAGCGATACAATAATGTATATATTCAATAACAATCCAATAGATATAAAAAATTTAAAATCCATGATTGCGATACATAAAGATATGGAAAGAGAAAATTATAAAGTAATACTAAATGAATCAAATACAAAATTAAATGAAATGTTTAATAACTATGATATTAAAAATATAATTAAAAACGATATTGATTATATAATACCACATACATTCTATAATAAAGACATAAATAGATATGTTTTAAAAGGTAAAATACTTTTGCTAGAAAAAAATATAAGAACATTTAATAAAAGAACAACAAGAGTATTCGAAAAAATGGCAAATGACTTATTGGAAAGGTGATAAAATGAGCAAAAAAAAATTCACAGAAGAATTTGGTATTGATTTGGAACAAGAACCGGAGGAATTGACAGATTATGAAACATTTCCTAATAAGGTATTGCTAGATGAACTTAGAAATAAAATAATTCAAAATCTGATAGATAACGACATTGGAGAATTCCAGAACATGGATGACTTTATAAAAAATGAAATAACAAAAACAATAGAAGGATATGACCTAACAAACGTAGAAATAAGCTATCTTCACAACTTAATAGATAATGAAATAAATGGATATGGACCAATAACAGAACTACTAGATGATAAAAATATAACAGAAATAATGGTAAATGGAACAAACGAAATATACGTAGAACTTGACGGAAAAGTAATAAAAGAAAATAGTATATCTTTTATAAATAATGATCACATATTAAGAACAATAGGCAGAATCATACAACCATTAGGACGAACAATAGATATATCGAACCCTATGGTAGATGCTAGACTAGAAGATGGGTCAAGATTAAACGCAATAATCCCACCATTATCACTAAAAGGGCCTGTTCTAACAATAAGAAAATTTAAAGAAGAATTGGCAAATATCGATGATTTTTTAAGAACAGGTGCTCTTACTCCATATATGGCAAGATTCTTAGAAGCAAGTGTTAAAGCAAAATTAAATATAATAATATGTGGAGGAACAGGATCAGGAAAAACCACTCTTCTAAATGTACTCTCATCATTCATTGGCAACGACGAAAGAATAATAACAATAGAAGATGCAGCAGAATTAAAGTTAGAACAAAATCATGTTATTTCTCTAGAAACAAGAATGACTAATTATGAAGGAACAGGAGAAATAACAATAAGAGACCTAGTTAGGAACTCACTACGTATGAGACCAGACAGAATAATAGTAGGAGAAGTAAGAGGAAAAGAAGCATTTGATATGCTACAAGCAATGAATACAGGACATAATGGTTCACTTACAACAATGCACGCAAACGGACCAATAGATGCGTTAAACAGATTAGAAACGATGATACTAATGGCAGGTATGGAAATTCCAATTCCAGCCATAAGAGAATATATAGAAAATGCAATAGATATAGTGATTCAAACCACAAGGCTATCAGATGGTAGAAGAAAAGTAACAAGTATCTGCGAAGTGGCCGGATTCGAAAAAGAAAATATAAAATTAAAAGAAATATTTAGCTTCAATCAAACAGGAATAACAAAAAATGGAGAAGTCATAGGAGAATTTATAAAGCACAAATACAAACCAAAAGTATATGACAAACTTAAATCTAGAGGAATAAATGATTTAAAAGATATATTTGAGTAAGGAGGAATTTATATGGATTTAAATGGATTTAGTATATATGAACAAATAGAACCTGTAAATCATGATATAACTATATCATTTAATCCAGATAATGCCTACTCATCATACACATTAAAAATAAATAAAGACAACGAACTATATAAAGAAATAAGGAAAATTAACATAGTACCAACAGAATTTACTTTATCAGAAAGCGGAACATACGAAATAGAAGTAGTATATTACGACATTAGTCAAAATGAATATCAAACAAAAAGTGGAATATACATAATAGACAAAGAAGCACCAATAATTAAGATAGGAAAAAAATCCTATAATGTTCTTTTAGGGAAAAATATAAATGTAATGGATGGAGTAAGCGCTACAGATAGCTATGATGGAAATATAACAGACAAAATAAAAACAAATAAGGAAGAAATAGATTTTAGTAAAAAAGGTACAAAAAAACTAATATATACTGTATCAGATAAAGCAGGAAATACTACATCAATAGAATCAATAATAAACGTAGCCAATTCAAGTACAAGTATTTATATCTTTCAAAGCATATTCACAATTATGCTTCTATTATCAATTTTAGCAATAGCAATTTATACAAAAAGTATAAGATTAGAAAGAAGAATAAGCAAATTTAGTATAAAACCTATAAAAGATACATCGTTATCCTTATTCGATAACATCTCAGCAAAATTATCAAATGTAATAGGCAGTGTAAATAAAATATTATACAAATCAGAATTTATAAAAAAATATAGTAAAAAATACACGAGATATATTAGAACAACAAGCGAATTAACTAAAACAAGTATGGATTTCATAGCTATTAAATTTATATCATCAATAGCATGTATAATAATAGCAGTATTTGCCAAAACGATAAACTTTAAAATTTTTAATACTTATGATGTATATTTGCCAATGATTTTTGGTTTCTTTATACCTGATTTTATATATTATTTTAAATATAAAAATTACAGAAAAAAACTTGAAAATGATTTATTACAAGCAATAATAATAATGAATAATGCTTTTAAGTCGGGCAGAAGTATAACACAGGCAATAGATCTAGTATCAAAAGAATTAAAAGGACCAATAGCAGAAGAATTTAAAAAAATACATCTCGAATTATCATTCGGACTTGGATTAGATGTTGTGTTTGAAAGACTATATGAGAGAATAAAAATAGAAGAAATAGCGTATTTAACAGCATCGTTAACAATACTTAATCAAACAGGAGGAAATATTGTTGAAGTATTCTCATCAATCGAAAAATCATTATTTAACAAGAAAAAATTACGACTTGAACTAAAAAGTCTAACAAGTGGATCAAGAATGATTGTAAATGTATTAGTAATTGTTCCAATCGCATTTATATTATTAATATGGATAATTAATCCAGCATATTTTTTACCACTTTTAACAAATAAAATAGGTTTAATAATAATCGGCATAGTATTAATATATTATATTATATACATAATAGTCATTAGAAAGTTACTAAAGGTGAAGATATAATGAATAACAAATTTATAAAAAAAATATATAGAGAACACGAAATTAATAGGATAAATGAAAAAATAACAACTTTAAAAGACTATCCATTTGATGAAATAAGCTTTTTAAATATTAGATTAATAACAACAATATTAATATTCTTTATAACACTAATGATATTTAAAGCAGGATACATAACTTCACCAATAATATCTTTAGTATATTATTACCTATTTGAATATATTTTTCTTGATACACTGATAATAAAAAGAACAAATAAATTAGATAGAGAAGCATTAACATTTTTTGAAATACTAACTCTTTCATTAGAATCAGGAAGAAATCTAGAAAAAGCATTAGAAATAACTGTACAAAATGTTAATTCTGAATTATCAGATGAGTTTAAAAAGACATTATTTGAAGTTAAATTTGGAAAAACACTAATAGAAGCACTAGAATCAACAAAGAAAAGAATACCATCAGAAACAATAAACAATATTATTCTAAACATTACACAAACAAATATATTTGGAAATAGTATAATAGAAACAATGTATTCACAAATTGAATTTTTAAGAGAAAAACAAGTTCTAGGGGTTAGAGAACAAATAAATAAACTGCCAAACAAGATATCAATAGTCTCAGTTCTATTTATAGTGCCAATAATATTATTGATAGTATTAGGACCATTTTTAATAACATTTATAGGAGGATAACATGAAGAAAGGATTTACACTTATAGAACTTTTGGCGGTAATTGTAATAATAGGAATTATATCTATAATGATAGTTCCAAGGGTTACCAATACAATAAAAGAATCAAAAGATAATTCAGGTTTAATAAGCGCTAAAGGGTTAGTAAAAGCTGCAGAGTATAAATACCAAGATAATGAAATTTTAGGAATAAGCGAACCAATTATAATAGACTATATTACTGGTGAAAACATTGATAAAATAGACTATTCAGGTCAAAAACCAGAATGGGGAATACTAATGATACCCACCGATGGAAATGTAAGAATGGCAGTAAAAATAGGTGATTCATGTTACATAAAATATTCATCATCAAGTGATATAATAAAGCAAGACTTTGAATATGAAACATGCATGTTTAATCATTTATACTTAGCAGCGAATAACAGTTACCATGGTATACCATCAAAAGGTGATGAATTATGCGCGGGAGTAAATGATGACAAACAATGCTTTTATGTAATAAACACTGATTTCGAAAAAACTACATTGCTTGCAAAATATAACTTAAATGAACAATATTTACAGGATGAATCAAATCCAGTAGAAACTTCATTCTCAGAAACTAAGTATTGGATAAATACAGGAAATGAATTGAAACAAAAATATACAAATAATGGTGAATATAAATATATTCCAAACGCACATCATTTTACAAACGGATACCCATATGTATACGATTCAAACAGTAATATTTATCCATATATAGAAGAATATTTGAAAATACTAAAAAGTGAAAGATATGGTTTACCAACATCAACAACTGGTAGAATACTAAGTTACACTGAAATAAGCGATATTGAATCATCCAACCCACAAATACTAGCAAACGGAGATGTATATTGGTCAGGCTCATTATTAGATATAAACTCCTTGTGGTGGGTTGTATCTTACAATAATAAAGATTCAGCTACATATGATTCCGAAAATATAAAAATAAGACCAGTACTAGAAATACCAACATACGATATATTGTGGTAAAATAGTAATCAAAGGTAGAAAAAATCTACCTTTTTTGGTACAATAAAGAAGTGGTGATAATATGGATGTAAATGAACATATAAAGAAAAAATTAAGCTTGGTACCTAATAAACCAGGGTGTTATCAAATGAAAAATAAAGATGGAATAATAATATATGTAGGAAAAGCAAAAAAACTAAAAAATAGACTAAGCTCCTACTTCAGAGGAACGCATACTGGAAAAACAGCTAAACTAGTAAGCGAAATAACTGATTTCGAATACATAATTGTATCAAGTGAAACAGAATCACTAATAATGGAAATAAACCTAATAAAACAATATGACCCAAAATATAATATACTTTTAAGAGATGATAAAAGTTATCCATATATCGAACTAACAAATGATGAAGTACCAAAACTATCAATAGTAAGAAATCTAAATAGAAAAAAGAATAAAGAACACTTATATGGTCCATATCCAAATGTAACGGCCGCTAGAAATACAGTAAATCTATTAAACAGAATATATCCTTTAAGAAAATGTAGAACATTTAATAAAAAACCATGTCTATACTATCACATAGGAGAATGTCTAGGCTACTGTACACATAATGTAGATAAAGAAAAAATAGATAATATGAAAAAAGAAATAATTAGATTCTTAAATGGAGATCACTCATTAATAACAAAAAAAATAGAAGAAGATATAATTAAAGAATCAGAAAAACTAAACTTTGAATCAGCTAAAGAACTAAAAGAATTACTAGACTATATAAATATAACTTTAGCTAAACAAAAAGTTGAAATAAGTGACATGCACTCAATAGATGTATTTGGTTACTTCGAAGAAAAAGATTACTTAAGTATACAAGTATTCTTTATAAGAGGTGGAAAAATAGTAGAAAGACACTCTAAAATAATGCCTCTAATAGACGATATAGAAAATGTTTTAACACGATATATTGCTGAATTCTATAGTAAAGATATACTAATTCCAAGAGAAATATTATTGCCAGTTAATACTAATGTTGAAATACTAGAAAATATATTAAAAACAAATATTAAAATACCACAAAAAGGAACAAGAAAATCACTAGTAGAAATGGCAAACAATAACGCTAAAAATGCTTTATCAGAAAAATTCGAATTAATAAAAAGAGATGAACAAAAAACAATTGAATCAAATGAAGAATTAAAAAATATATTAAATCTAGAAAAACTAGATAGAATAGAAATATTCGATAATGCTCACTTATTTGGAACATTTAATGTATCAGGAATGGTAGTGTTTAAAAATGGAAGACCATCAAAAAATGACTATAGAAAATTTAAAATATCAGTAGATCAAAATGATGACTATGGAACAATGAGAGAAGTATTATATAGAAGATACTTTAGAGTATTAAAAGACAATCTAGAAAGACCAGACTTAATAATAGTAGATGGTGGTATAGGACAAATTAATGTTGCCCTAGAAATAATAGACTCATTAAACATGGGAATTCCTATAATAGGACTTAAGAAAAACGATAAACATAGAACAGAAGCTCTAATAAAAACAAAACCAATAGAAGAAATAAAAATAGATATAAAAAGTAATCTATTCCACTACTTAGAAAGAATGCAAGAAGAAGTACATAACTATACAATAAACTATCATAGAGAACTAAGAAGCAAAGGTTCACTAGGAAGTATCTTAAATAATATAGAAGGAATAGGAGAAAAAAGAAAACAAGAACTACTAAAAAAATACAAAACAATAACAAAACTAAAACAATTATCACTTGAAGAATTAGAAACAGTATTACCTAAAAATGCAGCTCAAAATCTAAAAGAATTTTTAAATAATTATAATGACAAATAAAATAAATTAATATATAATAAAAAAGGAAATGAGGAATACTATGAAAAAATTACTAACAGGTTTGCAACCAAGTGGAGAACTAACACTAGGTAGTTTAATAGGTGGAATAAGTGGAAGCGTAAAAAATCAAGATCTATATGATTCATACATATTTGTACCAGATATGCATGCTATAACAGTAGAACAAGATCCTAAGCTATTAAAAGAAAGAATAAGAAAAAATGTTGCACTTTATATAGCGTGTGGATTAGATCCTAAAAAAAACACATTCTATATACAATCAGAAAACCTATATCACGCTAATCTATCATGGATATTAGAATGCAATACATATATAGGTGAAGCATCAAGAATGACACAATTTAAAGAAAAATCAAATAACAAACAAAATGTATCAGTAGGACTATTTACATATCCAATACTAATGGCATCAGATATATTACTATATGACGCAGATGTAGTACCAACTGGAATAGATCAAAAACAACATGTAGAACTAGCAAGAGACCTAGCAGAAAGATTTAATAATAAATATGGTAACACTTTTAAAATACCAGAACCACTTATACCAGAAGTAGGAGCTAAAATAAAAGACCTACAAGATCCAACAAAAAAAATGAGTAAATCAAATCCTAATCCAAAAGGAATAATTTACTTACTAGATGATGAAGCAACACTAAGAAAAAAAATAGCGTCAGCAGTAACTGACTCAGAAGGAAAAGTTTATTATGATGAAATAAACAAACCAGGAATATCAAATCTACTTACAATATATTCATCATTAAAAGGAATAACATTAAAAGAAACAGAAGAACACTTTAAAGACTATAACTATGGAAATCTAAAAAAAGAAGTTGCTGATATACTAGTAGAAAAACTAACAGATATTCAAAACAAATACAATGAAATAATAAACTCAAATATGTTAGACGAAATACTAGATGAAGGCGCAAGAATTACAAATGAATATGCAAAAAAGAAATATGAAGAAGTAAAAAATAAAGTAGGGTTAGGTAGATAATGGTAACAAAGGAAAGAATAGAACAATACAAAGAATGGTTTTCTAATCTTTCTTTTTTTGGAAATAATTCATTTGTAATAGATAATATAGAATACCTATGGTATTATGTGAAAAGAGTAGACAGACTCTTTCATAAAATAAGTAGAGAAAATATAAAAAAAATAGAATACACAAAATTAGAAACAAAACAAATAATTGATATATCACAAAAATTCTTAGATAATCATAAAATAAAGATAAATATAAAAGCACTTATAGATAAAGGAATACTAGTCATTGTAAATAAAGAAAAACCAAAAAATGAATATTATGACACTATACAAGATGGAATAATACATTATGATAAGGAAAAAGATAAAATAAAAATAGAATTGCTACTAGAAAACTCTATATTTGATTGTGGAGTACTAATTCATGAATTAATGCATTATTTAAATCAGCCTAAGGAAAATAGAAATATAGTAAGTGATTTATTAACAGAAGCAGTATCATATTCTACAGAAATGATATTCTACGAAGATATGAAAGATTCATACCTAAATGATTATAATAAAACTTATTATGGATTTATAAGAACATTAAATGCAAAAATATATTATTCCTATTATATATATAAAATTATATATTTATATAAAATTAAAAAAGATATAAATGAAGAACTGTATAAAGAAGTATTTAATGACGAATATTATGAAGAAACAATAGAGGCCTTTGAAAAATATGCATCAAATAGAAATCAAATATTTAAAGACACATGGAATGTTATATCGTTGCCATTAACAACATACATTATAGAAAAATACAATAATAAAGAAATACAATTTGATTCAATAATAGAATTTAGTGATAGTATTAATGATAAATCAATAGAAGAATGTATAAAAATAGTTGGAATAGATAGTAGAGATGATTTTTGTATAAAAACTATTGAAGCAGTAGAAAAAGGAATAGAACATTTCAATAAAATAATAGAAGAAATAAATTAACAAAAAAAATAAACATTGCAACAAAATTAATTATAAGTTATAATTATAGCTGAGATATACGAGATAGTTAGGTGTTTGCCTCCATTGTTTTAAGGAGGTGGTCTATATGGAAAAATTACTAGAAAGGATCTACTATGGATTACAATTTAGTCCTAGTACTACTTATTCTTTTGGTAGTACGTGGAATTCCAAAAAGACGCAAAAGAAGATAGAAAAACACCTAGCTCATACGAGTTTGGTGTTTTCAACGATAAATACTCGGAGATAAATACCTAACACGCCAATATCAAGTATATCTCTTTTTATATTATATGAAGTACTGCTTCACTACATACATTCTAACACAATAATATATTAAAGTCAAATTACTTTCAAATTAATTATAAAAAATTTTAAAAAATTGTTTTAAATTTCAATATTTATGCTATAATAGTATTGGCTTTTTTAAAAAAACACGTATGTGGATTTCTATGCCTAGTGCCAATAGGTGGTGTAGAACCAGAAACATACGGAAGAAATAACAAAAGGAGGAATGAAAATGACAGTTGTGTCAATGAACTATTTATTAGAAGCTGGAGTACATTTCGGACATCAAACAAAGAGATGGAATCCAAAAATGAAAGAATATATCTTTACAGCAAGAGATGAGATTTATATAATCGATTTACAAAAAACAGCTAAAATGATTGAAGAAGCCTATGCAGCACTTAAGGATATTGCAGCAAACGGTGGAAAAGTATTATTCGTAGGAACTAGAAAACAAGCTCAAGAAGCAGTTAAAGAAGAAGCTTTAAGAAGTGAATCTTACTATGTAAATGAAAGATGGTTAGGAGGAACTTTAACAAACTTCAGAACTATTAGAAAAAGAGTTAAGAGATTAGAAGAAATCGAAAAAATGGAAAAAGATGGAACATTTGATGTATTACCTAAAAAAGAAGTTATCAAACTTAAAAAGGAATATGACAAATTAAATAAAGTATTATGTGGAATTAGAGATATGCATAAGTTACCACAAGCTTTATATATAGTAGATCCATCAAAAGAAGATATCGCTATTAAAGAAGCAAGAATCTTAGGAATCCCAGTATTTGGTATTGTAGATACTAACTGTGATCCAGACATGGTAGACTATGTAATCCCAGGAAATGACGATGCAATTAGAGCTGTAAAACTAATTACTGGTGTTATGGCAAACGCAATTGTTGAAGCAAACGGTGGAAAACTAGTTGATTATGTAAGCGATGAAAAAACTTCTAATCCAAACGAAATAATGCAAAAAGCTGTAGATTCTGTAAAGAAAAAAGAAGACAGACCAAGAAGATTTGAAGACAATAAGAGATTTAATAAAGGAAACAAAAAACCTTTTGAAAAAAAATCATTTGCAAAAGAGTCTAATAAAAAAGTAGAAGAGCCAAAAGAAGAGAAAACTACTGAAAAGAAAAAAGCCGCAGTTAAAGAAGATTTAACAAACAAAACAGTAGCAGAACTTCGTGAAATGGCAAAAGCTAAAGAAATTAAAGGTTATTCTACAATGAAAAAACAAGAACTTGTAGATGCTTTAAAATAGACTAAAAGATGATTATTTCATCTTTTTTAATTAAGGAGGAAATATATGAATATAACAGCCGCAATGGTAAAAGAGTTAAGAGACTTAACAAATGCTGGTTTAAGTGATTGTAAAAAAGCTCTAGAAGCAACAAATGGAAACAAAGAAGAAGCAATTAACTGGTTAAGAGAAAAAGGAATCGCTAAAGCTGCTAAAAAATCTGACAGAATAGCTGCAGAAGGTATAGCTGCAATCTTAGTAAAAGGAAATGATGCTGCTATAATCGA
Organism: uncultured Caryophanales bacterium; assembly: GCA_946544685.1. The sequence goes on along the minus strand of CAMNML010000013.1, from coordinate 1,814 downwards.
AGTAAATTCAGAAACAGACTTCGTTGCTAAGAACGATACATTCAAAGCACTTGTTGATGAAATACTAGAAACACTTATTAACAGTAATGCTAAAACTATGGAAGAAGCATTAGAACTTAAAACTTCAGAAGGAACAATTAATGACTTAATCATAGCTAAAACAGCTACAATTGGAGAAAAATTATCATTTAGAAGATTTGAAAGAATTACTAAAAAAGACAACGAAACATTTGGTTCATATATTCACATGGGTGGAAGAATCGCTGTATTAACAGTTGTATCAGATGTAGAAGAAGGCGTTGCAAAAGATATTTCAATGCATGCAGCAGCTATGAAACCATTATATGTAACTAAGGAAGAAGTACCTTCTGAATTAGTAGAAAAAGAAAGAGAAGTATTAAAAGAACAAGCAATCAATGAAGGAAAACCAGCAGAAATTGCTGAAAAAATGGTTGAAGGTAGAATTAGAAAATACTATGAAGAAATATGCTTAGAAGAACAAGCATTTGTAAAAGAACCATCAATGAGCGTAGGAAAATATGCTAAAGATAATGGTGGAAAAATTGTTTCAATGACTCGTTATGAAGTTGGAGAAGGAATTGAAAAGAAAGAAGAAAATTTTGCAGAAGAAGTTGCAAAACAAATAAACGGATAGAAGTCATAAGACTTCTTTTTTTTATAAAAATTTTTTGTGAAAATTAATTAACTATGATATAATTTAAATAGAATAGATTATATCATAATTGGAGGCAAATATGAAGAATAAAGCATTTACACTAGTAGAACTATTAGGCGTTATAGTTATCCTAGGACTATTAAGTATAGTAATAATACCAAAGGTAGGAGATTCAATAAAAAACAGTAAAGAAACATCATATAGAACTCAAGTAAACACAATAAAAAAAGCTGCTAATGATTTTTTAATAGAAAACACCAGCACACTTGAAACAAATAAATCCATAACAATTAAATTAGGAATTTTAAAGCAAGAAGGTTATTTACCACTAAATATAAAGAACCCTAAAACAAGAAAAGATTTTTCAAACGAATCATTAATAACAATCACTAGAAATGAAGAAAAATATAATTTTAATTTATCTTTAATTGATTTAGAAAATGTAACACAGGACATTAATTACAACTCTCCAATACTTATATTAAATGGTGATTATATTCAATATGTAGAAGTATATTCAGAATATGAAGAGTTAGGAGCAACAGCAATGACAAGTGATGGTTCCGACTTAACAGTACCTAATCCAACGATAAAAAAAGGTGATAATACAGTTGCAAATATAAGTACAACAAAACCACAAACATATAATGTAATATATGAAGCAACAGACAACGGAATAACAACATCTGCAACAAGAACTGTAATTGTAAGAGATTCGACACCACCAGTAATAACAATACCATCAAGTACAACAATACAAAGATCAGAATTACAAGACTTCAATCTAATGACAAATGTACAAGCAACAGATAACTATGACAAAAATGTATCAGTAAGAACAAATAGCAGCGTATCAGATATACCAGGCAAATATGTAATAACATATACAGCAACAGATTCATCTGGAAATCAAGCGGTTGAAAGAAGAATAATAATAGTACAATAGAAAAGTTCAAAAATGAACTTTTTCATTTTAAATTAAAAAATTAATATACTTTAATATGATAAAAGATACATTAAACTATAAACTATTAAATACATTACTACTACTATTAATAATACTGATTTTATATGCAACAAGAGACTTATGGATTAACATCTATAATATAATAATAAATATATTAAAACCAATAATAAC
>CAMNML010000012.1 GCA_946544685.1 uncultured Caryophanales bacterium | reverse complement strand
TTGTTGATGAATATGATTATGAGTTTGTTCAAAAGAAGCTTATGAATTCTATTAAGGATGAGGGTTATGAAAAAGGAAAGATTGATGAAAAACTTGAAATAGCTAAGAAGATGCTAGAAAAAAATTTAGATATTGATTTTATCTCTGAATGTACTGGATTAAGTATAGAAGAAATCAATAATTTAAAAGTATAGAAAAACTATACTTTTTTTTCATTTTTTTCGAAATTACAATTATTTATTATTTGTAATTATATTTTTACTGATTTTAATTTTTTATTTATACAGATTTTAATTATCTGTATTTTTTTTATAATTATTTATAAAAATCACTCATTTGTATTAGTTTTTAATCTTGCCAATATTTAACAAAGTATGTTATCATAGAAGTAACGAAATTGATAAAAGATTAAGATTATTTTCTTGTACTAGTTATGATGAAATGTATTCTATAGTTGATAAGGCTGATCCTAATTATTTTATCATTGAGGAATTAAGGAGATTGGGTATGAATAACAAGTTTGTAGATGAATATGATTATGAGTTTGTTCAAAAGAAGCTTATGAATTCTATTAAAGATGAAGGCGAACGAGATGGATTTTTAAAGGGTAGCATAGTGAAAAACTTCAAATAGCTAAGAGATTATTAGAACAAGGTCTTGATGTTAATGTTATTTCAACGATAACTGGTTTATCTATTGTTGATATAGAAAATTTAAATTAGATTAAAGAACTGTTATATAATAAAAATGTAACGGTTCTTTTCTTATATTGATTTAGTTTTTGTAATGTGTTAAACTATTTATAGTTGAGGTGTGATATGAACAAGTTTTTTAAGAAATTTTTGTTATTTGTTTTATTAATGTCACCTAATATTGTGCGTGCTGCTGATTATGTTGTTTGTGGTAACGATAAGAGATTTCCTTTTGTTTTTGCATCTTTTATTTCAATTATTTTAGTGATAGTTAGGATAATTGTTCCTTTATTATTGGTTATTATGGGTATTATTTCCTTTTTAAAAGTAATTATTTCTGGAAAAGTTGCTGATGAGATGGAAAAGGCTAAGAAAAAAATGGTTCATAATATTTTAGCTGCATTTGTTATTTTCTTTTTAATTCCTATTATAAGAACTGTTTTTTCTTTTGCTTTTGGTTCTGATAATACATTTAATAGTTGCCTTACTTGTATGACAAATCCATTTAATTGTGATGTTGAAGAAAGCAGTGCTTCTAGGTTATGTCCTGGTTTAATGAGTGATCAAGCTGGATATGATGAAAATTGTAATTATGTAGGTGGAAAAAAAGAATTTGTTGATTATCGTACTGGTAGTACTGGTGTTTCGGAGTATACTTCTACAAGAGGTACGGCTACTGGAAGTGCTCTTGTTAGATCTCTTGGTGATTATGCTACATGGAAGCAATGTGATCCAAGATGGGGTAGTAATAGATTGGGGCCTAATACTATATGTGGTATTGGTTGTTATGCTACTTCTACATCTATTTTAATTGCAATGTCTGGTACTACTTTACTTGTTGACGATTTTAATCCTGGTGTTTTTGTTCAACATGCTGGTTTTTCTGCTGGCGGTGGACTTATGTGGGGAACATGGGATAGTGTTGCACCTAATTTCAAAGTTGTAGATAATCCAGGTTTAAGTGGTTCTAAATCACAAAAAGCTGCTCAAATTGATGCATGGCAAAAACAGGGATATTATGTTATGATTGGTGTTAGAAATGGTGGACACTGGGTTGCTGTTGATAGAGTTGTAGGTGATACTGTTTATATTTTTGATCCAGGGCATAATGCTGTTGATTTGTTTACAGATTATGCAGTTGGTGGTGTTACTCGTGCTGTTTTGTTTAAGAATGAGGGATAAAATGAGTGAAAAGTTTTATGATAAGAAAAATTATATTTTATTATTTGTAATATTATTTTTTATCTATTTTGTTTTTTTAATTATAAATTCTTTTATAAGAAAAGATTTTGTAATTGTTAATGATGTAAACGGCATTTTTGTTTATAGAAATAATTCATGGAATTATATAAAAAATTATCATAAATTTATATCTAAAAAATATGATATTTTTTCTGGTGATGAATATATTGGAAAATATTATCTAGGGTTTTCAAAAGGATTATATTTATATGATAAGGAAAAAAATAATATAAATTCTGATTATGAGGTGTTTGCTGTTACAAATAAGAATAAGGTTAATATTATTTCTTTTGGTTTTGATTATGAAGATGTTCCTTCTTCATTTGTTGATGATTATATTAATTTTAAAGGTATAATTACAAATTCTAGTAATTATGTTTATTCTTCATTTGATTATGATTTGGATAAGGATGGTATTCTTGAAAAGATTGTTTCTGTTTCAAATTATACTGATTTGAATTCATCTAATTTCTTTTCGGCTGTTTATGTTATAGATGATGGTACTTTTTATGATATAAAATTTAATACTTCTGATAGTATTTCTAATTTAGAGATTATGGTTGTAAATAAGGTTTTAGATGTTTTTAATGATGGGAAGATTGAGTTTATAATTGATAAATTTTTTTATAGTCAACCTATGATGCATTGTGAGGATTTATATCAATTTGATCATAAGACTTCTAAAAGGTATACATCATGTACGTATTAATTTTTAATTGTTATTCTTGAATATAAATTTTAGTAAGTGTATAATATTTATAGTTTATTATCTTTTTGAATTATATAGGAGGAAATATGAAACTTAAATTTAGAGCTGAACCTAAGGATATCGCTATTTTTCTTTTATTTAGTTTGTTTTTATTGTACTTAGTTTGTTTAATTATTTTGAATTTATCTTCTTTAGCTCAAACTGGTACTTTTTCTGGGTTTAATCCGCTTCCTGCGTTTGAAGCAAAATATGTTATTGCAACTTTGGTATTGTACGTTATTATTTTAATAGTTATTATTACTAGTGTTACTTCGCATTTTTATGAAATGGAAAAAGGCGTTGGTATTTCTACTAGTCCTAAAAAAGAAAAAAATTATTCTAGATGGCTTACTACAAAAGAAATGAAAAAGGTTTTAAAGATGGTTCATCCATCGGATGAGAGTTCTCAGTATGCTGGTATTCCATTAATTAATAATGGTAAGGAAATGTGGGTTGATAATGGAGAATATCATAATTTAATTATTGGTTCTACAGGTAGTGGTAAAACTGAAATGCTTGTTCAACCAATGGTTAAGTCTCTTGCTAAAAAGGGAGAATCAATGATTATAACTGACCCTAAAGGTGAGATATATGAGAATAATGCTGTTGAGTTAAGAGAAAAAGGTTATAATATTGTTCTTCTTAATTTTCGTGATCCACAGAAAGGAAATTCATGGAATCCATTAGGTCTTCCTTATTCATTATTTAAAGAGGGGAATCAAGATAAGGCTAATGAACTTTTAGATGACCTTGCTATGAATATTCTTTATGATGAAAAAAGCAGTAATGCGGATCCTTTTTGGGAGAAAACTAGTGCTGACTATTTTTGTGGTTTAGCGTTGGCTTTATTTGATGATGCTACTGAAGAACAAATTAATTTAAATTCTATTAATTTAATGACTACTATAGGTGAAGAAAAATTTGCGGGAAGTACATATGTTAAAGAATATTTTAATACTAAAGATCCTGCTAGTCCTGCATATGTAAATGCTTCGAGTACTTTGATGGCGCCAAGTGATACTAAGGGTAGTATTTTATCTGTTTTTAAACAAAAGGTAAAACTTTTTACTTCAAGACAAAATTTGAGTGAAATGTTATCTCATAGTGATTTTGATATGAAGGAAATTGGTAGAAAGAAGACTGCAGTTTTCTTGGTTATTCAAGATGAGAAAAAAACATATCATTCTTTAGTTACTATTTTTATTAAACAATGTTACGAAACATTAATTGATGTTGCACAGGAATGTGGTGGTAAATTACCTTATAGAACTAATTTTATTCTAGATGAGTTTGCTAATATGCCACCTTTAAAAGATGTTACAACAATGGTTACAGCTGCACGTAGTAGAAATATTAGGTTTAATTTTATAATTCAAAATTATGCACAGCTTTCTAAAGTTTATGGTAAAGAAGAAGGAGATACAATTAAGGGTAACTGTGGTAACATTATTTACCTTATTAGTAGTGAAATTGCAGCTTTGGAAGAGATAAGTAAAATGTGTGGTGAGGTTAAATCTAAAGAGAAGGAGAAGACTTCTTCTATGCCGCTTGTTACTGTTAGTGATTTGCAGCGTTTGCCTCAATGGACGATGATTATTTTACGTCTTCGTATGATGCCTTTTAAGACTAAAATGAAGCCTAATTGGCAAATGGAAAAAGAAAACTTATGGGGTAAAACTTATCCTAAAGCTACGTATCCAACTCGTGTTAAACATGACATACAGTTATTTGATATAAAAGGGTATGTTCAAAAGGCTAAAGAAGAAAGCATTAATAAAATGATGAATGGTAGTCAACCATTTACTCCAGGTGGTCCTTCTTTTGGTGGAATGCCATTTGGTGGAATGCCAATGGGTGGAATGCCAATGGGTGGAATGCCAGCTGCCAATAATCCATTTATCGGTAATAGACAAGCTCCTAAACCTAACAATTCTTTTGATGTTGATGATTTGGTAAAAAGAATTGATGCTAAAATTGCTGAATTAGAAGCTGAAGAGGAAAGAGAAAAACAAGCTAATAGTTCTAATAAGAAAAATGAAACAGTTGAAAAAGATAATAAAGCTGATGAATCATTTGAAGTTATCGATGAATCGTTTGATGATATAAAGAGCGATATTGATTCATTTGATTCTGAGAGTGATAGTTTTGATGATAATAAAATTACTGATGATCAATTTTTTGATGATTTCTTTAGTGATGAATAATGTAAACTCATTCACTTAATATTTTATGTTTTGAACATATAATATAGTGGGTGAGTTTTTATGTTAAGCATTAATATGCGTGATTTTGTTAAGCTATCTAATATTAATATTATTGATCTTAGAAGTGTTGAAAAATATAATAATAGTCATATTCCTGGATCCTTAAATGTTCCTTCTGATAAATTACTTCTTAGACCTTATGATTATATTAATAAAGATAATAAATATTATTTGTATTGTCAGCATGGATTTACTAGTAGAAATGTTTGCATTATTCTTTCTAAGCTTGGTTTTAATGTTGTTAATATTGACGGTGGATTTGAAAATTGGTTACTTGGTAATTTTTAGGAAATGCTTATTATAGTATTTCTTTTTCGTTGTAAATGAATTTATAATTTGTTATAATATTCTTGAGGTGATATTGTGTTCAATAAAAAGAAAAGTTTTGATGATAAGATTGATAGTAAAAAACTAAATGAACTTATTTCTTTTTCACGTAATGTTGTAAAAATTTTATATGTTTTACTGATTGTCTTGGGTGTTTATTCTTTAATTAGGCTTACTAAAGAAATTAGAATTTTTGATTTTCTTTTAACTTTACTTAAAGTAATTTCGCCTTTATTTATTGGTTTTGTAATTGCATGGCTCTTTGATCCTTTTGTTAAGTTTCTTCAAAGAAAAGGTATTAGAAGGAGTATTGGTACTACAATAACCTATTTAATATTAATTGGATTTATTATTATTGTTATGGGTGGACTTATTCCTCTTCTTTCTGAACAGTTGAATGAGTTTATAAAAGTTATTCCTAATATAATAGATAATTCTAAGTCTATCATTGATCAGTGTGTTGAAAAACTTTCAATTATCGATGGTCTTGATGTTGATGCTTTCAAGAGGGAACTTTTTGAGAAAATTGTAGTTTTTAGTACTAATCTTACGTCTGAACTTCCATCATTCTTAGTTGTTTTTGTAAAAAATTTATTTTCAGGTATGGGTTCTATTATTGTAGGATTGGTTATTGGTTTTTATTTGCTGTTGAGTTTTGATAATATTAATGATACTATTATTACATTATTTCCTAAGAAGATTCAACGTAATATGAATGAAATTATATACGAAGTTAATACTTCTTTAAGAAAGTTTGTTATAGGCGCAATGCTTGATGCATTACTTATTTTTATTGTAAGTTCTATAGGATTTGGTGTTGTTGGCTTGAAAGCTCCATTCTTATTTGCATTATTTTGTGCTTTAACTAATATTATCCCATATGCTGGTCCTTATATAGGTGGAATTCCTGCAGTTATTGTTGGTTTTTCTCAAAGTACTACTATAGGTATACTTACATTAGTTATTATTGTTGTTGTTCAATTCTTGGAGGGTAATTTCATACAACCTATGGTAATGAGTAAGACTACTAAATTACATCCGGTAACTATTATGATTGGTTTATTAGTTTTTGGTCATTTTTGGGGTATTTTAGGTATGTTTGTTTCTACTCCTATTATTGCTTCATGTAAGGCGATATTTACATATTTTGATGATAAATATAATTTGCTTAAGTTTAATGACGAGGAATAATATGGAATTTGTTAATAAAAATCCTAGAATAATTATATTATCTGGAAAAGCACAGAGTGGTAAGAATGAGTGCGCTAGTATTATTAAAGATTATTATAATGAACATTGTTTAAAAACTGTTATTATTAGTTATGCTTTTTATTTGAAGTTGTATGCTAAAGAAGTTTTAGGTTGGGATGGTAGTGAATCTACTAAACCTAGGGATTTTTTGCAGCAGGTCGGTGTTGAACTTATTAAGAATAAGATTAATCCTAGTATGTTAATTGATAGAGTAATTGATGATATTCGAGTTTATTCATATTTTTTTGATGTTATTGTTATAAGTGATGCTAGATTTGTTGATGAGATATCTATTATTAAAGATAATTTTTCTAATGTTTCTGCTATTCATGTTTTAGGTAAAAGTAATGATTTAACTTTTGAACAGCAAAATCATTCTACTGAAACAGGATTAGATAATTATAGCGATTATGATTTTATTATAAATAATAATGGTTCTAAAGAAGATTTAAGAGATAAAATATATGATGTATTGGAAGAGGTGTAGTATGAGAGTTGTTGCGATAGATGGTCCAGCGGGTAGTGGAAAAGGTACAGTTTGTAAGATACTTGCTGATTTAGAAAATTTAGTTTATATTGATACGGGTGCAATGTATAGGTGTATTGCTTATTTGATTTTAAAAAATAAGATTGATATTACTGATGAAAATAAGATAGTTGAACTTGCTAAGAATGCTGATATACAGTTTATTGGTGACAAGGTTATGTTAAACGGAACTGATGTTACTAAAGAGATTAGAACTATGGATGTTACTAAAATAGTTTCTCCTGTTTCTAGTATTATTCCTCTTAGAGAAGTATTGGTTGATATGCAAAGAAAAATGTCAGAGAGTTTAGATGTTATTATGGAAGGAAGAGACATTACTACTGTAGTTTTACCTAATGCTAATTATAAATTTTATTTGGATGCAAGTATTGATGAAAGAGCTAATAGACGTTTTAAAGAGAATAAAGAAAAAGGAATGTCTGTAAATTATGATGAAATACTTGAAAATATTAAAGCAAGAGATTATAATGATATGAATAAGCCTGTTGGTGCATTAAAACGTACTGATGAGCAGGTTTATATTGATTCTACTAATATGTCAATTGATGAGGTAGTGGAAGAAATTCGAAGTGTTATAGGACGTGATTAATGTGAATTTGAAAGATTTATTTATAAATTATTTTGTTGAAAATGGTCATAAGCAAATACCAAGTGCTCCAGTTGTACCAGAGAATGATCCATCAGTTTTATTTAATACTGCTGGTATGCAACCATTAATTCCTTATTTGATGGGCGAGGAACATCCTTATGGTACTAGATTATGTGATTATCAAAAGTGTATAAGAACTAATGACTTAGATGAAGTGGGTGATAAGACTCATCATACTTTTTTTGAGATGTTAGGTAATTGGAGTTTAGGTGATTATTTTAAGAAGGAAAGTATTACTTATAGTTTTAATTTCTTAACTAAAGTTTTGAACATACCTACTGATAGACTTGCTGTTACTGTTTATGGTGGTGGTATTGTTCCTTATGACCAAGAGGCTCATGATTTATGGCTTAGTTTAGGTATTAGTGAGGGTCATATTGCTTCTACAGTTGAGGATAATTTTTGGGCTGCAGGGGATGTTGGACCATGTGGTACTGATACTGAGATATTCTATTTTAGAAGTGATGATGAAATACCACCAGTATTTGATGTTGATGATGATAGATGGGTTGAAATATGGAATAATGTTTTTATGCAATTTAATAGAAAAGAGGATGGATCTGTTGTTGATCTTCCTAAGAAAAATGTTGATACTGGTATGGGTTATGAAAGGGTACTAGCTGTTTTAGAAGGTGTTGATGATAACTATAAAACTTCTTTGTGGAAACCAATTATTTCTACTATTGAAGAAGTTTCAGGTAAAAGTTATTTAGGTAATGAAGAGAGTATTAGAATTATTGCTGATCATATTAGAACTGCTGTTTTTATAAGTGCTGATTATGCTGGTATTAAGCCTTCTAATACTGATCAAGGGTATATTTTAAGAAGACTTATTCGTAGGGCTATTAGACATGCTAAAAAGTTAGGCATGGATATAAATGGTGATTGGGATTCTAGAATTGCTTTATCTATTATTGATGAGTATAAAAGATATTATAAGGAATTAGTTGATAATAAAGATGTTGTGATAGAAGTTTTAAAAACTGAAAAAGAAAAGTTTAATAGAACTCTTGAAAAAGGATTAAGGGAATTTGAGAAGAGGGCTAATAATGGAGATATTGATGGATTAACTGCATTCCATTTATATGATACTTATGGATTTCCTATTGAGCTTACTATTGAGTTAGCTGGTGAGAAGGGTCTTAAGGTTGATGTTGAAGGATTTAATAAGAAATTTCAAGAACATCAAGAGTTATCTCGTACTGCTTCTGCTGGTAAATTTAAAGGTGGACTTGCTGGTAATAGTGAAATAGAGACTAAGTATCATACAGCTACTCATTTATTAAATGCTGCTTTAAAGGTTGTTGTTAATAAGGATTGTCATCAAAAGGGATCTAATATTACAACTGAAAGGATGAGATTTGATTTTTCTTGTGATCATAAGTTAACTGATGAAGAGAAGACTCAGGTTGAGGATCTTGTTAATAAATGGATTAAAGAAGATTTAGTTGTTACAAAGACAGAAATGACTAAAGAAGAGGCTTTGAAGTCGGGTGCTGAATGTATGTTTATTGAGAAGTATCCTGATATTGTTACTGTTTATTCTATTGGTGATGTTTCTCATGAATTATGTGGCGGTCCTCATGTTAGCAGTACTGGATGTTTAGGTACATTTAAGATTAAGAAAGAAGAAGCTTCATCTGCTGGAGTTAGAAGAATTAAGGCTATATTAGAATAAAAAAATGCACTTTTTGGTGCATTTTTTAGTTTTCTTCTTTTATTGTAGGAATTAATACATCTAAATTAATATCTTCGTATGTTGGTTCTGTTCCTTTTATGTAGTAAAACATTCTTTTATGTTTTGTATTTTTATCTGGAAGTTCTCCTGTTATAGGATCTACTAGTACTCCTACAACATTATTTGGTATTTCGTACCAACTTTCTTCTTTGTCTTTTAAACATTCTTCTATTGTTTCATACCAGATATTTTTTGATATCTGATTGTCTTCTGCTGGTGATTCTCTGTTATCATCATATCCATTCCATACTCCTATTAATAGATCTTTATTATATCCAAATATTAATCTGTCTGTATTCGTTGTTCCTGTTTTTATTGCGTATTTTTTTGATAGTTTTCCTGATAGACTTATTAGTGTTGGATAGTTATAATCTATGAATTCTGTTTGATATGTACTTGTTAGTAGCTCATTTAATATAAATACTTGACTTTCGTTTAGTACAAGTTCTGATTTGTTTTTATGTTCATAAAGTATATTTCCTTTTTCGTCTTCTATTTTTTCTATTAAGTATGGTTCGTTTTTATATCCTCCACTTGCTAAAGTTCCATATGCTTCCATCATTTCGATTAAACTTATTTCTTCTGTTCCTAGTGCGAGTGAAGGTATTGCTTCTAAATTAGTTTTGATTCCTATTCTTTGAGCTAGATTTACTAGTGTTTCTTCTCCTAAAAATAGATGTGTTTTTACTGCATATATGTTATCTGAATAAGATATTGCTGCTGCCATACTTATTGGTTTATTTGGATATTTATCATTATAGTTTTTTGGACTATATGTTTTGTCATCTTCAAATGAGAATGTTGTTTTTTCACTTGTGAATGTTGTTGATGCTGTAAATCCATTTTCTAATGCAGCATAGTATAGAAATGGTTTTATTGTTGATCCAACTTGTCTTTTTGCTTGAGTAGCTCTATTATATTGGCTTGTTTTATAGTCTCTTCCTCCAATTAGAGCGAGTATTTTTCCTGTTTTAGGGTCTAATATTATGGATGATATTTGTGTTTCATTATTGTCTTTTAAATTATTTTTTATTTTTTCTTCTAGTATTTTCTGATATTCTTGATTAAGTGTTGTGTATATTTTTAGTCCTTTTGTATCTAGAAATGATTGTGGTATTGTTTTTATGCTTTTTAATTCATCTATTACTGCATCTTGATAGTACATTAATGATGTTATTTTATCTGTATTATTTTCCCCAATATATTCTAGTGTTTCTTGTTTTGCTTCTTCTTTTTGCTCTTTTGTTATGTATTTATTTTTAACCATATTATTTAAAATTGTGTCTTGTCTTTTTTTTGCGTTTTGTTCATTTTCAATTGGAGAGTAGTTAGATGGTGATTTTGGAATTCCTGCGAGTATTGTTGCTTCTGCTAGTGATAGTTCACTTGCGTGTTTATTAAAGTAATAGAGCGATGCATTTTCTATTCCAAATACTCCACCATAGTTTATTGTATTTAAGTATCCTTCTAATATTTCGTCTTTTTTATATTGGCTTTCTAGTTTTATTGTTATCCATGCTTCTTGTAGTTTTCTTGTCCATGTTTTTCCGAAGTCTAAAAATAGATTTTTTGCGTATTGTTGTGTTATGGTTGATGCTCCTTCTACTGTTTTTTTACTTTTTATATTATTTATTAATGCTTTTAGTATTCTTGGATAATCAAATCCTATATGGTTATAGAAGTGTTTGTCTTCTGCTGATATTGTTGCATTTATTAAGTTATCTGATATTTGATCTAGTTTAACCCAGTTATCGTTGTTTCCATTATATAGATTGTTATTTATATCATAGAAATAGTATTTATTTGCGAGTGTTACTGAAAGTTTTTTTGTAAAATGTCCATAAATGTAAAGTGATGTATATGAAAGTATTAAAATACTTAGTAATATTATATTTATTTTAATTGCTTTTTTTATTAATTTCATATGATCACCATTATTATTATTTGATATTTTTGTATAAATTAAACATTTGGTTTAAAAAAATTTACATTTATATTTTTGCGTGTTATAATTACTGTCAAGGAGTTTTGATATTTTGTTTAGTGTAAAATTGGTTGAGAATGATAGTATTGTTATTAATGATGTTTTTGATGGTATATTTGATAACAATATGATTAAATATAATGATGGAGTTAATAATATTTTTGATTTGAATAAATTAGTATTGGAACGTATTAGTGATAGTTATAAATTAGTGTTTGATTTTTCTAATTTTATTTGTTATTCTTTTGTTGATGGTTTGAGTGTAAATATGACACTTGATGTTATTGATAAAAGAATTAGTTCCAATCATTTGTTTTTTAAGTATAAAATAGTTGATACTGGAAATATTTATGAGTATAGTGTAAAGTGGTAATTGTATAAATTTGTATAAAAAGTATTGACAGTTAGAAAATACATGATAAAATTAAATAGTCATTGTTTAGGAGGAGTTTATGGAACTTAAAAAAATGTCTAAAGAAGAAATTGAATTAATGAGTTATACTGATTTAACATATTTACTTTTAAAAGAAAATAAAAAATCAATGAATACTGCTGATTTATTTAAAAATATATGTGAGCTTTTAGAGTTAAGTGATGATGATTTTTCTTCAAAAATTGGTGATTATTATACATCTCTTACTATAGATAAAAGATTTTATATGCTTGATGGTGGTTTATGGGATTTGACTGAAAACCATAAAGTAGAATTAGAACTTGATGATGAAGAGGATATTAGTGATGAAGAAGTTGAATCTGAAGAGGAAGATGATGCTTTAGAAGATGATGATTCTTCTACTGATTTAGATTCTATTGATAACATTGATGATGATATAGATGATGATATAGATGACGATACTCTTGACTTATCTATTGTTACAGAAGATGAGATGGAAGAAAGTTAGTTTTTCTTCTTTTTCTTTTAATAAAATGGTATAATTTATGTGAAGGTGATTTTATGAAATATTATTGTATAGGTATTAAGGGATCAGGAATGAGTACTTTAGCTAATATATTGAGTGATTTAGGTAATGATGTAACTGGTTATGATGATACTCGTTATTATAAGTTTACAGAGGAAGGGTTAAGTAAGAGGGGTATTAAAATATATTATGAGGCTCATGATATTGATCCTGATACTATTGTTACTTATTCTCGTGCTTTTTCAGCTGATCATCCGGAGATTAAAAGAGTTCGTGAGTTGGGACTTAAAGTAATGGATTATAATGAGGTAGTTGGATCGGTTACTAAGTTATTTGAGACTGTTAGTGTATGTGGTACTCATGGTAAAACTACAACTAGTTTACTTATTAGTCATATTATTGATGATGTTTTAGGTTGTTCTTATTTTGTAGGTGATGGTACTGGTTATGCGAATAAGGATAATAAAATTTTTGTTATTGAAAGTGATGAATATAATAAACATTTTTTAGCTTATCATCCGTTTATTTCTGTTATTACAAATGTTGAGCTTGATCATACTGAGTGTTATCCTGGCGGTATAGAGGAGATTAAGGATACTTTTAGAATATTTGGAAATAAGTCTAATTTTATAGTTGCTTGTGGTGATGATTCTAATATTCGTGATATTGTTTTTGATAAAAAGGTTATTTATTATGGATTTAATGATAATAATGATGTTGTTGCTTCCAATGTTAAATTAACTAGTACTGGTAGTAGTTTTGACGTTTATATGAATGGTTCTTTTTATGGACATTTTGAGCTTCCTTTATTTGGTCGTCATATGATTTTAAATGCATTATCTGCTATTATAGTTTGTGATTATTATGGAATTAGCGTTAATGATATTATTCGTTTAATGAAGACTTTTAAAGGTGCAAAAAGAAGATTTAAGGAGACTGTCTATGGTGATATTGTTGTTATAGATGATTATGCTCATCATCCAACTGAAATTAAGGTTACTTTAGAGGCTGCTCGTCAAAAGTATCCTAATAAGGAAATAGTAGCTGTATTTTTACCTAATACTTATTCTAGAACAGAGGCACTTTTATCTGATTTTATTGAGTGTTTAAAGATTGCTGATAAGGCTTATGTTATGGATATTCATTGTGATAGGGAACGTCAAGAGGATTATCCAAATGCTTCTAGTGATAAGATTATTGATGGTGTTCCTAATAGTGAAAAGGTAAGTGTTGAAACTGTTTCTAAGTTACTTAAACATAAGAATGCCGTTTTATGTTTTATGAGTTGTGCGGATATATATATTATTTTAGGTAAGTATCAAGATTTACTTAAGGAAAGGGAACAAGTTGAAGCGTAAGATTATTTATTCTATTTTAATTGTTTTATGGATGGGTCTTATATTTAGTTTATCTAATCAACCTGCTAGTGATTCTACAGAACTTAGTGATGGATTTATTTCTAATACAATTGGAAATGTTTACAAGGTATTTAATAAGAATATTAGTTCTGATGAATTAAATGATATTAAGGTTAAATATACTCATCCTGTTAGAAAAATGGCTCATTTTACTATTTATATGATTCTTGGTATTTTAGTTACTTTACTTGTTCGTGAGTATAATGTAAGTTTTTATAAGTGTTTATTTATTTCATTATTAGTTTGTCTATTATATTCTATAAGTGATGAAGTACATCAATTATTTGTATCTGGTAGATCTGGTGAAATTAGGGATGTTCTTATTGATACAAGTGGTAGTTTTATAGGTATATTTATATTTAATAAATTATTTAAGAAAAAGGTATAGTGATATCTTTTTTTTTAGGATTTTTTATTTTTTTGTTGAATGATATATATAGGAGGTGAAGTTTAATGAATTTACATAAAATTAATAAAATGCGTTGTATTTTAACTTAACTGTGTGTTAAAATTGCTTTATAAGAAAGTGAGGTAATATAATGTATAGCATAACAAATTATAATGAAAGTGTATTTGAAAGTATTAAGCACATTGATGAAAATGGATGTGAGTATTGGTATGCAAGGGAACTAGGTAAAGTATTAGATTATAGTGAGTATCGAAAGTTTTATGTGATTATTAAAAGAAGTATTAGGAATATTAAATCAAGATTATAAAAAAGTAATAACTAATTTTGCTAAATATAATAATTTACTATTTATATCAGCAAAATATATGGAGTTATCATTATTAGAAAAACAAAAAGTTTTCAGTAGAAATGCTATTTAATATTTTTCAATATGACTTTAAAAATAAATACTAAAAATCAATCAACAATTAAATGTTTATGATTATTATTATTCATTAAATATATTATAAAAATGTAATACTACAAATATCTTATTTTTATGGAAAGTGTCAAATGAATATACAAATTCCCTAATTTTTGGTATAATTTTATTATATATGGAGGTTTAGAATATGAATTATAGTGATATGAATTATAGTAATTTAAGAGAAGATACTCAATTATTTCTTAACAAAGCAATGGATATATATTCAATAATTAAAGATAAAAGTTTAAATAGAACTGTTAATGATATAATTGGTACAAAAGATTATGAATTTACTAAACTAGATAAGAAAGTGTTGGCACTTTTTATTGCTGGATTATTAGTGGAAGGAAATTTGAAGGAAATATTTTCTCAATATGATGACATTAAATTAGATAATTTATTTGATTTTATTGGCATTAAGGAAAGTGATATAACACCAATAGAAAATGAAAAATACGAAGAATTTTTTGACAAAAATATAAAATTAGATTTAGTAACTATTCTAAAAGAAAGAAACTGGGGTAAAACGATCAATTTTGTAACACCTGAAGTTGTAATTAGGTCATTACAAGATATTAATTTTAGTGGTTCAAAAATTCTTGAATATTATAAAGATAAATATAATTTAAAAAGTGAATTTATTAGTCAACACCCTTTGTTTAGAATATTAGAGAATTACACACTTATAGATGGTAGTGTTAGCAAGAAAGATTTATCACAGGAAAAAGGTGACCTAAAATCATCAACACAAACACAAAATCAAAAAAAAGTAACTAAATTTGATGATAGTGTATGGCAATTACTTGATGAAATTCAAAAGAAATTTATTGGTCAAGAAGTGGCAGCTGAAGGATTATTTTATAATATAGTTAATAATAAACTGTTAGCTGAAATGGGAGATATACCTGATGGTCAAAGATCAATTATATTTATGGATGGTCCAACAGGAACAGGAAAAACAGCAATTACAAGGGAAATTACCGAAAAATTAGGTATTCCTTTCACATCATCTTCTATAACAAATTATTCTTCTACTGGTTATGTTGGTAGAGATATTACAGATGTATTAAAAGAACTTTATAGAAAAGCAGATGGTGATCTAGAAATGGCTCAAAGAGGAATTATAGTATTTGATGAATTTGATAAAATTGCCTATTCTAGAAGTGGCGGATTAGAAATGAAAAAAGCTGTTCAACAACAATTGTTGGATTTTCTAGGTGGAGGAAAATATAATATTCATGTTGGCGATAGTATATTTGATATGAGTGAAATTGAATTTGATACATCAAAATTAACTTTTGTATGTCTTGGAGCATTAACAGATTTGCGTTCAAAGAAAACTGAAACAAGACAAGCTATTGGATTTGGTCAAACTATTCAATCTTCTTTTGAACAAACTTATAGCATTACTCCACAAGACTTAATGAGCATTGGTCTAGAACGAGAACTTGTAGGTAGATTTAACACATATCTACATACAGATGATTATAGTAAAGAGTCATTAGAAAAAATAATAAGAGAATCTACTATTAGTCCATTAATAGGATTTAAGAAATGGATAGAAGCAATAGGAAAAAAATTAGTCATTGATGAAGATGTTTATGGTTTAATTGCCGAACAAGCATATGAATTAAATACTGGTGCTAGAAGTTTACAAACAGTTATGAATATTATTAGAACTACATTTATTAAAGAAGTATTACGAGGGGCTGACAAAACAATTCATTTAGATTCTGAAACTGTAATTAAAGCAAATGGCCAAACAATGAATAGAAAAGGGAGAGGATAGTATGGATTTTGAATATAATGGTAATTTGTTAGAAGATGATAGAATTAATCTTGTAGCAAATGAAATAGTTAACAAATATTCACAAATTAGTTTTGAAAGAGCAAAAGAAGCTGCAATGCTTGAAGGTAAAATTTCTAGTTCTAAAACTGTTAATGATGAACTTAATAGATTATATAATATTATGCTAGTTAATAGTGATAATAAGGAAATGGTAACAATAGTTTATAAAGATTTTTTAGAAGTATTAAAAAATAGCAATATTGAAGATGATAGAGATAATTATATAAATTTAGTTGATGGAATAAATGCTTATCTTCAAAATAATGCTGAATTTCCCTTTTTAAGTGATTATCAGTAAAAAATTATTTTAAATTGGGAGAGCATACTAATTATGTTAATTATCCTCAAAACTTATTTGATGGCAAATAAGTAACACACTACCAAGTCGGCATTTTGCCAACTAGGAATGTGTGCCAAAGGAGATCCTTTGGAAATCCAAGAAGCACCAATACTACAAACTATTGTAAAAAGTATTGGTGCCTTTTTTATTTTGTCTTGCGACTTCATAAAAAAAAATAAAGTCTACTACTTTCATTGCTAACGCAACAAAGCGTAATATCCTTTTTTTATAAAAATAACCTAATACCAATAAAAGTAAAAAGTTATTTTTCTTTGAAAATACTTTCGTATTTTTTTTTTGTATTTCTGATAAAAATCTTTCAATAGAATTTGCTTTATCTAACAATTTTTTATCAATATCTTTTTGTTCTTTTAAATAATTATGAATATCCTTAAAATATTCTTCTGTATCCTTTTTTTTTAGGATTTTTTATTTTTTTGTTGAATGATATATATATATAGGAAGTGAAGTTTAATGAATTTACATAAAATTAATAAAATGCGTTGTATTTTAACTTAACTGTGTGTTAAAATTGCTTTATAAGAAAGTGAGGTAATATAATGTATAGCATAACAAATTATAATGAAAGTGTATTTGAAAGTATTAAGCACATTGATGAAAATGGATGTGAGTATTGGTATGCAAGGGAACTAGGTAAAGTATTAGATTATAGTGAGTATCGAAAGTTTTTGCCGATTATAAAGAAAGCAATCACTAGTTGTATCAATAGTAATGAAAGTGTTAGTAACCATTTCGGCGAGGTGGCCGTTATGGTCGCTATTGGATCAAATGCTAAAAGAAAATTAAAGGATTATAAGTTATCAAGGTATGCATGTTATTTAATTGTTCAAAATTCTGATCCTAAAAAAGATGTTGTTGCTTTAGGACAAACTTATTTTGCTGTTCAAACTAGGAAAATGGAGTTAACAGAAAAAGAGTATGGACTTTTAAGTGAGGATGAGGAAAGATTATATAGAAGGAAGCAAACCAAGGAAGGAAATTATTGGCTTAATAGAACTGCTGTTCAAAGTGGAGTTAAGAATTTAGCAGAGTTTCATAATGCAGGATATAGAGGTTTATATAATGGTGAATGTGCAAATGATATTGCAAAAAGGAAGAAGTTAAGATATAGAGAGGATATTCTTGATAATATGAGTAGTGAAGAGTTAGGCGCTAATATATTTAGAATAACTCAGACTGAAGCAAAGTTAAAAAGAGATAAAGTTGATAATGAATATACAGCCAATAGTGTTCATTATGAGATTGGTAAAAAGGTTAGGGATGCTATTAAGAGTATGGGCGGAACAATGCCTGAGGATTTACCTACACCTCAAAGATCAGTTAAGGAACTAGAGAAAGAGGTTAGTATTTGCTAACTTTTTTTATTTATTTTTATAAAAAAAAATAAAATTAGCACTCATATATTGACATTGCTAACATATAATAGTATACTGGTACTAGCACTTAAGAATTTGTAGTGCTAATTAGAGGTGATGTAATGATTAGTGAAAGACAGGAAAGATTATTACAACTTATTATAGAGGATTATATTAAGACTGCTAGACCAATTGGTTCTAAGTCTCTTTGTGAGATTTTAGATTGTTCTAGTGCTACTATTCGTAATGAGATGAGTTATTTAGAGGATATGGGACTACTTGAGAAAACTCATACATCTTCTGGTAGAGTTCCAAGTGAGAAGGGTTATAGATATTATGTTGATAATATTATGAAACCTCGTGAACTTGAAAAGAGTGATGTTATGGAGTTAGAGACTGTTTTTAATAATAAGTCAATTGTTTTATCTGATGCGATTAGTAAGAGTATGGAAATTATTTCTTCTATTACGAATTATACTGCGGTTGTTTTAGGTAGTACATCTCGTTTTAATAAGGTTACTAAAGTTGAGGTTGTTCCAATTGATGAGGAAAATTTAATTGCGATTGTGATAACTGATAGAGGACATGTTGAACATAAGAATGTTAAATTGGAAGAGAAGGTTTCAGTTACTGAAATTAAGCAAACTGTTGATTTAATTAATAAGTTGATAGTTGGAGTTCCAATTAATGAAGTAAGTGATTTACTTGAAAATGAAGTTAAACCAATAATTGGACAGTATGTTAAACAACACGAGGTTTTATATAATGCATTTTATAATGCTTTTACTGATTTTAGTGATAATAATTTTAAGATGAATGGTACTCGTAATATATTGATGCAGCCAGAGTTTAATAATGCTGATAAGATTCGTGATATTGTTAGTAAGTTTGAGGATAAGGAATTTATTAACAGTATTAAGGAAGAAGATAATGGTGTTAATATTTATATTGGTAGTGAAAATTCAGTTGATGATGATTTAACTATTATTAAGACTAAGTATAATATTAATGGTGAAGAGGGTACTCTTGCTTTGATTGGACCTAAACGAATGGAGTATGATCGCGCTATAACACTTCTAAATTATATTAAACAGAATATTGATAATTAAGGAGGCACTATGAAGAAAGAAGAAAAGTGTGAATGTAATAAAGATTGTACATGTGAAGAGAATTGTTCTTGTGGTGAAGAGTGTAATTGCTCTAGTGATTGTACATGTGATGAATGTCATTGCTCAGATGAGTGTACTTGCGGAGAAAATTGTAAGTGTACTCCAGAGGATAATTGTGGATGCGGTGGACATTGTAATGATAAAAAAAGTAAAAAAAAGGATAAGCATACTGATAAGTTAAATGAGGCTTATAATAAAATTAGTGAGTTAGAGGATAAGCTTTTGAGAGAGAAGGCTGAACTTGTTAATTATAGAAAGCGTAAGGAAGAAGAAACTGAGAGACTTCTTAAGTATTCAAGTGAAGATATAGCTAAATCATTATTGCCAATTGTTGATAATTTTGAAAGAGCTATTAACATGGATGATGATAATTTAGAGGATGAGGTTTCTAAGTTTTTATCTGGATTTAAGATGATTTATTGTAATTTTGTAAATGTTCTTGAGAAGAATGGAATTAAAGCTATTGATGAGGCTAATGTTCCATTTGATCCTGCTTTTCATCAAGCTATTATGACTGAGAAAAGAGATGGAGTTGAATCTGAAATGATTTTAGAGGTTTTACAAAAAGGATATTTACTTAAGGATAAAGTTATTAGACCAGCAATGGTTAAGGTTAGTGAATAGGAAAGGAATGATTTTTAATGAGTAAATGTATAGGTATAGATTTAGGTACAACTAATAGTTGTGTATGTGTTTATGAAGGTGGAGAAGCAAAGGTTATCGCTAATGCTGAAGGAGGAAGAACTACTCCATCTGTTGTTGCTTTTAAGAATGGAGATATGTTAGTAGGATCTAAGGCTAAACATCAAGCTGTTATTAATCCTGAGACTATTTCTTCTATTAAGAGATTAATGGGTACTGATAAGAAGGTTAAAGCTAATGGTAAGGAATATTCTCCTGAGGAAGTTTCTGCTATGATTTTAGGTGATCTTAAAAAGACTGCTGAGGCTTATTTAGGTGAAAAGGTTACTAAGGCTGTTATTACAGTTCCTGCATATTTTAATGATGCTCAAAGACAAGCAACTAAGAATGCTGGTAAGATTGCAGGTTTAGAGGTTGAAAGAATTATTAATGAGCCTACTGCTGCTGCTTTAGCATATGGTCTTGATAAACAAGATAAGAATGAGAAAATTTTAGTTTACGATTTAGGTGGAGGAACATTCGATGTTTCTATACTTGAAATAGGTGATGGTGTATTTGAAGTTTTATCTACATCTGGTAATAATAAATTAGGTGGAGATGACTTTGATAATAAATTAGTTGATTATATTGTTGATTCTATTAAGGATCAAGAAAAAGTTGATTTACATGATGATAAGATGGCAATGCAACGTATTAAAGAGGCTGCTGAACAAGCTAAGAAGGATTTAAGTAATATGACTTCTACTCAAGTTTCTTTACCATTTATCGCTCAAGTTGACGGAGCTCCAATTAGTTTTGAAATGGATATTACTCGTGCTAAATTCGAGGACTTAACTCGTGATTTAGTTGATTCTACTTTGGAACCTGTTCGTAAAGCTTTAAAGGATGCAGGACTTTCTAAATCTGACATTGATAAAGTATTATTAGTTGGTGGTTCTACTCGTATTCCTAGAGTTCAAGAAATTATTAAGGAAGAATTAGGTAAGGAACCATCTAAGGGAGTTAACCCTGATGAAGTTGTTGCTATGGGTGCTGCAATTCAAGGTGGTGTATTACAAGGTGAAGTTAATGATATAGTTTTACTTGATGTTACACCATTATCACTTGGTATTGAAACTCTTGGTGGAGTAATGACAGTTCTTATTCCAAGAAATACTACTATTCCAACAAGTAAGTCTCAAGTATTCTCAACTGCTGCTGATAATCAACCTGCTGTAGATATTCACGTATTACAAGGTGAAAGAAGTATGGCATCTGATAATAAGACTCTTGGTAATTTCCAACTTACTAATATTCCAGCTGCTCCAAGAGGAGTACCTCAAATTGAAGTTACATTTGATA
>CAMNML010000011.1 GCA_946544685.1 uncultured Caryophanales bacterium | reverse complement strand
TTAGGGGCGTAGTTAAATGGTATAATAATGGTCTCCAAAACCACTGTTGGGAGTTCGATTCTCTCCGCCCCTGCCATTATGAAATTTGAAAACTAACTTTATTGTTAGTTTTTTTTATTTTTGAATCTTCAAATGTTGCTTTTATTTATGTATTTGTGTTAATGTGGTATTAGTTGAGGTGAGTATATGTCTAAAAGTTATAAAAAAGGTGAGCTTCCAAACAGTGTGAATAGTGTGAGAAAATCTATAATACAAAGTTTATATGATTTTCGTAATGGATTATTGTTAGCTGGATATTCATCCTGTTCTTTTGGAATAGATGGTCATATTGATAGAGAAACTATTTGTAAATTTAAACGAAGAATTCCTTACCATATTACTAATAAATAGATAATTGAACTTTAATAGTTCTTTTTTTTATAGTATAATATTTTTGGTGATTTTATGAAAATTATTGTTGTAGGTGGTGGCGCTTCTGGTATAGTTGCTTCTATTTTTTCAAAGAATAATGCTAATGAAGTTATTGTTTTAGAAAAGAATAGTAAACCTTTAAAGAAATTACTTCTTACTGGTAATGGTAAGTGTAATTATTTTAATGATGATTTTAGTTTTGAACATTATTGTTCTGATAATATGGATTTTGTTAAGAATGTTATTAATTCTGATAATAAGAAAAGGGTTCTTGATTTTATTGATAGTATAGGTGTTGTTCCTAGAGTTCGTAATGGTTATTATTATCCTAATTCTAATCAAGCATATAGTGTTTATAATTCTCTTTTAAAGGAAGCATCTATTCGTGGAGTTGTTTTTAAATATGATACAACAGTTTTGAACATAGTTAAGAATGATAAGTTTATTGTTAGTACTGATAATGGTGATTATGTATGTGATAAGGTTATTATTAGTACTGGTGGTAAATCTTATTCTAAAACAGGAAGTAGTGGAGATGGTTATTTATTTGGATCTTCTTTTGGACATCGTGTTAATGATATTTATCCAGGTCTTGTTCAACTTGTTTCATCTGATAAGTTTTTAAAGGATTTAAGTGGTGTTAGAAGTGATGTTTGTGTTTCTCTTTTATGTAATGGTAATGTTATAAAGAGTGAGGTTGGAGAAATACAGTTTACTGATTATGGTATAAGTGGTATTTGTGTTTTTAATTTGAGTAATTATGTTGGTAAATTAATTAATAGGGGTGTTAGTGTTAAGATTAATTTTTTTAATAGTTTTAATATTAATGATGTTTCTTCTATGATTGATTTTCTTGATTCTTATAATAAGAAGGTTTGTAATAGATCTATTACTGAGTTATTGGAAGGATTTTTAAATTATAAGATTGTTAATGTTGTTTTAAAATTGTGTTCTATTGATTCTAATTGTTCTTTGGATTCTTTGAGTGATATGGATAAGAAGAATTTATGTGAATATTTGATTTCTTTTAATATAAAAATAGTTGATACTAAAGGTTATGATAATGCTCAGGTTAGTGTTGGTGGTATAAGTTTAGCTGATATTAATAGTAATTTTGAATCTAAGATTGTTTCGGGATTATATTTTACTGGTGAGGTAATGGATGTTACTGGTGATTGTGGTGGATATAATTTAGGTTTTGCTTTCTTGTCTGGGATGATTGCAGGTAGTGATATAGGTGGTAAAAATGATTAGAGTTAGAC
Source organism: uncultured Caryophanales bacterium (assembly GCA_946544685.1). Next base: position 26,434 of record CAMNML010000011.1, on the reverse strand, counting down.
AAATTAAAGTTGATGTTAGAAAAGATAGTTATGATGAATTAGTTAGTTCTTTGGTAAGAAAATTGAATATTAATAATAGTGATATTGTTGATGTAAATATAGTTAAAAGAAGTATTGATGCTCGTCACAAGGATAATGTTTATTTTATTTATGAGGTTGATGTTAATTTAAAGAATGAATCTAAGATTAAATTAGGTGGAGATATTTTAAAGAGTGTTAATGAGAAATATTCTTTTGAACCTAGTGGTTATGATTATTTAAGTAATAGGCCTGTTATTGTTGGTAGTGGACCTTGTGGACTTTTTTGTGCATATGAGCTTGCTTTACATGGATATAAGCCTATTGTTTTAGAACGTGGAGAGGATATGGATAGAAGAGTTAAAACTGTATTGGATTTTTGGAATAATGATAATTTTAAAAGTAATTCCAATGTTCAGTTTGGTGAGGGTGGTGCTGGAACTTTTTCTGATGGCAAGTTATCTACTCAAATAAAGGATAAAAATAATCGTATTCGTGAAGTTTTGGATGTTTTTATTAGTAATGGTGCGCCTAAGGATATTGGATATGATTTTATGCCTCATATTGGTACTGATAAGTTACGTGATGTTGTTAAGAGTATGCGTAATAAAATTATTTCTTTAGGTGGAGAGTTTAGGTACAATTCTTGTTTAACTGATATTAATATTTCTAATAATAAGGTTGTTAGTATTGTTGTTAATGATAGTGAAGTTATTTCTTGTGATGTTTTAGTTTTAGCTATTGGACACAGTGCTCGTGATACTTTTAGAATGTTACATTCTAAAGGTATTGATATGTGTAATAAGCCGTTTGCAGTAGGAATTCGTGTTATGCATTTTCAAGATATGATTAGTTATAATCAATATGGGGAGTTTTATAAGTATTTAAAACCTGCTAGTTATAAGCTTACTTATAATAGTAATGGTAGGGGTGTTTATTCATTTTGTATGTGTCCTGGTGGATATGTTGTTAATGCTTCTAGTGAAGAAGGGCGTCTTGTTGTTAATGGTATGAGTAATCATGAGAGAGAAAGTGGTATCGCCAATAGCGCTATTGTTGTTACTGTTAATGAGTCTGATTATGGTAATGAATTATTTGATGGTGTTCATTTTCAAGAAAAGTTAGAAGAGTGTGCTTATAGAATAGGAAATGGTTTTATCCCTGTTCAAAGGTATGGTGATTATGTCAATAATGTAAAGTCTAATAATTTTGGCAAAATATTACCTATGATTAAAGGAAAATATACTTTTTCTAATTTGAATTTATTGTTTGATTCTTCCATAAATAGTTCTATTCGTGATGCTTTTGATTATTTTAATACTAAGATTAAAGGTTTTAATGATGGTGATACTGTTCTTGCAGGTGTTGAGTCTCGTACTTCTTCTCCTATTAAGATTTTAAGAGATGATAATTATGAATCTAATGTATTAGGAATCTATCCTGCAGGTGAGGGTGCTGGGTATGCTGGTGGAATTGTTTCTGCTGCTGTTGATGGTATTAAGGTTTTTGAAAGTATTACAAGTAGGTATAAAAGTTATTAATTGTTTTAAAAAGCATATATTGATTTTATTGATATATGTTTTTTTGTGTGCTAATATTAATATAGGTGTTTTTATGAAAGATATAAATATTTTAATTTCTATTGATGATAGTTATTTGAATCACGCTATTGATATGATTTATTCTTTGAGTATTCATAATGATTATTTTTTTAATATTTATTTGGTTTATAGTGATTTATCTGATTCTTCAATAGATATTTTGTCTAAATTTATTTCTGATAAAAAAATAGGTGTTTTGAAATTATATCATTTTGATTCTAGCAGATATAATTTTCCTTTATTTATTGATTATATAAGTGTTTCTACATATTTTAGGTTATTTGCGCCTTTTATTATTGATGAAGATATAGATAGGCTATTATATTTGGATTGTGATATTATATGTACCGGAGATATTAGTGAGTTATATAATTGTGATTTTGACGATAATGTTTTTGTTGGTTGTAAGAATATGTTAGATGTTGATACAAGCTATTATAATTTCATTTTTAATGAGCGTTTAGATATGTCAGTTGATGATGTTTATATAAATGCTGGTGTATTATTGATTAATATAGATAAATATAAGAATATGGCTAGTATGGATTCAATATTAAGTTTTATTAATAATAATAAGGATCTTTTATATTTTCAGGATCAAGATGTTATTAATAAGTATTTTTATGGTCATATTAAAGTTGTTGATAATAAATATAATTATCAAATTAATGGTGTTGCTTGTGGATGTGAAACTTTTGATAATTGCCTTGTTCATTATTCTGAAAGTATGAAGCCATGGGATCCTCATTATTCTCATCCTAATAAGGCAAGAGATTATTATAATTTTTTAAGACAAAAAGGTGATTTAAAGGGCTTAAGACAACTTATTAATTTTCATTTTATTAATAGTGCGAATGAACTTTACGATTATATTGTTAAAGATTAGGGGTTTTTTATGATTGATATTATTATTCCTGTTTATAATTCGTTTGATTTTTTGGATAGAGCTTTATCTTCATTAGTATGTCAGTTAAATGCTGTTGATTTTAAAGTTTATATTATTGATGATGCTTCGACTTGTGATTATGATTCTATTATTGATTTTTATAGTAAAAGCTTAAATATTATTTATGATAGGCTTGATAAGAATGTTGGTCCTGGTGGCGCTAGGAAGCATGGCGTAGATATTTCTTCTGGTAAGTATATTATATTTTTAGATAGTGATGATATTTTTGCCTCTCCACTAACTGTTTTTGATTTGTTTTCTTTTATAGAAGATGGTTATGATGTTGTTTGCTCTGTTGTTTTAGAACAGCTAGATAATGGTTTTAATCTTTATAAAAATGACAATGTTGGTTTACATGGTAAGATTTATCGTAGATCCTTTTTGTCTTTGAATGATATTAATTTTACAGGGATGAGATCTAATGAAGATAATGCTTTTAATTCTTTAATTAAGTTGTGTGGTGGTAAATATGGATTCTTGGATAGGGTTACTTATTTTTGGTGTAATAACAAGAGGTCTTTAACTAGAGTTGATCCTTTTCAAAATTTTATTATTGATATGAATAATTATTGTTCAAGTACTTTATGGGCTCTTAATGAATCTATTCAAAGAAATATATTTAGTAATATTGAGTTATTCTGTATCGAGTTTTTTATAAGTATCTATAATAGATATAGTAGTTTTGATTATCAATTGATTTATGATAATATAAATGAAAGTTTTAAAGATGTTTATAATATTTATGATAAATATAAGAGTGATGATATTGATAATGTTATTATTAATAATGCACTATATGAGGATTATCATAGTATAGTTGATGATTTTCATTCTTTTATTGAGGTGATGGTTAAGTGACAGATGTTGAACGTAAGGAGAAAGGATTATTGTTTTTACCTTATGGCGATGATGAAAAAAAAGAGTCATTGGGTTTAGTGGATGAGTTTAATAGGACTTCTGTAAATGATATTGAAAAGCGTATTTTTTTAATTGATAAAATGTTTGGTTCAGTTGGCTCTTGTTTTGTTGAACCACCAATTCATTCAAATTGGGGTTTGAGGAATGTTCATGTTGGTAATGGCGTTTATATTAATTTTAATGTAACATTTGTTGATGATGGAAATATTTATATTGGTGATAATGTTTTAATTGGACCTAATGTTAATATAATTACTTCTGGTCATCCTATTAATCCTTATTTACGTAGTAAAAAGTATTTATATGTTAAAGATGTTCATATAGGAAATAATGTTTGGCTTGGTGCGGGTTCAATTGTTTTGCCTGGTGTTAGTATTGGTGATAATAGCGTTATTGGAGCAGGAAGTGTTGTTACTAAAGATATTCCTTCTAATGTTGTAGCTGTTGGAAATCCTTGCCATATTTTGCGTGAAATTAGTGAACATGATGATATATATTTTTATAAGGATGAGATTATCGATTGGGATAATTTGTAAAGTGTGATTTTTTTTGTTTTGATTTTATTGACTTTTTAATAAATTGTGTGTTATTATCCTAAATAGATAGGGTAAAGTTCTATCATGAATGGAGGAATATAAATGAATAATGGAATGACTGGTTTTAATCCTGAGCTTGTTGCTCAAACAATTAGAAGGGTTCAATCTGCATATGAAAATACTGTAAATGCTTTCTTTGATGGAATGCAAAATAAGTTTGTTAATCGTATGTCTGAAATATGGGCTTGTAATGTAGCAGTTGATTTTTTTAATACTGTTGTAAAGGAGCAAGTTGATAATATTATTGGTGATTCTAATAGAGGCGGAATAACTATGGTATTTAATAGTGTTGTTGAAAGTATTAATAGTGCTGCTATTACTTGGGCAGGTGATACTCAATCAGAGTATCAAAGCCAATCTTTAAATGTTATTACTAAGAGTTTAGATGTTAGTAATGTACGTGAAAACATTAATGGAATTAGAGGTATTGATTTGGAGGCAGTTCAAGGTATTACTTCTCAATTAAGTGATATTCTTAGTGATACTACTACTGCTTTGAATTCTGCTATTGAGGCTGTTAGAGATAGTGGATTTGTTGGTGGAGCTCAAGAGAGTAATTTAGTTGATTCTATTAATGTTATTAAAAGAAATATTGAATCTGCAGTTGAATATATCAATTCAGATTGTCAATTAAAGGTTAAAACTACTGTAGAACAATATGAAAATACAGCAGGAAGAATCGCTCAAGCTTTTGCTGGTGAATAAGAATTATAAGTTACCTTTTTGGTGGCTTTTTTTTATTTTTCTTTTTTTTTGCTTTTTATTGTGTTATACTTATTATAATAGGGGTGAGTACTATGAAGATATCATTATTTTTAGTTGAAAAAATATTAGATTTTAGATTACCAAATGAAGTATCTGGTAGTTTTTCTTTTGATGATAAAATGAGTGATAGCAAATTAATAAATATTGATGCTCGTGAAGGTAAATGGGTTTTATATAGTACTAGTGATGTTAAGGTTATTGAGAATAATATAATTGTTGATGATGTTTTACTTGTTCCTAATAATTTTTATGTTGTAAAAAGGGATAATGTTTCATATCTTTTATATGTTAGTTCTGATGATTCTATTATGAAGACATATTCTTATAGTAAGGATACTAAGCTGATTATAGGTAATACTAAATCTTGTAATATTGTTTATGATTGTCCTTTTTTTAATAATTATATGTTAGGAATTTGTTATATTGATAATGATCTTGTTTTACAGAAAAATGATGATTTTTCAGGTAATGTTTATGTTAATAAGAAATCTATTTCTAATTATCCATATGTAATAAAAAATGGCGATGAGCTAAATATTTATGGCTTACGATTATTATTTATTAATAAAATGTTTTTTATTAATAGTGTAAGCAATTTAACAATTTATTCTGATAGCGCTAAAATTATGCCATACCAATTTAATTATTATGAACCTGTTGAGATGGATATAAAAGATGTTGATTTATATAATAAGAATGATTATGCTTCTAAGGCTCCTAGAATTAGAAGAGTAATTGAAACTAAAAAAATTGAATTAAGCCAACCTCCTAGGGATGGCGCTAATAGTGAAATGCCACTTATATTAGTTATTGGCCCTATGTTTACTATGGGACTTGTTTCTATTGTAATGATTATTAATAACTTTATGAGGTTTTCTTCTGGTCAAGGTTCTATTCTTCAAATTGTGATGGGATTTGCGATGCTTTTGTCTTCTTTAGTGTGGCCTTTGGTTATTAATTTATTTAATAAAAGACTTCAAAAGAAGCGTATGAAGAAAATTATTGATAAGTATACAAAGTATTTGGGTGAAAAGTCGAAAGAGTTAAGTGATGAAGCTAAGCTTCAAAAAGTTATTTTACTTGAGAATTTAATTACTGTTGATGAGTGTTTAAATAATATTAAGTCTAAAAATATTAACTTTTGGTCTAAGAGAATTGATCAAAATGATTTTCTTGTTGCTAGAATAGGTGTAGGAAATGAGTTGTTGAATGCTGAAATTCAGTATCCTAAAGAAGGCTTTACTATTGATGAGAGTGAACTAAAAAAACAGGCTGATAAGCTTGTTGAAGATTCTAAATATATTGAAAATGTTCCTATAGGTTATTCTTTTTATGATAATATAATTACCGCTATAATGGGTAATAAGTCTAGAACAGTTAATTTTATTAATAATATTTTGATTCAATTTTTATCTTTTTATAGTTATGAAGATTTAAAGATTGTTACTTTTACTGATGAGAATTCTCCTTTTGATTATTTGCGATATTTGAATCATTCTTTTTCTAATGATAAAAGCTTTAGGTTTTTTTGTTCTGATTATGAGAGTTCAAAAAGTGTTGCTGAGTATTTAAATATTGAGATTAATTCTAGAATTGAGTCTGGAAATGGTGATTCTAAGAATAATAAACCACATTATTTAATACTTGTTGATGATTATGACAAGGTTAAGAGATATGATTTTTTTGAGACTTTAACTGAAAGTGATGGTAATTATGGTTTTAGTTTAATTATATCTGAGAATAGGTTAAGTAAGTTACCAAGTAAATGTAATAATTTTATTATGTTAGATGAAAATCAATCTGGTGTTTTGAAGAATTCTTATGAAAAGCAAGAACAAATTTTCTTTCATGATGAAATTAAGTATAATATAAATATGATGGATGTTGTTAGATATGTTTCTAATGTTCCAATTGAGTTTGAAGAAAGTTTAAATTCTTTACCAAATACAATTTCATTTTTAGAGATGGAAGGTGTTGGTAAAGTTGAACAGTTAAATATTTTAAATAGATGGAGTATGAATGATTCAACTTCAAGTTTGAGGTGCGAAATTGGTGTTGATGAACAGGGAGATTTGATGTATCTTGATTTACATGAAAAGTTTCATGGTCCACACGGTTTGATTGCGGGTACTACAGGTAGTGGTAAGTCTGAATTTATTATTACTTATATTTTATCTATGTGTATTAATTATAGTCCTGATGATGTTTCATTTATTTTAATTGATTATAAGGGTGGTGGTCTTGCTTTAGCGTTTGAGAATAGAGCTACTGGTATTTCACTTCCTCATTTAGCGGGTACAATTACTAATCTTGATAAGGCTGAGATGGATAGAACTTTAGTTAGTATTGATAGTGAAGTTAAAAGGAGACAGGCTTTATTTAATCAGGCTAGAAATCAACTTGGTGAGTCAACTATGGATATTTATAAGTATCAACGTTTTTATCATGATGGTAAGTTAAAGGAACCTGTTTCTCATTTATTTATAATTTGTGACGAGTTTGCTGAACTAAAGAGTCAACAACCTGATTTTATGGATAATCTTATTAGTGTTGCTCGTATTGGTCGTAGTTTGGGTGTTCATTTAATTCTTGCTACACAAAAACCTTCTGGTGTTGTTAATGATCAGATTTGGTCTAATACTCGTTTTAGAGTTTGTCTTAAAGTTCAAGATGAGTCTGATAGTAGGGAAATGCTTAAGAAGACTGATGCTGCTTATTTGAAACAAGTTGGAAGATTTTATTTACAGGTTGGTTATGATGAATATTATGCTTTAGGTCAGTCTGCTTGGTGTGGCGCTAAGTATTATCCTTATGATAAAATTGTTAAACAGGTTGATAAGAGTGTTAATTTTATTGATGATAGTGGTTTTGTAATTAAAAGTGTTCAAGCTTCTAGTGGAATTAGTATTCCTCCTAAAGGTGAACAATTATCAAATGTTATAAAGTCAATTATTGATGCTTCTAATAGTTGTTCAAAAAAATCACGTAAGTTATGGTTGGATAATATTCCCGAGGTTGTTTTAGTTAATAATTTAGAGCATAAGTATAATTATAGTGTTAAACCTTTTGAGGTTGAGGCTATTATTGGTGAATATGATGCTCCTGAGGCGCAAAAGCAGGATATTGTTGTGTTTAATTTTTTAAGTGATGGTAATACTATTATTTATGGTAATGATGGTAGCGAAAGAGAAATGATGATTGATGAGATTATTTATTCTTCTACTAAAGATCATAGTGTTTCTGAACTAAATTATTATATTGTAGATTATGGTTCTGAGTCATTTAGAAGGTATTCTAAATTACCTCATGTAGGTGGTCTTGTATTTATAGGTGATGATGAGAAGTATAATAATCTATTTAAGATGTTAAAGGATGAAATTTTAAATAGGAAGAAATTATTTGCTGATTATGGTGGAGAGTATTTAAATTATATTAATAATAGTGGTAATACTTTACCTTTAAAGGTTGTTATATTGAACAATTATGATTCTATTTATGAAAATAATTCTAGTATATATGATGAATTACCTGATTTAATTCGAGATTCTGAACGTTATGGTATTGTATTTATTATTACTTGTAATGCGATTAATTCTGTTCATAATAGAATTTCTCAAAATTGTCATAATATATATACATTTAGATTAAAGAGTGATAGTGATTATCCTTCTTTATTTGGAACACGTGTAAATGTTGTTTTAAGAGATATGGTTGGTCGTGGTTTATTTAAAAATGATGCTATTCATCAATTTCAAGTTGCCAGCATTGTTGAGGATAAAGATTTGTTTAATGATTTTATAAATGGTTTTATTCGTAAGCAATGTGAGATTAATACTTTAAAAGCTGATATTATTCCTACTCTTCCATCTATTGTTAGAATTGACGATGTTTTATCTAAAATTTCTGATTTACGAAATATTCCTGTTGGTATATCTAAAAATAATTTAGATGTTTCAACTATAGATGTTTTGTCAAATTTAGGTTATATTGTTTGTTCTAATAGGATTGATAATTTGTTAAATTTTTCTAAGAGTTTGATTTCTATTCTTACTGGTTTTAATAATATGGATTTAATTATATTTGATTGTGTTAATGAGCTTGGATTAACTGGTATTAATAATTATTATACAAGTAATTTTGAGTCAATTCTTGATAATTTGATTATTTATTTAGAGAAATTAATTTCTGAGAAGTCTATGAACAGTGGTGTTATATTAATTTATGGTATATCTAAATTTGTATCATCTATAAAAGATAGTAATAAAATTATTAAATTTACTCAACTTATAAAGGATTATGAGAGAATTGGTGTTATTATATTTGATGATTTTAATAGAATGAGAAAGTTTACTTTTGAGAGTTGGTTTACTAATATATTCAATGTTAACAATGGTATTTGGATTGGTAGAGGTGTTACTGATCAAAATCTTATTCATCTTTCAACGGTTTCAAAAGAGATGTCTTCTAATTTAAAGAATGATATGGGATATGTTGTTAATGAGGGATATGGTGAATTGGTTAAGTTTATTGATTTTATAAGTGAGGATGTGGAGGATGATTATGGAGAATAAGGTTTTAGTTAAGTTTATTTTTCCAGATTATGATGTTGATTATGATGTTTTTATTCCTGTTAATGAAATTGTTTGGAAAATAAAAAAACTTGTTATAAAGTCTATTTCTGATTTAATTAATTGTCCTATTGATATTGATAGAAATTATGTTTTTATTAATAAAAATAATTCAAGGATTTATAATAATAATGAAATAGTTATTAATACTGATATTAGAAATGGTTGTGAATTATTAATTATTTTAGGTGAATAGGAGGTTGTATAATGTTAGGTATTAATAAAAATTTAAAGGTTGTTAAAGGAAAATCTTCTTCTAGTAATCATAATGCTAATATAAAAAGACAGATAAAGGGTGTTATGAAAACAAATCTTAATTCTTCTAATTTAAATGTTGCTCGTAGCTCTAAAGTTTTAAATAGAGGACAACAAAGAGTTGAAACTGTAAACGTTTCAACTTCAAATATCCGTAATTCTAGTTCGAGTATTCCTAAGGCAAGACCTAGTTCAAAATCTACATCTTCTCATAATACTTATAGTAGTTCAGTATCTTCAAGTAATGTTAATAGTTCAAGATCTACGTCTATTGTTTCTATTAAAAAGAATGGTTTTGATTCTAATTTTGTTAATAATATGGCAAAGTCATATAATGAAAATACTTCTACGTCAAAGGGACATCAAATTTATAATAATAATGTGAATAAAGTTAGTGATTTAGCTGATATTAATAAAGATTATAAGGATGGTTTTTTTACCAAGCTTACATCAGGTCCAAATGGCGATATTTCTTATTCGAAAGTTATTAATGAGGATGGTATTAGAAAGTATTATTCTTCTAATGGAATATTATTAAAGGAAGTTTTATCTAATGGTAGTGTTCATTTTCCTTCTTATGGTAAGTATTATGATATTAATAAAGATGGTTCATTAACTTATAGGGATGTTTTTATAAAAGATGGTACTTCTGAGACAAAAATGAATTCTACTACATATTATCCTAATGGTTCTGTTTTGGAAAAAAATCGTAGTGATTCTGGTGAGTTAAAAGTTATTTTAACTAATCCTAATCGTAAGGATACTTATTCTTATGGAAGGGATTCTAGTGGTAAAACTTTGTATGAAGATCTTTTGTTACCTAATAATCTTAGAGTCAAGACAACTCTTGGAAAGTATTCTTTAAGCAAAGGTATGAATCGTTTATCTGATGGAACTGGTTATGATATTCTTTCTGATGGAACTGTTAATATGTTAAATGATAATAGAAAAACTGTTTATAGTTATAAACCTGATGGTTCAAGTGTTTCAACTGAGTATTATTCAAATGGTAGGGAAAAGTCTGTTTTGAATTCTGATGGAACTGGTAAGCAGTTTTATGAAAATGGAACTATTGAAAAGGAAATTTTTTCGGATGATAGTTATAAGAATTATAATAAAAATGGTAAGTTAATTGAAGATCATGTTTCAAATGATAATGTTAAATGCTATAATGATGATGGTCATATGACTAAGAATATTGTTGATGGTAATTTACTTTATGATGAGTATGATTCTGGTCAAGTAAAGTTTGATGTTGTTAATAATACTAAGTTTTCTTTTGAAGAGGATGGAACTATATCTTCTATTAATGGTACTTCTGGTAGTTATATAACTGGTATGAAACTTAGAAATAATGGTGAAAATGTAGAGATTTATGATCCTAATTCAGGTGCTATTGTTAAAAATATATATAAAGATGGATCTATGGATGAATATAATTATCAGAATGATATGAGAGGTTATACGCTTTATAGGGCTGATGGTTCTAAAGAGCAATATTATGATGGTAAAATCGTTTCTAATACTGTTGTATCAAATAATATTGAGAGTACGTATGCATATAATCCTGATGGTAGTAAGTATTTAAATGCTGTTAAAGATTTATCTAATAATAGTGGAACATTCTATAGACAAGATGGATCTGTTTATTCTAAGCAATATGGTGATAATGCTGAATTTTATGATACTCAAGGTAGATTGTATGCGTTTAAAGAGGGAAATATAAAAAAAACGTATACATTTAAGTCTGATGGTAGTCAATATGTAAGTAATGTTCTTGATTATTCTACAAATGAGAATATAAATTATGATGAATTTGGAAATGTTATTTAATGGGGGTGATTTTATATGGTTGGATTTAATCCTGATCAGGTAAATTTATGTATTGAGTCTATAAAAAAATCTTATGAGGAACTTATTTATTTGCTTGGTGATGGTATTCAAAATAATATTGTTAATGAGCTTAGTAATAAATGGGCTTCTAATCAAGCTATTTCATTTTTTAATGATGTTTTTAAAACTTCTGTTGATAGTCTTTTGATAAGTATTAATGCTGTTTTTGAGAGAGTTATTTCTTTAATTATTAGTGAGGCTCAAATATGGGCTAATAATACTGATACTATCTATATTGCTCCTGAGTTTGTTCAGATTAATAAAATGCTTGATGTTAGTTTGATTCGTGAGAATATTAATGGTGTTAGAGGAATCGATTTAGAGAGTTGTAGGAATATTTTAGCTAAACTTCCTTCTTTTGTAGAGTCTACTAATACCATTTTAAATCAAGCTCAACAAGTTATTTCAAATTCTGGTTTTATTGGTGGAGCTCAAGGTGAAAATTTGTATTCTCTTTTAGGAAGTGTTAAGACTAATATTCAAAATTCTGTTCAAGATGTTATCAGTCAATTTAATAATAGTGCTAAATCTACTGTAATAGGTTATTCTGATACTGCAGGTATGATTTCTAATATGTTTGCTTCTCTTGTTTAAGAAAAAGTTTTTCTTTTTCTTTTTTTTGTGTTATAATCTTTTTGGGAAAGAGTGAGATTTTATGAAGAGGATTTGTTTATGCTTTTTCGTTTTTTTATTTACAGGTTGTGGTAGTGTTAAGAATAATGCTGTTGTAGATAATTTTTCTTGTGTTACAGATGACAGTTCTTTTGATATTGTTGTTAGCAATGGTAAAATTATAAAGTATATTGATTCTAACGACGGTGAGTTAGGTCAAGAAACTGTTGATATTATCAACGATGAGCATTTAAGTAATGTTAATAATAATGATGATGCTCTTGTAATAATGGATGGTGTTATGAAAGATTTAGGTGGTTTTTGTGAAAAAAAAGAAGATTAATAAGTCTAATAGAGATGATAATAAGATTGTAGATAAAATAGATGGTAATGCTTCTGTTTCTGATTCTTTGAGTGTTTCTCAGGATGGGAGTGTTAATGATCAAAAAAATGATGAGATAGATTCTCAAGGAGTTGTAGATAAAATAGATGGTAATGTTTCTGTTTCTGATTCTTTGAGTGTTTCTCAGGATGAGAGTTTTGATGATCAAAAAAATGATGAGATAGATTCTCAAGAAGTTGTTAATTCTAGTATTGATATGAATGATGATTTTCAAGAACAAAATTCTGATGACGTTGCTAATTTTTACGAAAACAATAATGAACATGTAATGGAAGAAAATCAAGCTAATGAATCAAGTGTTAATAATGATTTATCTTTACACAAATCTAGTAGTAATCATAAGATTTTATTAATTTTGTTTTGTCTTATTGGTTTTATATTTATTTTAAGTTTTATTTTGTTTAGAAAGAGTATTTATTTTAATTATTCGGAACAAGATTTTGTATTTGATGTAGGATCAAATTATTCTAATCCTATTGTTAGCGCTTGTTATGGTAATAAGTTTAAGTGTAAGAGTATTGATGTTTCTGTTGATAGTGATGTTGATATTTCTACTATCGGAGTTTATAAAGTTACATATACTGCAAAGTCTGGTAGTCATGTAAAGAAACTTGTTAAGGATGTTTCTATTGTTGATAGGGAAAAGCCTGTTATTGAGACTGATAGCGATAGTTTATCTGTTTGTCCTAATGCTAGCAGTTATGATGTTTTGTATAAGGCTTATGATAATTATGATGGTGATATTACTTCTAATGTTTCTCAAGATACTACTGATGATTCTTTGATATTAAGTGTTTCTGATTCTTCTAATAATGTTGTTACTAAGAATATTTCTTTAATTAGAGAGGATTTAGCTGCTCCTAGCATAACTCTTTCTGGTAATCAGACTGTTTATGTTCCTATTAATTCTACTTATTCTGAAGCGGGATATTCTGCTGTTGATAATTGTGATGGCGATGTTACTTCTAATGTTACTGTTAGTGGTAGTGTTGATACTTCAAAGGCTGGTACTTATAATATTACTTATTCTGTTTCTGATTCCCTTTCTAATTCTACTACTGTTACTAGAAAGGTTAATGTATATGCTCCTAACGGAGATGGTAGTAAAGTTATTTATTTAACTTTTGATGATGGACCTAGTGTTTATACAGGTGAGCTTTTAGGTATTTTAGCAAGGTATAATGTTAAGGCTACTTTCTTTGTTACTAATATTAGTAGTAATTACTCGTATTATATAAAACAGGCTTATGAACAAGGTCATTCTATAGCACTTCATACAAGCAGTCATAATTATAGTAGGATTTATTCTAGTATTGATGCTTATTTTAATGATTTAAATGAAATTAATGAAACTGTTAAAAGTATGACAGGAAGTTATTCTAATTTGCTTCGTTTCCCTGGTGGTAGTTCAAATACTGTTAGTAGAAGATATAGTAGTGGTATTATGTCACAGCTTTCTACAATGGTTCAAGATAGAGGTTTTAAGTATTTTGATTGGAATGTTTCAAGTGGAGATGCTGATGGAAGAGTTCATTCTTCTGAAGAATATGCGAATAATATTATTAATGGGTTAGGTAATGGTTCATATTATATTGTTTTACAGCATGATACTAATATAAATAGTATTAGGTCTGTTGGTACTGTTATAGAATATGGACTTTCTCATGGTTATACTTTTAAGGCGTTGGATTATTCTAGTCCTGTTGTTCATCATAAAATAGCTAATTAATATTAGCTTTTTTTGAATTTTTTTATATGATATATTTTATAATGAGGTTGGTGAAATAATGAAAATAGTTTATTATGTTCATGGTACAACGAGTGATAATGCTTTAAAACTTTGTAGTGGTTGGAAGCAAGCTGAACTGAATGATTTGGGAAGGGAACAAGCAAGTAATTTAGGGAAAAATACACCTTATAAATTTGATGTATTATTTACTTCTGATTTAAAGCGAGCTATTGATTCTGCATCTTTAGCTTTTCCTGATTATATTTCTATACAAGATGATAGATTGAGGGAATGTAATTATGGTGATTATGATGGTAAGGATAAAAGTTTAGTTCTTTATGATGAACATATTGATATACCGTTTCCTAATGGTGAGTCATTGATTGATGTTGAAGATAGAGTTAGAGATTTTCTTAGGTTTGTTAATGAAAAATATCGTGATAGAACCGTAGCTATAATTGCACATAGGGCTCCTCAGTTGGCACTTGAGGTTATTACTAAACATATAACATGGGATGAAGCTATTGAGAATGATTGGAGAAAGAATGGCAATTGGCAACCTGGTTGGATTTATATTTTTGATGATGGTGATTTATAATATTTTAGAAATGAATAATTGGTGTAACTGATTGTTCATTTTTTCATATATTAATGTGAGGTGATATGATGTATCAAGTTTATAGGGTTCTTGATGGCGATACATTTGATTCTTTATCTTTAGATTTTAATGTGAGTGGTGAAGAGTTAACGCGTATTAATGGTTTTAGTGATTTTAACGTTGGAGATTTAATAGTTGTTCCAAATAATGGTGTGTATTTTACTTATAGAGTTAATTCTGGTGATACTATGTATAGTATTGCTTCAAAATTTGATAAAAAGATAGATGATTTATATTTAATTAATGGAATAAAAGAGGGAGATTTTATTTATCCTGATCAAGAAATTCTAATTCCAAATCGTGATGTTTCTATTTATTATACTGTTGATGGTGATACTTTAGGTAGTATTTCTAATAATATTGGTGTTGATGTTTCCGATATTATTTCTAATAATAATGATTTATTATTGGTGCCTGATCAAATTATTGTTTATAGAAAGGGGTAAAAACTCTTTTTTTTTCTTTTTTATTGTTATATAATTATTATTGTGGATAGAGGTGTAGTTATGAAGAAGTTTTTAATTATTTTATCGTTTGTATTAATTTTTGTTACAGGATGTGGTAGTAAAAAGTTTACTACTTATGATGAGATTAGTTATAATGATTATAAGGATTTAGTTTCTAATAAGAAAACTTTTCCTTTAGTTATTGGTAGTTCTACTTGTAGTGCTTGTAGTTTATTTAAACCTACAATGGAGGCTTTTATTTCTAAATATAATATTGATGTTAAGTATATTGATATTTCTAAATTATCAACTGAAGAAAGTAATTCTTTTATGTCAGAGGTTGGGTTTAAGAGTACTCCTACTACTGTTTTTTATGTAAATGGGAAACAAGAATCTGCTTATTTAAGAATTGTTGGTAGTGAGTCTTTAGATAATGTTGTTAAAGCTTATACTAGAATGGGATATATAGGAGGTTAATGTATGAATAATTTTTCTATTATTGATAGTATCGGTGAGATTTTAACTGATAAAGAGTATATAACTAATCCTGCGATTGCTAGGGAGTCTGAGATTAAGAAGTTAATGATTGTTTTGCTTACTCCTGATAAGTCAGGATTGCTTATTGGTAAGGCTGGTATCGGTAAGACTGCTATTGTTGAGGGACTTGCTTATAAAATTCAAAATGATGATGTTCCTGATAGTTTGAAGGGTTATAAGATTATTAAGGTTAATTCTTCTTCTTTGATGAACAAGATTAGTGTTGATGGAAGGGAAACTTTGGTTATTAATCTACTTGTTGAAGAGTTAAAGAATATGTCTAAAGTTATTCTTTTTATTGATGAGGTTCATACTTTAGTTAGTTCTAATTCTGATAGTCCAATTGATGTTGCTAATATTTTGAAGCCTAGTTTGGATAGAGGTGATATAAAGGCTATTGGTGCTACTACAGATGTAGAATATGAAACGTATATTGTTCGTGATAGAGCTTTTTTAAGACGTTTTGATCGTATTGATGTTTTGGAGCCTGATGAGAAAACTACTGTAGAGATTCTTTTGAAGTCACTTCCAAGAATTGAGCATCAAACTGGTATTAAGTTTAAGTATTCTTCTTATGTTGTTGAGTTATTGCTTGAATCTATTGTTTCTGCAACAAGTGAGTTTAAACGTGTTTATGGTTTAGCTGCAATGTATCCTGATGTATCTTTTTCTGTTTTATCTCAAGCTTTTTCTCTTGCTTTAGTTGATAACAGAGATAGTGTTACTATTCTTGATGTTTATAATGCTATTAAGATTAGTAAGCGTATTTATCCTGATAGTATTGTTAAGGAATTAACTCTTTTTAGAGATAAGTTTGCTAAATATTGTGCTGAAGAAGGAATTGAACTACCTATTGTTACTATTGATGATATAGAAGTTACTGATGAGATAAGGTGATATAGTGAAGTGTAAAAATTATATTATTTTAGTTGTTTTTTATCTTTTTAGTATTATTTGTGTTTTGTATTTATCTGGTGTTTATAAAAATTCATTAAAGAGTGATGAATCGGAGTTTTTTAATGATATTACAAATTCTAGATATGATATTATTTATAACAATGTTTATAATTATAGCTTGGAACATTCTGATTTTAGAGTGTATGTTTCTGATCATAATTCTATTGATGATAGTGATGTTTTATTTATTAATTCTGATAAAATTAGTAGTAAAAATTTAAATAGATTAATATCTGATTTTGGTTATGGTTATAATATTAATAAAGGTAGTGTTCCTTTTTATATTGTTTTTAAAGATGGAAAAATAAAGGAGATTGTTCATGATTAATGTAGTTTTATATGAACCTGAGATTCCTCAGAATACTGGAAATATTATGAGAACTTGTGCGGGAACTGGAGTTATGCTTCATTTAATTGAGCCTCTTGGTTTTAAGCTTGATGATGCTCATATTAAAAGAAGTGGTGTTAATTATATTGAACATTGTAATTATAAGGTTTATTCTAGTTTTGATGATTTTATGAGTAAGAATGATGGTGAGTTTTATTTTTTTACTAGATATGGTCATAAGCCTCATACTTCTTTTGATTTTTCTGATGTTAATTCTAATATTTATTTAGTTTTTGGTAAGGAGAGTACTGGAATTCCTAAAGAAATTTTAAAGAATCATTTAGATCGTTGTATGAGAATACCTATGAATGATAATATAAGAGCGCTTAATTTATCTAATAGTGTCGCTGTTGGAGTATTTGAAGTTTTGCGTCAACAAAATTATAGAGATTTATTATTTGATGAACCTTTTAAAGGAAAAGACTATCTTGAAAGATAGTTTTTTTTGAGATTTTGTTTACACTTTTATTTATATTGTGATAAACTATTATTATAGTTATGAGGTGTCTAAATATGAAGAAGAAATTTTTTTTGTTATTATTATCATTTTTGATACCTTTTTTAGTTGTTTTTTTAGTTTTTAGTTATTATGATCTTTATGGACATAAGACACTATTAATGGGAGATTTATCTGCACAATATTATCCTTTATTCAAATATTTAAAAGGTCTTTTTTTAGGAAATAATAGTTTGTTTTTTTCTTTCACTAAAGGAATTGGTGGAACTATGTTTGGAACTTTTTTCTATTATCTTTCTAGTCCTTTGAATTTATTTTTGTATTTTTTTAAAGATATTATTAATTTCATTACAATTTTGATACCTATTAAGGTTGGTTTGTGTGGTTTTACTATGTATTTATATATGCGCAGAAAATATAAAACTGATAATTTATTATTACTTAGTTTTAGTTTGTGTTATGCATTGATGGGTTATAATATCAATTATATGTTGAATATAATGTGGTTAGATGTTGTATTTTTAACTCCTCTTGTTTTAATTGGTGTTGATAATATATTATCTAGAAAATCATCATGTTTTTATATTTTAACATTATTTATAAGTATTCTTTCTAATTATTATCTTTCTTATATGTTATGCATTTTTTCTTGTTTGTATTTTTTTCATGGATTGCTATTAAAGTATGATTTGAAAAAAGATAGAGATATTGTTTTAAATATTATAAAAAGATTTTTTATTTCTTCTTTATTTTCTGGTTTACTTTGTTCTTTCTTTTTGGTTCCATGTTTTTTTGAAATGCTAAGTTATGGAAGAAGTGAATCTTTTTTTAACATTTTTCATTTTGATTATAATTTTTTTGATCTTTTTTCTAAAACATATTTAAGTAGCTTGTATTTTTTTAATTCACTTAATTATTCCAGTATGAATTTATATTGTGGGATAATAGTCATGCCTCTTGTTTATTTATTTTTAATTAATAAAAAAATCGATAAAAAAGAACGAAAATATTCTTTAGTATTAATTTTAATTATGATTGCTCCTTGTTTTATATATCTTTTTAATTATATTTGGCATTTATTTACTGTTCCATCTTTTTATTCGTATAGATATAGTTTTTTGTTGTGTTTTTTCCTAATTAATATTGCATATAAGTCATTAATAAATTTGGATATAACTAAGAAAAAAATTGTTCCTTATATATTATTATATAGTGTCATTTCGGTTTATTTTATTATTTTTTCATTTTATACATCTTATTATGATTTTTTATCATATAAGAATATTCTATTGACTTTAATATTTCTTTTATTATATATTTTCTTATTATTTAAAGACTATAGAAATAAGAGTTTATTTATATCTAGTTTTATTATTATCGAATTAATTTTGAATGTTATTTTAACTTTTTATAAGATGAGTTATTTTAATTTTGAATTTAAAAACAGGTCGGATTTAGAAATTCCTTTGAGTAGTGAAATTTTGGATAAGTATAATGATGATAGAATTGAGTTTTATTCTACATCTTTATCTAATCCTTCTCTCAAGGATAATTATCATGGACTTAGTACGTTTTTATCATCAACAAATAAAGATGTGTTATTTTTCTTATTTGGTTCATTTGATAAAAATTATCGTTCTGATATTAATTATTTTTCTTATACTAATCAATCATTTATTATGGATTCATTAATGGGGGTTAGATATCTTTCAGCTCCTCGTGATGTTAAGTATTATGATAAATTATTATCTTATTCATTTCATGATGTGAATTATACATTATATGAAAATAAAAATTCTTTAGGTATTGGTTATGTTGTTAAAAATGCGTGCAATAATATTGATTTTTCTTTTTTGATGGATCAGAATATTCTTGATTGTTTAGTTGATGACGATCATTCTATTTATGAAAAAATTGATTATATATTATCTGATAATGAATTGATGTTAAAGTTGGATAGAAAAGGTTTTTATTTTGTTTCATCTACTAATATTGATGAGAGGGTTGATGATAGTTCAATTGAACCTGATTATATTGTTAGTAATTATATTAAATATTATAATGATACTTTAGATAATTCTTTAAAAATAACGCTTAATGATACTTCTAGTCCAATCGATATTTATTATTTTAATTATGATTCTTTTATTAGTCAAATTAGAAAGATTGACGATATTTTAGATTATAAAATTGAAGATGATAAAATAAATGGTAATATTAAGACCGACGGGGGTATTATGTTACTTACAATTCCTTATGAACGTGGTTATAAAATTAGGGTTGATGGAAATAATGTTGATTATTTTAAAGTTTTAAATGCATTTGTTGGCTTTAATCTAGAGAAAGGTGAGCATTCTATTGAAGTTGATTATGAACAACCTTATTTTAAAGAAGGTATTGCTTTAAGCTTGATTTCTTTTGTTATGGTGGTTATTTATGTTAAGAGAGAAAATATTAGATAATAAAAAAATTGTTTTAATTTTAATATCCGTTTTATCTGTTTTGCCTTTATTCTTTGGTAAAGAAATTAATATGTCGGATGATATATCTTTCCATATTTCTAGGATATATGGTGTTTTTGATAATCTTTCCATTGGTAAAATTATTCCAGTTTATTATAAATGTTTACATGGCTTTGGGTATGGAAATGGTTTGTTTTATCCTGATTTATTTTTATATATTCCTGCTTTTTTTATGAAATGTGGTTTAAATATTATACTTTCATATAAAGTTTTTGTATTTTTAATAAATTTTTGTTCTTTAGGTTCTATGTACTTGTGTGTTTATAGAATTACTAGATCAAAAAACAAGGGATTTTTTGCTTTGTTTTTATATGCTTTTTCATTTTATAGAGTACAGTGTTTTTTTCAACGAGGTGCTTTAGGCGAATCATTGTCTTTTATTTTTATTCCTTTTGTAATTTTAGGATTATATGAGATTTTTTTTGGTAATGAAAAGAAAGGTTATTATATTTCATTTGGCCTTTTTGGTTTAATGTCATCTCATGTTATTACTACATATATTGTTATATTTATTATTTTGCTTTATATTGCTTTAAATTATAAATGTTTAAAAAATTTTAACAGATTGAAATCTTTAATAATTTATATTGTTTTTTCTATGTTGTCTACTATGTATTTTTGGTTACCGTTAATTGAACAAGTTTTATCTCAAAAATTTAATTTTAATTCTAATGTTTTAATTTTTGACAATATTGTTCCAGTTTATATTTTGTTAATTGATTTTCCTATTTATAATTTATATCGTGATATTTGGTTACCACCTGGTGTTGGTATAATTTATTATTTCTTTTTTATTAAATTAAAGAATACTTCTTCTTTTATTAAATCTTTATGTATTATTTCTTTTGTTTTGTTATGCTTTATCATAGTATCTTTTATTTGGAAAATTGATTTTATTTATAAACTTTTTAGTATTATTCAATTTCCTTGGAGACTTTATACTCCGCTTACATGTTTATTTATTATTATTTTTAGTGTAATGTGTAAGAAGGATCTATTTTTCAGGGTGACTATTATTTATGTTTTGATAATGTTTTTATTTAATTGTTTTATTATTTCTTTTAGGATTAATTTATATAATGGTGATTTTGATCGTAATACTATAATGTTTGGTGAGTATTTACCTATTGAGGTTGTTGATGATTTTGCATTTGATGATTATAAGAATAAAAATATAGAGTATAGTTTTGATAAAAATGTAATGAATGTTATTGTAAAAAAAGGAAAAGAAATTGAGCTTCCATTAATTTATTATAAAGGTTATAAGGCTTATAGTGATGATAGTCAATTTAAAATATATAAAACGTCTAAAGGTTTAGTTGGTGTTTCTATTAATGATGATATTGTTAGTTTTAAAGTGTTTTACGATGGTACTTTTATATATAAGATTTCAAGATATATTTCTATTTTAAGTATTATTATTTTCTTTCTTTATTTAAAAAGAGGTGTAAAAGTTGAAAAAGTATTTTAAATATTTAATTTTATCTTTTGTGTTTATAACACTTACAAGTCAATTATCTTTTATTTATCCTATTAATGAATGGGTTGATACAAATGCTTTTTTTACTGTTGGAAAGTCTATTTTTAATAAAGTTGTTTTGTATAAGGATATATATGAACAGAAAGGTTTAATACTTTATATTATATATGGCGTTGGTTATTTAATATCTAGTAAGAGTTTCATTGGTGTTTATATTTTAGAAATACTATCTTGTTCTTTTTTGCTTTTTTTAGTTCATAAAATAATTCTTTTATATGTTGATTATGATAAGTCCATATATGCTCTTGTAGTATTTTTGTTAATTTTAACTTCTACTTCTTTTTTTTCTGGAGGCGGAAGTGCTGAAGAATTTTGTCTTCCATGTATTGTTTATTGTTTTTATCTTTTACTTATAAAAGAGGTTTCTATCAAACAGTTGTTTATAAGTGGCATTATGATGTCGATTGTTTTATTTATTAAGTTTAATTTAGTTGTTTTTTGGATAATTCCTGTTTTGATTGTTTTAAAAGATAATCCTAAAAAAATATTATATTTTATTTTGGGAGTCATTATTCCTATTTCTTTATGTCTTTTATATTTTATTATTACTGATAGTTTTATTGATTTTATTAAAGTTTATTTTATAGATAATATATTTACATATGGTGTTTCATCCAAACCTTCTCTTATTGATGGATTTTTTAGATTATTTATTGATTCTATATTAGCTAATTATATTTTTATAATTCCTTTATTTTATTCATTGTTTTATTATCTTAATAGACGTTATTATAGTGTTTTATTTGTTTTCTTCATATCTTTTTTTGTTATATGTTGTCAAGGTTCATTTCATGTATATTATCCTTTACCTTTTATTGTTTTTGTTTTTCCTGCATTAAGGTTTGTTAATATTATAAAAAATAAATGGTATATTAATATTTTGTTTTCAATCATAATTGTTTCTTTGACTATTATTATATGTCCTAATGTTAAAATGATTAAGTATTCAAAGAATGATTTTGCTTCATATAATTTATGTCAAATAATAAATCGATATGAAGATAAAACTATTTTGCATTATGGAATGATTGATTCTGGATGTTATTTTTTTACCGATACGATACCTAATGTAAGATTTTTTATTACTCAAAATATGAATTATGATTTAATGAATAGGGAGCAAAAAAGATATATTGATGAAGGTATTGTTAATTTTATTGTAATGATATCTTCTAATAAGGATAATAAATTTATTACTTTTGATAAGTATGATCTTATTTATTCAACACATAATAGTTTTAGTTCTAATTTAAATTATTTTCTTTATAAAAGAAAATAATTAAATAATCTTTACAAAATGTGTATTTATTGTTATAATTTATGTAATACTATTGGAGGGTGGTGAAATAGTGAAGGAAGCTGCAGGTGAGGCAAATATTACTGTAATTACAATTGTTTTAATTGGTGTAGTTGCAGCAGTAGGATTGATTTTAATTCCAAGGTTGATGAATAATGCGAAAGCTAAGGCATGTTGTACAGATGGCGGTGGAGTTGTTAGTGGTACTTTCTGTTATGTTCCAAATGAGACTAATGGTAATTTAACTAATTTTTGTACTGCTAGTGGTTGTGGTAATTACAGAATTAGTAAGTTAGGTGATTCTAACCGCTTTAAAGCGTGTATGGCTAAATAGTCGTTTTATTATTTACTTTTGTTTTAAAAGTTGGTATAATACATTTATATGGTACGGAGGGTGGTGAAAGAATGAAAGAAGCTGCAGGAGAAGCAAATATAACTGTAATTACAATTGTTTTAATCGGTGTAGTTGCAGCAGTAGGATTAATTTTGATTCCAAGATTAATGAATGGTGTTAATGACAAATCATGTTGCCAAGAATTAGGTGGATATGTTAGTGGTGCTACATGTATTGGTGGCGGAGATAATGGTACAAATGTTAATGTTGCCGGTTTAAGATCATCATGTAATGATTAGTAGTTTAAAGTTCATAATTATGAACTTTTTTTAATTGTTTTTGTATTTTTTATTTTTTCATGGTATAATCAATATTAGGATAGGAAGGGTATTATGATATTAAGAAAGCCTTATGCATTTTTTATTAAGTTTTTTAAGTTTTTTCATTTAATTATATTCGTTTTATCTTCTATATTACTTTATAGGACTTCTTTAGTGTATAATTTTATGAGAGAATTTTGTAAAGATTCTCCTAATGTTATTGGTAAGGATTTAGTTGGACCTTTATTTGTTTGGTGGTCTTATATTTTAGTTTTTGTAATACTCGCCGTTAATATTTTAATTATTTTTGTTTTAATTAAAAAAGTTAAACCTTATATGTATTATATTTTTAATATTGGTTTATATATATTTGTTATGGTTATTTTTATTGCTTCACATCGTGTTATTGGGAATATGCAAAGCATGCTTGTAGCTGCAAGAACTACTTTAGCTATTCGTGATTTTCTTAATTTAGCGCGTTTGTTTCAAACTGTTAGTGTTATTTTTTACTTTATTCGTGCTACTGGTTTCGATATTAAGAAATTTGATTTTGTTAGGGATTTACAGGGTATGGATATTTCTGCAGAGGATAGTGAAGAGATTGAAGTTGCTGTTGAGTTTGAAGGTAATGTTTTTATAAGAAACTTTAAGAGATATTATAGAAATGCTAAGTATTATTATAGAGAGAATAGATTTATTATTAATATTTTTTCTTTGTTGTTTTTAAGTTTTATTTTTCTATTTATTTATTTTGGAACTAATAAATATGATAAGGTTTATAACGAGAATGTTTTTTTGAATGTTGGCGGTTATAATATTGGTGTTAAGTCTAGTGGTATAACTTCTACTGATTATAAGGGTAATTCTATTATTGATGATGATAGTGTTTTAGTTTTTGTTAATTTGTCTATTAATGGTAATGGTTCATTTCCTTCTTCTAGAGCTGTTTTAGTTGTTAATGGTATTCAATATTATAATAATATTAATTATTCTTCGTCTTTGGCTGATTTAGGAAATGTTTATACTAATCAAACTATTTCTAAGGATTTTTCTGATTATTTGTTTATTTATAAGGTTCCTAAGAATGTTATTTCTTCTAATATGATTTTTAGATATATTGATAACATTCAGTATAAGAGGGGTAAGACTAAAGCAAATTCTATTGATATTAAGTTGAATCCAAAGAATTATACTAATATTGAGACTAAAAATATAGAGTATTCTCTTGGAAGTGAGATTAATATTAATAATTATAAACTTAATTTTAATAGTTATGAGATTAGTAATAAGTTTGTTATTGATTATAATTCGTGTATTAGAGTAAATGAGTGTTATGATTTTAAGGAGGTTTTGACACCTGTTGTTTCTAGAGAAAGAGAAAAGGTATTATTAAAGATTAATGGTAATATAAGTTTTAATGATGAACTTGGAAAGTCGGCTAATTTTTCTGGATTCTTTAAGAATTTTGCTTCTATTGATTATGTTTATGATGGAAAGAGTTATACTGAGACTGGTGATTTTAATTTTGTTGTTTCATCTAAATCTTCTGATTCTAATGTTTTTTATGTAGAAGTTGATAAGGAAATACTTAGTGCTTCTAGTATTAAGATTAAGTTTAATTTTAGGGATACCAATTATATATATGTTTTAAGGGGTGATATAGGTGAATAAGGTTTTATGTTTTTTATTTCTTATGTTTTTCCCTTTTGTTGTTTTTGCTCAATGTAATAGTAGTGATTTGTCTAGATATAAGTCTTTAGCTTCTAATATCAGTAATTATTATGAGTATGATGGAAATAATTTTAATATTGTTTTTTATAATGTTTCTGATTCACTTAATGTTGTTGATAAGACCCATGATAAGACTTATACATCTAATTCTACTATTGGAGAGTTCATGGTAAGTGATATTAAACCAGGTAGTACTGTTAGTTTTGGTGTTTATCCTAAAAGTGGTGATTGCTCTGATTATAGAGTTTTAACTACTTATGTTACTGTTCCTTATTTTAATAAGTATTACAGTGATCCTATTTGTGATAATAATGGTAATTCTTTATGTTCTAAGTGGGTTAATACAAGTATGTATTCATATGATCAATTTGTTAATATTGTTAAAACTACAAAGCAGGAAGAGGTCATTGAAGAGCCTCTTCCTGAGGTTGAAATTCACAAGTATGGTTTCTTTGATTTTTTAGGTGATTTTTATATTTATATATTATTGTTCATTATTGTTAGTGGTTCTACTGCTATTTATTTCTTGGATAAAAAGAGTAAGTTTGATTTTAGTTTAAGATAAAGAGTTATGAAGTAAATCATAACTCTTATTTTTTTTATGTGTTATTTTTTTATTATATGTGTAGTGATTGTAAATAATCAACTGGGTATCCTGTTGTTCTAGATATTATTTCAAAAGGTATATTTTCTTTAATCAATGAACAAGCTGTTTCAATTTTAGTTTTTTGAATTCCTTGTTCAATTCCTTGTTCAATTCCTTGCTCTATACCTTGCTCTATACCTTGTTCAATTCCTTGTTTCATCCCTTGTTTCATCCCTTGCTGTATACCTTTTTCCATACCTTTTTCCATAGCTTTTCTAGTTGCTGTTCTAAGTTGAG
>CAMNML010000010.1 GCA_946544685.1 uncultured Caryophanales bacterium | reverse complement strand
ATATTATTACCAATAAAAATAATGTTATTAATAATAAGCATAATACTATTAGTACAAGATATAATAAAATTAGATGAATCATACATAATGATAATTCTATACTTAATATCATTCATAATATATAAACTAACAACAGGAAAAATAAAAACAACAAGTCTAGTACTATATTATATATTCTTCTCACTAGCATTATTAGTAAATGATAATAATCAAATAATACCAAGCATAATAAATGTAGTATCAGCTGGAACGATATTCTTATTAACACAGGAAGAAAACAACAAAACAAAAGAAAGAATATCATACATAGCTCTATTATTATCAATACTATCAGTATTCTCATATACAAACATATTACAATCATCACAATTAAATAATGGAATAATAATATTGCTAATTTACATGATATTGACAATCGCAACAAGAGAAAATAAAAATATATCAAAAATAAATTACTTATCAATAATATTACCTTTATTAGTAATAATATCAGATAATAATTTACAATTTGAAATAATAAAAATAACAGAAAACTTAATAGGAATGTATGCCATAACAATGTTAAGCCTATTCTTATTAAAACAAGATAAAGACAGAAACATACTACTTACAATACTATCTGTATTATTAATAAGTAATATAATGTTCGTAGAATCATGGATGATAGGTGTATATGTTGGAATAATATCATTAGCAATGATAATAATAGGATTTATAAAAAAAGAATACAAAGGACTATTTATTGAAGGAATAGTAATAACAATAATAAATATACTATATCAATTTAAATATTTACTACAAGAATTACCACTTTGGATATATACACTACTAGCTGGATTAACAATAATAGGACTTGTAACATACAAAGTTATAAAAGATAAAGAAACCAAGTAAGTGCAGATATCTGCACTTTTTATATAGACACAAATTCAACAAAAGAGTATAATGTAAACATGAATTAAGGAAGTGAGCAAAATGATATACCTAGACCATGCTGCAAACACAAAAGTAGACAAAGAAGTATTAGATAAATACTATGATACAGCGCTAAACTATTATGGCAATCCAAACGCAAATCATGAATTTGGAAAAAGATCACAAAAACTAGTAGAAGAATCAACAAATATAATCGCAAAGACATTAAACATACTACCAGAAGAAATAATATATACTAGTGGCGCAACAGAGTCAAATAACTTAGCGATAAAAGGAATATGCGAAAGATATAAAAACTATGGAAAACATATACTAGTAAGTTGTCTAGAACACACATCAATAATCGCATCAGCAACAGTAATGCAAGAACTTGGCTTTGAAGTAGAACTAATACCAGTAGACAAAAATGGGTTAGTAAATATAGAAACACTAAAACAAATGATAAGAAAAGACACAATCTTAGTAAGTGTATGCTCAGTAGACAGTGAACTAGGACTAGTTCAACCAATAGAACAAATAGGAAAATTACTAAAAGATTATCCAAATACATACTTTCACTCAGATGCATCACAATCAATTGGAAAAGTAACAATAGACTATAAAGATGTAGACCTAATAACAATCGCACCACACAAATTCTATGGAACAAATGATATGGGAATGTTAATAAAAAAGAAAGAAGTAAGCCTAAAACCAATAATAAGCGGTGGAAGATCAACAACAGTATATAGAAGTGGAACACCAAATGTGCCAGGAATAGCCGCTACCGCATGCGCACTAGAAAAAGCGATAAAAAAACAAAAAGAAAGATATGAATATGCAAAAAAACTAAACAAAAAAATAACAGAATATCTAAAACAATATGACTTTATACATATAAACAATACAGAAGCATCAATGCCATTTACAATGAACTTCAGCATTAAAGGAATAAAATCGCAAGACGTAGTTGACTACTTAAGTAGTAAAGAAATATATCTATCAAGCAAAACATCATGCTGTCCAATAGGAACACCATCAAAACTAATATATGCTCTAACAAAAGACAAATCACTCGCATCAACATCTATTAGACTAAGCGTATCACATACAACAACAGAAGAAGAAATAAATGAATTCATAAATGTATTTGATAACTATTTAAAGGAATTAAAAAACAATGGAAAAATATAAAGAAATTGAACAAAGTATAATAAAAAAATACAGAAAAGAAATATGGTCAAAATTTATAAGAGCAGTACAAAACTATAATCTAATAGAAGAAAATGATAATATAATGGTTTGTATTAGTGGTGGAAAAGACTCATTTCTACTCGCAAAATGTGTACAAGAAATAAAAAGACATGGAAAAATAAACTTCAACGCACACTATGTAGTAATGGATCCGGGATACAATGAATACAATAAAAACTTTATACTAGACAACGCAAAAATACTAAACGTACCAATAGAAATGTTTGAAAGTAATATATTCGATGTAGTATCAACAATAGAAACAAAAAGTCCATGTTATATGTGCGCAAGAATGAGAAGAGGATACCTATACAATAAAGCAAAAGAACTAGGATGCAATAAAATTGCCTTAGGCCATCACTTTGACGACGTAATAGAAACAACACTTCTTTCAATGCTATATGGATCAGAAATAAAAACAATGATGCCAAAACTACACAGTGAAAACTACGAAGGATTAGAACTAATAAGACCACTATATTTAGTAAAAGAACAAGACATAATTTCATGGAAAAAATATAATGAATTAACATTTATAAACTGTGCATGTAGATTTACAGAAGGATGTTCATTAATAAATGATGGAACAAGCAAAAGAAAAGAAGTAAAAGAACTAATAAAAAATCTAAGAAAAATAAATAAAAATGTAGATTATAATATATTTAAATCAATGGATAATATAAACCTAAATTGTGTATTAGGTACAAAACAAGATGGAATTTATAAAAGCTTCCTAGATGACTATGATAAAAATGAATAATAAATAAACATGTTCAAAACTATACTTATGAACATGTTTTTTTCAAACCAAAAAACTTTTAAACATATAATCTAATGGTGATATGATATTAAAAATATCATAAGTAGTAAAAATGTATGAACTAATTTTATATCTCAATTTTTAAAATACTATGTTTTTTCATATTACTTAAAGCATTTTCAATTTTATTTTTAATATTAATATTAAATTTAGGGTTAGATTCAATCATGCTTTTATATTTTTGAATATTATATTCGTCATTTTTTGATACATAATAACATAACAAATACATTTGAGAATCTATTAGTTTATCAGATGATTCAACTAATAATTCAATTGCTTTTTTTTCATCTTTTTCAATTCCAACTTCATAATTACCATACATATAAAAATGCACAGCCAAATTGTATTTTGCATAGTTTTCTAAATAATCAATTGGAACTTCTAAAGCCTTATTATAATATGTAAAAGCTTTTTTTAAATTGGTATCTGTTCCAATACCTAATCTATACATTTCACCGATTTTATTACATGCCCAACTTTCTTCTAAATTTGCGCTCTTTAAATATAAATCAAAAGCCTTACTATATTCTTTCTTATTCTCATATATCTTACCTAAATTATTAAAAGCATATACAAAATCATGAGAGGCGGCCCGCTCAAAATATTTAACTGCTTTTTTTTCATCACCATTTTTAAGATAGAATTGTCCGAGAATATTTAAACAAGCAATATTATTAAGCTTTTCAGCCTTTTTCAAATATGTTAATCCTTTTTTTAAATCAGAATCAGAACAACTTCCAACAGAACCTTCAATCAACATTCTACCAGCTATATAATTAGCCCTAGGATGATTAAAATTAGCAGCCAAAGAAAAATATTCAAATGCAATATTATATCTAGGAGAACCAGTCATTTTTCCAAGATATTCAGATAACCCAAGTTCAAATAAAGCATATGGGTTATTTTTTTTGGCTAATTGTTTGATAGTATAGTCATAATTTATTCCATCACCAAATAACATATTTAAATAGTCCTGTAAACTTTCGAATGATATATTTGTGTTATAAAGTATATTCTCTAATTTCTCATTAATTTCATCACTGATATATATTGGTTGCTTATGTTCTAATACTATATATAATAAAATTTCAACAATACAACTATACAAATCATTTTTATCAATAAAAATATGCAATTTATTTGAAAATATATCAGGAACTTTATTATCATTTTTAGAAATATTATAAAGTGAAATACATACTTTTTTTAAATTCTTGTTATTTTTTATATCATCAATAGATTTATTATCATCAACCATTCCCATTAAAAGACATACTATCTTACTAATGATTGGTAAGAAAAACATATTATCTTTTTTATATCTAACCTTAAAGTCTAAATATATATCTTTATAATCATCACTTATAGATCTAGCTCCTATACAATAATTGTTTATAGTGGATTCATTGACACTATCAACATTAAATAAAATACAAAATATTTCAGATTGATTTGCAAGATGCTTATTTACAGAATTATTTTTAATAATCTGAATAAAATTACCTAATGATAATTGATTCATATTATTATTCATTTTAATAAATTTCTTTTCCATAAAATCACCATAATAATTATACTACCGAGTATTTAACGAGTCAAATTATTTTAAATGGGTAATAGAATATATGGTGAAATTTTGGATTTGATCTATAATTTAATTAAGCAGGGGGAAAAACTGCAGGAGGTATATTTATGAACAACGAAAATAACTATAATATAATAAATATTAAAAACATAAAGGAAAATATTAATCTAATAAAAAAGAAATACAATCGGTATGAATATTACATGGCAGTAGTAAAGGCAAATTGTTATGGATTTGGATATGAAGAAGTATGTAAAAAAATAGAAAATCAGGTATCATACTTTGTAGTAACTACATTAGATGAAGCAGTAAATCTAAGAAAGATAACAAAAAAACCGATATTATGCTTAGGAATAATTAATAATGAAAACTTAGATATATGTAAAAAAAATAATATAACAATCACAATTCCAAATTATGAATATTTAAAAAATATAGACATAAATAAATTAAAAGATATAAAAGTACATATTAAAATAAATACTGGAATGAACCGTCTAGGAATTAAAACAAAAGAAGAATTTGATAAAATTTATAATTATCTTATAAACAGCAATATTAATATAGAAGGAATATATACTCACATCTATAATGCATCAAATGAAATAACATCAAATAATCAGGTTAGAAGTTTTGAAGAAATTACAAAGAATATAGAATTAAAGAATATAAAAATCGTACATCTATTTGCAAGTGACGCAACAAAAAATATACAAAAGCCTGAATATGCTAATGGAATAAGAATGGGAATAAATATGTATGGTTTAGGAGAAGAAGAATTACTATCATGTTTTCAAGTAAAAAGTAAAATAACGCAAATTAATGAACTACAACCAGGAGAAACATTAGGATATAATGGAACATTTACTGCAAATGATAAGACGAAAATAGCTGTTATACCACTTGGATATTATAATGGAATAACAAGGAACTATAAAGGAATGTATGTATATATAAAAAATAAAAAATACGAAATAGTAGGAAATATATGTATGAATATGATGTTTATAAAAGTTGATGATACTGTAAGAGTAGGTGATTCAGTTTATGTAATTAAAGACAATGAACATATAAGAGAAATTGCAAAACACACAGATACAATAACATATGAAATAGTATGTAATATAGATAATAAGATTCCAAAGGAATATATTATCTAAAATGGGGGGAATATTATATATGAGAACAATAGAAAAATCAAAAAAATTAAAAAATGTAAAATATGAAATAAGAGGAAAGACATTAGAAGAAGCAAACAAATTAGAAAAAGAGGGAACAGAAATTTTAAAACTAAATATTGGAAATCCTGCTGTTTTCGGTTTAAAAGCTCCATATGAATTAATAAATTGTATGAAGGATAACCTAGAGGATAGTGAGGGATATTCTGAATCAAAAGGACTAGAAAAAGCAAGAAAATCAATAATAGAATATTATCAAACAAAAAATGTATTTAATCTTACACCAGAAGATATTTATATAGGAAATGGTGTTAGTGAATTAATACTTATGTCTATGCAAGGGCTTTTAAATAAAAATGATGAAGTACTTGTACCTATGCCAGACTATCCATTGTGGACAGCTTCTATAAATTTATCTGGAGGAACAGCAGTTCATTACCTATGCGATGAAGAAAATGAATGGTATCCTAATATTGGAGATATTAAAAATAAAATAAATAAACGGACAAAAGGAATAGTTATAATTAATCCAAATAATCCAACAGGAGCATTGTATCCAGAAAAAATATTAAAGGAAATAATAGAAATTGCAAAAGAAAATGACTTAATTATATTTTCGGATGAAATATATGATAGACTTCTATTTGACGACCTAAAACATATATCAATAGCTTCATTAACAAACGATGTACCTGTAATAACATTTAGTGGATTATCAAAATCACATATGCTTGCAGGATATAGAATTGGTTGGATGTGTATAACAGGTAATAAAAAACATATTCAAGATTATATTGAAGGACTTAATTTATTATCATCAATGAGATTATGTGCAAATGTGCCAGGCCAAAGTATAATAGAAAAAGCAATAAAAGATAATGAAAGTACAAAAGCTTTGCTAAAAAAAGGTGGAAGACTATATGAACAAAGGGAATATATTTATAATAGACTTAGTAGTATTCCAGGTATTACGGTGGTAAAACCAAAGGCAGCATTTTACATATTCCCTAAAATTGATATAAATAAATTTGATATATCTAATGATGAAGAATTTGCACTTGATTTTTTAAGAGAAAAGCATGTATTAATTATTGGTGGCAAAGGTTTTAATTGGAATGAAGTAGATCATTTTAGAATTGTTTATTTAGCAGACAACAAACAATTAAAAATTGCAATGGATAGATTAGAAGATTTTCTTAGAACTCATAAATTAAATTAGATATGTTAATTGAAAGATATAATTTTAACTAGTATCAACTAATGGTACTTTAAATACAATATAGATATTGTAAATGAAGTCTTTATTAGTTAGAAAAGATTTTTATAATAATTATGATTAGGAGGTTATATTTATGGAAAAACATGATTATAGTAAATTTAAATCAGTATCAATTAGAAGTGATTTACCAATAACTTTTGTTGGAGATAATTATCGTGATATTGATGATATATATGAATTTTTTAAACATTTAGGAATCAATACATTAGAAGAATTATTTGTTGCATATGATAATGGTTTATTCAATGATAGAAGAAAAAAGTATAATGCAGAAGTAAAAGGACAAACTGAATTATTAATGTCTTATTATATGGGTACTCCATTAATAGCAGAAGATATTTTAGAAGAATGGGTTAATATTGGAACAATTAAAGATATTGAATCTTGGGTGTTTGATGACAAAAGAATAGTAGAATCATTAACTAGACTTGGAATAACAAAAGAGGAACGTAGAATTTTACATAGCTTTATATATATTAAAAGGGATTTTATTATAGCTAGTAGGAATCGTAACACTCAAATAATAGATATTATAGAGAGTTTTGCTGCTGATAAAGAATATCAATCTGGCATTGTATCTGACGCTTTTGGTAAAATGTATTCAAAAATAATTCAGAATATCAAATTTAAAACAGATTTTTTTAAGAAGTATTTAAAGAGTAAAAAAGATATAGAAATGGGATTGATTAAACAACCTACTTATGTTGATAGGGAATTAGTGCAAAAACTGGAAGAACAAATGAAATATTTATTAAGAGCACGAAACAACCTAGATGCTCAAATAGAATTACTGCAAAGTCAATTATCAAATATAAGAAAATCGAGGGAAATTAGGAAATGAACGATATTGAGTTAATAAAAGGAATCCAACAAACAATAGATAAATTAAAGAAAGAAATTCTTGATAAAGAGTTAATAGTTACTGAATTAGCACAACAATTAGAATTGAATGAAGAACAATAAATTTGGTGTTAATTTTAGATAAAATCAATTATTTAATGATTTAGATGACGATACAATTTAAAAAGTTTAGTTATGATTACAAAACAAGACGGAATATATAAAAGCTTCCTAGATGCTTATGAAAAAAATGAATAAAAAACAAACATGTTCAAAACTATACTTATGAACATGTTTTTTTAAACCTAAAACAAAAAGTATGTTCAAAAACCCACTTATGCACATACTTACACAAAAAAAGCAAAAGAATACCAACTTTTGAACATATAATCTAATGGTGATAAAATGATAAAATATAAAATGCACATACTTTTTTTATTTATAGTAACTTTATGCACATTTACATTTGTAAATGCAGAAGAACCAATACTAAAAAATAAAACAATCTACATAGATCCAGGACATGGTGGAAGAGACCCAGGGGCAATATACAAAGATATAAAAGAATCAGATATAAATCTGCAAATATCAAAATACTTAAAAGAAGAACTAGAAAAAAACGGAGCGCAGGTCTACCTAACAAGAATAGGAGACTATGACTTATCAGAAAATAATGCAAGAAACCATAAAAAAAATGATTTAACAGCTAGAGCTAGACTAATAAACGAATCAAATTGTGATATGTATATATCAATACATCTAAACTCAGATCCATCGCCAACATGGAATGGAATACAAATATTTTATACAGATAATAATGAAAATAATAAAAAAATAGCAGAAACAATAAAAGAACAACTAAAACTAAAAAGAAAAACAAAAGAACTAAAAAACATGTACCTATTTGAAAGAATAAAACAACCAGGAATACTAATAGAAGCAGGATTTATAAGCAATCCAAACGATAGATACAAACTAAAACAAACAGACTACCAAAAAGAACTATCAAAAAACATAGCAGATGGAATAATAAAGTACTTTAAAAACATGTAAACTAAAGAAAAATAAACAAAAAAACACAAAAAAACACAAAAATTACACAAATATATCACAAAAACTGTGGTATAATTAAACTGGTGATAAAAATGAAGAATAAGATATTCCGAACACTAGACGAACAAATAAGTATATTAAGGTCTAAAAATTTAACAATAAAAGATGAAGAAAAGGCGAAAGAAATACTATTAAAAGAAAACTATTTCTTTATAAGTGGTTATAGACATCTATTAATGAAAAACTATAGAGATAAAAACTTTATAGAAGGATCAACATTTGAAGAATTATATGCAATATTTAATTTTGACAGAAATATAAGAAATATATGTTTTAAGCACATTTTAATAATAGAAAATAATATTAAGTCAATAATAAGTTATGAACTATCAAAAAAATACGGATTCCAAGAAAAAAACTATTTAAACCCATCAAACTATACAACAGAAGAACTGAAATCAAGACAGGTACATGATGTATTAAATAAAATGAGAAAACAGATGGCATTTAATGGTAAAAAACATACAGCAACAATGCATTATATGACAAACTATGGATACATTCCAATGTGGATTTTAGTAAAAGTATTATCATTTGGATTAATGTCAGAATTTTATTGCATACTTAAAACAGAGGATAAAAAAGAAATCGCAGATATATACAATATGTCATATGAAAATATGGAAAATTACCTATACCTTCTTGCAAACTTCAGAAACTTGTGCGCTCATGAAGATATTTTATATGATCATAGAACACAAAGATCAATACCAAACAATGTAATACATAAAACACTAAATATCGAACAACACGAAGGAGAATATATATATGGTAAAAATGACTTATTCGCTCTTATAATAATATTCAAATACATGCTAAATGAAGCGGAATTTAGAGAAATGATAAGAGAAATGAGTTATGAAATTGACATACTAGACGGAAAAATAGATACAGTACCAGTAGAAACAATCCTAAATAGAATAGGATTCCCAACAAACTGGAAAGAAATAATAACAATGGAGGTTAGATCATGAAAAACAAAATAGCATATTTAGCAACCATTATATTATGTGTAGCACTTGGTGTAATGGGAACAATTTCAGTATATAAAAAACTACCACAAGAAACAACGGTAAAGACAGTAAATGATAATAAGAATAATGTAACAATAACAGAAACAAATACAATAAAAACAGCGATTAATGAAATATATGATGCAGTAGTAGTTGTAGAAACATATAAAAATAATACACTTTACTCAACAGGCACTGGATTTATATATAAAGAAGATAACGAAAATGGGTACTTAATAACAAACCATCACGTAATAGAAGGCGGAAATAAATTCATAATAACACTATCAGAAGGTGAAGAAACAGAAGCAACTCTTCTTGGAAGTGATGAATACTCTGATATAGCAGTATTAAAAATACCAAAAGAATCAGTAAAAAAAGTAGCTAAACTCGGAGAAAGTGCTAACATGGAAATAGGTGATACAGTATTTACAGTAGGATCTCCAATGGGAAAAGAATATATGGGAACAGTAACAAAAGGGATACTATCTGGAAAAAATAGAACAGTAAAAATTACAACAACAAATAGCTCACTAATGTTAGAAGTGCTACAAACAGATGCTGCCATTAATCCAGGAAATAGTGGAGGTCCATTAGTAAATATTAATGGAGAAGTTATTGGCGTAAACTCTATGAAACTAGTAGAAGATAGAATAGAGGGAATGGGATTCGCTATTCCAATGGAAATAGTAACAACTCTAATAGATAAACTAGAAAAAGGCGAAAAAATCGAAAGACCATTAATAGGAATAGAAATGGCAGATATAGAAAATACATTCACTCTATATAGACAAGGAATTATTATTCCTGAAGATATAACTCAAGGAGTAGTAGTTGTGAAAGTAAGTGATAACTATCCAGCAGGCAAAGCAGGTCTAAAAAAAGGTGATATAATATTATCGATAAATGACACACAAATAGAAGATAGTATACACTTTAAATATCTTTTATATAAATACAATATCGGAGATGAAATAACAATAAAATACTATAGAGACAAAAAAATACAAGAAACAAAACTAAAACTAGATAAAAAAGCCGAATAATTAAGGAAAAGAATATACATTTGTCGTATATTCTTTTTTAGGTGGTAAAAATGTATATATCATATAAAGAAAAAAATATAACAGAAGAAGAAAGAAAAAATCAAAACGAAAAATATATAAAATCAAAACTTATAGAAGAAAAAGAATATTTTGATAACATGTTCAAAAAAATAGATAAAAATATAAAACTAGATGAAAATCAACGAAGAATAATATTAACTGACGAAAAATATACAATGGTTATAGCAGGAGCGGGCTCAGGAAAAACAACAACAATATCAGCAAAAGTAAACTATCTAATAGAGAAAAGGAAAATAAAAGACGATGAGATAATCATAATATCATTTACAAATCAAGCGGTACAAGAACTAAAAAATAGAATTAATATAGACTTTAAACACAATATAGAAATAACAACATTCCATAAACTTGGATATCAAATAATAAAAGATAACAATAAAGATTATCCAAAAATAAATAAAGATGATCTAATATTGAAAAAATGTATTAAAGATGAATTGTTAAATAAAGAACTAAACAAAAACCAAAAAAAAGATAATAAACTGCTAAAAAAAATTAAAATGATAATAAAAAATAAACTAAAAAAGAATAAACATGATATAGGCCAAAAACAAATAAACACAATTGCGCAATATATATCATTATATAAATCTAAGATACATCATTATAAAGAAAACGGTGTAAAAAAGCAATCAAGACATATAAAAATAGCATCAAAAATTTATAATAGATATAATGAAGAACTAAAAAAGCATAATTTAATAGACTTCGACGACATAATAAACGAAGCAAATAAAATAGTAGATACATCTAATAAACTAAAATTCAAATATAAATATATAATAATAGATGAATACCAAGATATATCAGAGAATAGATATAACCTAATTAAAAATATCTCGACAAAAATAAATACAAAAATAATGGTAGTAGGAGATGACTGGCAATGTATTTATAGCTTTGCTGCATCAAACATTAACCTATTTACAAACTTTAAAAAAAATGTAGAATACTGTGAAATACTAAAAATAGAAAAAACATATAGAAATAGTCAACAATTAATAGATATTGCAGGACAATTTATACAAAAAAATTCAAATCAAATAAAAAAACAACTAACAAGTGATAAGCAATTGGAAAGACCAATAACTATCATAGAATACAAAGTAAAAGAAAAGAATAATCAAAACGAACGAGAACAAAAAAAAGCTATAAAAAAAGCTTTAAACTATATAATAGAAAAATATGGAAAAGAAAAAAACATACTAATACTTGGAAGGTACAAATTTGATAAAAATAACATACTGGACGAAGAAATAATAGAAAAAGAACCAAATAAAATAGTATATAAAAAATATCCAGAAATTAAAATAGAATATTTGACAATACATTCTTCAAAAGGATTAGGATATGACAATGTAATACTCATAAATGCAAAAAAAACTGCTTTAGGATTTCCATCGAAAATAAAAACAAATAAAATACTAAAACATTTAATTATAGAAGACAAAGGAATTAAATATTCAGAAGAAAGGAGACTATTCTATGTTGCACTTACAAGAACTAAAAATGAAATATTAATACTAACACCTAAACATAATTATTCAGAATTTATAAAAGAAATAAAAAATAAATGTAATAAAATGTAAAAACAAAAAATAAATATAAATAGGTGACTAAATGATACTTATAATTAAAGGTTTTATAATAGGAATTGGAAAGATTATGCCAGGAGTATCAGGTGCAATGATAGCAATAACACTAAAAGAATATAATAAAATAATACAAAGCATAGCCGATCTAAAAAAAGATATATATAATAATACAAAATATCTATCAAAAATAGGGCTAGGAATAATACTAGCCATAATTACAATGAGTAAAATTATTGTAAAATGTATAAATAATCATTATTTTCCGACAATATTACTTTTTACAGGATTAATAATAAGCGGAATACCAGAAATAATAAAAGAAACAACAACACAAAAAAAAGATATTATGATTGCAACTGCAATAATAATGATTGTTTACATGATAATAAAGATAATAAGGCCACAAGATTGTAATACAAGCACATATAGCATAATTGAATTTATAAAACTCATAGGAATAGGAATAATAGACGCAATATCAAGCATTATACCAGGTATAAGTGGAACAGCAATACTCATGTATTTAGGATACTATAATAAAATAATAAATACTTTTGCTACAATAACAAAAACAACACACTTAAAGAGCAATATTTATATATTAATACCATTTATAATAGGATTTATAATAGGAACAATGCTAATATCAAAAATAATAGATAAAATAATAAATAAATATCCAAATACAATAAATACGATGGTAATAATTTTTATGACATTTACAATAATAACACTCTTATCAAATGCAATAAAACTTAAACCACAACCGTTAGATATTTTATTAGGAATAGTATTATTTTTATGTACAATTATAATTTCACTAAAAATGCATTATAGAAGTAATAAAATGTAAAAAAATATATATATTTAACTGAGGTGATAAATGCATGAATAAAAAGCTTCCAAGAGTATTTGCAAATAAAATTGAAAAGAAAATTAAAAACAATAAAGAAGTATATATATCAACAAATAAACAAGAACAAGAATATAAAAATGAAAAACAAAATAGATTAAATACAAAATCAATATCGCAAAAAATAAATGAAATAATAAAGTCAAAAAAATATACATATAAAGTACCTGTAAAAATCCAATTAAATGATAAAGAAATAGTAACAAATATAATAGGAAAAAATCAAAATAATTTAATAACAATAAATAATGAACTCATTAAAATAAATGACATACAAAATATTGAAATATATGAAAAAAACGAGTAAACTCGTTTTAAATTATATACAGTCTACATAAGTATCCTGCAAGCATCTTAATGCACATACACAACTTAAATTCATTGTAAAAAATGAATTTGTAGCCATATATGGATATGGTTCAGAAGTATCCGTATTAGGAGCTAAAACTCTAAAAGTTGCACAACAACCATCAATTTTCTCAACCCTAAAAATAGTAGACATTACAGTCTCATTTGGATCTTTACTTATAGGCATGGTCCACGCAATACCATTAGAACCACAAGTATAAAGCATTATAGGACGAGTATTGCAGTTTACACTAGTAGCACAACAGCCTAAAAACCCTCTGTCACATGTATCAAGACATGAATCACCGCATTCTGCATTTTGTTGAAGAATATTAATAACAGTTAATATTTCAGCAATGCATTTGCAATCATCTGAATTGTTATTACACATATAATCCACCCCTTCTTTATTTCTAATATAACATATTCATCATTAAGAAAATTGTGTGAACTAATACCTATAATGAAAATATTAAAAAAAACTATTGAAAAAAATAGTTTTTTTTGCTATGATTATAAAGAGAATAAAAGGAGGATAACATGGAAAAGGTAACAATAAGTAATTTACAAGGAGAAAATGGATTAGTAAATGTTGTAAGATACTTTTTAAACAACGGCTCTGAATTTTTAATTTATTCATTAAACGAAGTTGATGAATCAGGATATACAAGATTATATGTAACAAAACTAAACGGTATAGACGGTAATTATACAGCAGACACATTGAATGACAGTGAATGGGCTGATATAAAAAATTTAGTAAAAGTAATTGTAAAAGCAAATAAAGAAAAATTACCAATACCTGTCCAAGATATAAATCCACGTAAGATAAAAAATATAGTTCTAAAGGATAAAAAAATATTTAAGCTTAATACCCCTTTAGTAAATGATTTATCTGCAAATCAACCAACATTTAATGATGATAATAATTCAACTGAAGGAACTCAAAAGGCGATTTTTGATATGCCAAGTGCACCAGCATTTGAAACACCAGCACAACCAGCATTCGATATGCCAAGTGCACCAGCATTTGAAACACCAGCACAACCAACATTCGATATGCCAAGTGCACCAGCATTTGAAACACCAGCACAACCAGCATTCGATATGCCAAGTGCACCAGCATTTGAAACACCAGCACAACCAACATTCGATATGCCAAGTGCACCAGCATTTGAAACACCAGCACAACCAACATTCGATATGCCAAGTGCACCAGCATTTGAAACACCAGCACAACCATCGTTCGATATGCCAAATATGTCAAACTTTGATTTTAGTGCAAAGAGCCAATTTGATAATAATATAGGAACTGAAAAGATAGAATCTAATAATATAGAAAACTTAGAAAAACAAATTTCTGAGTTGAGAGAAGAAGTTTCTAGATATAAATCAATTATTGAAAGTATAAAAAATATAGTAGAAAAATAGAAAAATCTCAAATGAAATAAAAAAAATATTGCTTACAATTCAGCAATATTTTTTTAAATAAATACATTTTTTTTTTGCCAATGAATACTATTGATAGAGGGATAATATGAAAAATGCAATTATGTATTATTATAATTTAAACCCAACAGAAATTCATCAAATACAAGATAACTATCATTTTATAATTTTAAAAAAAAAATACATACTCTATAATACAAAATTAAATCAAGAACAATTAAACGAAATATATATACTATATAAACATATGAAACTATCAGGGATTTTCTGCCATGAAATAATAATTAATAAAAACAATCATTTTATTACAAATATAAATAATAAACTATACTGCTTAATCGAAATAAGAGTTAAAACTAGATTGATAGATCTAAATGATATAGAATATTATTTAAGTATACCAATAAATAATATTACATTAAAAAATATAAAAAGAGATGAATGGGACAAATTATGGATAAAAAAAATAGATTTTATAGAATATCAGTCAAAGCAAATTCGCAATAAACAAAACTTTATTCAAGAGAATTTAGATTATTACATAGGACTGACAGAAAATTGCATATCAATTTTAAATAATATGAAACCCCAAAAAAAAGTTATGACAATAAGTCATAATAGAATTAATAAAAAAACAACAACGGATGATTTTTACAATCCGCTAACATTTATATTAGATGTAAGAACAAGAGACATCAGCGAATATATAAAAAGCGACAAAAAACTTCTCAAATCAGAAATGATTATAAAAATAATAAAAAACTCAAAACTCACTAATGATGAAATCATTTACCTTTTCGTGCGAATAATGTATCCAAGCCGCTATCTAGATGAATATGAACAAATTGTAATGGAAAAAAATGCAAATAAAAAAATAAAATTTGATATAGATGATGATAAAAAAAAATTAAAAGATATATATAATCTTATAAAGATAATGTATAATGTCCCTGAAATTGAATGGCTTAATGAAAATTAAGATACATTAATGACCTCTTTTACTTCTGGAAATTCATCTTTAATAATCATTTCAATATTTTCGTGAAGTGTTAAATCTAAAAAATTACAATTTGCGCATGCACCAGAAAGTCTTATGTATACAATATTACTTTCATATTTTACAAATTCAATATCTCCACCGTCATTTATTAAGAATGGTCTAATAGAATTAATTAATTCAATAATTTTTTGCTCTTTCATTTTATTCACCTGAAATAATTATAACCTATTAATAAGAAGTAGTAAAGAA
This sequence comes from uncultured Caryophanales bacterium, assembly GCA_946544685.1. Next base: position 14,143 of record CAMNML010000010.1, on the reverse strand, counting down.
AAATATAAAGAATTTACATATTAATATTTAAGTGTTATAATTGTCATGAGGTGCAATATGACAAAATATACAAAAGGAAAAATAGTAAAGGGAATAGTATCTGGTATAGAATCATATGGCGTGTTTGTAAAACTTGATGAATATTATACAGGATTGATTCATATTTCAGAAATATCAAATAAATATGTAAAAAAAATAACAGATTATATAAATATAGGAGATATTGTATATAGTGAAATATTAGATATAGATGAAGCAACAACACATTTGAAATTAAGTATAAAAAATATAGATTATAAACCAAGAAAAATAAAATTCCCTAAAAAAATTATAGAAACACAAACAGGCTTTAAAACACTAGAATATAAATTACCAAAATGGATAGAAAAAAGCCTTAATAATATAAAAAAAAATAAAATTTAAATAAAAATGTTGACAAACATTATTTCAAATGGTATAGTTATAACTGTCTGAGGTTAATGGGCGATTAGCTCAGTTGGTTAGAGCACATGCCTTACAAGCATGGGGTCATAGGTTCGAGTCCTATATCGCCCACCATTATTTTGCCGGAATAGCTCAATTGGTAGAGCAACTGACTTGTAATCAGTAGGTTGTGGGTTCAAGTCCTATTTCCGGCACCACTTTGTTTGGAGGGATAGCGAAGTGGCCAAACGCGGCAGACTGTAAATCTGTTCCTTCGGGTTCGATGGTTCAAATCCATCTCCCTCCACCATTTTTAATTAGTGGTATATTGCCTCGTAGCCAAGCGGTAAGGCACCACACTTTGACTGTGGCATTCGCTAGTTCGAATCTAGCCGAGGCAGCCAAAAATTTTTTATAACATGTCCCGTTAGCTCAGTTGGTAGAGCATTTGACTTTTAATCAAAGGGTCACAGATTCGAGTTCTGTACGGGACACCATATTATTTGCCTGAGTGGCGGAATTGGTAGACGCACAGGACTTAAAATCCTGCGAAGGTCATACTTCATGCCGGTTCAAGTCCGGCCTTAGGCACCATTTATTTTTTGGAGAGATACCCAAGTCTGGTTGAAGGGTCCGGTCTTGAAAACCGGTAGGTCAGGCAACTGGCGCAAGGGTTCGAATCCCTTTCTCTCCGCCATTTTTTTTTTATATCGCGGAGTGGAGCAGTCCGGTAGCTCGTCGGGCTCATAACCCGAAGGTCGTAAGTTCAAATCTTGCCTCCGCAACCATTTGGTCCCGTGGTGTAGCGGTTATCACGTCTGCCTGTCACGCAGAAGATCGCGAGTTCAATTCTCGTCGGGACCGCCATTTTTTTTGGCTCCATAGCTCAGTCGGTAGAGCAGAGGACTGAAAATCCTTGTGTCGCTGGTTCAATTCCCGCTGGAGCCACCATTTTATAAATTCGATAGGTACTGCGCTCGTAGATCAATTGGATAGATCGTTTGACTACGGATCAAAAGGTTATGGGTTCGACTCCTATCGGGCGCACCACTAATCGGGAAATGGCTCAACTTGGTAGAGCACTTGGTTTGGGACCAAGGGGTTGCAGGTTCAAATCCTGTTTTCCCGACCATTAAAAAAACAAAGACTTACATTAATATGTGAGTTTTTTTTTTGTATTTGCACCCCTTTGGCCCGTACAAACCTCTTGCGCAGTCATTCTACCGGTTCAAATAATAAATTTATATTTTCCGACTTAATACTAAAACTTGTCCCATGGCTATTTATATTATCATCATCACCAAAAACCCCACTAATCAAAAAAGAAACTTTAATTTTAGCCTTTTTAGCTAAATCAATAAATGTCTCAAAATTCTTTAATTTGTAAAAACTAATTTTATTATATCTAAAATATTCAATACCATTTATAAACTTAGAATCAGCTTCAACAAATGCAAGATAACGTAGCTTACTATAAAGCTTATTTTTTATCGTTTCGAATGTCCAATATGCCTTTTTTTCAACAAACAACCCCATTCTATCAAAAACCAATAAATATATCCTTTGTTTAATATCATCCACACGTAAAGAAAACTTATAATTAACATCTACATCATTTATATAATCGTAATATATATCTGAGTTTAACAATCTAATATTTCTATTTTTTGAATTTCCATAACCATATCTTTTTAAAAGTCTCTTCAGCTCATAAGAACTCTCACCAATTGGATTATAATTAAATAAAGTAATATAGGACTTACTATTCTTTCGGTGCGTTTTAATCTCTATGCCATTAAAATCCGGAAGACATAAGGCATCCTCTTCTTTTCCAAGTAACTTTTCAAATGTATATCCTATTCCAGTATTACCTTTCCTATAACTCTTAATCCACCCCATTTCTTTTATTTCTTCAAATTTTTGCTTTAAAATTTTAAAATTGTATGTCAAAACTATCATCTCCTTAATATTAAATATACTTCGTAAAAACAAAAGTTCCTTAAAAAAAATAAAAAATATGTTATAATTTATAATAAAGGAGTGATACATATGATAATATTTGATTTGGATGGAACACTTTGGGAAACAATAGAAGCAACATATATAGCTGCAAATATTATAGTTGAAAAACATAAAGAACTAAAAAAAATATCAAAAGAAACAATAATAAAAGGGATGGGATTAAGCACACAAGAAAATGCAACAAATTATATACCATATATACCAGCGAAACAAGGTATAAAATATATGAAAGAAATAAGTCAAAAAACTTCAGAAATAATAAATGAAAAAAATGTAGTAATATATGATGGAGTAATTGAAACGTTAAAAGAACTAAGCAAAGAATATAAAATAGGAATTATAACAAATAACCGTGATGAATATGCAAAAACATTTTTAAACATAACAAAGCTAAAAGAATACTTCACAGACTATATGGGAGCAGCATCATATAATATAACAAAAGGAGAAGCAATAAAACAAATGGTAAAAAAATATAATGAAAAAGAAAACTACTATGTAGGAGATATAAAAAAAGATCAAGAAGCAACAATGTACGCGGGAATAAAATTCATTCATGCAAAATATGGATTTGAACCAAATTTAAAATCAGAACTATCAATAAAAAAAATACAAGACTTACCTAAAATATTAAAAAGCAATAAGTAAATAAATAACTTATTGCTTTTAAAATATAAAAACTAATTACAAGAAAAATCATCGCTCTCAAATTCTGCTTTTATCTCATCATAAGATTTTTCAGAATTAATTATACTAATGCTTGCTTTGTCTTGGTCACTTAATTTGCCAAAATTCACGTCAAGTTTAATACTAAATCCATTATCCTTAACATTACTAGAATAAGAAACCCCATCACGATTTTTGTAATCAGCAAAAGCATTACTAACCTCGCTTTCTAAATTGTCACGTGTAACATCATCAGGATTATCTAAAGTAACATCAATACTCATAGAAAGTCTATCTAATTTTTCCTTTTTAAAAATCATTTCATAATCCTGTATCGATACCGTGCTGCCTACAGTTTTAGTAGAACTACACTTTAAAACTTTAGAATTATTAGTAGACTTTGAATTGCAACCTACTAAAAATAAAAAAGAAAAACACAAAAGAAAAAAACGCTTCATTTAACCATCTCCTTAATATATAATAACATTTTATGTAGAAATCTTCAATAACAATAAAAAGAATTATATACGAAAACAAAAAAAAAATAATTTACCATATTAATTATTAAAAAAAAAGTGTATAATTAAATTATGAATAAAATGGAGGAAGTATGCAAAAAGATGAAATATTAGAAGAAAGAATAATAGAATTATTAAAGAAAGAAAATAAAGCCTTAAGTGCCTTTGAGCTAGAACAAGAATTAAATTTAAAAAAAGAAGAATTTACGACACTAATAAAGACATTAAATCAAATGGAAGAACAACTAAAAATATATAGAACAAAAAAAGATAACTACATGCTATTTACAAATAGTCATTTAAAAATTGGAAAGCTTGCAGTAAACAAAAGAGGATTTGGATTCGTAGATGTAGGAACAGACGAAGACATATTTATACCACTTGACTCCATAAATAAAGCTATACATAATGATCAAGTCGTAGTTGAGATAACAACAAAATCAGGAGAAAAACCAGAAGGAAGAATCGTAAAAATAATAAGCAGAAATCTAAATAACATGGTTGGAGAATTTTACTACAAGCAAGGAAAACCATATGTTGAATTAGATGATAAAAAAATAAAAATTCAAATAGTGGTAGACCCTAAAAAAACACTAGGTGCAATGAATGGTCATAAAGTATTAGTAAAAATTACAAACAAATTAAAAGATAATACATATAAAGGTGAAATAATAAAAATACTTGGACATAAAAACGACCCGGGCGTTGATATATTATCAATAACTGCAAAATATGAAATAAATGATACATTCGACGATGATGTAATGAAGCAAGCAGACCAATTGCCATTTGAAGTACTAGAACAAGAAAAACAAAACAGAAAAGACTTGAGAAATATAGAAATATTTACAATAGATGGCGATGACACAAAAGATATTGATGACGCAATATCAATAAAAAAATTAGAAAATGGTAACTATGAATTAGGGGTACATATAGCAGACGTAAGTCATTATGTTACAGAAGATAGTCCACTAGACAAAGAAGCATATACAAGAGGGACAAGTGTATACCTAGCAGATAGAGTAATACCAATGCTACCACATAAACTTTCAAATGGAATATGTTCATTAAATCCAGACGAAGACAGATTAGCTCAATCATGCGTAATGGAAATAAACGAACAAGGAGAAGTTGTAAAATATGACATATTCCAAAGTATAATAAGATCAAGAAAACAAATGACATACAATAATGTAAATAAAATACTAGAAGAAAACATAATTCCAGAAGGATATGAACCATATGCAAAATCTTTACATATGATGGCTGATTTAGCAAAAATATTACGAAAATTTAAAGAAAACAGAGGGTATATTGATTTTGAAATAAATGAGTCAAAAATAATAGTAGATGAAAAAGGAAAAGCCATAGATGTAAAACTTAGAGAAAGAGGTACAGGCGAAAAACTTATTGAAGACTTTATGATTGCAGCAAATGAAACAGTAGCACAACACATATTCTATATGGAGCTTCCATTTGTATACCGTGTTCATGGTGAACCTAGTGAAGAAAAAATAGACAACTTTAGAAAATATGTATCAATATTAGGACATAAGATAATAGGAAATAGAAAAGATATGACCCCAAAAGGTATGCAAAACATGCTAGAACAATTAAAAAATACAGAAGAATATACTATATTAGCGTCAATGTTATTAAGAAGCATGCAAAAAGCAGTATACGATAAAGAAAATATTGGGCATTATGGGTTAGCAAGTAAGTGTTATACACACTTTACATCGCCAATAAGAAGATATCCAGACCTAATAGTCCACAGACTTCTTAGAAAATATTTATACGAAAATAAAATAGATGAGCAAACAATAAATACATATGACTATAAGTTAAAAGATATAACACAACACTCATCAGAAAGAGAACGTGCAGCTGTAGAATGTGAAAGAGAAGTCGATGATATGAAAAAAGCAGAATACATGCAAGAACATATTGGAGAAGAATATGACGGAATAATCAGTAGTGTTACACCATTCGGAATGTTTGTAGAATTACCAAATTTGATAGAAGGTCTTGTAAGATTAGATGATATGACAGACGATTATTATACATATAATGAGGAAACATTTAGCCTCGTAGGGAAAAATAACAAAAGAGGATATAGACTAGGAGACAAAATAACAATAATTGTAAAAGCAGCAAATAAGGAGGCTAAAACAATTGACTTTATCATTAAAAAATAAAATAATAGCCCTAGCCACAATAATACTAATACTAACAGGATGTAACTACAAAAAAGAAAAAAAAATAATAGAAACAATACCTGATTTAAATATAATTAAAGAAATACCAAAAGATTATAAAGTATCATTATTTGCAGTAGGAGATGCACTAATACACGATGCGGTATACAAAGATGCTAAAACTGATCAAGTAGATAAAGATGGATATAATATATATGATTTCAAACCAATGTTAGAATATATAAAACCATTAGCGCAATCACATGATTTATCATTTTATAATCAAGAAACAATAATAGGTGGAAAAAAACTAGGATTATCAAATTATCCTATGTTTAATTCACCGGATGAAATAGGAATAAACATGTTAGAATCAGGATTCAATATAGTAAATCTAGCGACAAATCATACAATGGATAAAGGTGTAGAAGGCGCAACATATTCAGCAAAATTTTGGGAAAATCAAGACGCATATGTAACAGGAAGTTATACATCAGAAGAAAAAAGAAATAACATTGAAATAAAAGAAAAAAATGGAATAAAATATGCAGTGCTTGGATATACATATGGTACGAATGGAATACCAATAAAAAAAGGATATGAATACCTAGTAAATGTTTGGAGTGTATATGGTGCCAACTCATATGAAGAATATAAAGAAACAGTGAAACAAGATATAGAAAGAGTAAGAGACAAAGTAGACATTTTAATTGTATCAATGCACTGGGGTAATGAATACACACATATTCCTACATGGTATCAGAAAGACGCAGCACAATTCTTATCAGAACAAGGAGTAGACATAATAATAGGAACTCACCCACATGTAATACAACCAATAGAATATATAAATAATACACTAGTAGTATATTCACTAGGTAACTTTATTTCAGCACAAGATGATGAAAATACAAGAGTAGGAATGATGATATCATTAGATATAAATAAGCATGTTGAAAATGAAGAGACAACAATAACAATAGATAATGTAAAAGCAGACCTAACATGGACATATCATCAGAGATATCGCAATTTTAAAGTGATACCATTTTACCAATTAAATAATCAGCTACTAAATAATTATGAACAAACATACGAAAAATATAAAAAAATAATCAATCCGTCAAACGATGAAAGAATACAAATTGGATTTTAGGTGATAAAATGATAGAAATTAACAATAGAAAAGCAAAATTTGATTATCAAATATTTGATACATACGAAGCAGGAATAGCACTAACCGGTACAGAAATAAAATCAATTAGACTAGGCAATTGCAACTTAAAAGACAGTTATGTAGTAATAAAAAATAATGAAGCATATATTATAAATATGCACATAAGTCATTATGAAGAAGGAAATATATTTAATCATGAAGAAACAAGAACGAGAAAACTGTTACTGCATAAAAAAGAAATACTTAAACTAAACGATAAAATTAGAATTGAAGGATACACATTAGTACCACTAAAACTATACTTCGTTAAAAATAAAGCAAAAATTCTAATAGCTGTAGCAAAAGGAAAAAAGAATTATGATAAAAGACAAGCATTAAAAGAAAAAGATATTAATAGAGATATAAGAAAACAATTAAAAGGAAACTAGTAGAAATACTAGTTTTAAAAATACAAAAAACATGATATAATACAAAAAAGGTGATACAATGAAAACAAGAACATTAATAATTTCATTAATAATACTATTAGTAATAATAATCATATCAGTAATATACACAACGGTTCCAAGATTAGAATTAAATGGAGTACAAAATATGACAATATCATATAGAGAAAAATATGAAGAACCCGGTGTAATATTAAAAAATGCAAATACGAAATATTTAAACAAAGTAAAAATAGAGGATAATATAGAAAATTCAAGTATAGGAATATACTATGTTGATTACTCACTAAAACTAGGTACTCGTACACTAAGAAGAAGAAGAAATGTAAAGATAATTGATGACATTCCTCCAGTAATAAAACTAAATGGAGAACAAATAACAGAAATCTCAATTAATAAAGAATATAAAGAACCAGGATATAAAGCAATCGATGAATATGAGGGAGACATAACAGATAAAGTTGAAATAACAGGAAAAGTAGATACAACAAAGTATGGGGAATATATAATCAAATATAAAGTAAAAGACAATAGTAACAATTCAGTAGAGGTAAACAGGATAGTGAAAGTAATAGATGAAGAGCCACCAAAATTTGATTGTGAATCAGAATATACAGCAGTAGAAAAAAATCAAAAAAATATAGTTGGATGTAAAGTAATAGATAACTTTGATGGAGATATCACTGAAAAAGTAACAATAAAAGGACAATACGATATAAACCAAATAGGGGTATATCCTATACAATATAGTGTAAGAGATGATGCAGGTAATACTTCCACAATAAACCATAATATAATAATACATGACCAAAAAGAAAAAGAAGCATACATAGTAACTGAAGACATAAAAGAAATAAAAGAACAAATAAAAACTAAAGAAATTAATGCGACAATAATAAATCCAACGAATCAGACAGAAGAATACAAAAACGAACTTATAGAAAAAAATTATCAAATAGGTTTAAAAACAAATGATAAAACTTTAAAAAACATTAAAGACTTAGAAGGATACTGTAACATCAATAATATACCATATATTAATATTAATAAAGCACAATTACAACAAGCAATAAATCAAATACTTTATAATCAAAAAGATAAAATAATAATAATAATAGAAGAAAAAACAGATACAAAAGATGCAAAAACAATAATACAAATCTTAAAAGAAATGAACTACAAATTTGATACATTAGACAAAATAAAATAAAAGAGCGAAAGCTCTTTTTAAAAAGGTCTATACGGATATGGTCCATAATAAGGACCGTAATATGGTCCATAAGGTCTATTATAAGGAGGTCTCCAAAAAGCAGGCGCAATAGCGGCTCCAGTTACGCCTCCTAACAAAAATGGAAAAGCAAAACCAGCACCAATAAATCTATCATCACCAACAGATTTCGAACCTTGTTTATTGTAATTTGGATAATAAGCATAATTCGGACCAGGATAACTATAAGAATTATTCATAAAACTCCCCTTTCAATATATAATATGCCCATAAAAAATTAAAGTGAAAAAAATATAAAACATACATATATTTAAATAGGTGGTAGTATGAAAAAATTATTTGGTTATATAGGTATAACTATGTTAGTATTAATAAGTTTTTTTGTAACAGAAAAAACAACTACAGTTATAAAAGAAACCGATGAAATAATGAAAAAAATATATGAAGAAAAAGAAAAATACGAAACAATATCAATAAATGCAAAAATAGAGGAAAATAAAATAATACCAGGTCAATATGGAAAAAAAATACAAATAAAAAAAACATACGAAGAAATGAAAAAAATAGGTAAATATAATCCTAAATATTATGTATATGAACAAATAAAACCACAAAGATCAATAGAAGATATATATGATAAGTACATAGAAACAGGAAATCAAAATAAAAAACAGGTATCAATCATATTAAATTTAGCACAAGATACGGAAATGAACTATGTAAGAGAAATAATAAAAAAACAAAACATAGAGGTAACAATTTTGAAAGATAATAAACTTGCCAAGGAGAACAATGACTTTACACAAATAAACAATAAAGAAAGCAAACAAAAAAATGAATACTGTTATACTGAAATAGAAAATATAAAAAAGCTTAAGGAATGTGCAAAGCACCACAAACACACAATAAAAAAATATGATATAAAAAATAATCTACTAATAGAGACAAAAAAAACACTAACAAATGGAAAAATAATATCAATAGAAATAAACAACAATACAACAAAAGAGCTAGAATTAACAATAAACTATATAAAAAATAAAGGATATAAAATTGTCAAACTAAATGAACTTATAAGTGAAAAAAATACAAATTAAAAGTTGATTAAAAATATAGACTTTTAATTTTTTTTGTACTATAATAAATCACAATTTCAGGAGGCGAAAAAATGATTAAATCAAACTTACCAGTTATTATACTAAAAGGAATCATATTGCTTCCAAACAATGATGTAAGATTAGAATTTTCTAGTGATGATAGTAAAAATATTATAGACGTTTCAGAAATGTTTCATGATAACAAATTATTAGTAGTCAGCACACTAAATATAATGTCAACAAAACCAGAAGTTGATGAATTACCTAGAATAGGTGTTATATCAACAATAACACACAGAATGGAACTTCCAAATGGAAAAACAAGAGTAATAATAAAAGGAGAAAAAAGGGCTAAAATTCATGAATACTTAAATTTAAACAATAACTTTGATGTACTTGAATCAATTATATCAACAATAGAAGACGAAAAAATAGAGGAAGAAGAAGAAAAAGTAATAATAAGAAAATTATATAGAGAGCTAGAAGAATGTTCGAAAAAATTACCTAACCTAGGAAATAGTGTTCTTGCACTAATAACAAACTCAACAAACCTATCAAAAATGACAGATATAATAGCACCATATTTACCTATAGAAATCAAAAGATTAAATGAATACTTAGATGAAACAAAACAAACCAATAGGGCTAAATACATCCTTGAAGACCTATACAAGGAAAAAGAACTATATGAAATAGACAAAAAAATAGAGGCCAACGTAAAAAAAAATATAGACAATAACCAAAAAGAATTTATACTAAGAGAAAAACTAAAAACTATAAAAGAACAACTAGGAGATGAAAACTACAAAGAAACAGAAATAGAAGAAATAAAAGAAAAAATAGAACAAAAAAATGCCCCTCAAGCAATAAAACAAAGACTTGAAAAAGAATTAAAAAAATACGAAAACCTTTCACCAATGTCTCCAGAAACAAGCGTAGTAAAAAACTACATAGATTGGTTACTTGATCTTCCATGGAAAGAAGAAACAAAAGATAATGATGATTTAAAAAGTGTAAGAAGAAGCTTAGATGAATCACACTATGGGCTAGAAGAAGTAAAAGAAAGAATAGTAGAATTCCTAGCAGTAAAACAAATGACAAACAGTCTTAGGGGACCAATAATATGTTTAGTAGGACCACCAGGAGTTGGAAAAACCTCATTAGCAATCCGAGTAGCAAAAGCAATGAATAGAAAATTTGTAAAAATGTCAGTAGGTGGAATAAATGATGAGGCAGAAATAATAGGTCATAGAAAAACATATATAGGATCAAGTCCAGGAAGAATAATTTCATCAATGAAAAAAGCAGGAAGCATAAATCCAGTATTTTTAATAGACGAAATAGATAAAATGACAAAAGATATAAAAGGAGATCCAGCAAGTACACTTTTGGACGTATTTGATCCAGAACAAAATGAATACTTCGTAGATAACTATATAGAAGAAGAATACGATTTGTCAAAAGTACTATTTATAACAACTGCAAACTATATAGAAAAAATACCAGAAGCATTAAGGGATAGATTAGAGATAGTAGAACTAAGAGGATATACAGAATACGAAAAACTAGATATATGTAAAACGCATTTGATAAAAAAAATAGCAGAAGAACATGGTTTACAAGAAGAACTATTAATGTTTGACGATGAAGCACTATTAACACTTATAAGAAATTATACAAAAGAAGCAGGAGTAAGAGAATTAGAACGAAAACTATCTACTATAATAAGAAAAATTGTAACAAATATTGTAATGAACAATAAACAATTAGAATGTATATATATATCTAAAGACAATTTAAAAGAATACTTAGGAAATGAAAAATATCACTATATATACAAAAAAGATAAAGGTCAAATTGGTGTAGTAAATGGACTAGCATACACATCATATGGTGGAGACGTACTACCTATAGAAGTAAATTACTATAAGGGTAAAGGAAATCTAGTGCTAACAGGATCACTTGGTGAAGTAATGAAAGAAAGTGCGCAAATATCACTAAGTTACATAAAATCAAACTATAAAAAATTTAAAATAGACTATGATATGATTTTAGAAAATGATATTCATATACATGTTCCAGAAGGCGCAATACCAAAAGATGGCCCAAGTGCAGGAATTGCGTTAACAACTGCAATAATAAGTGCATTAACTGGTAAAAAAGTGTCAACTAATATTGCAATGACAGGAGAAATAACACTAAGAGGTAACATTTTAGCAATAGGAGGATTAAAAGAAAAAAGTACAGGAGCATGTAGAAATAACATAAAAAAAGTAATAATTCCGTTAGATAACAAAGCCGATGTAGACGAAATACCAGACGAAATAAAAAAACATATCGAATACATAACAGTAGAAAACTATGATGAAGTATATAAAGTAATATTTAAAGAAAAGGTAGAATAAGTAGAATAAACTACTTTTTTTTTCATACCATTAAATAGGAGGAAAAAATGAAAAAAATAATACCATTAAAAAAACAACTAGAATTTAAAACAAACGTAAATGAGATAACAAGCATATCTCTCGAGAATACATTGCATAATAATGAAAACGATATAATAGGAGAATTAATAATAAATGGAACATACAAAATAACAGACACCAGCACAAAAGTAGATGAATTTGAATTCAAAATACCAACAAATATTAAAATAGACGAAAAATATGAAAGCACAGATATAAAGGTTGATATAGAAGACTTTTTTTATGAAATAATAAATAATAATATACTAAATGTAAATATAGAAGTATCTATTGATAATCTCATAGAAAAACCAAATGACCTAATAGAAAGCGGGGAACAAAAAATGGAAGAAGTAAGATGCATTGAAGCAGAAACAGAAGACCTAGAAGAAATAAAACAAGAACAATTAAATAATGAAGAAAATAAATTAGAAAAAAAATCAACAATATTTGAAGAGTTTTTAGATGAAACAGATGACTATAGCACATACTACATATACATAGTAAGAGAAGGTGACAATATTGAATCAATATTATCTAGATATAATACAACAAAAGAAAAACTAGAAGAATACAATAATTTAGATGAATTAAAAATAGGAGAAAAAATAATAATACCAGAGAAAAAAGATGCAGGAAATAAATGATATATTAAAAAAATATGAAATAAGACCAATAAATTATAAAAAATATAAAAAAACTCTTGAAATTGAAACTAAAAATGGAAAATATAATATAAAACCAAAAGTAAAAAAAAACAAATTTATATATGATTACTTAAAATCAAGAAATTTTAACTATATTCCAAAAATTATAAGTAATGAAACTGAAGAGTACGAAATAACAGAACATATAGAATCATATAACATTCCAAATGAGCAAAAAATGATGGATATGATAAATCTTGTGAGTTTATTACACAATAAAACAACACATTATAAAGAAACGACAGAAGACGACTATAAAGAAATATATGAAGACATAAAAAATAACATAGAATATCTATATAGTTACTATAACGATACAATAAACATAATAGATACAAAGATATATATGAGCCCATCCGAATACCTATTGGCGAGAAACGTATCCAAAATATTTAATGCACTAAACTTCGCTAATAGCGAAATAGATGAATGGTATAAGATAGCTAAAAACAAAGAAAAAAAAAGACTAGTGGTACTACACAATAATCTTGAACTCGATCACTTTATAGAAAATGAGAAAATGTACTTAATAAGTTGGGACAAATCAAAAATAGGAATACCCATATTCGACTTATATAATCTATATATAAAAAATGGATTAAAAAATGAATTTACAGAAATATTAAAAAAATACGAAAAAAATTATCCATTATATGAAGAAGAAAGGAAATTATTATTTATACTAATATCATTGCCCCAAAAAATAGAAATCAGCCACAGTGAATATCAAAATATAAAAAGAATAAGAGAAACAATAGATATAATTGAAAAATCAGAAAAAATAATATCACCATATTATTCTAATAAAAGACCAGAAAACAATTCCCATGAACAAAAAAATTAGAAAAATATTAAATCTAGTTAAAATAAAAAAAGTAATAAATATTTGATAAAAAAGAATAATAGAAAAAGCAAAAAAACAAACCCACCACTTACCACGACCAAACCACCAACGTTTATTCATAAAATCACCTAATATAAAGTATGAAAAATAGAAAAAAATGAATAGGCAAAATAACTATTTGACAAATCAAAGTAATATGTTATAATTTACTTATGGGGCTGTCTAGGTTTCGACAAAAATAAATTTGGCTAAATGGCAAGTCGGTGGGAACCGTAAATCTAAAAAAAAATAAACGGAAATAAAATTAAAAACGCATTTGCTTCAATGTTCAAAGGTAACGTTGTAGCCT
>CAMNML010000009.1 GCA_946544685.1 uncultured Caryophanales bacterium | reverse complement strand
CGTATTTAATATTCTCTTTTTTCATTAAATAATATATTGTTTTTTCATTATAATCAAATTTATATTTTTTTATTAATTCATTTAATGACATTATTTTTATATTTAATAGTTTATTGTTTAATTTTTTTATTGTTTTTGTTTTTAAATTATTTGGTATTACTAATATACTGTTATTTTTAATATTTTCTAGCATGTTATCACCTTTTATAATTGTAACATATGTTTGTGTTTACGGTCAATAAAAAATAACTCCTAATTTGAGTTATTTTCTTTCAATAATTTATCTAGATATTCGATGCTTTTATCTATTTCATTACGCATATCATCTATTTCTTTTTTATATTGGTCTAGAATTTGTTCTAAATCCTTTTTCTTGTTTCTAATTTTATAAATGTTATATTTTGTTTTTTCTTGTTTCATATTATCCCCCTTTGTTTGGTGTGTTATTCTAACACTTATTTATATTTTTGTCAAATTTAGGAGTATTATGTATTTTTATTAATAATAAAAATAACCAATTCTAATGGTTATTTATGGACATTTTGGTATTTGTTTTAAAATTTTTTTTAAAACGGCTGCACGTAATTTTTCTTCTGGTGTTTCTTCTTCTCTTTTTCTTATTATTTTTGCTTCATCATCAAATAGTGTTGTTGTTAAGTTTCCGTTCCAAACTTCTGATTCTTTAATTACAACATTCTTTGCTCCTCTAAAATCTGCACGTTCTAGTCCTACTCCTTTAAATGTTTTTCCTTTAAAGTCTATTCCGTTTAAAATACAACCATATAGTGATGGATACATTACTTTTTCTGGATTTAAGTCTATGTTTTTTGCTCCTGTAAAGTTTGTATAAGATAATCTGACTCCGTCCCAAGAATATTCTTTAAAATCTAATCCGTTAAGTATTGCATGATCAAAATTTTTTCCTTTTACTGTTTGAGGATTTATTGTTGCGTTTGTATCTGTAAAATTGATATAAGTTATATCTTGATTTTTAAAATCAATACCTAATAATTCGATATATGGTAACAATCTTATTCCTTTTCTTTCGCCATTTAGTATTAAATCTAGTATTTCTTCTATATTGATTATTTTTTTAAAATCTATTTTTTCTATACCATATGTTTCACTATGAAGCGCTGCTGCATATTTTAGTATTTCGTCTTTTATTATTTCATAAATTTTAGTTTTGTCTATAGTTTCTTGTTTTTTCATCTTACTTCCCCCTACTATAAAAATACCATTATTTATTTAGTTAGTCAATATTTTTTACTTCGTTTTTCTTTATAATGTATGTTTTATTTTTTGTATAGAATGCATAAAATACATTATTTAGTTCTATTTTATTTTGTTCTAGTATTTTATTTACCCAGGATTCATCTTTATTCATGTCTTTTAATACTTCGTAGTCTATTTCTCCATCTAGTATTATTGGTAGAGGATATTCTGTTTCTTTTTGGAAAATTGATAGTTTTCCACTATTTTCAAGTACTGCATAATTTACTTCTTCAATACTTTTTATGCTTTGTTCTCTTAATTGACTAATTAAATCATCTAAACTATATCTTAGTTTTTTCATTGCTTCAAAGTTTAGTTTTCCATTTTTAATTATTACTATCGGGGATCCTTCTATTATTTTTTTTATTTTTGGACTTTTTAGACTAATATATCCAAATAGTATTTCTACTATTACTAAACATAGTATTGGAATAATTGATGTTAGTATTGATGAGTCGTATTGTTCGATTGATATTGCGGCTAGTTCTGCGATTAGAATTGATACAATTAAGTCTATAATGCTTAGTTTTCCTACTTCTTTTTTTCCCATTATTCTATACATTATTACTATGAAAATGTATAACAATAATGTTTTTGTTATTATTTTAAAGTACATTTTATCACCATTTTTATTATGATGTATTCATATTATTTTTATTCATTTAATAGTATTTATTAGGGTGATTTTATGAATTATTTAAAGAATTTAGGTATTTCTTTTTTGTATTCTATTGTTAGTTTATTGGTTTTGATATTTTTGTTAACGGTTTTAAATTATATTAATTTTATTGATGGTGGATTCTTTATATTTTTTATGATTTTTGATTTAGTTTTTTCTGTTTTTTTAGGTTCATTTATATTATCTAAGAGTTGTAGCGATAATGGTTGGTTTGAAGGTATTAAGTTTGGTTTTATATTTTTATTATTTATTTCTTTGCTTGATTATTTTGGTTTTTCTTTTAGTTTTAATTTTAAGTATTTAATTTTTTCTGTAATAATTCTTGTTAGTTCAGTGTTAGGCGGAATGATTGGTATTAATTTTAAAAAAGAAAAGAAATAGTTTTTTCTATTTCTTATATTTATTTATAAATTCTTCTTTATATTCTTTAAATTTGTTTTCTTTTATTGCTTCTCTTATTTCTTCTGTCATTTTTATTAAAAATCTAATATTATGTATTGATAATAGTGTTCCTCCTAATGATTCTTCACAGTTTATTAGGTGTTTTATGTATGATTTTGTATAGTTTTTACATGTGTAGCAGTCACAAGTTTCTTCTATTGGAGTAAAGTCTTCTTTGTATTTTGCATTTTTAAGGTTTATTTTTCCATTCCTTGTGAATGCATTACCGTGTCTAGCGAGTCTTGTTGGAAGTACACAGTCAAACATGTCTATTCCACGTTCTATTCCTTCTAGTATATCTATTGGTTCTCCTACTCCCATTAGATATCTTGGCTTATCTTCTGGAATATGCGGTATTGAGTAGTCTATTGCTTTATACATGTCTTCTTTTGATTCACCGTCGTTTGCTACTCCACCAATTGAGTATCCATCAAAGTCCATTTTTACTGTTTCTATTGCTGAAAATTTTCTTAATTCTTCTATTGGTCCTCCTTGTATTATTCCGAATAGTGATTGGTTTTCATTTTTAAATGCATCTTTTCCACGCCTAGCCCATCTAAGTGTTCTTTCTATGCTTTTTTTTAGGTAATCATAGTCTGCACTTGCTGGTGGACATTCATCGAATGACATTGCGATGTCGCTGTCTAGTTTATTTTGTATTTCTATTGATTTTTCTGGTGTTAGTAAAAGGTTTCTTCCATCTATATGACTTTTAAATTTAACCCCTTCTTCTGTTATGTCTTTTTTCTTATTTTTAGCTAATGAGAATACTTGGAATCCACCACTGTCTGTTAGTATTGGTCCGTCATAATTCATGAATTTATGTAGTCCTCCTGCGTTTTTGACTACGTCTTCTCCAGGTCTTAACCATAAGTGGTATGTATTTGATAGAATTACTCCTGCATTTGTTTCTTTTACTTGTTCAGGTGTTAGTGTTTTTACATTTGCTAGTGTTCCTACTGGCATAAACATTGGTGTTTCAACTGTACCGTGATTTGTGTGTAGTTTTCCGTATCTAGCGTTGTTATCTTTTTTTATTAATTCGTATTTTATTTTCATATTTATCCCTCGTTAATAATTATATATTATATGTCTTTTTTTTACAAGAAAAAAGCACTTATTGTGCTTTATATTTTTCTATTATGTAGTCTTTTATTTCGTCTAGATGCATTCCATGTGATCCTTTTATTAGTATTGTTGTATCGTCTAGTTTTGCTCTATTTAGGTATTCTTTTAATTCTTCGTTATTATTGAAGTGTTTTCCTATATTTATTATTTTTGTTGCATCTCCTACTGTTATTACTCTTAGTTCTTTTATTGTTTCTAGATATTCACCTATTTTTTTATGTAGTTCTTCAGAGTGATTTCCTAGTTCTAGAACATCTCCTATTATTGCCATTTTTTTCTTATTTGTATTATCTAGTACTGAAAGACTACTTTTTATTGATTCAGGACTTGCATTATAGCAATCACTTATTATTGTTATGTTGTTTTTGAGTTCTATTGTTTCTAGTCTTCCTTCTGCACCTTCAAAGTTGTTTATTGCTTTTACTATGCTATGTGGGGCTATTTGGTATATAAGTCCTACTTCTATTGCAAGTAATATATTTTCTATTAAGTATTTATTTGGAATATTAAATTCTATGTTATATATTTTATCGTTTATGTTTATATCGAAGTGTAGTTTTTCATCTATTTTTATGTTACTTATTTTATTGTTATCTGTTCTAATTATTCCATAGTTTTTGTTTTCTTTTACTGTGTTTAGGTAGAAGTCACTTCCGTTTAAAATTAAGTCTCCCTTTTTTAAATATTTTGTTATTTCCATTTTTGCTTTTAGTATGTTTTCTTGTGTTTTTAGATTTCCTATATGCGATGTCCCGATATTTGTTATGATTGCTGTTGATGGTTTACATAGTCTTGAAAGCTTTTCTATTTCTTTTAGATGATTCATTCCTAATTCCATTACTATTATATCGTGTTTTTCATTTATTCTTGAAAGCATAAATGGAACTCCTAGGTCGTTATTGAGATTTCCTTCTGTTTTTAATATATTGTATTTTGTTTCTAATATTTTTCCTATTAGTTCTTTTGTTGTTGTTTTTCCTACACTTCCTGTTATTGCGATTAGTGGTTTATCTATGTATTTTTTTCTATTGTATTTTCCGATACTTGTTATTGCTTTTTTTACGTTAAATACTTTTATTATTGGTGTATCTGATTTTGATGTTACAAATCTATCTGTTATTATTACTCCTGCTTTATCAATTACATCTTTTATATATTTATTTCCGTTTGTATTTTTTCCTCTCATTGCAACAAATATGTCGTTTTTTTCTATCATTCTAGAGTCTATACATATTTTTCCTACTTCTTTGTTCTTTTTTTCACCACTAATTATTATTCCGTGTGTTGCTTTTATTATTTCTCTTAAATTCATTATACTCACCCGCTTTTTTTATAAAGTAATTAAATATATTTTTTGTTTCATTGTTGTTTAATGATTCTGGATGCCATTCAATTCCTATAAAAAAGTCTTTCTTTTTATCTTCTATAGCTTCTATTACGTTATCGTTTGCGATTGCTGATATGTCTAGGCTGGTGTTTTTTACTGAAAACTTATGTCTTGAGTTTACTTCTATTTTTTCTTTTTTTATTATATCATACAATTTAGTGTTTTGTCTAATGTTTATTTCGTGATATGTATTTTGATGATTATTTACTTCTTGTAGTGTTCCTTCGAATGTTTCAGCTATTTCTTGCATTCCTAAGCATATTCCTAATGTTGGGATATTATTTTTATATAAATATTTTATTAGTTCTTTTTCTTCTTTTTGATATTCATTTCCTCCTTGAAATATAAAACCATCTATTTTTTCAATTATTTCTTTTATATTTTTAATATTTATTCCTATAGGTATTCCGTTATTATTTATCACAGCATCATTTATTTCTTTATTTATGTATTCTATTTCGTTTTTACTTGGGAGTATTTCTTTTCTTTCTATAATTCCAATTATTGGTAACATATAACCTCCTAGTAAATTATATATATTTTTTAATAAAAAAAGAACTAGTTAACTAGTCCATATATTTTTGCATTGATTTCATCATTTGATTTACTTGTTTTTGAGATGGTGTTCTTCCCATCCCAGTCATCATTGCTTTTATCATTTGTTCATTTATTGGTGGATTTTGTTTCATGTATTTTTTCATGTAGTTTCTAGCGATGAAGAATCCGCCTACTCCACCTATTAGTAGTCCAACTACAAATTTTAATATATCTAAAAATAGTTCCATTTTATCCCTCCTTTATCATTTTACTAAATTTATGCTAATTATTCAAGGTTTATAATTCATTTAACCAATAATAGTTGTTTTTTTTAAATTCGCATATAAAAAGATATTTATTATAGTTTTTAAGTGTATAAATTATATCGTCGTTTATTTTTTTGCATTTAATTATTATTCTTGATGGATTTATAATTATTATGTTTTTATTTATTAGATATTTATTTCTTACGTTTCTTGTTATTGGTAATAGTTTTATGTATTTTTTTATTTTTTCTTGTTCTATTGTGTTACATATTTCGTTATATATACTTACACCTAGTTTTAAATCTTTTTTACTTATTTTACTTAAATTATACAGTGTTTTGTACAGTGAATTTGCGTTATTTTTATATATTTTGTATATTTCTTTTTTTATTGAAAATATGCAATAGTATTCCATTAAAAATCACCTATTTTATTATAGATGATTTTTTTTATTTAATTTGTCGGTTTTTGTTTTTTTTCTATAAACCATGTTTTTTTGATATCACAACTATTGCTTGATGGTGCTGGATTTGGCATATCAAATTTTATAAATACCGGTACTTTAAATCCTGAACCAAATGCTATACAGTTTCCTGATTGTAGTGTTTTTAGTTTTTTTACTATTTCGTCTGTTATACTTGGAACCATTTCTTTTATATAATTTACATCAATTGGATGGAGTATATTAAATATTAAGAAATTGCTACATTGTGATATTGATGTGTCTGATAATTCTGATGGTCTTTGAGATATTAATCCTAGTATTACTCCATATTTTCTTCCTTCTTTTGTTATTCTATCAAATATGTTATATCCTAATAGGTTTACATCATTATCGTTTTGTACGTACCTGTGTGCTTCTTCTAGTATTATGTGAAATGGTATTGACGCTCTTGCTTTTAGTTCTTTTGCATAATTAAATAGCATTTTTGAGTATATTTTTGTTATTGTCTTTGCAAATCTATCATCTACGTAGTTTATATTAAAGTTTATTATTTGTGCTTTTCTTCCTCCTGGTGCGGATAATAATTCTTTAATATATTGTTCTTTTGTTGTGAATTTTTCGTATTTAAAGTATTCTTTGTAGTCAC
This sequence comes from uncultured Caryophanales bacterium, assembly GCA_946544685.1. The sequence continues at coordinate 27,755 of CAMNML010000009.1, read as the reverse complement.
TTGTTACTAATGAGTGTAGTCTTACTTTTAATACGTTATATTCATCGAATATTTTTTCACTTTTTAGTATTCCTTCACTTATTAATGCAAAGTCTAATGCGTTTTTTAAGTCATCAAGTGTATATTTAAATGATCCATCAGGTAGATTTAATTCAAGTGAGTCATCTAGGAATTTTTGTATAAATGTTATTACTAATTCCATATCTCTAATTTTTCCTGATGCATCTATTAATAGGCATTGTTTTAATGGCCTTGTATATCCTGGTTGATATATTTGTGTTTCTAGGTTTAATTCGCTTGTATTATAGTATGATAAAACTGAGAATATTTGATCTCTTATTTGCGCTGGATTTTTTCCACTTGTAAATATATCTAATAATGCTCTTGCTATTATATCGTTTTTATGTTTTAATACAAGTTTTTCTTCTCTTGCAAATACTGTTACTAGTTTTAAGGCTTTTTCAATTATTGGAAGCTGACTTGGATTTTCACATTCTAAAAGTAGTGCGATGTCATCTGTATCAAGAAGCCATACAGGAATTTTTAATATTTTATCCATATCTTCTTCTATGTTTGTTGTGTAATATTTGAAGTTTATTTCAGGCACAACGTTGTGTAGATTTTCAAATGCTGTGTGGTATTCTCCGTATGCGTCAAATATAAAGAAACTTGATCTATATGGTATAAATGTTGGTTTTGCATATAGATTTTGTAGTATTCTTGATACACTACATGATTTACCTGATCCAGTTGATCCAAATATTGCGAAGTGATTACTAAAGAATTTGTTTACATCAACATTTATTTTTACTCCCTCATATATTGGACTTGTTCCTAGATATAGGTGTTCGTTTTCTATAAAGTTTTCTGTGCTTATTATCATTGGAATTTTTTCTTTTGATATAAGCTTTATACTTGCTGAAAAGCTTGGCTTATTTATTACTCCACTTACAAATTTTTCACCTTTAATTTCTCCTAGTAAGTTTATATATCCTATATTATCTTTTATGTTTGATATTTCACCTACTATTTTCTTTTCTCCATCTTCCATTATAACCATTAATCCAACAAGATTTTGTATTTTGTTTAGATCGATATTTAAATTTATTAATGCTGTATTTTCTTCTATACCTATAATGTTTCCTATCATTATTTCACTCCTATCATAATATAATTATACAATTTTTTTTTATAAAAAAAAAGAGTTTTCTTTTATGGCGAATATTTTTGCATGAAAAAATCATAAACTATTATTATATAATTTATGATTTGTATTTTAGCTACTTGGAGTAAATGTTCCGTTACTATCCCATGTTCCATTTATAATTTGTGTTTTTTCATCATCACTATAAAATGTAGGATAATTTGGTGCCTTTACACCGGATCTATAAAATATTTTATAATATTTATTTGATGGTACACTTTTTGTAATCCATTTTATCATTGATGTGTCTGTTAATTTATTTGTTTCAGAAAACATATAACTCATATTTGTGACATTACTTGTATTCCAATCTTTTAGAGGACTTATGTCGGTTAGATTTGTTGCGCTACTAAACATATAACTCATATTTGTAACATTACTTGTATTCCAATCTTTTAATGGACTTATGTCAGTTAAATTTTTTGCACCACTAAACATATTACTCATGTTTGTAACATTACTTGTATTCCAATCTTTTAATGAATTTATGTCGGTTAGATTTGTTGTGATTTTAAACATATTACTCATATTTGTAACATTACTTGTATTCCAATCTTTTAATGGACTTATGTCGGTTAGATTTGTTGCGCTATTAAACATACTACTCATATTTGTAACATTACTTGTATTCCAATTTTTTAATGGACTTATGTCGGTTAGATTTGTTGCACCACTAAACATACTACTCATGCTTGTAACGCTATTTGTATTCCAGTCTTTTAATGGACTTATGTCAGTTAAATTTTTTGCACCACTAAACATATTACTCATGTTTGTAACGCTATTTGTATTCCAGTCTTTTAATGGACTTATGTCGGTTAGATTTGTTGTGTTAGAAAACATATAACTCATATTTGCAACATTACTTGTATTCCAATCTTTTAATGGACTTATGTCGGTTAGATTTGTTGTGTTAGAAAACATACAATTCATATTGGTAACTTTTTCTGTATTCCAATCTTTTAGAGGACTTATGTCGGTTAGATTTGTTGTGTTATAAAACATATAACTCATATTTGTAACATTACTTGTATTCCAATCTTTTAATGGACTTATGTCGGTTAGATTTGTTGCGATATAAAACATATAACTCATATTTGTAACATTACTTGTATCCCATCCTGTAAGTCCACTTATGTCTGTAAGATTTGATGCACTTCTGAATAGATCTTTTAGAGTGATACCATCAAAACCTGGAGAATCATCTAAACTATACCAATATAGGTTATTGTCTTCAAACCACATATATATTGGTTCTGAATTTGTTGCTGATACTTTGTTTGAATCTATTTTGTGTTCGGCGTCAATTGTTTCGGCTTTTAAAAATTTATGAAGGTTTTTTAGATTGTTGTTTGATAAAGTTTTTATTTTTGTAGGTAGTTCTGAAATAAATTTGGCGCCTAGATCTTTATAATGAGCATAATATGTTGTATTATAACCTGGCACGATATTTGTTGCTTCGGTTCCATCGTCTTTAAACCATCCATCAAATGTATAAGTGAAATCATCTTTTGTTTTTGTTGGTGTTGGTAAGTCTATTTTGCTTCCTTCTTTAGCAGTGATTGATTGTATTTCATTTCCACCGTTAGTGTTAAATGTGATGGTAAATGATTCTTTACAGTTATCACCTTTTTTTATATCATCTGATAAAGTACTATCAACGATTAAAAATCTATAATTGTTTATTACAATACATCCATTGATTATGCCTTCTGAATTGATGTCTATTAATCCTTGATTTGGAATGGTTCCTGAAAACGATATTTCATGAATGATTGTTTCGTCATTTGAAACTAAATATCCATTATTATCTATTTTATATTTTGAACCTTCAATATTAAAGCTTGGATTATTAAAGCTATTTGAATAGTAGTAATTGTCAATGGCGTCAATGTATCTATATGCTGAGTCTTTTGCTGCTCCTTTTTTTGCGTCATCAATTATTCCTAATATTATTGGTACTGTTATTACTCCTATTATTGCTAGTATTATAATAATAGCTAAGAGTTCTATTAGAGTGAAACCTTTATTTTTCATTTGTATCATCTTCCTATTATATATAATAACAAAAAAAGTACTTTTAGTAAAGTACTTAAATTTATTCTATTTTTCAATTATTATTGTTACAGGTCCATCATTTATGCTTTCCACTTTCATATTTGCACCAAAGATTCCTGTTTTTGTAGGTATTATTTGATTTAATTTTTTGTTGAATAAATCATATAGTTTTATTGCTTCTTCACCTTTTAGTGCTTTTATATAGCTTGGACGGTTTCCGTTTGATACATCACCATATAGTGTAAATTGTGATACACTTATTATTTCACCGTTTGTGTCTTTTATTGATTTATTCATTACTCCTGATTCATCGTCAAATATTCTTAGATTAGTTATTTTTTTTACCATATAGTCTATTTTGTTTTCGTTATCATTTTCTGTAAATCCAACGAGTACTAATAGGCCGTTTTTAATTTCAGATATTATTTTATTGTCAACTGTTACACTTGCTTGTTTTACTCTTGTTACTACTGTTTTCATTTTATAAGTCTTTCTACTCCTTGTATTTCTTTTATTGTATATAGGTCGTTTATGAATTTGTTTAATAGCTCTATATTTTCTACTAGTATTGATAGTTTATATCTTGAGTTTTCACTTAGTGTATTTATACTACTTACTACTATATTGTTGTTTGTTGTTTTTGATATTATTTCTACTAATATATTATCTGTTTTGTTTGCTGTTATAAGTAGTTCTGTTGGATATTTTTTTTCTATTCCTTCATTCCAATTTACGTTTATTATTCTTTCTTCTGTGTTTCTTACATTTGGACATGTTTCTCTATGAATTGATATTCCGTTTCCTTTTGTGATATATCCTAGTATGTTTTCTCCTGGTACAGGATTACAGCATGAAGCAATATTTATTTTTATATTGTCTATTCCTTCTACTATTATGTCTTGTTTAACATTTATTTGTTTTACTACTTTATTTTGTATTTTGTCTAGAACTACTTCTTCTTTTGTTTTTTCTTCTTTTATTATTATATTTATTATTGAACCTGTTATAAGTTTATTATTTCCTATATTTATATATAAATCATCTAAGTCTTTTAATTTATATGCATTTAGTATTTTTTGGATGTTTTCATCTGTTAGGAAGCTTGTTATACTTATTTTTTTTCTTCTTAATTCTTCTTTAAGTGTTTCTTCGCCTTTTTTTCTTGATTCGTCTTTTTCTATTTTGTTGAAGTAATTTTTGATTTTATTTTTTGCTTGAGTTGTTTTTGCGATATTGAGCCATTCTCTTGATGGTGTTGATTTTTTACTTGTGTTTATTTTTACTATGTCATTTGTTTTTAGTTCGTATGTAAGTGGTACAATATTATCATTTACTATTGCGCCTACCATTGTATTTCCAATATCTGTATGTACTTTGTATGCGAAGTCTATTGGTGTTGATCCTTGCGGTAGTTCTATTATTTTTCCGTTTGGTGTAAATACATATATTGTGTTTTCAAATATGTCTTGTTTTACTGTTTCTATAAAGTGTTCATCATTTTCTTCTTGAAGTTCCATTATACTTTTAAAGAATTCTAATTTTTGTTCCATTAGGTCTTTTGTTTGAGTTTTTAACCCTTCTTTATATGACCAGTGAGATGCGATTCCATTTTCTGCTATTTGATCCATTTCATATGTTCTTATTTGTATTTCGAATAGGTATCCATTGTTTCCGAATACTGTTGTGTGTAGTGATTGATATCCATTACTTTTTGGCATTGCGACATAGTCTTTGAATCTTTTTGGTTTAGGTGTGTATTTTGAGTGTATTATTCCTAGTGCTTGATAACATTCTGGAACTGTCTTTACAAATACTCTAAGTGCATTTAAATCGTAGATATCGCTGAAGCTTTTTCCTTTATCCATTTTTTTATAGATACTGTATATTGATTTTGCTCTTCCTTTTATTTCATGTTTTATTCCGTTTTGCTTTAATAGCTCTGATACGCTTTTTAGCATATCATTTACTATTGTATCTCTTTCTTGTTTTGTTTTATTTAGTGCTTCTACTATTCCGAAGTATACGTCTGGTTTGTAGTATCTAAGTGATAAGTCTTCTAGTTCTCCTTTTATTTTATACATACCAAGTCTATGTGCGATTGGAACTAAGATATCTAGTGTTTCTTTTGCATTATATTTTTGTCTATGTGGTTGTAGAGCCCATAGTGTTCTTAAGTTGTGGAGTCTATCTGCCATTTTAAGTATTATTACTCTTACATCTTCTGTCATTCCTACTAGGATTTTTCTTTGTGTTGCGATTTCTGCGTCTTTGTCTGCTCCTAGGTCTAATTTATTTATTTTTGTTACACCATCAACAAGTATTCTAACTGTATGCGTGAATTCTTTTTCTAAGTCATCTAGCGTTACATCGGTATCTTCTATTGTGTCATGAAGTATTGCTGCACATATTGTTTCATAGTCTGCTTTAATATCTGTTAAGATGTACGCAACATTTAAAGGATGGATTATATATGCTTCTCCACTTTTTCTAAATTGACCATGGTGTTTTTCTTCTGCTAGATTGTATGCTTTTTGTATCATTTTTAGTTGTTCTTTGTTTTTATTGTATGTTTTGATTTTATCTAATAACATATTAAAGTCAATGTTTTCGTTTACTTTAGTCATTTGCCTCACTCCTTACGTATTCTTCTATAACTTCTTTTTTTAAATTAATTATATCATTAATTATATCATATAGTGTTAAATTTGTTTCTTTTTTCCATTTTAGTTTTAAGTAGTTCCATATGTCTTCTTCTGTTACATAACTATTTATTTCTTTTACTTTTGTGTTTAGTGCTGGTGTTATTCTTGTTTTTAGTTCTTGTAAGTTATTAAATTCTATCATTTTAACACCTCCGATATATTTATTATAAAACAAATTTAATTATTTTTAAAGTTTTATTGCATATATTTTTACAAAGGGGGAACTATGAAGAATAAATTCGTTAAGTCTACTTTTATTTTAATTATTGGTGGGTTTATTACTAAGATTATTGGAATGTTTATTAAGATTGTTATGACTAGACTTCTTGGTACTAGTGGGATAGGAATGTATATGCTTGTTAGTCCTACTTTTATGCTTTTAATTTCTCTTGCTTCTTTAGGTCTTCCTATTTCTGTTTCTAAGCTTGTTTCTGAAGATTCTCGTAATAATAAGAATATTGTTTTTTTATGTTTTCCTATTACTATTTTTGTTAATGTTTTAATTTTGTTTTTTCTTTTGTTTTTTAGTGGATTTATTTCTAATAGTTTGCTTCATGAACCTAGGATTAGATATGGTATTATGTGTATTGGTTTTGTTCTTCCTTTTATTAGTATTTCTAGTATTTTAAGAGGTTATTTTTTTGGAAAGCAGAAAATGATTCCTCATGTTGTTTCTAATGTTACTGAGGATTTGGTTAGGTTAATTGTTATTTTTTTAGGTGTTCCTTATTTTTTAAATAAGGGTATAGAGTATGCGATCGCTTTTGTCGTTTTATCTAACATTTTTAGTGAACTTTCTAGCATTTTTGTTTTATTTTTCTTTTTACCTCATAATTTTAAAATTAAAAAGTCTGATTTAGTATTTGATAGAAATAATATGAAGGATATATTAGGTATTAGTTTACCTACTACTGGTAGTAGATTGATTGGAAATATTGGATATTTTTTTGAGCCTATTATAATGACTTTCTTTTTACTTAAAAGTGGATATTCTAATAGTTTTATTATTAATGAGTATGGTATTATTAATGGATATGTTATGCCTTTAGTACTTCTTCCTTCTTTTTTTTCTTTAGCTATTAGTCAGGCTATTATTCCTGTTATTAGTTATAATTATTCTCGTGGTAATTATAGTTTTACTAAGAAAAAGATAAAACAAGGGATATTTTTTTCTTTATTAATTGGTATTCCTTGTACTTTAGTGTTTTTATTTATTCCTAGTGTTCCTCTTAAGTTTATATATAATACTAATTTAGGTATTCCTTATATTAGGGTTATGAGTGTTATTTGTTTACTTCATTATATTCAGTCTCCTATTAGTAGTAGTTTACAGGCTATGGGTTGTGCGAAGGATTCTATGATGGGAACTTTATTTGGGATGATTATAAGAAGTATTGTTTTAGTTATTGGATGTTGTATTCATATTGGTATGTGGGGACTTGTAATGGCAACTTGCGTTAATATTATATTTGTTACTTTTTATGATTATTTTAAGGTTAAAAATAATTTAAAACGGAATAGCTAAAATTCTATTCCGTTATTTTTCATTTCTTTTATCAATTTTTTTGTTTGTTCATCTGGTAATTCAGTTAATGGTAGTCTTAGTGTACCTTCTATTTTTTTCATTAGTTCTAGTGCTTTTTTAACTGGTATTGGGTTTGTTTTTGAGAAAAGTGCTTTTATAAGACTTAATAGTTTTATTTGTTGCTCTTTACTTCTTGTTTTATTGCCATTTAAATAGTCCATTACCATATTATGTGTTTCTTTTGGCAAGATATTAGCTAAAACTGATATAACTCCTATTCCGCCTAGTTCTAGTATATCATATGTTTGATCATCGTTTCCAGAGTATATGTCGAACTTTCCATTTAGTTTTTCTTTTATTTCTTTTAGTGCTTCTATTTGTTCTAGATTTCCTGATGCTTCTTTTATTGCGATTATATTAGGATTTTCTTCTACTATTTTCTTTACTGTTTCTGGTAATAAGTTTACACTAGTTCTACCTGGAACATTATATAGTATTATTGGTATACTTGTTTCTTTTGCGATAGCTGTATAGTGTTTAAATAATCCATCTTGCGTTGGTTTATTATAATATGGTGTCACAATTAATAGCCCATCGGCACCCATTCCTTCTGCTTCTTTTGAAAGTTCTATTGCGGTTTTTGTATTGTTTGAACCTGTTCCTGCTATTACTGGTATTCTTCCTTTTGTATAGTGTATGCATGCTTCTATTACATTTTTATGTTCGCTCTCTGATAGTGTTGCTGATTCTCCTGTTGTTCCGCATATTATTATTGCGTCTGTTTCGTTTTCAATTTGAAAGTCTATTAATTCTTTTAATTTTTTATAATCTACTTCACCATCTTTATTAAATGGAGTTACAAGCGCTACTCCTGAACCTTTAAATATACTTTCCATTTTATTCACCTATTCTATTTTATTCATATTTTTCCTTTTTGTTCTTTATGTTTATTTTAGCATTTATTTTTTAATTTAATCAATACTTTTAAAAAGAAGAAGCTAGTTTTCAGCTTCTTCTAACATATTTGTTATAAATATTCCGTATCCTTTTGTTGGTGAATCTACAACTACATGCGTTACTGCGCCTATTATATAGTCATCTTGTATTATTGGTGAACCACTCATTCCTTGAACTATTCCTCCTGTAGTTTCAAGTAATTCTTTATCGGTTATTTCAAATAGTAAATTTTTTGTTTTTTCGTTTTTATCGGAGATTTTTAATATTTCTATTTTATATTCTTTTACTTCTTCGTCATTTAATACTGTTAGTATTTTTGCTGCTCCTGTTTTTATTTCATTTTGATTGGCTACTTTATATTTTTTCTTTTCTGGAAGTTTTTCTTTATATTCTCCAAATATTCCTTTATTTGTGTTTTCTTTTATTTCTCCTATTTCATCTTTGAATATTGCGTTTTTTTCTCCTGGATTTCCATCTCTACTTGGCTCTATATTGGTAACTTTTGAATTATAGATTTTTCCGTCTTTTACTTCTAGGATTTGCCCTGTTGATTTTTCTATTATTTCGTGTCCTAGCGCTCCAAAAAGTTTAGTGTTTGGGTCTATAAATGTTAGTGTTCCGATTCCTTTTATTTCGTCTTTTACGTATAGACCTGTTTTATAGATGTTGTTTTCGTCTTTTACGAGATTCATTGTTGTTGTTTCTTCTTTGTTGTCTCTTATGTAATTTATTTTTATTGTTTCGTTTGAACTTCCTATTATTTTTGTCATATCATCTATTGTTTCTACTTTTTGGTCGTTTATTTTTGTTATCATATCTCCTATTTTTAAGTCTTTTGTTAGATATTTTCCGTTTACTTCATATAGTCCAACTACCATTACGCCTTTTGATTTAATTTCTATTCCTATGTTTTCTCCACCTGGTATTATGTAATCAGAATAAGCTAATATAGAAATGGGCATAATAAGGGATGTTAGGAGTATTAAAAATTTAATTTTTAATTTTTTTAACACTAACAACAACTCCTTTTTGGCAAACTACATTATTATTATTGACTTAACTTTATATCTTATATATGAAAAAAGATGCCATATTAGGCATTTTCTTCAATAGAAAAATCTTCTAGTTTTCCATCGTTTAGTATTTTATTTACTTTTTCTTCTACTTCATTTAGTTTTTTTTCACATGTAGATATTAGTTTCATTGCTTTTGTATATTTTTCAATTGATGAGTCTAGATCTATTTCTCCTTTTTCTAGTTCTTCAATTATTGTTTCTAATTCTTTTATATTTTCTTCAAATGATTGAGTTTTTTCCATTTAATCCTCCTTTATGTTTTTTATTTCTGTTTCAATTTCTCCATCTTGTAGTTTTATTATTAATGGTTTTGTTTTTTTGATATCTTTTATTTTTGTTATTACTTTGTTTTCTTGTTTAGTTATTGAGTATCCTCTTTTTAGTACTCCTAGTGGATTTACTAGTTCTAGTTTTTCTATTAAGTTTAATAGTTTATTTTGTTTTTCTTTATATATTACTTCTGGATTATTTAATATATAGTTTTGTTTTATTTTTTCTAGTTTATTTTTATTATTTTCTAGTTTTAAGTTTAGTATACGTATTACTGATTCTTTAATTAGATCTATTTTTTGCTTTTTATTATCAATCATAACCATTGGATTTTTAATTACAATTGAGTTTTTTGATTTTTCTAGATTTATTTTTTCTAATTTTATTTTTTTATTTAAGCTTTCATTTAGTCTTATTGTTAATTGTTTTATATGATTTATTATGTCTATCATATTAGGTACTGCCATTTCTGCTGCTCCTGTTGGTGTTGGCGCTCTTAGGTCTGCTACAAAGTCAGCTATTGTAAAGTCTACTTCATGTCCTACAGCGCTTATTATTGGTATACGTGATGCAAATATTTCTCTTACGACTATTTCTTCATTAAATGGCCAAAGGTCTTCTATTGATCCTCCACCTCTACCTAATATAATTACATCTAAGTCATATGTATTTGCGATTTTTAGATTTTTAACTATATCTTCTTTAGCGTTATCTCCTTGTACTAAACTTGGAAATAATATTGTTTCACATATTGGATATCTTCTTTTTATAGTTGATAAGATATCTTTTATTGCTGCTCCTGTTGGTGCGGTAATTATTCCTATTTTTTTTGGCATTTTTGGTATTTTCTTTTTATATCTATCGTCAAAAAGTCCTTCTTTTGATAGCTTTTCTTTTAGTTTTTCAAAAGCAATATATAAGTTACCTACACCGTCTTCTATCATTTCTGATACGTATATTTGATAGTTACCAGTTGATTCATATACACTTATTCTTCCTACAACTAGTACTTTTGTTCCTTCTTTTGGCTCAAATGTTACATTTTTTGCGTCTCTTGAAAACATTATTGCGTTTATTTTACTTGTTTCATCTTTTATTGAGAAGTACATATGTCCTGTAGAGTGCATTTTAAAGTTTGATATTTCACCTTTTAAGAATACTGTTTTTAGATGTTCATCGTTATCTATTTTATATTTTATGTATCTAGTTAAGGCTCCTACTGTTAAGTATTTATCTTTATTCATTGTCTTCTCTTTCGTGATAGATTTTATCTAGTGTCGCATTTATCATTTTTCTTACATCATCATCGCTATATAGTTTAGCTAGTTCGATTGCTTCATTTATTGCGACTACTGCTGGAGTGTCTGTATATACTAGTTCATATATACCTATTCTTAGTATTGACTGATCTGTATTTCCTAGTCTATTTATTGTCCAATCTTTTAAATGTTTATTAGCCAACTCATCTATTTCATTTTTATATGTAACTACACCATATACAGTATCTTTTATAAATTCATTTTCTATTTCTGATACTTCTTTTATTACTTTTTCTATATCATATTCTATTTTATTTTGTTCATATATGTTTATTTGATATAAAATTGTCATTATTTTTTTTCTTAATTCACTTCTATTTGTTTGTTCCATAAAATCACCATATATATTTTATCATAATATGAAAAAAAGAAAAAGTATTATCTTTTTCTTTGATGTTCTTTTGTATCATTTGCTATTTGATTTAGTTTGTTTCTTTGTTCTATTAATTGCGCTAATTCATTTAATGCTTCTACATTATCACTTTCTACTAATTCTATAAATTTTATAATTAATATTATTCTTGATATAAATTCATTTTTTTTCATTTTATTTTTTCTGAAATTATTTTGAGCTATAAATGATAGATAGTCGTTTTTATCTAAGTTTATTATTCTATCTAGTGTTTCTTTTTCAATTCTTATTGATGAGTAATTTTCAGAGTTTTCTTTTGTAATTCTTTTTTTTTCGTGCTCTAATTGTTTTATAATGTTTTCTATTTTTTCTTCTATTATTTCATTTAGTTTATTTGTATTTAATTTTTTTTGATTTATAATTTTTTCTAATTCTTCTAATTCATTTTTATCCTTTATTATTTTTTTTATAAGGTGTATTAGTTCTTGTTTAATATTATTTATTTTCTTTTTTCTTTTTTGTTTTTCTATTATGTTTTTTATAAGATTTTTAGAGTATGGTTTTTCTTGTGTATTTTTTATTTCTTGTATTAAATTTTTAATTTGATTTTTAATATTTTCTTTTTCTTTTATGTTGTTTATAGTTAGTGATAATTTATAGTTGCTTTCTCTATATTTTCCTATTTGTTCAAAAATGTGTTTGCTTTTTGGTGTGTCATATATTATTTCTAATGCGATGTTTAGTTCTTTATTGTCTATTTTTCCATCTTTTATTATTTTTTCAATTCTTAAACGACTTGTTTTGCTTATTTCTTCTATTTCATTTTTGAGTTTTTCTATTATTTCTTGTCTTTCTTTTTTATCTGTTTTTGGATTTATTATTTTTTTTATGTATGGTTCAAGTAAGCTTATTTTTTCATTTTCTTGTTTTTTTCTTATTTCAATTGTTGGTATTTTGTTTAATGCGTTTAGTATATCTTTGTACAACTCTTCCATTTTATTTTTTTATCTCCTCTTGTAATTTATATAATATATTTAAAGCATCCATTGGTGTTAAATTTAGGATGTCTAAATTTTTTATTTCTTCTTCTATTTTTGAGTCTTTTTCTATTAGTTCATCTAGTGGTAATGATTCTTGTATTTTTATGTCTCTTTTTTGTTCTTTTGATTCATATATTTTTAGTATTTCGTTTGCTCTATTTATTAGTGAATTGGGAAGATTAGCAAGTTTGGCTACGTGAATACCATAGCTTTTATCTATTGAGCCTTCTTTAACTTTATGTAGGAATGTTATATTACCGTCTTCTTCGTGTGCTGATACGTGTACATTTTTTAGATTTTTTAGAGTATTCTCTAAATCTGTTAGTTCATGATAATGAGTTGAGAAGAATGTTTTACATTTTATATTTTCATGAATGTATTCTATTATTGATTGAGCTAGTGCCATACCATCAAATGTTGCTGTTCCTCTTCCTAGTTCATCAAATAGAATTAAACTATTTTTTGTTGCATTTGATATTGCGTTATTTGCTTCTATCATTTCAACCATAAATGTTGATTCACCACTTACTAAGTCATCTGATGCTCCAATTCTTGTGTATATTGCGTCAAATATTGGTAATTCTGCTTCTTTTGCTGGTACAAAGCATCCAATTTGAGCCATTATACTTATTATTGCCATTTGTCTCATGTATGTTGATTTACCGGCCATATTTGGACCTGTTATTAGTAGTATATTTGTTTTTTCATCTAGTTTTATATCGTTTGATACATATTCTTTTCCTTCTAACACTTTTTCTACTACAGGGTGTCTTCCTTCTATTATATTAATTTTTCCTTTTTCATTTAAAATAGGTTTTATATAATTGTTTTCTTCTGATACTGTTGCGAATGATTGTAGTACATCTATTTCGCTTATTGTTTTTGATATTTCTTGTAGTTGTTGTATGTATTTTTTTACTTCATCTCTAATATTTATAAATAATTCATATTCTAAGTCGATTATTTTTTCTTCTGCATTTAGTATTTGATCTTCTTTTTCTTTTAGTATTGGGCTTATATATCTTTCACAGTTAGTTAGTGTTTGTTTTCTAATATATCCGTATTCTTCTTTTACTAGATTTACATTTCCTTTTGATACTTCAATATAATATCCAAATACTTTGTTGTATCCAACTTTTAAGTTTTTAATACCAGTTCTTTCTTTTTCTTCTTTTTCAAATTTAGCTACGAAGTCTTTTCCGCCTTTTCTTAAATTTTTTAATTCGTCTAAGTCTTTGTTGTAGTTTTCTTTTATTAGATATCCTTCTTTTATTCCTATTGGTGGATTTTCATATATACTATCTTCTAATAAATTATATAGATTATCTAGTGTATCTATTGTTTTGTCATATTTTAGTTTTTTTAATGTTTCTTTTATATTTGGTAAAACTTTTAGTGATCTTTTTAATTGTAGTAAATCTCTTGCATTTGCATTTCCAAAAGCAATTCTTCCACTTAGTCTTTCTAAATCATATACTTCGTATAAATCTTTTATTAAATCGTCTTTTAGGATGAATTCATCCATTAGTGTTTCTACTATTTTGTATCTTCTTTCAATTTCTTTTTTATCTATTAATGGATTTTCTATGTAGTTTTTTAATAGTCTTGAACCCATAGCGGTTTTTGTTTTATCTAGTAACCATATTAATGAATAATTTCTTTGTTTTAATCTTAGTGTTTCTGTTAGTTCTAGATTTCTTTTTGTATGTATATCCATTTTTAGATGTTCTTTTTCTTCTATTATTTGTGCTTGTTGTAGGTGTGAAAGATTTCTTTTTTGAGTTTTATTTATATATGTAAGTAAATGTTTGATTCCTGATTTTAGTCTGATATCTTCTATATTTTCGTGAATATAATTGTATTCCTCTAATTCTTCTATGTCACTAGTTATTGTTGTTGTTATTTTAAATTGGTTTTTTAATAATTGAATACCGTTATTATCGAAGTTTTCATCTATTATTATTTCTTTTATTCCTATACTTACTATTGTATTTATAATTGTATTTAGATTGTGTTTTATTAGTGTTGTATAGATTTGTCCTGTTGATATATCTCCATATGTTAGAACGTATGCTGTTTTAAAGTCTAGTAATGATCCTATATAGTTATTTTCTTTTTCGTTTAGTATTTCAGAATCTAATATTGTTCCGCTACTTACTATATTTATTAAGTCTCTTTTTACTAGTCCTTTAGCACTTTTAGGGTCTTCTAATTGTTCACATATACCAACTTTATATCCTTTTTCTATTAGCTTTTCTATATAGATATTAGCTGAATGATGTGGTACTCCACACATTGGTACACGTTCATCTAATCCTGCTTGTTTTCCTGTTAAAGTTAGTTCTAGTTCTCTTGATACGTTTACTGCGTCTTCAAAGAACATTTCATAGAAGTCTCCTAATCTAAATAGTATGATTACGTCTTTGTTTTGTTTTTTAATTTCTACATATTGACGCATCATTGGGGATAGTTTTTCTATGTCTACATTTTCTAGTTTCATTTGTATCACCATTTTATATTTTATCAAAAAAAAAGATATAAGTCATTATTCTCCTATATCAATTTTTATTTTTTCTCTTTTATATTCTATATGTACTCTTTGTACTAGTGCGAGTGAGATTATTAGTGCCATTGTAAATGATCCACCGTATGATAGAAATGGTAGTGGTACTCCTGTTAGTGGTAACATTCCAAATAATCCACCTAGGTTTATAGCTATATGAGCGAAAATATATGTTCCAACTCCTAGGCATATATATTTTCCTCTTAGTGATTCTACTTTGCTTGATAAGTTCATTATTCTATAAAGTATTACTGCATATGCGATTAGTATTAATGAACTTCTTATTAATCCTTGCTCTTCTACTATTATTGCGAATACCATGTCTGTATGTGGTTCTGGAATATATGAATATTTTTGTTGACTTTTTCCTATTCCTAGCCCAAATAAACCACCATTATTTATTGCGATATATGCGTTACATATTTGATATCCACCATCTAGATAGTTTTTGCATGGATTTATGAAGTTAAAACGAGCCATTTGTTCGTCTGATAGTATATATCCTTTTTGGTTTTTAATTATTAATAATCCACAAGCTCCTACTATTAGTAAAAATAGTAGCGTTTTTCGTTTTTCATTTTTTAAAATTGGACTTGATAGGAACATTACCATAAATATTATTGTTTGAATTAACATTGTTCCTAGGTCTTTTTCTAGAAATATTATTATTGCGTTAAATAGTCCAACTACTAGTATTATACCTATAATATCAAAGTGTTTCGCTTTTTTACTTCTTAGTTTTGTTTTTGCTTTATCAAATATTAATGCCAAACATACTATTATTATTGGTTTTGAGAATTCACTTGGTTGGAATGTTATTGGCCCTATTGATAACCAGTTTTGTGCTCCTTTGTGAAATGTTCCATACAAGAATAAGTATAATATACATGCGGTTATTGCTATAAATGCTAGTGTCGCATATCCTGGATATTTTTTTGTATCTTTTTTAATTATAAAAAATGATATTATTAGTCCACCTATTATCATTGATAGTTGTTTAAAGAAATAATAGAATAATGATTTTTCATATCTTATTACCGCTTCACTACTTGATGCTGTTACTATATTGAATAGTCCAAATATAAATAGAGCAAGTGTTATATACAGTAGTGTTTTATCCATGTCATGGTAATAGTCAATTATATTTTTTATGCCCCTCTTCATCTTACCACCCTATTATATATAATATCATATATTTTAATTTTTTCAAAATCTAAGTTTTAGTTTTTTTACTATTTTTACAAATATAGACTTTTATATAAACATTTTTTTCTTAATTTAATAAACTATATTAGAAATGGAGGTTTAAATATGTATTATTACGGTGGATACCAAGGATATGGTAATAGTTGTTGTGGCGGTTATTCTGGCGGCGGTTATGGATATGGATCTGGATATGGAGCAGCTATCATTTTAGTTTTATTTATTTTATTAGTAATTGTTATTGGTACTCGTGCTTTTGGCGGAAATAACTTTAATAATTAATGTAAAAACTGATAAGTTAATTCTTATCAGTTTTTTTATAGTCTAAATGCTGGAGATATTCCTCCTCTAACATTTGAGTAATTTCTTACATTTTCTCCTGTTGCTGAAATTCTATAAAATTGGTCTACTGTTGTATAGTATGCTGTTCTTAGCCACCATACTGAATCAACGTTTTCACTATTTTTTTTAATTCTTGTTGAATTTGTACTTTCTATATAATAATCTAATGTTCTTGTTCTGTCTTTTTCTTTGTCGTTTGTAAGATTATAGTTTACCTCTTTTGTTGATAAAAGGTATAGTTTATCTTGTGTATCTTTTGATGTTCCTATACTTCCATAACCTGATACTATATATGTCTCTTTTATTGAATTTTTTAATGTTTCTGGTAATGCATTATATATTATGCTTTTTATATATAACCTCATTTCAGTTTGTTCCCAGCCACCAATATTTCCGTTTCCTAACACTGTTGATTCTGCGGTATATGGGTTCATTTCATAATTTGTTATTATGTCTGTAAATTCTAAAACAAAGCCACATGCTGTTTGTGAAAAGCCTGGGGTGTTGCATTCGGTTGGATTTGACATATTTGCTATTCTTATAGTATGCTCACCAAATCCTTTTAGTTCTATTTCTTTTGTATCTCCTACGTTATACATTGAAATATTATTCGATTTTGCTGCAATTATAATTGTTTCTAATGAGTCTGTAGCAAATGATGATGGTTCTTTTATTTTACAGTTTTCTTCACTATATTGTGTTATTATTGGGTTATCTTGACCATAATTTGTGTAACAGTATTTATCATATTTTAGTGCGTATGTTGTAAATCCGTTGCTTGCTATTTTTAATGTACCTGATTCAGGTTTTTTTCCTTTAAATGTGAAACCAACACATGTATTATTATCAGTCGAAAAGTTATATTCACATCCACTAAATGATGTTAAATCTCCTTTTTTTGACATATAGAATTGTTCAGCTTCACGTTCAAGGGCTTGAATAGATGAATTATATATATTCTTTTTTGAGTCATCTATTGTATTACTTATTATTGGTACAGTTATTACTGATACTAATCCTATGATTGCTATTATTGCTAACAGTTCTACTAGCGTGAATCCCTTTTTCATTTTATCCCTCTATTTTTGATTCCATTTTTCGTATGCTGCTATAACATTTGTCATAAGCATTGCTACTGTCATAGGACCAACTCCACCTGGTACAGGTGTTATTTTTTTAACTTTTGCTTTTACTTTTTCGTAGTCAACATCTCCGTATAATTTGTTGTTTTCTCTATTTATTCCAACGTCAATTACGATTGCATCTTCTTTTACCATATCTTCTGTTATAAAGTGTTTTTTACCTACAGCTACAACTAGTATATCTGCATTTTTTGTGTGTTTTTTTAAGTTTTCTGTTTTTGAGTGACATATTGTTACTGTTGCATTTTTATTTAGCATTAATCCTAATAATGGTTTTCCCACTAAATTACTTCTACCAACAATTGTTACATTTTTTCCTTCTATGTCAACTTTTTCATATTCTAGTAGTTTCATTATTCCTTGTGGAGTACATGATACTAGTCCTTGTTTGTTATTAAATATTTTTCCAATATTAATATCTGTTAGTCCATCTACATCCTTATTTCTTGCAATATAGTTTATTAATTTATCTTGATTAAATCCTTCTGGCAATGGTAGTTGAAGTAATATTCCGTGTACATATTCATCATTATTTAGTTCGATTATTTTATTTATTACTTCTATTTCTTTTGTTGTTTCTGAAAATTTTATGTGCTTAAAGTATATTCCTATTTCATTGCATGCTTTTTCTTTAGCTTTTATATAGGTGTTGCTTGCTTCGTCTTCTCCGATTTGTATTACTGCAAGACATGGTTTTATCATGTATTGTTTTACTTGCTTTTTCAATTCATCTAATATTTCATTTCTTATTTTTTTTCCGTCTATTATTTTACTCATATTTACCTCTCACATTTAATGGGAATTTTGTTGTAATGTCTAGTACTTGTTTTTTTAATTCATCTAAATTTTCTTCACTATTGTTTAGCAGTGCTTTTGCGATTATTTCTCCTATTTTTTTAAATTCTGGTTCTTTTAATCCTCTTGTTGTCATTGCTGGAGATCCTATTCTTATTCCGCTTGTTATTTTTGGAGATTCTTTGTCATATGGGATTGTATTTTTATTGCATGTTATGTTTATTTTGTCGAGTATTGTTTCTGCTTCTAAACCTGTTATTCCTTTTGACATTGTATCTACAAGAATTAGATGATTATCTGTTCCTCCAGATATTATTCTAAATCCTTCATTTTTTAAAACTTCAGATAGTGCTTTTATATTTTTTAATACTTGTTCTTGATATTTTTTGAATTCTGGTTGTAATGCTTCATAAAAACATTCTGCTTTTGCACCTATTACATGCATCAATGGACCGCCTTGTATTCCTGGGAATATTGTTTTATTTATCTTTTTTATTATTTCTTCATTGTTTGTTAAAATTATTCCACCTCTTGGACCTCTTAGTGTTTTGTGTGTAGTCGATGTTACTACATCTGCATATGGAATTGGAGATGGATGAAGTCCTGTTGCTACTAGACCTGCTATATGAGCCATATCTACCATTAAGTATGCACCTGCTGCATCTGCTGCTTCTCTGAATTTTTTAAAATCTATTATTCTTGAGTATGCGCTTGCTCCTGCAATTATCATTTTTGGTTTTTCGCGTTTTGCTATTTCTATTAATTCATCATAGTTTATTGTTTCTGTTTCTTTATCAACGTTGTATGAAATAATTTCATAGTCTATTCCACTAAAACTTATGTTATGACCGTGTGTTAAATGTCCGCCATGGCTTAGATTCATTCCCATTACTTTATCTCCATGATTTAATAGAGCTCTATATACTGCCATGTTTGCACTAGAACCTGAGTGTGGTTGTACATTTGCATATTTGCAATTAAATAGTTTGCATACATAGTCTATTGCTAGTGTTTCTATTTCATCTACGAATTTACATCCACCATAATATCTTTTATTAGGATATCCTTCTGCGTATTTGTTTGTTAGAATACTTCCTTGTAATTCTAATATACTTTCTGATACAAAGTTTTCTGATGCTATTAATTCGATATTGTTATTTTGTCTTTTTAATTCTTTTTGTAATGCTTCTTTTATTTTTATATCCATATCATCACCATTATCATTATATCAATTATGTTTTATAAAAAAAAGTACTATTCAGCACTTTTTTCAATTTTTTCCTCATTTTCTTCTTTTGGTTGTTCTTCTATTGGTTCATCACTTTGTTCTTTTTCTTCTGGTTTCTCGTTATTTTGTGTTTCTTCTTGTTCTTTATTTTCTAATTCTTCTGTTGGTTTTGTCTCTTCTGTTGTTTCTTTTTCTTCTATAGTTTCTGGCTCGTTTTGTGTAGTTGGTTCTTCTTTTGGCTCTTCTTTTGGAGGTTCTGGTTGTTGTACAACTTGTTCTGTTGGTTGTGCTTGAACTATTGTTCTTGGAATGTTTACATTACCACTTACATTCTCTTTATATGATCCTTCTAGAAGTGTTCCGTTTGTTATTTCTGCTATTTTTTGTTTTGCTTCTTCTATAGATTCTTCATTTGGAATCATTACGTATAGTTGTTGACCAGGACATGAGTATGTGTATCTTCTTCCGTCTGATCCGTCTAAACTTATTGATGTTACTGTCCATTTTGCCATTGAATTTATTTGTTGCTTAATTAGTTCTGTTATTTTATCTGTTGGCATATTTGTTTGGAATGTTCCATTTAAACTATTTAATATGCTTGTATATTTTGTTATTATTTCTTTTGATATTGCTTTATTTAGTATTGCTTGGATTAATGCTTCTTGGTTTTCTCCTCTTGTTCTGTCTCCACCTTGTACTGTTTTTCTTGTTCGTGCAAATTCTAATCCTTGTTTTCCGTTTACTCTATTAAATCCTTGTTTAAATGTTGAGTTTTCATATCCTATAAATGTATATTCTGAGTAAACGTCTACTCCACCTAGAACATCTATCATTTTTTCTACTGATGAGAAATTTACTTTTATATAGTAGTTTATTTCTATTCCTAGTAAATTTTCTAATGTTTTTACTGATTTATCTATTCCGTATATACCTGCGTGTGTTAATTTATCTTTATTTCCTGTTGTTCCATCAAGTTGTACATAGTAGTCTCTTGGTATACTTGTTAAAAGCATTTGATGTGTTTGTGGGTTTATAGTCGCTACTATATTAACGTCACTTCTTGATTTTGATTGTATATTTCCATATACATCTATTCCTGATATATATACATTAAATGTTTCGTTTTTAACGTCTACATTTTTTGTTATGTCTTCTCTTTTTCTTTTTATTTCTATTGTATATATTACTTTTGTATTTGTACTAAAGTCTGGAGTTGATTCTTCTATAATTTGTCTATATGATTCTTCTATTATGATTGAGTCAGTTTCTTCATTGTATAGACTATTTACTAGTTCATCATAGTTTGTTTTCTCTTGTTTTTCGATTTGTATTTGTTCTTCTATTTTATTTAGTGCTTCTTCTATTCCAGTTTCTTCATTTTTATAGTAGCCTAATGTTTTTTCTTTTAGGTCATTTAGTTCATTATATTTTTCATTGTTTAATACTATTACTGAGTAGTTTTCTATTATATATCCATCGTCTATTATATTTTCTATAAATTTATATGTTTTGCTTATATATACAATTAATACCCAATATACAATTATTATTGGTATTGATATTATTGATATTATTGTTTTTATTTTCTTTTTTATGTTTTTCTTTAGCATTAAAAATAAGAATAATAATGGTATAAGTATTACAAACATTAAAATTGGAATTAGATATTTAATTGGTAGAATATCATATTTTGTTATTTCAAGTGAAAGCATTAGTGTTGAAAACGAAAGTAGTATCGAATTTATTATTAAATATATATTGTATTTTGATAAATTTAATTTTTTCATATATCCTCCTACTTTATCCATTATACACTAATTTTTACTTTTTTCAAAATTATTTTACAAATATTGATATTATTTTTGAGAATGTTTTTATGATTGTTGTGTTGTTTTTTAGCGCAATTGTTTTACCTAATGATTTACCTCCTATTGTAAGAGCTGCGATTGTTGAGGTTATTATTAAGTTTGTTATTAGAAGATCTGTGTTTAGTTTATTTGATAAAGTTGATGCAATTATTATTCCTGCACTACCAGATATTATTCCACATATATCTCCTATTACATCATTACAAAATGATGATACTTTTGCTTGATTGTTTATTAGTTTTATTCCAGTACTCGCGTATTTTATTTTTTTTGAATTCATTGAGTGAAATGGTTTTATATCACATGTTGTTATTGCAACTCCTATCATATCAAATAGTATTCCTATAAGTATAAATAGTATTAGTATTATTATCCCAGTTATTAAGTTTACTTTAGGCATTATTGATTCTGATAGTGATTGAAATATTAGTGATATTACAAATGCCATTATTATTATTTTTATTGTCCATTTATTTTTCATATGCATATCCTTTCTTATAAATCGTATCATATATTTTATTTTTATGTCAATTTTTTGCAAAAAAAAATGGCTATTAATATAGTCAACTTTATGTCTTAGGTCAAGTAGGATTTCCCTGCTTTCTACTTACCGTTACCAGTTTAGCGGTTCCCCTTTAAAGAAAGCAATGTGTTGTTGCCAATCACATGACTTGATTACCACTTAGTACATACTGCAATACTATACTAATCGCACTCTAGGATTTTTCATCCTCAACTCTTCTATTAATAATTCTTTTTTGCAGAATAAGTTTCATATTGCGATTCATAAATAATTCTAGCTATTAATTATTTACTAGGATCAATAATTCCCTTATACCACTCAAGACAAGCTACACTATCCGCAGGTTCTCCCACGTGATAGGTTTAATCCTAAGTCGTAGATAGTCCATCAACTTTCGTGTATAGGCAATCCACAAGTTTAGGTCTCCCTGAATAATGGGTCGGAAACGTATGCCATTACGTGCGCCCATTAATCATTCCTTCCAGCACTCACCCCAAACTGGGCGTAAGAAGCAAGCACCACAAGTTTCATCGATATGCTCTTTGACGGATTTTTAGCCCCGCCTTCTTAATAGATTTGTTGACTAGAATAATGTGCCATTACTGGTTTAGTATTTTAACATATTTTTTGTTAAATGTCAAATTTACACTTATTTTAGTTACTTATATAGTAATATTATTTTTTCTTTTGTTTTTTCTTTATTTCTTCTATGTTTTTATCTGATATTGATGCCATTCTTAGCATAGTCCATATGATGAATAGTACTACGAGTATTATTATAATCATACTATCACCTATTTTAATTATACTATAAGTTTTATATTTTTTCATCAATAAAATTAGTGCTAATCACTAATTTTATAAATTTTTATTTATTTCTTCAATCCATTCCATATTGTCATTTTCTAGTTTTTCTAGGAAATACAGGATATTGGTGCTTGGTTTTTCGTTATCTTTAGTTGAAATTTTTGATATATTGTTTTTCATTGTTTCATAATTTTTCCTAGTTATTTTACTCATTAATTCTTTTACTTGTTCTTCTTTTGCATCGTAATCTTTTATACCAGTATATTCTTCGATGAAAGTTCTATTTTCTTTTTTACTTTGACTTTTTAGTTTTATATCTGCAAAATGTGATAGTATTATTTGCATTGTACATGGATTTCCAAAAATTATTATTTTATTCGCTACGTTATTGTCGTGGAAATCATTTATTTTCTTTTTTAATTCCTTATAGTATTGTTTTTTTGATTCTTTGTCTGTATCGCAAAAAACTAATACTAACGAATAGGAGTCTGACTGATATTTTTCTTGATATCTTGAGAAAATTGATGATATTCCTTTTGCATTTATTATTTTAAATTCATACTTATCCGAGAATACAGCTTTTTTTATTAGTGCTTCTACATAGTATTGTTCTTCTTGACCTTCACAGATCAAACATATTTTTCTTTTTTTATTTATCTTCATCATTGTTGATTAATGTTTCTATTAAATCTGGTTCTGGTATAGCGCCAAAAAATCCTTTGCTGTATTTTTCTATTATGTCTGTTGTATCTCTTATTCCGTCTTTTTCGTAGCTAAATTCTTTTAGTGAATATAGATTCGTTCCATCCTCGTCTTTGCTTGTAAACCATATTTGTTCTTTTCTAAACATTTTTTTACAATCTAATAGACTTATGTCATGTAGTGTTACAATTAATTGTGCTTTTTTGTTTATTTCATTGTTAAACATTCCTATTATTGCTCGTGTGATTTTAAAGTGTAGACTACTATCTAATTCATCAACTATTAGTGTTTTGCCTTCTTCTATTGATTCTATAATATAACTTGCAAGTGCTGATATTTTTTTTGTCCCAAGTGAGTCATAAAAGATGCTTGGTACTTCTATTCCTTTATATACTGATGTGAGTTTAATTTGTTCTTGCAAATTGTGATATTTTGTTTCATTTTCTTCTATGAATTTTTCTGGAAGTTGTATTTCTTCATTATATTTAAAGTTTTCTAAGTATATGTCTGCATTTTTGATAAATTCTACTATTTTTTTTGATTTTTCAGGTGATGTTTTTAGTATTTGAATTGTTTTTGATATTGGAAGATTATTCATACTTATTATTTCTATGTTATTCGCAGTTGTTGTTAAAATGTCTTTTATTTTTTTTAAAGTATCGAATTTTTCTGTTTGTATTGTGTATATTAGTATATTGCTATTTGAAGTTATACTTAATATGTTTTCTAAGCTTTTGTCTGTCGCACATTCAAACTTATTGTTTTTATTATCTTTTAGAAAGATAATTTCTTCTTTTTCGTTATTGTAGTTATCTTTTTTTAATTCACTCATCTTTTCGTATATATATTCTTTTGTCTTATCGTCATATTTATATTCGTAGTTATATTCTTTATTTTTGTATATAAATGACATTCCTAACTCACATATTGAATCTTTATTAAAAATATTTGATTCTAAAAAGGATTTACTATTTAATAATGTTTTTTTTATTTCTTTTATACAATTTATGAATGATGTTTTACCAGTATTATTTGGTCCATATAGTACTGTTGTTTTTAAAATGTCTGCAGTAGTTGTATGACTTATATTTGATATAAATCTTTTTGTCCTCATATCTGCTTTTAAATTCATTTCAACTTCTTTGTTAAATGCAAAACAGTTATTAATTTTTATTTTAGTAATCATTGTTTATTTCTCCCCTCTATTTATATTTTATCATTATATTATTTTTTATGCAATATTTTTGCATAAAAAATATATTTATATATTATATTTTATTACATAGAAAAAAATTAGTGCTAATCACTAATTTCTTTGTTTTCTATTATTTTTTTAGGGTTTGTAATAGTTAGTTCTATTAGTTTTTCTTCCCCTATTATTTTTTTTATTTTCTTTTTTGATTTTTCCATATTTTGATAGATCTTACTATCTGGGAAGTGTATATCTGTTGCGAGTAGTGATATTTTGTTTTTCTTTAGTAGTTTTTTTACTGTTTTTTTTGCTTTATTACCATATACTCCAACTATACTTCCGTAGTTTGATTGAAGGAGTGCTCCTTCGTTAATCCATTCATCTACTATATTTATGTCTTTTTTAACATATTCGTATCTTTCTGGATGCGCTATTATTGGAATTATTCCTTTTATTTTTAATTCATATATTGTGTTTGTGATTGTTTTTAGTTTTTGATTCATAGGAAATTCTATTAGTAAGTATCTACTTTTATTTATTGTAGATATTTCTTGTTTTTCTAATAGTTCTTCTAAGTTATTGTTTATAAATACTTCATTTCCTAGATAAAGGTTAATTCCTTTTACTTTGTTTTTTAATGTTTTTAGTATTTTTTCTTTTTCTTTATTGTTTGTTACGTATTTTGAGTTTTCTATGTAATGAGGGGTTACAACTATGTCTTTGAAACCCATTTCTTTGTGTTGTTTTAGTATTTCAATACTTTCTTCTAATGATTTGCTTCCATCGTCTATACCATATAGTATATGGTTATGAATATCTATACTATCCATAGTATTTACCATAGTAGTGTCCATAGTATTTGTTGTATGAAGCTTTTGTTTTGTTTATTATGATACCTGCGATATTTGCTTCTACATTTTCTAGCGATGCTTTTGTTTTTTGTATTAAGTCTGTTGGTGTAGTGTTAGCAGCACATACTATTAATACTTTGTCTACTAAGTTTGCCATTATTAATGAGTCTGGTAATCCGTTTATAGGTACACAGTCAAATATGATATAGTCGTATTCTTTTTCTAATAGTTCTATTAATTTTTTATTTGCTTCTGAGTTTAGTAGTTCACTTGGATTTGGAGGTACCATTCCTGATGGTAATATTGATAAGTTTTCTACGTTTGTTTTCTTTATATATTTTTTATAGTTCTTTTCAATATTATCTATTAATAGGTTTGATAGTCCTTTACTATTACTTATTTCAAATATTTTGTGAAGTCTACCTTTTCTCATATCACAGTCTATCATTAAGACTTTATTTCCGTCTTGTGCGAACGCTGTTGCAATATTAGCACTTGTAAAACTTTTTCCTTCTCCTGGCATTGATGATGTAATCATGATTTTTTTCATGTTACCATCAACGTTTGAGAATTGTAAGTTTGTTCTTATTGTTCTTAATCCTTCACTTATTGGTGATTTAGGATCGTTATGTACTATTAGTTCTTTGTTTTCTTTTTTTGATAATGATGGTATATTACCTAGTACAGGTAGTTTTAGTTTTTCTTCTACTTGTTCTTGGTCTTTTACTGTATTATCAAAGTAGAATAACATGAATATTATCATTAATGATGCAGCTAGTGCTCCACCGTTTATAGCAATCATTTCTTTTTTATTTGATTCGTTTGCAGCAACTGTTGGAACTAGTGCTTTATCTACTAATCCTAAGTTACTAATTTTATATAATGATTCTACTTCTTTACTAAATTCGTATCCTATTGTTTCTGCTATGTTTTTTGCCATTTCTGGATCTTTATTTGAAACTGTTATTTTTATCATTGATGATGTTCCTACTTGTTGAACTGATACAGTTTTAGCAAGTTGTCCTGGTGTTTCTTCTAGATTAAGTTTTGTTATTACTTTTTCTAGAATGTTTCTACTTTTTATTATTTCTTTATATGTAGCAATTAATTTTTCATTTAGTGTTACTTCACTTGTTGTGATTCCTTCTTTACTTGAGTCTGATATTAATACGTATGTTGTTGATGAAGTATATATAGGTTTTTTAATTGCTCCTGTATATATAAGTGATGTTGTTACTGATAATACTAAAGCAATTCCTATTATCCATACTTTTTCTTTTAAATATAATAATAATTCTTTTATATCGATTTCTTCCATTTTTGGTTTCCCCCTCTTTTTGATTGTGTATAATAACACAAAAGTATGTATTTGTCAAATTTTTGTTTGCTTTTTCATATAAAAACTTGTTAGTTCATAGTCAATCCGATAGATTTTGCGATTTCAACCCGAGAGATTTTGATATTTCAATCCGATTGATTTTTATTCTGATAGAGTTTTTTCTATGTTTTTTGTGGCTTTTTTAACACTTTCCATGTTTGGTATCATTACATATAGGTTTCTTCCTGGCATTGAGTATGTTATGTCCATTTTACCAGATCCTGTAACTACTTGTTTTTCTATTTGCCATTTAGTGTTGTTTTCTATTTGATTTTTTATGTATTGTTTTATTAGTGATTCTGGTATATCTGTTTTATATAGCTTGCTTATTTTATCTAGCAATTCATTATATTTTAGTATTAGGGATTTATTTTTTGTTATTTTATTTATTATTCCTTCTAATACTTGTTGTTGGTTTAGTATTCTGTGATTGTCTCCTGTTTGATATACTTTTCTTTGTCTTGAGTAGCACAATGCTTGTTTACCGTCTAGTTTGTTTATTCCTTTATTTATGTATTGTTGTGATGGTATCCCGTCTCCACATTTACAGTTGAATTCTGTGTCGCTATTTATTTCTATTCCGTCTATTAGATCTACTATTTCTACTACTGAGTTGAATCCTACTTTTATTGTATAGTCTATTTTTATGTTAAATAGG
>CAMNML010000008.1 GCA_946544685.1 uncultured Caryophanales bacterium | reverse complement strand
TCATATTTTATTGAATTTTTATAGCAGTTTATTATACTTGTCAATGTTATTAATGATGTTATTATTGTAAGTGTTACTTTATTGTCTATATTTATTATTATTAGTCCTAACATTATTATATTTGTAATTATGTTCATAACACTTATGAATGTTTTATTTATTTTTTCTGTTTTTAGTATATTTATTAGGTATAGTAATGAGTATACTATAGTTCCTATTATACTTGATATCTCTGAAGTTATATTTGTATCTTGTGGAGTTCTTATTAGTGAAGTTATTATACTTGCATTTATTATTAATGGTGCGTATATTCCTTCTAGTTTACTTTCTTTTATAGATATAATTATTGTATTTATTATATTAAGTATTGAAAGTATTATTACATATATTATATTTTCTGTTTCTAATATTGTAGCTAGGTTTATTATTGTGAATGCAATTGTTATGTATTTTATTAGTTCTTTATTATTTTCTAATGTTTTATGTTTTACTATGTTAAGTGGTATTAATATTATATTTATTAGTATTAGAATAATTTCTATTTCTAGTTTTAGTTGTAATAGTATCGATATTAATGATCCTATTATTCCTATATAGCATGCATTCTTGTATAATGGATTATTATATTTATCATTTGTTATAAATGATAGTAGTGATATCATTATTGATGTGAATGCAAGGTATAGGTATTTCCCTTCACCATAGAATGAGAACCAATTTGATATTGTTTGGAAGTATCCTGCTCCTAATATTCCTAGTATTATAAATAGCATGGATAATAACCAATAGTTTTTTTCTAGTATTTCTATTTTTAATTTATTTTCACTTAGTTTTGATAGTCCTAGGAATAATAAAGCGAATATTATTAGTATTAGCAGTTTTATTTCATTTGTTATCACATTCCAGTTTGTTGAAATAAGTATTATTCCTGATAATGATACTAATCCTACTCCTAGATTTAGTAAAAGTGATATTTTTTTATCTTCGCTGCTTAGTTGTTTTGTTTCTTCTTTTTCTTTCGAATCTTTATATTCTTGGTATAACTTATCTTGACCTATTAAAAGTATTATTCCTGATATTGGATTTATGAAAAAGTTGAATAGTGAAAGAATTGTTATAAGTGTTTTGTTGTTGTAAATGTTTTTGATTGTTTTTGTTGTATAGTTAAAGTATATTATTGCTAATATTGTTAGTAATATTGGATACATTATGCTACTTGTGAAAATGTATGATAGTAATGCGATTACAAGATTTATTGTTCCTGCAATTTTTAATGATTTTTTCATTTTTTACACCTCTTTTTATTTTTCTGTATTATTATAGTATTGTTGTTCTGCAAGTTGTTTTTCTAGTTCGTCTATGTCTGTTATATCCATGTATCCTTGTACATCGTTTATATATTCTTCTATAGCGAATATTAGACTTGATAGTGTATTGTACTCTTCATAGTTTATGTTGTGGTTTTTTAGTATTTCTATTTGTTCGTCTGATAGAAGAAGTCCATTTTTTCTTTGTTTTAGTTGTGTGTTTTCTATATTTAATGATATTCCTAGTTCGTCTAATAGTGTATCTATATCGTTTTGTTTTGTTGTTTTAATCATTTATTTCCTCCAATTTTTCGATTGCTTTTGCTAGTCCTATTTTTCCGTATTCGTATGTTAGACTTCCTTGTTGATATGCGATATAAGGTGGTCTTATTGGTCCATCACATGATAGTTCAATTGATGATCCTTGTGTGAATGTTCCAGCAGCCATTATTACTTTGCTTGTGTATCCAGGCATATCCCATGGAACTGGTTCTACATATGAGTCTACTGCTGAACCTGATTGTATTCCTTGACAGTATTTAATTAATTTATTTTCATCATTAAATATTATATTTTGTACTATATCTGCTCTTGGTTCGTTGTACTTAGGTTCTACTTGATATCCTAGTGTTTCTAGTACTTTGCTTGTTAGAATAGCTGTTTTTAAAGCATTTGCGACTACTTTTGGAGCTAAGTATAGGCCTTGTAAGAATTGCTTATTTATTCCTAGTGTTGGTCCTACTTCTTTTCCTTCTCCTGGTAGTGTTAGTCTTTCAGCACATAGTTTTATTAATTCGTTTTTTCCTACTATGTATGCACCATTTGGAGCAATTCCTCCACCTAGATTTTTTATTAGTGATCCTACTACTATGTCTGCTCCTACTTCTGTTGGTTCTTTTTTTGTTACTAGTTCACAATAGCAGTTATCTATCATAATTATTATTTCTTTATCTATTTCTTTTATGAATTTTATTACTTTTTCTACTTTGTCTAAAGTAATACTCTTTCTTGTTGAGTATCCTTTTGATCTTTGTATTTCTATTAATTTTATTTTTTTATTTGTTATTACTTCTTTTATTTTTTCATAGTCAAAGTCATTATCTTTTAAGTCTATTTGTTCATAGTTTATGTTAAATGATTTTAGTGAACTATTGTTTTCTTCTATACCTATTACTTCATCTAGTGTATCGTATGGTTTTCCAGTTATTGATAACATTGTATCATTTGGTCTTAATAGTGCGAATAGAGTAACTGTTAGTGCATGTGATCCTGATATGAATTGACCTCTTACTAGTGCATCTTCTGCTTTAAATATGTCTTTATAGATATCTTCTATTGTGTCTCTTCCAATATCATTATAACCATATCCTGTTGTTTCATTGAAGTGTACTTCTGATATTTTATTATCTTGGAATGCTTTTAGTATTTTAGCGCTGTTGTATGCACATATTTCATCTACTTCATTTAGTTCATTTTCAATATTTTTTTCTTCTTCTTTAATAAGATTCCAAGTTGATTCTTTTATATTTAATAAATTATGCATGTATTGTTCCTCCATCTACTCTTATTGTTTCATTGTTTATGTATTTAGCGTCTTCTGTTGATAAGAAGTATACTACTTTAGCGATTTCATCTGGTTCAGCGAATCTATTTAGAAGTATTTTTGATTCTTCTTCTTTTATATAGTCTTCGTCTAGATTTTTATTCATTTCTGTATTTATCCAACCTGGCGCGATGCAGTTTACTCTTATGTAAGGTGCATAGTGTAAGGCTAGATTATGTGTTAATGAGATAAGTCCTGCTTTTGATGCATCGTAGTCTAAACTATATTCATAATATGTTTCTAATCCATTTGTAGATGAAATATTTATAATACATCCTTGTTTTTCTTTTAGCATAGATTCTCCTACATATTTTGATATTAGGAATGGACCTATTAGATTTGTGTCTAATGTTTTAATAAAATTTTCTTTAGTTTTATCTTCAAATGTTGTATCAATAGCAATCCCTGCATTATTTACTAGAACATCTATTTTTTTGAAGGTTTCTAATGAAATATTCACCATATTTTTTATTTCTTCTTCTTTTGTCATATCTGCTTTAATAGGTAATACTTCTACATTATATTGTTTTAATTCTTCTGTTAAATTAAGTGCTTCTGTTTCACTATTATTGTAATTTAGTATTATATTATGATTGTTTTTTGCGAATACTTTTGCGATTGCTGATCCTAGTCCACGTGACGCTCCTGTTATTAATACTGTTTTTCTTTCCATATTTTCACTTCTTTTCTTCGTATATTTTATCATACTTTTTTATTTTTATAAATATATATTTTTTCATAAAAAAAGAGTAAATTATAAATCTTTTACTCTTGATATATGTATTGGTTTTCTATGTATCATTGTGTCTGTTTTATAGAAGGCTTTCTTTGATTTTTTGTCATATTGTATTAGTAGTGTTTTGGCATCCCTTCCTAATGATCCTACTACTTTAGCTATTAAGTTTTTGTCACTAATAATTTTTTCTGTCATAATAATTCCCCCTACTGCATGACTAATCCCTTAATATTCTTTATTCTTTTAACTAATTTTCTTTTGAGGTGGTCGCCATAGCTCAATTCCTTGAACTTCTGGTTCCTCTGTATGCTTTGCATTATAGTGAATTGTCATCCATCTTATATGGTCATCTATAGTTCCTATATTTCCTTGTTGTTCGGTTTTCGATAATTCTATTTCTGCATTCCTTATGTCTTTTATTATTTCATAACCATATTTATTTAATATATCATCTATTATTTCTTTAGATAATATTTCTTCTTCATATGGTTCATATATTTTTGCATAAAGAGATGGCTTGTTTATTTTCACAAAGTTTTTAAATTTATAAAAATTAATCGAAATATAAAGGGCACTATAAAGTATTTCTTTTTCTGCTTGATTTAACATACTATCACGAACCTCTTTTTTGCTTTATAATAACATAGGTTTTTGTGGTTGTAAATATGATTTTTGAAATTTTTTTGAAAAGTTTTTTGTTTATTTTCTCTTAGTAAATTTTGTTGATTTTTTGTTAAATTTGTTAATTTTTATGTTATAATAACCTTTTGAGGTGATTCTTATGAAACATAGTATTGATTTAGCTTATAAGTTACTTGGAAAGGATTCTGTTACTAAGGGTCTTAAGATTGATAAGCGTGATGTTTTTTATCTTGATAGTGTGGATGGTACTAAGAATGAGATAGTTAATTTTTTTCGTGTTAATTCTCAGAGTAATCATTTTTATTATGATGTTAGTATTATTGTTAATAAGAATCAAATTACTTCTTTTTATTGTGAGTGTGAACAGTTTAGGAATTATCACACTTGTAAGCATGTTGCGGCTTGTTTAATTTATAATAGTGATATTATTTTGGGTAATGGTTTTGATAGGACAGATATTTCTAATAATATTTTAGAGTTATTTGAAAGTAATGGAGTTAGTGGTATTAGGGAAAAGGTTCAAATTGATCTTGAGCTTGATTTTAGTAAGAGTGTTCCTACTTTTAAGTTAATGGTTGGTATTAATAAGAAGTATTCTATTAATCGTGAGTCTAAATTTGAGTCATTTATGTATTCTGTTTTAAATAATGAAGAGTATGAGTTTGGTGTTAATTTTACTTATAATCCTTCTATTCATTATATAAGTGATGATGATATGGATATTCTTAATTATTTGTTTGGTTATATTAAGAATCGTGGTTATTATTATAGGTATAATCCTTTTGAACTTTCTGATAGAGAGTTATATTCTTTATTTGATAGATTGGTTAATCATGATTTTACTATTGTTGGGTATGGTCTTATTCATGGTGTTTTTAAGGGTATGCCTACTAGGTTTAGTTTAAATTCTGATAAAGATGTTTATAGATTAAGTATTGATGATTTTGATAATTATACTTTTATTGATAAAAGGTTTAGATATTGTATTTATAATCATTCTTTGTATGTCATTCCTAATAGTTATTCTACTTTGATTTCTTCTATGATTAATAATGGTATTAGTTCTTTGGTTATTGATAGTGATCATGTTAATTTATTTAGGACTGGTTTACTTCATAAGATTAAGAGTGATGTTGTTATTAGTGATGATATTACTGATATTGTTATTGCGGGTGAGCCTACTGTTTCTTTATATTTTGATCTTGCTCGTGATATGATTGATTGTTCTATTAAGTTTGATTATTCTGATAATATTGTTGATTATTTTGATAAAAATAGTAGTGTTGTTAGGGATAATGATTTTGAGAGTGTTGTTCTTAATGATTTAGTTTCTTATGGTTTTACTATTGATTCTAATAAGATATTATTGGTTGATTTTGATGATGTTGGTTATTTTCTTTCTGAAGGTATTGGTTTACTTAGTGAAAAGTATAGTATTTTTACTTCTAAGAAGATTGATAGTATTAATGTTTTAAAGGAAAGTAAGATTAGTTCTAATTTTAGTATTGGTATTGATGGTATAATGTCTTATGATTTTTCTATTGATAATTTTGATACAAGTGAGCTTGATAAGATTATTTCTTCTATGAAAAAGAATAAGAAGTATTATAAACTTAAAAATGGTAATATTATTGATTTAAATAATAAGGATTTAGTTGAGTTTGGTAATATTATTTCTGATTTAGATATTTCTAGTAGTGATTTATCTTTAGGTAGTGTTGTGATTCCTAAGTATAGGGCTTTATATATTGATAGTTTAAAGAATAGATATAAGTCTATTAATACTTCTAATTCTTTTGATAAGTTTATTGATAATTTTTATAAATATAAGGATATTAATGTTGATTTTGGTAGTGATAATGATATTTTGCGTGATTATCAGAAGGATGGTGTTCGTTGGTTATATACTTTATATAAGTGTGATTTAGGCGGTATACTTGCTGATGAGATGGGTCTTGGTAAAAGTTTACAGACTATTTGTTTTATTAAGCAGGTTATTTTGGAGAAGCCTGAAGCTAAAATTATGATAGTATGCCCTACTTCACTTGTTTATAATTGGAAAAAAGAGTTTGATAAGTTTGGTAGCGAGCTTAAGTATGTGACTGTTCATGATAGTAAGTCTAAGAGATTAGAGGTTATTAATGATTTTGATAAGTATAATATTTTTATTACTTCTTATGGTTTAATTCGTAATGATAATGATGAGTATGAGGATAAGTATTTTGATGTTTGTATTATTGATGAGGCTCAGGCTATTAAGAATTATCAGGCTGGTATGACTCGTGAGATTAAGAAGATTAAGGCTCTTACTAAGATTGCTTTAACTGGTACTCCTCTTGAGAATTCTGTAATGGAATTATGGAGTATTTTTGATTTTATTATGCCTGGTTATTTAGGTAGCGTTAAAAAGTTTAGAGATAATTATGGTATTCATGATGTTGATGGTGAATCTTTATCTCGTTTAGAGGATTTGAATTATTTGATTAAGCCTTTTATTTTAAGACGTAAGAAGAATGATGTTATTACTGATTTACCTGATAAGATTGAGAATAATATTTATTTGGATTTACCTATTAAGCAGAAGAAGTTATATTTAAGTGTTCTTAAGGATAGTGAAAGAGAATTTAGGGAAATCTTAGCTACAGAAGGCATGAATAAGGCTAGGTTTAAGATTTTACAATTGCTTATGAAGCTTCGTCAGATTTGTATTGATCCTAATATATTGTTTAGTAATTACGATGGTGAAGTTATAAAGATGGAAAAGTTATTAGAGGTCGTTAATAATTTTGTTAAGGATGGTCATAAGATACTTATTTTTAGTAGTTTTAAGACTGTTGTTGATAGGGTTAAGTCAATGTTTGATGAGAGCGGAATTTCTAGTTATATGATTGCTGGTGATGTTAAGAGTAAGACTCGTATGGATTTAGTTGATAAGTTTAATAATGATTCTACTAATTGTTTCTTAATTACTCTTAAGAGTGGTGGGACTGGTCTTAATTTAGTTGGTGCGGATGTTGTAATTCACTTAGATATTTGGTGGAATCCACAAGTTGAGAATCAGGCTACTGATAGAGCTCATAGAATTGGACAAACTAAGAAGGTTACTGTTATTAAGTTTGTTACACGTGGTACAATTGAGGAGCGTATTATTGAACTTCAAAATAAGAAGAGAATTCTTTCTGATAATTTGATTGAAGGTAAGGATAATTCAGAAATATTATCTAGTCTTAATGAGGATGATATTAAAAATTTACTTTCTTATAGTGAATAAAGAGTTGTGGAAAACTCTTTATTTTTTTGTATTTATGTTCAAAAGTATAGTTTTGAACATAGTTTTTTTGTTCTAATTTTTCAATTGTGTTCATAAGTGTATTTTTGAACATGTAAAGCATTAAAAAAAGATAATTATTCATTATCTTTTGATTTTATTACTTTTTAGTCTTCGTATTTGTAGAATCCTTCGCCTGAAGTTTTTCCTAATTTTCCTTCTTCTATGTATTTATTTACAATTTTTAACATGCCTCTATAGTTATATGGAAGCATCATTTTCTTTAATAAAGGATTTATTAATGTTGGAACTTTTTGATATTGTTCTACTATGTTTTTTACTGTTTCTAGCCCTACTGTGTCCATTATTTGGAATGGTCCTTTTGGAGCTCCTGTTCCAAGTGTCCAAGCTGCATCTATACTCTCTGGATCTGATATTCCATTTGCATATAAGTCCATTGCGCTCATTAAAAATGGTACTAACATTGAGTTTAGTAAGTAACCTGATTTTTCTTTTGTTACTGGAAGAGGGATCATTTTTATTGAATTTGCGAATTCTATTATTTCATTGAAATATTTTTCTTCTGTTTTTTCATGTCCCATTACTTCTACTATATTATTTTTCCATATTGAATTAGCAAAGTGCATTGATAAGAATTTATTTGGCCTTTTTGTATAGTCTGCTAATTTAGATGGTAATAGTGTTGATGAATTTGTTACTATTACTGTTTTTTCTGGTAATAGATTTGATATTTGTTCATATAGATTTCTTTTTATTTCTATATTTTCTGTAATTGATTCTATTACTAAGTCAGCATCTTCCAAAGCTTTCTTTTGATCTGTTTCAATTTTTATATTCTCAATTGCATTTGTTGCTTGTTCGATTGATTTTTCTCTATTGAAATTATTAGTATCAGCTAGTCCTCTTGCCCAATTATGTTTTGGTGTCATTTCAGTTAGTGTTTCTATGTATGTTTTTTTTAGTTTTTCTAATGAGCTTTTTATTTTTGGTTTATTGTCTTCTTTTCTTATAAGTATTGTTGTATCATATCCATTATATGAACATTGATATGCGATTTGTGAACCTAATACTCCTCCACCTATTATTACTATTTTTTTATATTCCATTATTTTTCCTCCTTAATGTGCGCGGTTATTATTGTATAACTGTATGAATTTACTGTTATTACTATATTGTCTTTTTTACAATAATAGTTTTTTCCTTGTTTTGTTATTTTTGTGTTTTTATCTAGTATTTTTTCTTTACAGTATTCTACTACATTATTAGTATTTTGTTTTAAGTTTCTTTTTATTCTTTCTATTCCTAATTTTGTAGTATGAATCTTGTCTATATTTTTTATTAGTGTTTCCAATTTACCACCATTTTAATTATATAATGAAAAAAAAGTATTTTTAATACTTTTTTGTTATTTTGTTTTTTCTTTTACATTTTTGTACAGTTTTTATATATTAAAACTTAATAGTATATATACTTGGTTTGTTATAATTGTCTTTATTTTTATATTTCATATAATATTTTGAGGTGATTTTTTGAAGAAGGTTTGTGTTTACGCAATTTGTAAGAATGAAGAACAGTTTGTTGATAGATGGATGGATTCTGTTAGTGAGGCTGATTTTGTTTATGTACTTGATACGGGTTCTACTGATAATAGTGTTTCTAAGTTAGAGAGTCGTGGTGCGATTGTTAAGAGTAAGGTATTTGATCCATGGAGGTTTGATGTTGCGCGTAATCTTTCTTTAGATATGGTTCCTGCAGATACTGATATTTGTGTTTGTCTTGATTTAGATGAAGTTATTGAACCTGGATGGAGGGATAAGTTAGAAAGTATTTGGAATGATGATACTACAAAGCTTAGATATAATTATAACTGGAGTTTTGATGATTATGGAAAGCCTGCTGTTAATTTTTATATTGAGAAAATTCATTCTAGACATGATTATATTTGGACTCATCCTGTTCATGAGGTTTTGTCTTTCGTAGGTGAAAAAGAGGTTTCTGTTACTACTGATTTAATTACTGTTAATCATTATCCTGACCATACTAAGTCTAGAGGAAGCTATTTACCACTTCTAGAGTTATCTGTTAAGGAGGATCCTCTTGATGATAGAAACATGCATTATTTAGGTCGTGAGTATATGTATTATGGTAAGTGGAATGAGTCTATTGATACTTTAATTAAACATTTAAATATGAAGAGTGCGACTTGGAAGGATGAAAGATGTGCTTCTATGAGGTTTATTGCTAGATCTTATAGTAATTTAGGTAGATATGATGAGGCTAGGATGTGGTTAGATAAAGCTGTTAATGAGGCACCTTATTTAAGGGACCCATATGTTGAGAGAGCTCTTCTAGAGTATCAGCTTGAAGATTGGGATATGGTTATTAAGTATTGTTCTGATGCTTTAAAGATTGATAAAAGTACAAAGAGTTATATAAATGAGCCTTTTAGTTTTGATCATACTATTTATGATCTATTATCTATTGCATATTTTTATAAAAATGAGTTTAGTCTTGCTTTAGATAATGTTAATAAAGCACTTGTTATATCTCCTGATGATGAAAGACTTAAAAATAATAAGATTCTTATTGAAGAAAAACTTAAGTAATTTATTATATAGGATAACTTTATATTTATAGTTATTCTTTTTTGAACAAAAAAACTAAGTATTTCTACTTAGTAATTTCTTAAATGGGCAGGTTTTAATCATCTTACGACCTGTTCTCTTGTTATAATTATATAGTATAAATTAGCACATTTCAATAATCTTTTTCATTTTGTAAAAAATTATTCCTTGGGTGGAATCCCTATAGATGAACATAGGTCATTAATTGTATCACTTATTCCTAAAAACGAATTTTTATAATCGTTAACTATTTTACTTATAGATTTTGCCATATTTTTTATTGATTCATTAAATTTTTCTATGTTAATTTTTAAAAAATCCTCTGTTTCAGTTATTTCTATTGCATAATCAATAGTTTTTATATTTTTTTCTAGCATTTGTTTTAAATCTTGATAATTCTTTTTAGTGAAAAGTTTATTATGAGCAACACTGTTTCGTAATTTTGCAATCTCTTTCATTGTATTTTGTAAATCTTCTTCAAATCCTTTATTACCAAAAAATCTTTCCCAATCATTTTTAGGTCTTATATTTGAAATATTATTTTTTAATTCTTTTTCTGGTAGTTCTGATATTTTTTTATCTAATAGTTTTTCAATTTCTTTTTCTTCTAACTCTGTCCAATTTTTTTCAAATAGTAAATCTTGTAAAGTTCCAAATTCTAATGAATAAAAATAATTTTGTATTTTATATACTTCATTTTCGTTTTTGATTATTCTATTTACCCTTTCTTTTACTCTCTGTGATATAGTCTTTTCAAAATATAATTTCTGGAATTGTGATGTATATATTAAAAATAGTAGCTTTCTAAATTTTCGTTCGAATTTATTTAACAAAGGATAAACTTGATTACAATAATATTCAGATACTGTATCGTATGAAATTATCGGTATGTATTTTTTTGAAAATTCACTATTTTTGTTATAATATAGTGTTTCATTTAATTCTTCTAGAAAAGGAATTGAATCATTAATATTACTGAATTCACAAGATATATCTAGGTAATATGTAGAATTTGCTTCTATAATTTTATATGTGATTTTTTTCTCTTTACTGCCTTTTTTAACAATAAAGTCTCCAATCCAGGTATTATAAAAAAATTGTCTTGCGTCTTCTTCTATATTTTTAATGCTATCATCAGTCTCTTCGTCTATTTTCTTTTTTTCTATATTTTTTTCTTTTACATCAAATATTTTTTTTAACAAATCATAGAATGTTTCTTCTAATCTTAGTATATATTCTCCTTTCTCATTCTTTTCTAGTTCTTTGTTTTTTTCTTTTCTTTTTTCTTTTTTTAAAAATATATAGCTATTGACATACTTCATATTTTACCTCCGATAGTATAATTAATAAATCTTTAATGTAGTTTTATTGTAATTATCCTTTTTGTTTATGAATATTTATTAAAAAAAATCATATATTATAATTGACAGAATATTATTTATTTGATAATATAATGTCAGTGAGTGAGTAGTTCGCTGAGTTACTGAAGGGTGCGATTAATTCACACCAGCAAGCTTGCCTTGTGGGTTCCTTCAGTCAGGGGAAAGCTCACTTTTTTATTTTTCTAAAAACTCTATTAATTTTTTTAGTTCAGTAGCTTCGCTATCGCTTGGTACTAATTTTAATCCATAACTTATTAGGTTCTTACCTTTACAATAAAGTTTATTTTTTATTTCTTTTATATATTTAAAATGAGTTGAATCATTATATTTTAATGCTTGAAATAGTGCACTACAACAACAATCAGCAAGTTGTAGTAGTTTTTTTCTTTCGTTTGGAATTATTTTTATTGATTTTATTCTTGTATTATCGATTTCAAATTTTTTATGATTTTTACTATCTAAATAGTCATTTAAACACTTTTTTGATAAGTTTCCTCTTGAACTTATATTAATATTTGCAACTCCATTTTTTTCATTCATAAACCAACATATTCTTTCATATAAGTATCCACTAAAATAATTATATATATTATTTGATGGTATTAATTTGATACATTTGGTATCAACAATTACATTTATTATTTTGATATCTAAATTTTTGACTGTTTCCATTATCATTTTTTTATTTGGATAACCTTTTATAAGTTTCCAATGAAGTTGTGATTTTATGTTCATTTCTAAATTTTCTTTTATTTTATCCACTTCTTTTGATGTTTCTAAATCTTTTTCTTTTTCTACTATTATAGCGCTTAAAATAAAGTATTTTGAGCCTTTATTAATTCCTTCATCACCAGATTCATCAATATACACATTATATTCTTTTTCTTCCATTTTTGATTTATTCATACCAATACCTCCTAGCTATTTAATTCATTATATCATATCTTTAATCAGCAGTTAATACATAGAGAAAAATTTATAAAGATAATTTTAATGTTAAGAAAATAGATAACAATAAAAATTTAAAATCTAAGATATAAGTGGAAAGATAGGATTATCTTGTAAAGTATATTTGTAAGTAACACTAATATTCATTGAAAATCTATGGAAAAAAAGGTATTAATGTGTTATACTATGATCAGGAGGGATGATTATATATGGCAAAATTAAATCCAGCAGAAGATTTTTGGTCAATTAATTCTGATGAAAAAGACCCAGCATCATTTAATGCACAAATAGCAGGAGCAATGAAAATTGCTGAAAAAATTATTAGTAATCCAGAATTATATTTAGCAGAGAGAGAACAATTATTACGTATTATTTCAGCTGTTAAACATGCTACATTAGTTAGAACAGTTGAAGCAGTGGGTAGAGGTAATTGTGAAGAATTTCCATTTGATGAATATAATATAGACAGAGATGAAGAACTAAACGGAATTATTAATAATAATGCTAAACACAGGTAATAAAAAAAATTATTATTTTAAAAAATTATAATGTTCAGGATAGATTATTTAATCTATCTTTTTTTTGAGATTTTTATAAAAAAAATCAAATCTACAAAATGACTAATTTCCACATTTATAATAGTTATCAACAAACAATATAATATTTGTTAAGGGTTAAACTATTAAATTATGTATATTCTATTACTAATACTAAAGGACAATCAATTTAATAACCTTTGTCTTTTAATCTATTTAGATTTTTTTATCATATTTAATTAATTATATAATAGATGTTTATAAACTTAAATTCAAAAAAAACTAAGTATTTCTACTTAGTAATTTTCTATATGGGGCGCTGTGTGGGAATCGAACCCACGCGTGTCGGAACCACAATCCGATGTGTTAACCACTTCACCAACAACGCCATGTCTTTTGAAGACATATATATTTTATCAGTAAATATATGTTTTTGCAAGACTTTTTTTTATTTTTTTATTTTGTGTTTTTGCCTATACACTAATTTATTAGTTTCATATTATAACCTAGGAGGAATGTTATGAAGAATTATGGTGTTAATGATTATTATAATTACATGAATAATAATTATAATCAACCACTATATAATCAACAAAGTTTTAATAATATGAATAAGAAAAGTTCTAAGTTATTTGATCCTTATGTTGGGTTTATTAGTGGTAATATGTTTCCTGATTTATATAATGCTTACAAATTATCTAATCCATTAGAGATTGAACCTATGAATGAACAGGCTGAATTATTAACTTATATTGATGCTTTATGTTTTGCTTGTATTGATTTAAATCTTTATTTAGACTTATATCCTGAGGATAAGAGTGCGATTGAACTATTCAATAATTATCGTGAACAAAAGAAAAATTTAGAGAAAGAGTATGAAAGTAAATATGGTCCATTATTTATAAGTAGTGATGCTTTAAATACTTTCCCATGGGCTTGGGATAATTCTCCATGGCCTTGGCAAAATAAATAGGGGGTTTTTATGTTTTTATATGAGAAGAAGTTAGAATATCCTGTTAATATAAGAAAAAAAGATTTGAAGATGGCAAAATATTTAATGGCTCAATATGGTGGTCCTGATGGTGAACTTGCTGCATCACTTCGTTATATGAATCAAAGATATAGTATGCCTGATGAAAAAGGTAGAGC
This sequence comes from uncultured Caryophanales bacterium, assembly GCA_946544685.1. Next base: position 26,458 of record CAMNML010000008.1, on the reverse strand, counting down.
TCTTCTTACTGATATTGCTTGTGAGGAGTTAAATCATATTGAAATGATTGCTGCAATGATTCATCAATTAACTAATGGTGCTTCTATAGAAGAATTAGAAAAGGCTGGATTAGGTGCTCATTTTGTTCAACATGATCATGGGTTGTTTTTAACAGATGCTGCTGGTGTTCCATGGACTAGTGCTTATATCGAGACTACGGGGGATTATATAGCTGATATAGAGTCAGATATGGCTGCTGAACAAAGAGCTCGTGCAACATATGAACATTTAATGGATTTAACTAATGATAAAGATTTACTTGGTCCACTTTCTTTTTTAAGACAAAGAGAAGTTGTTCATTATCAAAGATTTAAAGAACTTAGAAATTATTATCTCGAAAAAAAAATATAAATACTTGGTGACAAGTATTTTTTTGCCATCCTCAGTATATTATATTTATTTTTTTTAAAATAATATTTGTTTATGACTATTTATGAATAAAATATGTCATCTGGTTTCATATTAAATATAGCTGATATTTTAAATGCCATATCATAGAATAGTCTTTTCTTTTTATTTTCAATTTGTGAGTAAAACGAAGGTGTTATTTTAAGTATTTTTGCCATGTCATAGATTGTGTATTTGTTTTCTTTTCTGATTTGTTTTAGTTTATCCATACTATACATTGTTATCACCAAGTTTATTATATCATAACATTCACTATTCGTCCATGGTATTTTTAATTATTATGAGGGAAAATTGTGTTAGGTGATTTGATGACTAATAGCAAACATGAGGACATATATAATATAATTGGTCAAAATATAAGGAAGTATCGTAAACTTAGAGGTTATACTCAACATAGTTTATCAGAAGCCTTACTTTTAAGCGAGAGCTTTATTGGTAAGTTAGAGTCTAAAACTCATCAAACTTTATCTATTGATACTTTGAAATTGATTGCCGATTTTTTAGATGTAGATATTAAAAAATTTTTTGATGAAAATTAAAAAACCCTTAATCGGGTTTTTTTTAGGCTTTTCTACTATCATATTTTTTTCTTTCACTTGTATTTAGAATTCTTTTTCTCATTCTAAAGTTAAGTGGTGTTACTTCTACAAGTTCGTCTGTATTTATATAGTCTAGGCAGTATTCTAGGCTCATTTTTCTTGGACGTTTAAGTACAACTGTATGATCTGATCCAGCTGCTCTTGTATTTGTTAGTTTCTTTCCTCTTACAACATTTACTGCTAAGTCATTATTGTGTGAGTGTTCTCCTACTATCATTCCTTCATATACTTCTGTTCCTGGTTCGATGAACATAACTCCTCTATCTTCTAGTTGTCCAATTGCGTATGCTGTTGATTGTCCATTTTCCATTGATACTAGAACTCCTAGTTTTCTTTCTCCTACACTTGTTCCTGCCATTTTTCTATATTCTTTATATGTATGGTTTAACATTCCATATCCTTTTGTCATTGTCATGAATTCTGTTGTGAATCCAATTAATCCTCGTGATGGCATTGTGTATGTTAGTCTTACTTGGTTTTCTTCTGTTTGCATGTTTTCCATTGTACCTTCTCTATTACCTAGTGCTTCTATTACTGCTCCTACATATTCTTCTGGTACATCTATTTGAACGTCTTCGAATGGTTCACATTTAACACCGTCTATTTCTTTTATGATTACTTCTGGTTTTGATACTTGTAGTTCAAATCCTTCTCTTCTCATGTTTTCAATTAATATTGATAAGTGTAATTCTCCTCTACCTGATACTATAAACGATTCTGAATCGTTTGGTTTAATTTTTAATGATACGTCTTTTTCTGTTTCTTTTTGAAGCCTTTCTTCTATTTTTCTAGCTGTTAGTATCTTTCCTTCTCTTCCTACAAATGGTGAAGTGTTTACTCCAAATGTCATTTGTAGTGTTGGTTCGTCTATTCTTAGTAGTGGTAGCGCTTCTTCTTTGCCTATCTCACATACTGTTTCTCCTACGCTTATATCTGGAAGCCCTGCTATTGCGATTATATCTCCTGCTTCTGCTTCTTCTATTTCTATTCTTTTTAGTCCAATATAACCGAACATTTTTTGAATTCTAAATTGTTTAATACTTCCATCAATTCTCACGCATGATACCATTTCATTTACTTTTATTTTTCCTCTTTTTACTACTCCTATACCTATTCTTCCTACGAAGTCATTATAGTCTAGTAGCGCTGGTTGGAATTGTAATGAACCGTCTAGTTCTACTTTTGGTTCTGGAATATTGTTTATTATCATATCTAGTATTGGATCCATTGTTTCTTTTTGTGTTGATAAATCTGGATCTAAACTTGATGTTCCATTTAAAGCTGATGCATATACTACAGGGAATTCTAATTGGTCTTCGTCTGCTCCTAGTTCTATAAATAGATCTAATACTTCATCTATTACTTGTACTGGTCTAGCTGTTGGTTTATCTATTTTATTTACAACTACTATTGGTGTTACTCCTGCTTCTAGTGCTTTTTTTAGAACAAATCTTGTTTGTGGCATTGTTCCTTCGTAAGCATCTACTACAAGTAATACTCCATCAACCATATTCATGATACGTTCTACTTCTCCACCAAAGTCAGCGTGTCCTGGTGTGTCTAGTATATTTATTCTTGTACCTTTATAGTCTATAGCTGTTGTTTTAGCTAAGATTGTTATTCCTCTTTCTTTTTCTATATCGTTTGAGTCCATTACTCTTTCGTCTACTTGCTCATTTTCTCTAAATGTTCCTGATTTTCTAAGTAGTTGGTCTACTAGTGTTGTTTTACCATGGTCTACGTGCGCTATTATTGCTATATTTCTTATATTTTTCATTTAATACACTTCTTTCCTTTTTATTGACTTAGGTATTATATCATAGTTTTTATTATTACGCAAAACATTTTTTATTTTGATTATTGTTTTTAATTAATTTATAATGTATTATTATTATAGGTGTTTACATGAAAAGAATAGTATTTTTTATTTGTATTTTTGTTTTTAATATATCAATAGTTTGTGCTTCTAATAAATTTAAGGTTACTTTAGATAAGTGCATTGATGGAGATACTGCTAGGTTTAATATTAAAGGTGAAGTTAAAACAGTTAGGTTTTTATCTATTAATACTCCAGAAATAGGACATGATGATGTTAAGTCTGAACCCTATGGTGAAGAAGCTAGTATGTATACATGTAATTTGTTGAAAAATGCTTCAGTTATTAAATTACAATATGATCCTAAGAGTGATCATGAAGATAAGTATGACAGAGTTTTAGCTTGGGTTTTTGTTGATGATGAATTACTGCAAGAAAGACTTGTTAGTGAAGGACTCGCTGAGGTTAAATATGTTTATGATGATTACAAGTATTCTTCTAAATTAAAAGAAATTGAAGTTATGGCACGTGATAATGGTGTAGGGATGTGGTCTAATTACTCTTTATCTTCATCTTATAATTATTCTACTGTTGACTTAATATGGTTTTTAGGCATCTTATTTGTATTGACAGTTATGTATTATTTTTATAAAAAAATTTTATATAAAAAAAATTAAATTCTTTATGTTTGACGTTATACATGTTATAATTATTGTAGGAGGATATTTATGAAAAAGGTTTTGTTTTTTTGTAGTATTGCTTTTTTAATTGTATGTACAGGATGTAAATCTAGTAAAATTAATACTTTATCTTGTACTAGAAATGTTGAACAAGCAGGAATTAAGTTCGATTTATTTTATCTGATAAAATATAAAAATAACTATGTTACCAACATTCAAAGTACAGAGAAAATTGTTTCTGATGATTTATTTGTCTTGAATTCTTATAAGGATGATATTGAAAGTATATATGAACCTTATAAAAATCTTAAGTACTATAATTATAATATTGAAATCAGCGGTAATACACTTACCAGTCAAACTGATATTGATTATACTAAAGTAGATACTAAAAAAATGATTGAAATTGATTCAAATAATTCTAATTTAATTAAAAATGGTAAAATTGATGTGGGTACAATTCAATCATATTATCAATCTTTAGGTATAGTTTGTGATTAAACTTTAAATAGTTAAAAAAAATATAGTTTTCTATATTTTTTTATATTCACTTAATATTGAATTATACTCGGTAATGTTTTTATTAATACTTTCATTATAACTATGTGATGTTCTTTGATATACTGAATAATCAAATGTTGTTGGTGTTTTTATGTTTATATTTATTATAAAATCATATACATTTCCATTTAAATCTTGGTATATGCATAAAACTTTATAAATACTATTTTCTTCTGTATTCAATTTAATTTGAACTTGTTTTTCTTGATTGATAGAGATATCAAACGTTGTGAATAGCTTTTGATTTATTTCATCATTTTTGCTTTGATAACCTTTAATTATATTTCCTGTCGCTAAATTATAAAATTTTATGTTACTTGCTACTCCATATCCTATATTATTTAATTTTAAATTAATATTTATGCTTTTCTTACATATTTTCTCATTGGATTCTATTACTAAATAATATTTGTATTCATCTATAGTATCTAATTGTTCTATTTCATCAAGTGTTATGTATGGTTTGTGTTTTTCTTTATTTTCATTTTCTACTCTCTTACTTACCGTATATAGTGTTGCAAATACTGTTATTAACATTGATGTTATTGGCACTAATATATTACTCCAAATTATCATTTTAATCCACCTCATTAAAATATAGTTTTAGTATATAGTCCATTGTGATTTTTATATCAGGAAAAACATTTAATGTATCTAGTTGTTCTCTTGTAAACCAACCTATATTTGTACTTTCATCGCTAATTTCTAATTCTTTGTGATTTAATGGAATTGCCGGGTATATAAAATCTATATGTATACCAGAATCTGTTCGGTTTTTTTGGACACCTAACGGTCTTAAGAAGTCTTCTTCTCTTGGAAATCTTTCTCCTAATAATTTTACTTTGATTCCTGTTTCTTCGTATGCTTCTCTTATTGCAGCTTCTTCAGGAAATTCATCGTGTTCTATATGACCACCTGGTTGTACCCATTTTCCTAGCTTTTTATGTTTTACAAGTAATATTTTTTTTGTTTCTGGATCTATTATGTATGCTGATGCACAAAAATGTCTCATGTTATCACCCATTTTATTTTATCAAAAAAAAAGTATTTAAGTCCATTATTATGACTCTTTTAATACTTTTTAGCTTTAATTATGTAAAGTTCTGTCTATTTTTCTAGCATATGTATATTATCTAGAAGTATTCCTGTTCCTTCAACTACACATGTTAGTGGACTTTCTGCTACTAATACAGGTACTTTTAATTCATGTGATAGTAATTCGTCAAATCCATTTATAAGAGCTCCTCCACCTGTTACTATTATTCCTTTATCTATGATATCTGCAGATAATTCTGGTGGGGTTTGCTCTAATACATTTTTTGCAGTATTGACTATTATATATACGCTTTCTCTTAGTGCTTCTTCAATTTCATCTGATGTAATTGTTATTGTATGTGGTAAACCTGTTACTAAATCTCTTCCTCTAACTTCCATCTTTTCTTTTTTACTGTTTGGATATACTGTACCAATAGTTAATTTAATATCTTCTGCTGTTCTATCTCCTATTAATAATTTGTATTTATCTTTTATATATTTTGCAATATCGTTGTCAAATACATTTCCTGCTATTTTTATTGATGCACTATTGACTATTCCTCCTAGTGATAATACTGCAACATCAGTTGTCCCTCCACCAACATCTATTACCATATTACCACATGGTGCTGAAATATCAAGACCTGCTCCTATTGCAGCAACTTTTGGTTCTTCTTCTAGATATACTTTTTTTGCACCTGTTCTTTCGGCTGCATCTTTTATTGCATTTTTTTCTACTTGTGTAATATTTGAAGGACAGCATATAAGTATTCTAGGACGAGATAAAAAATTTTTTCCATTGATCTTTTTTATAAAATGATTTAGCATTACCTCTGTTATCTCAAAATCAGCTATTACGCCATCTTTCATTGGCCTTATTGCGTGAACTGTTCCTGGTGTTCTTCCTAGCATTTCTCGTGCTTCTCTCCCTACGGCTAATGGTTTTTTTGTTTCTGCATCTATTGCAACAACACTTGGTTCATTTAAAACTATTCCTTGTCCTTTTATATAAATTAATACATTTGCTGTACCTAAATCTATTCCTATATCTTTCGCAAACATTAAACTCCCTCCCTATTATTGATTATACCATATTTATTCTATTTGTTTTATTATTTTTTAGTTTTTCATATTTTTTTTTGGTAGATATTCCTCCTCTTATGTGTCTTATTTTTATATGATATTCTAGTATTTCATTTACTTGTTTTGACATATTTTTATTTATTTTTTTTAATCTTTCTCCTAAATCTTTATGTACTGTACTTTTTGATACATTATATTTACGTGCGATTTCTCTTATTGTTTGTTTAGTTTCTATGATGCATCTTGCTTCTTCTAAGATTCTATTTGTTATATTTTCCACATATTCACCTCATTAATTTTTATGTGGAATTTTTAAAAAAAGAACTAGTTAATATCTACTAATTCTTTATCATAGTATTCTTCAGGGTCAACATTTTTACTATCGATTGTTAATTCAAAATGTAGATGACTTCCCATATTTTTTTGTAAATTCGATGTTCCACTTTTTCCTATTAGTGTTCCTTGTTTTACTTCGTCTCCTACGTTTACTAATACTTCACTTAGACTTTGATAGCTTGTTATTATATTATTTTCATGTTTTATTTCTACTATTTTACCTAGTATATTATCTTCTTTAACTGTTATAACTACACCATCTAGTGATGCTACTACATCAAAATCGTAATCCGCTTGATAGTCTATGCCTGTTGATTGTAAATAAGTATTTTCATAAAGAATTAATGATTTTTGTTGCGTTGTTTCATCGTCTTTTGAATTATAGTAATTTGTTGCTATATTAATTGTGCTGTCTATGTATGGTCTTATTATTTTCTTTTGCTCTGCTACTACAGGTATTTCATTTTCAAATATTGTTTTATTTACATAATCATTTGTTGGTTTTTTATCTCTCATTTTATATTCTGATATTGTAAATAATGTTACTAATAATAATGCTGAAAAAACATACAATCCATTAACTACTTTTCTTTTTACCTTTCTATGTGTCATTTTTTCACCTCTATTAAGAGTTTTTACACATATTTGTTTTTTATACATTTTTTTAAATTTTTTTTATTTCTATTCCTCTATAATAATATTTCAATATTTCATCATATTTATATCCGTTATTTGCTAGTTCTTTTGCACCGTACTGGCTCATTCCAACACCATGTCCATATCCTTTTGATTTAATTATTATATCATTTTCTTTCTGCTCTATTTCTAGATTTGTAGATTTTAACCCAAGTTTAAACCTTAAGTCTGTTCCTTTAATTATTTTATCGTTTATACTTATCTGTTTTATTGAATTTGTTGCATTTCTTTCTATATTTATATTTAGATTATCACAATTTACTTGGAGTTTTTCACAAAATTCTGTTTTGGTTAATGTTAATTCACCATTATATGATGGAGAGTTTTCATCCCATATTGATGATACGCTTACTAAATATGGTAGATTTTCTCCAAATACATCTTTACAGTTTTCTGTTGCTCCACTGCTTGTTGAAAAAAAGAAAGCATGTATTGGTTTTCCTTCATATATCATGTATTCTCCTTTTGTTTGCTTTAGCGCTTGCTTAATTTTTTTTACATTTTGTTCATATTTTTCTTTCCATACTTCTTTTAATTCTGCTTCATCTTTATAGACTTGATCATTTGTTGTATCTACTAAATCATAGTCTTTTTCTTTGTTTTGTTCTATTTTGTTTATAGTGTATGTCCTTGCTGCTACTGCTTGTGCTTTTAATGCTTCAATATCATATGACACTGGCATTTCTCCTGCTAGTACTCCTATTAGATACTTTTCTATTGGAATTTTTTCTATTTTGTTTTTTGATTCTCTTTTTAATCTTACCTCAATGTTTTTTTCTAATTTATATTTTTTTTCTTGTGTTTTTTCTTTTATTATTATTTTAGTTATTAATAGCGGAATTATAAGTACAATGCATGTTATTATTATCATTTTTTTCATGGTCTCACCAGTATTATTATATTCATTTTCTTGTGTTTTTTTTTGTCAAAAAAAGTTATGATCGCTCATAACTATATTATTTTTGAATACATGAAGAAGTCATATATGAAATTTACTGTTAAGTATGATAGTGACAATGCTATTATAAGATATATTGCTCGCGCTTGATAGTATCTGTTTTTTTTAAATACATTTGTTATGTTTATTCCATCTAGTGCCCATATTACTATAGGTGTTATAAATAAATATAATATTGTTTTAGCACTCATTTTCGTATTTTTTTATTTGATTTATTCTTTCTATATATACTGGGTCACTGGTGTTTTCTTTAGCATCTAGGAATGCATTTATTATTTCTACATTTTCTTCAATTGGTGTCTCTCCTGATATGGCAATTATATTTACAAAATCATTTTCTTTTGCATGTATTGCTTCTTTGACATTGTTTACTTTTCCACATCTTATTCCTTTTACCTTATTACACGCTATTGATATTCCGATTGCACTACCACATATTGCGATTCCATATTCTACTTCTTTATCTCTTACTTTTTCGCCTAATAATATCCCATATTTTGGATAGTCAACTCTTTCTTTACTATTAGTTCCATAATCTATTATTTCATATTTATTTTTTAAAATTATTTTTAGTTGTTCTTTTGTTTCGTATCCTCTATGATCTGCAGATATTCCTATTTTCATATTTTCTCCTATCTAAATAATTCCATCGGATTAAATCTTGTTCCACCTCTATATGGTGCGCCTCCATACCATGCTTCAAAGTGTAAATGTGGTCCTGTTGCTCTTCCTGTTTTTCCTACTTGACCTATTACTTGTCCTTTTGCAACGGTATCTCCTACTTTTGATATTAATTTTGACATGTGAGCATATGATGTATAATATCCATTATTATGGTTTATTATTATATAATTTCCATATGATCCATGCATTTCTGAAGTTATTACTACTCCATTATCTGATGCATATACAGGGGAGCCATATCCAGTTCCCGCTATATCTAATCCTGTATGTAACGAACGAGAACCATTTATTGGGTCAACTCTCCATCCGTATGGTGATGTTATTGTATATCCTTGGTTTGTTGGCCATCCCCATGAACCTGTTCCAACATTCGGTATTATCTTATCACCATATACCATAATTTTTGATATAGATGGTTTTAATTCTTCTATATTTTTTGTTGTCGTTGATGTTATTATTCCATTTGTTACTTCTAATTCTTTGCTAATTCTATTTAGTCCGTTTTCTCCTTCTCTTATAGTTTGATTATCTCCTTTTACTCTTGTTGAATCATATGTTATTTCTGTTGTATATGAGCTTTCTACATCTTCTACTAAGTATTGTTTAACAACTACTTGAATTTGCGGATTTGTTATTCCTATTGTTACTACTTGACCAGGAAAAAGCAAGTTATTTATACTTGTAAATTTTGTATTTGATAATAAGAATTCTTGCGTACTTATTTTATTATTAAATGCGATTGTTTCTATTGTATCACCATCTGATACTGTATAATCAAATTTTTCTTCATTTTCTCCAAATAGCAAAAATTTAGATAGTTCATTTGCGTTTGTATATATTTTTTCATTTACTGGTATGTTTGTTTCTTTTACTGTTATATTGTTTTTTAAATATACGTCTTCTATTATTGATCCTGTTGTTGTTATTTCTTTTTGGGATTTATTCTTAAAAGCATTGTATGCATCTTCTCCTGCATATGTCTTTATAAATGTTTCTATTGATTCAATGAACATTTTTTTGTCTAATACGTATATTTTAGTTTTATCTATTTTATCATTTTGATCTATTTTTTCGTCTGTTTCTTTAATTTCTGATAATTCATTATATGTTTCATTACTGTTTGTATATGATGAAGTTATTGTATATTGATATCCCTTTATAGTAAATGGTTTTTTATTTTGTATTTTTTTATATATTTCTTCTACTGTATTTATGTTGTCCGAAAAAATAATATCCGATGTTATGTCTAGCCCGTTTGGTGCGTATATATTTTCTACGTTGTATTTTTTCTTATATTCTTCATTTTGTTTATCAATATATTTTTCTAATTTTTCTTTTGATTCTATTGTTCCTATTAATTCTCCGTCTAAGTATACTTTGTAATATGTTTTTGGTTCTTGCTCTTTTTTTGAGTCTTTTATTTCAAAGTATAGACAAGCGACACTTATTATTGCTGTAATAATAATTATTAAAACTTTCTTCATTTAATCACCATTTCTACTATTAAATATTATAATAAAAATACTTTATAAAATCAAGGTGCTCATTTTCAAAAAAAAATAATATCTTTCGATATTATTTTATGCAGCTTTATCTAAACCATATTTCTTATTAAATTTGTCAACTGCTCCAGTCTTTTTTGTTCCTAGTTTATTTGAACCTGTAAAGAATGGATGACATTTGTTACAAACTTCTAAGTGTAATTCAGCCTTGTTTGATCTAACTGTGAATGTATTTCCACAAGCACATGTTACTTTTGTATCTTGGTATTCTGGATGAATTCCTTTTTTCATTTTAGTCTCTCCTTCCGCCATGACTTTTTTTCAAGTCATAGAAATTTACTTGTATAGTATAACAAGTTTTAAAAAAAAAAGCAAGTATTAATCTTTGCTTTTTCCAAATAATCTTAAAAGTTTTATAAATAGATTTATGAAATCAAGATATAGTTCGAATGCACATATGATTGCTGCTTTGTCTTCTTCTAGTGTTTGTGCGATATATTTTACCTTTTGAACATCATATGCTATATAAAGCGTAAATATAACTATTCCTATTATAATTATTCCTAAATCTAATGTTTGAGATCCTATAAATATATTTATTATTGATGCTATTATTATTCCTAGCAATCCCATAAGTAGTATAGTTCCTATTTTTGTTAGATCTATTTTTGTCATTGTCCCTACTAGTGCCATTATTGCAAATGTTAATGCTGTTATACCAAATACCATTATTATTGAATCTATTCTATATGCGACAAATATTGTTGAAAATGTAAGTCCCGTAACAAATGAATATAAACAAAAAAGTATTTTTGCTGTTGTTGTTTGCATTTTTCTTATTCCTGCTGATAGCCATATACATAGTCCTATTTCTACTAGTATTAGTATAAAGAACATTCCTTTATTAAATAAGTTGTATATAATGTTAGGTTGTGTTGATACATAGTATCCTGTTATGAATGATATTAATAGTCCTATAAACATCCATCCATATACTTTTGAAAAAATTTTATTTTCCATTTCATCCCTCCGAATATATTATATCATTTATTATCTTTTTAGTAAATTATTGTTTATTATACCTATTATGTTTTCTTTTATTATTATGTGGTCTTCTTTAGTTGGATATACATATTCTTTAGAGGTTAATAATTCATATAAGTCAACATATTCTATATTATATTCTTTTGATATATTTTTTAAGTCTTCGTTTAAATTTATTATCATATTATTTATATTTTCGTTATTTGTATTTATGTATATTCCAATTATTATTATATCTTCTTTACAGTATTCTCTTATTTGTTTTAATAGTTTTTCATAATCTTTTTTTATTGTTTCTAGATTTCTTTTAAATATATTATAGTCTATTTTATTCATCTTATTTATGTCTTCTATTTTTGATATTATGTCATTTGTTCCTATAGATAGTGTTACTAAGTCTGCTTTTATCAATGCATTTTTCAATGATTGTTTTGTATCTTCTATTTCTTTATTATTATTTATGTCATTTATTATATCTGTTATTCTATAGTTTTGTGTTGTGTATTCATTTATATATTTCTCTAGTATTTTTTTTTCTTCAAGATATTCTTTTATATATTCTGAATAGTTTTTTTCATATTTATTATCTGATGTTAGTCCTAGTGATATTTCATCTCCTAGTACTAAATAGTATACTTTTTTATCTAGTGTTGTTAAGTATATTACGAATATACTTATTATTATTATTCCTAGTATTAATATCTTTTTCATATTTCCTCCATTAAAAAAAGTAGATTTAATCTACTTAATTTTATTCTTCTATTAATGAAATATGAGCACCAACGTTTGTTAATTTTTCTATTATATTTTCGTATCCTCTTAGTACGTGTTCAATATCTGTTATTGTTGTTGTACCTTGTGCGATTAATCCAGCAAGTACTAGGCAAGCTCCGGCTCTTAAGTCAGTTGCTTTAACTTCTGCTCCTGTTAGTTTTGTTGGTCCGTCTATTAATAATAGTTTATTATCTATCCTTATATTTGCTCCCATTTTGTTTAAATATTCTACATTTTGGAATCTATTTTCATATATATTTTCTTCTACTATTGATACACCATTACATTGTGTAAGTAGTGTTGTGATTGGTTGTTGAAGGTCTGTTGGAAATCCTGGGAATACTTGTGTTTGAACATTTACTTTTTTATATTGACTAGGTTTAGATATTGTTATACTGTCTTTTCCTACATTCATTTTTACTTTCATTTCTTTTAATTTTAATAGTAATGAGTCTATATGATCTGGTATAATGTTTTCTATTTTTAGGTTTTCTCCTATTAGAGCTCCTGCTATTACATATGTTCCTGCTTCTATTCTATCTGGTATTACTTCTGTATAGCATCCTTTTAATTTTTCAACACCTTTTATTTTTATTGTACTTGTTCCTGCTCCTGTTATTTTTGCGCCCATTTGATTTAAGAATGTAGCAACATTAACTATTTCTGGTTCTTTTGCTGCATTTTCTATTACAGTTGTACCTTTTGCTTTTGTTGCTGCTAACATTATATTTATTGTTGCACCTACTGAGGCAAAGTCTAAGTAAATATTTGTTCCAATTAGTTCTTCTGCTTCAATTATATATTTGTCTCCTTCAGTTTTTATTGTTGCACCTAGTTCTTCAAATCCTTTTAAGTGTAAATCTATTGGTCTTGCACCTATACTACATCCTCCTGGAAAATACATTTCTGCTCTTTTATATTTTCCTAGTAGTGCTCCCATAAAGTAGTATGAAGCTCTTAATTTTTTTGATATATTTTCTGGGATTTCTATTCCTTTTACTGTACTAGGATCTATTTCCATTGTTTCATCTTTTCTTGAAACCGTTGCGCCTAGGTATTCTAGTATTTCATTTAAGGCATTGATATCGGATATATTTGGAACATTATCTATTGTTACTTTACTATCTGCTAAAAGTGATGCGGGTACTAATGCAACTGCACTATTTTTTGCGCCACTTATTTTTATTGTTCCTGTTAATGGATAACCTCCATCTAATCTTATCTTTTTCATATGTACCTCCAACTATTGTATTTTATGTGTTATTTTGTCTTATGTGATATGTCCAATTCTTCATAATAATATATACAGCTTGTCCTTTTTATATAAGTTTGTTAATTGACTTTGATATTTTAACATAAACTTATAATTTTGTATACATTTTTTTAATTATTGCTTGCTTTTTTACACAACTATTCAATTTTATTATATTTTATATGTTTCTAGATTTCAATAAATTTAAGTTTTTTTTGATTTTTTTGTGTCAAATTAAAGTATATATATTAGTCCTATTATTATTAAAGTAATTCCTCCTAATAGCGTTGATATTTTTCCTATTATGTTATTTATCTTTTTACCTATTATTAAACCTATATATGTAAACATAAAGCTTGACAATGAAAACATTGATACACATACTATATAATTATTTGTTAGTGCTTTTAGTCCTATTCCCACTGAAAAAGAGTCTAGACTTACTGCAAGACCAAATAGAAGTAATTCTTTTATATTCATCATTTTTATTTCTTCATCATTTTTAAATGTGTCTATTATCATTTCGATTCCTATCATTGTTAATACTATACATACAATTATGTTTGGTTTTAAAGGTATTATTTTTAAAACCAGATTCCCTATTGATAGTCCTAATAAAGGCATTATAAAGTGATATATTCCTACTATTATTGATAGTTTTTTTATATATTTTTTTTCTAGGTTTAATGTGCCATACGCAAGTGATAATGAAAATGCGTCCATACTTAATGATATAGCTATTATTATAATTGTTATTATGTTCATACAAAAACCTCCAATCAATTTTATGATTGGAAGTTCTTTTTAGAAATATTTTTCTATTATTTCTTTTACAAAAGATTTATATTCTACTTCATTAGTTTCTGTTTCTTCTGCTTCTAGTAGGCATATTGGAGGGAATAATACACACCACCAATTATTTCCTTTTCCTTCTCCTAGTGTTATTAAAAGTGATTCATATAATCCTTCTTTATATTTTAATCCTTTGTATTCCTTTTCAGGAAAGTAATTTAATCCAAAATTAATATTATATGATGTGTCATAGTTTAAATTGTGTAAATAATTGTCAACATTTGTATCTATATTTTCTAAATTATCTTTTATTATTTCTCTTGCTTGATTAATATTTTTTGCATCTTTTAATAATCCCTGCATATATAGTTGAATATCTTTTCTTAATTCTTGTTTTTTTTCTTGATCATATTCTGAGTTACTGTTTCCTATTACTCTTATTCTTATTGCCTCTTCAGGTATTTCTACTAATTCTTCTGCTTTTACTCCTATTATCATATATGTTGCTAGGATTAGCCCTAGTGTTATTAATGTTTTTTTCATAAAAAAATCATTCCCTTCTATTTAATATTGGAACGATTTTATTTTTTTATACATTATTTATGATGATTATTTTTTTTCGTTTGATTTATAATCTCATTTAATCCGGGTATTTCTATTTCTGATGGAATTATTATATGTTCTTCTTTAATTTTTATAGCAAATTTTTCTAGTGCATATTTTTTATATCCAAATTGATTTTCATCATATAAATATATATATGTGTTTCCTTTGAAAATAAAGAAACAATTAATATATTCTTTTTCATTGTTTTCATTTATTTTATAGCATGTAATTCCATTTAGTATTTTATCTATTTCATGGCCATCAAAAATATATTCAAATATTTTTTTATGTCTCCATGCTCTTTCTAGAAATTTTATATTTGGATTTGGATTAGGTTCAATATTTTTTAGTACAAAATCTATTTTTTTATATATATTGTCAAACTCTGATGCACCTAATTTTAATAGGTACATATATTCTTCTGTATAAGGTTTTTCTTGTGTTAAATATTTTATTTTTTTATGTATTTCTTTTTGCTTTTGTAGAGATATTACGTATCTATTTTCATTTAATGCTCGCCCAAATTTTCTTGTCATTGTATGAAATTGTATATTTTTTAAGTCGTTTTGTAAGTCTATTCTGTAAGGTTCGCGTCCATCACTTGGAAAAATTATGTTGTATGTGTGTTTATATTTTGTATCTTTTGAGTGATTTTCATTTGTAGTTATGTTTATTCCAAATTTTTTTATTATGTATTCTAATATTTTTGAAGCTGTTTTACATGTTACTTTTCTTTTTTTAAATATTTCTTCTAGTTTGGATATTGTATTATCATTTATATATATTTCTTCTTTTGTTTTTGTATTTCCTAGCATAAAATCTGGATTTAAGTATAGTTGTTCTCCTAAATCTATATATATAAACATAATTATTTCTTCTTCTGTTAGTTTTTCTTTTATTTCTTTTTCTAAGTGTTCAATTTTTTGTTTTAAAGTTTCAATATATTTATTTAATTCTTCCATTGTTCACCTACTTGTGATATGATTCGTTATTTTTTATTTTATAGGCTCTATATATTTGTTCTAAAAGTATTACTCTAAATAATTGATGAGGAAATGTTAGTTTTGAAAATGATAGTTTATAGTTACTTCTTTGTTTTATTTTGTTATCTAATCCATATGATCCACCTATTATAAATGTAATATTTGGGTTTGTTTGTTCTAGGTTTTCTATTTTTTTTGATAGTTCTATACTACTTATTTCATTTCCTTCTATTTCTAGTGTTATTACATAGTCTTTGTCATTTATATTTTTTTCTATAAGTTCTTTTTCTTTTTGTTTTATAAGTGTTTCATTTGGTAGATTTACATCTTCTACTTCTATTATTTGCAGTTTTGTATATTTTGATAGTCTTTTTTTATATTCTTCTATAGCTTCTTTAAAGAATTTTTCTTTTATTTTTCCTACACATATTATTTTTATCATATTTCTATTAACTCCGTTTGCTCATTTTGATGGGCTATTAAGATATGTTTGTTTTTTCTTAAATCTTCATTTATTGTTTTATTGAATTCTTGTAGTGCGAGTTCATCTGTATTATTATGTTCACTTAGATGGGCTAAAACTATGTATTTTGTGTTATCGCCTATGAATTTTTTTAGATAGTATGCAGAATCTTTATTTGATAAGTGTCCTTTATCTCCTAGTATTCTTTGTTTTATATGGTATGGATAATGTGGATTATTCATAAGCATGTCTACATCATGGTTACTTTCTAATATATATATATTTCTATTTTTTAGTAGTTTGTGGTTTTTGATATTTATATATCCTGTGTCTGTTATATATACTAGTGATTTATTATCTGATTCAATTAAGTATCCATTTGAGTCTTCTGCATCGTGTGATGTTTTAAATGCTGTTATTTTTATATCTTTTATTGTTGTTTCTTTTTCTATAAATTCATAGTCTTGTATTTTTCCGTCTAGTTCTTTTAACATTTTTTCTGTTATGTATACTTTTGTTTTGTATTTTTTTGTAAATACTTTTAGTCCGTCTACGTGATCACTATGGGTGTGTGTTATAAATATTGCTTCTATTTTTTTGGGATCAACATTTATGTTTTGTAGTTTTCTTTCTGTTTCTTTACAATTTATACCTAGGTCTATTAGTATGCTTGTTTCTTTTGATTCGATATAGCAAGAGTTTCCTTTTGAACCACTAGCTAGCTGGCATATTTTCATTTGTATTCTCCTTTAGCATATTTACAAATGTACTTACATTACGTTTAAATATTAAGTCTATTGTTGTTGTTGGACCGCTTCTGTGTTTTGCGATTATGAATTCACTTTTTGATGTGTTTTCATCTATTGATATTTGTTTTGTATAGTAATCATCTCTATATAGGAAAGCAACTATATCGGCATCTTGTTCGATTGATCCTGATTCTCTTAAGTCACTAAGTAGTGGACGTTTGTCTTCTCTTCCTTCTACTGTACGTGATAATTGGGCTAGCGCGATTACTGGTACGTTTAGTTCCATAGCAAGTGTTTTTAATGATCTTGATATTTCTGATACTTCTTGTTGTCTATTTCCTGCGTATTTTGCTGAACCACTAATTAATTGTAGGTAGTCGATTATGATTACTCCTAGTCCACCTTCTGAATTATATAGTCTTCTACATTTTGCTTTTATCTCACTTATTGTCATTCCTGATGTATCGTCTATGAATAGTTTTGTTTCTGCTAGTCTACTCATTGCCTCATTGAATTTTTTCCAGTCATTGTGTTCTAGTTTTCCACTTTTTAGTTTATATCCATCTATTTGTCCTACACTGGATAGCATTCTCATAGCAAGTTGTTCTCCACTCATTTCCATGTTGAATAGGGCTACTGTTTTTTCTGTATTCATAGCAATATTTGTAGCAAGGTTTAAGGCGAAAGCAGTTTTTCCCATGGCAGGACGTGCTGCTATTATTATTAATTCATTTGGGTGAAGTCCACTTGTTACTTTGTCTAAATCATAGAATCCTGTTGGTATTCCTGTTATTTCGTTCTTTTGTTTTGATAGTGTTTCTAGGTCACTTTGTGTTTTTAATAATACATCTTGAATGCTTCTAAATTCTGTTCCTTTTTTTGTTTTTACAACATTAAGTATTTTCTTTTCTGCATTATCAAGAACGTCGTTTATGTCTTCTCCTTGATCATATCCTGATGATACTATTTGTGTTGCTTCTTCTATTAGTCTTCTTAAGATTGCTTTTTCTTCTACTATTCTTATGTATTCATCAATGTTGGCTGCTGTTGGAACGAAGTTTATTATTTCTGTTAGGTATTCTATTCCACCTATTTTTTTTAGTTGTTTTTGATTTTCTAGTTCTTCTGTTACTGTTGTCATGTCTATAGAGATTAGTTTTTCTCTTAGATTTTTTATTGTTTCAAATATTATTCCATTTGCTTCTAGATAGAATAGATCTTTTGTTAGTGCTTCTATTCCTTTTTGTAATGCATATTTTGATAAGAACATTGATCCTAATACTGATTTTTCTGCATCTATATTATGTGGTAATACTTTTTCGTTCATTATGTCACCTACTTTTTGATTTCAATTTTTATTTTAGCTATTACTTTTTTATGAAGTTCTATTTCTACTTCATGGAATCCTATTGTTGATATAGGAAATTCTAAGTGTATGTCTTGTTTTTGAATTTTATATCCTAATTCAGATAGTTTTTCTTTTATTTGTTTTACTGATATTGTTCCAAACATTTGGTCTTGGTTTCCTGTTTTTGCTTTAAATGTTATTTTTTCTTTTTCAAGTTTCTTTTTTAAGTCTTCCATGTCTTTTATTAGAAGATTTTCTTCTAGTGCATGTTCTGCTTTTTCTTTTTTTAGTCTATTTACACTTGTTTCAGTCGCTTGAACTGCATATTTGTTTTTAATTAGGAAGTTCATTCCATATCCATCTTTTACTTCTTTTATTTCTCCTTTTTTTCCTTGTCCTTTTACATCTTTAAGAAATATTACTTTCATGATTTACCTCCTTAATTGTGACTATTTATTTGTCACGTTGACAATTTATATTATACAATATTTCTAATGTTTTTTTTATTATTTTAACTTAATTTTTTAAATTATTTTTAATTAAATTAAAACAACACTACTTTATTGTAGTATTGTTTGATTTTTATCATTTTTTGTATAATCTTAGATTTTAAGGTGTTAAGAGTAGTCCTACTTACCATCATCAGAATTAAAAGAACCATCACAATACGCAGCACCATCTTTGTACACGTTACAATGACCTTGTATATCACTGCCAACAGCATTGTATACATCCACTATTCCATTCTCCAGGGCTTGGGCGCGTAAACTTGAACCGTAACAAGTTAAAGAACCACCATAGGGATCAGCACACCTTAAGAATGTACTTAATGTTGTTGCTGAATTTTCGTAATCATTTGGTTTTAAACAAAAATGTTGTCCATTTTCGACTCCACATGCTTCATTTGTTATTCTTTTATTTATTTCTACACAGGTGTCTTCTTCGGAGTAAATTTCTGTTTCACATTCTGAAAGTGTTTCAAAAAATCCGTATTGTAACGTTTCGTCATTTTCTGTATGTTCAATTGTATAAGATTTAACACCTATTTGTGTTGTTTCTTTTATATAGTATGGCCATGATGGATTAATTTCAGGCTCTTTTGACGTTGTTTTACCGTTTAATCCTTCTTCTGCTGTTGGATCAAGAGTATAATATAATATTGTTTCTGATGATGTTGTTGATTCACATTCTCCTTTTTCGGCACTTGATGGATTCCCTTTTGAATCGAATGTTACTTTATATTCTCCTATTGTTAGACATCCTCCAGTTAATACATTATCTGAATATGTTAGTGTTCCATTTGTTGGCTTATTTCCTGATAATGGTATATCTATGTTATTTAGTTTTCCATTTGATATTGTATATGGTCCATTTAATGTATAGTTATTATCGGCTTGTAATTTTGATAAATACCATTTTTGTACTGCATCTTTATATCCATATGCTGAAGCTTTTGCTGCTCCTTTATTAGATTCTTCTATTATATTTAGTATAATGGGTACTGTTATTACTGCTATAATCGCAAGTATTACTATGATTGCTAGTAATTCTATAAGAGTAAATCCTTTATTTTTCTTCATAAATAATTTCCTTTCTTTAATACAAAACTATATTTTTTAGTGTTTCTATCTTATACATATTATAACAAAAAATAGTACTATATTTCAAGTACTACTTTTTTATTTTAAATATTTTAGCAGTAGTTTTTCTACTTCTTTTATTGTTTTATTTTCTAATTGACATGCGGCATCTGTTAGATGGCCTCCTCCTCCTAGGTTTGACATTATTGTTTCTACGTTAATATTTCCTAGTGATCTTGCGCTTATTCCTATTTTACCATTTGATAGTTTTCCTATTGTGAATGATGCTTCTACTTTATCAAATCTAAGTAAATCTTCTGACATTGTTGCTAAATAAGATGGGTTGTAGTTTTTTTTATGTAGTTTGCATATCATCATATTGTGTATTAGATAGCTTTTTTCAATTTGTTTTGTCCTTTTAATATATTCTTCTTTTGATATTTTTAGTATGTTTTGTTTTAGAATATTGTCTGCTCCCATGGACATTAGGAAAGCTGCTGTTTTAAATGTTTTTTCTGATGTTTTCATGTTGTATCCGTTTGTATCTATTTCTATTCCTGCAAGCATTATTGTTGCGATTATTCTGTCTATTTCTTTTTCTTTGTGTTTTAGATATTGAACCGCTATTTCTGTTGCGCTTGATGCCTTTGAGTCTATGTATTCTAGTTTTGATTCTATTTTATCTTTACCAATTATATGGTGGTCTATTATTACTACATCTTTTATTTCTTCTAGTATTTCTTCATATTCTAGTAAACTTTTTCTATGTAGATCTGTTATTATTAAAAGCGGTTTTTCTAGGTGTTCTTTATAGTTTGTTTTGTCTATAAAGTTTATTTCTTCTTGTTCTAATTCTTTAAATGCTTTTTTCATAGATTCGTTTAGTTTATCTTTTGTTTTAAATATGTATACATTTTTTTCTATTGCTTTATAAAGTCCTAATGATGAGCCTATACAGTCTAAATCTGGATTTTTATGACCCATTATTATTATATTTTTATGTTTTGATATTTCTTTGTCTAATTTTTCGAAAAAGCTATTCATTTGTATTCTCCTTTTCTCTTATTCTTTCTGCTAGTTTTTTTATTTTATCGAATCTATGATGTAGTCCAGGTTTTGTTATTTTAGTTTGTGTTTCGATAGTTATTATTTCGCTTAATTCTTGTAAAGATGCTTCTTTATATTTTAGTCTATAGTTTGCCGCTAATTGTTCTTTTTCTGATAATAGGTCTAATCCGTATTTTTGTATAAGTTCTATATCTTTTATTTGTTGTTCTGCTGTTTGTATTATTTTATCTACGTTTGCTTGTTCACAGTTGTTTAGTCTATTTGTCATATTCACATGATCTCTATAGATTCTTATATCTTCATAGTATAATAGTGATTTTGTTGTTCCTAGTATTCTTAGGAAGTCTCCTATTTTTTCTGCTTCTTTTATATATATCATGTATTTAGATTCTCTTTTTAATATTTTACTATTTAGGTTATAACTATTTAGTATGCCATTTATGAATTTTGCGTAGTCTTCATTATTTACTAGTATCTCTAGGTGATATCTTGATGTCTTTGGATCATTTATACTTCCTTTTGCTAAAAAAAGTCCTTTTAGATAAGCTCTTGTTAGGTTATCATCGTCTGTTATATATGTATTTGGTGTTGATTTATCTATGCTTAAATCCTTTTTTATTTCTTCTACTTTTTTATTTACTTCTATCATATAGATATAGTTTTTATTATAGTTATATCCTTTTCTTACTGTTATTTTTGGAATAATTTGATATTCTTTTTGTATTATATTAAATATTAGATTAGCTACATCTTTGTTTTCATTTGTGATTTTTATTGTATCTTCTACATTTTCATTTCTGATTATTCCTGATAGGAGTGATATTTGTTCTGGTTTATCAAATTTTTGTTTTGTTATTTCTGATTTGATATTACTTGTAAATGACATTTTATCACCTCTTTTTTAGCTATTTATTATTATACTATTTATATTTAAATAAGTAAATTAAAGGGTTTTATTTTCATGAAAAAACATTAGATTTTTGATTATACATAACCTTTTGACATTCTTATACAGATTATAGTTGAAATACAAAAAATGGTTTTGTATTTTATGAAATTTAATGATATAATTTAATCATAGAGGAGGATTTTTATGGAAAAAGAAAAAAAAACTATTAAATGTAGTTATGCGGTTTTGGTTATTATATTATTTGCGGCTTTATGTTTTGTTACTGATTATGCAATTATTGAAAGGAAGATGAATAAGTGTAGTTGTCCTGATTGTAGTGCATCAGGAAATACTAATGTTGTAAGTGATAATACAAATAAAACAATTCAGTTTTCTGATTTAGTTGGTTCATATAAATATGTATATGATTATAAATTTGAAAACGAAGACAAATCTAGTGAATATAGACTTGATTTAGATGATAATGGAATATTTTATTATTCATTTGCAACTCCAGGATGTGTCAGCAAGATCATGGGAAATTATTTTATTGATGATAATAAATTATATTTAAATGGAACTGTTTCATTTGGTGTTGACGAACACATTGGATCAAATTTAAATAAACAAGTTTTTGATATTACTTCTGACGGTAATATTAGAATATCTAGCCCAGAATCATGTGATTCAGAGGTAGTTGAGCCATTCGTATTAAATAAAACAGATGACACATATTACTTAAATAATTTAAATAATTTTAAGCAAAAAATTATAAATGCTAATTAATCATAATGTTCTTATAAACTTAAAAACTTTACATTAATTTGTAAAGTTTTATTATTTATTATTTGTTTCACTATATTTTTCATTTTTATTACCTTTTATTATTAGAATAACGCCCATTACAATCATTATAATTGATATTATTTGAGCTTGTTTTAGTATGCTTAACATTAAACTGTCTGTTCTAAATGATTCAATTATGAATCTTATTATTCCATACCATATAAGATAGAATCCCGTTATTTGTCCATTTTTTATTTTTAATTTTCTTCTTATTATTAGTATTATTATAAGTCCAATTATACATAGTATTGATTCATATAGAAATGTTGGCATATAGTAGTTTCCATCTATATACATTCCTTTTTGTATGAATTTTGGTAGATATTTAAGTTTTTCTAGTGTTGTGATTGGGCCATGTGCTTCCCCGTTAAAGAAATTTCCCCATCTTCCTAGTGCTTGACCTATTAATAGTCCTGGTACACATATATCTAATATTTTTAGTGTATTTAAGTTTTTCTTTTTTGTATATATAATTATGAATATTGCTCCTGCTATTATTCCTCCATGTATAGCAAGTCCACCTTCCCATACTTTAAATATATCTAGTATGTTTTTTGAGTAATAGTCTAAATTAAATATTACATAGTATAGTCGTGCGCCTAGTATTCCTATTATTATTGTATAGAACAGCATATCTGTTATTAGTTCTTTTTTTATATTGAATTTTTTTGTTTCTTTTGTTATTAAATATGAGGCTATTAAGAATCCTGTTAGTATCATAATTGAGTACCAATATATTGTGATATTTCCTATTTTTAATAGTATTGGATTCATTATTTATCCTCCTTAATAATTTTTTTAATTATATTCTTCATTATTAAATTCATTATTGATAGTAGTACAGCTATTATAAATATCATTATTGGACCACCGTGTATTATAAAGTGATCTCCTAATATAAATGACACTATATATAATATTAATATATTTATCACTGGATAGAATAGTCCTAGTGTTAGAGCTGTTATTGGGATTGTTAACCATACTATTAATGGTTTTACTGTTTTATTTAATATATATATTATTATATTGGCTAGTAGGCACCATAAACCAAAGAACGATTGATCTATGTAAAGTGAATTTTTGAATATCATTGTTACACTCATTAATACTATTGAGTATCCTAGCATATACATAATCCATTCTATAAATTTATTTATTTTCTTTTTCATATATTCTCCTATTCTGATTTCATTTCAAATAATATATCTCTTAATTCCATAGCTCTTTCGAAGTCCATTACTTTTGCTGCTTCTTTCATTTCTTGTTCTATTTTTATCATTAGTTTTTGTTTATCTTGTTTTGTCATTTTTATTTCTTTTGTTTCTTTTTCTGATGTATTTGTTACTACTTCTCTTATTTCTTTTATTATTGTTTTGGGTGTTATATTATGTTCTTTATTGTATTCTTCTTGGATTTTTCTTCTTCTTTCTGTTTCTTTTATTGCTTTTTCCATTGAGTCTGAAATAGTATCTGCATACATTATTACTCTACCGTTTGCGTTTCTTGCGGCTCTTCCTATTGTTTGAATTAAACTTCTATCACTTCTTAGGAATCCCTGTTTATCTGCATCCATTATTGCGATTAGTGATACTTCTGGAATATCTAGTCCTTCTCTTAATAAGTTTATGCCGACAAGTACATCATATTTACCTAATCTTAAGTCTCTTATTATTTTTAATCTCTCTAGTGTTTTTACTTCACTGTGTAAGTAGGCAACTTTTATGTCTAGTTTTTTTAAGTATGTTGTTAGTTCTTCTGCCATTCTTATTGTTAGTGTAGTAATTAGTGTTCTTTCATTTTTTTCAATTTGATTATTTATTTGTTCTAATAAATGATCTATTTGATTTTTTGTAGGTACTACTTCTATTGTTGGATCTAGTAGCCCTGTTGGTCTAATAATTTGTTCAGCATAGTTTGGATCTTTTTCCAGTTCATAGTCTCCAGGGGTTGCTGATACATATATTATTTTATCTAATTTACTTTCAAATTCATCAAATTTTAAAGGCCTATTGTCTAGGGCACTTGGTAGTCTAAATCCATAGTCTACTAATGATTGTTTTCTGGCTCTATCTCCATTATACATTCCTCTTACTTGTGGTAGTGTTACATGCGATTCATCTATTACTAATAGGAAGTCTTTTTTAAAGAAGTCTATTAGTGTTGTTGGGGTTGCTCCTGGTGGCTTTAAAGCTATATGTCTTGAGTAGTTTTCTACTCCTCTACAGAATCCTGTTTCTGATAACATTTCCATATCATAGTTTGTTCTTTCTTGTAGTCTTTGATATTCAAGTAATTTATTGTTTTGTTTGAAGTATTCTAGTTGTTGTTCTAGTTCTTCTTTTATGTTTTTAACTGCTATTTTAAGTTTTTCTTCACTTGTTACAAAGTGTGATGCAGGGAAAATAGTTATTGATTTTAAGTTTCTATTAATTGTTCCTGTTAATGTATCAAATTCACATATTCTATCTATTGTGTCTCCAAAGAAGTCTATTCTTATTGCTTTTCCATGTTCACTTATTGGTACTAGTTCTAGTATATCTCCTCTTACTCTGAATGATCCTCTTTTTAGATCTATATTATTTCTTTCATATAGCATGTTTACTAGTTTTTCTAGTACATCATCTCTATTTATTTCTTCATCTACTGATAGAGTTATTGTTTTATTTTTATATTCTTCTATTTCTCCTATACCATATATGCATGATACACTGGCTACTACTATTACATCTTGATAGTTTAGTAATGAAGCTGTTGCATAGTGTCTTAATTCATCTATTTCATCGTTTATTGATGCATCTTTTTCTATGTATGTATCTGATGAGGCAACATATGCTTCTGGTTGATAGTAATCATAGTATGATACAAAGTAACATACATGGTTGTTTGGAAATAGTTCTTTTAGTTCTGCATATAATTGTCCTGCAAGTGTTTTATTGTGAGCTAGAACTAATGTTGGTTTATTTATTTCTTTTATTACATTAGCTATAGTGAAGGTCTTTCCTGTTCCTGTTGCGCCTAGTAATACTTGGTGTTTTTTATTATTTTTTATTCCATCTACTAGTTTATGTATTGCTTCTGGTTGATCTCCTGATGGCTCGTATTTTGATACTAGTTCAAACATAAGTACCTCCTTTTTTCTATATTATTTTATCATTTTTATTAATATAAAACAAGGACTGTTATTGTCCTTGTTATTTTATTATATTTACTATTATTGATATTATTGCGAATGTATTAAATATCCAACTTACATATATTGGCCATTCTCTTTTTATATGATTATCTTTTATTAATCTATATACTTCTATTCCTATTAATATTAGTGTGAATAATAAATATTTAATTGGATTAATATCTCCTTCTAGACATTGAAGAGATGGAATTATTGATATTACACTTAGTAACATACATATTAGTGTTGTTGTATTATATTTGGATTCTTGTTTTTTCATATTTATTTTTCTATATATTAGTGTTAATGATAATAGAATTATGAAGTACATCATATTTTGATATAGGTACAGAACATTATATTGTTTTAAAAAATCTATTCCTGTTGGATTATTTTTTAGATATTCTTCTACATATTGTTTTGAGTTATATATAAATGATTTATCATATAAAGTTCTTATAAATATAAATGATATTATTGATAAAGAAATT
>CAMNML010000007.1 GCA_946544685.1 uncultured Caryophanales bacterium | reverse complement strand
AAAACTTTTAAAATTCCTTAAGAAAAACAAAAAAAGTACTAAAAAGTACTATTTTGGTTCTATTATAACTATGCTTTTGTTTTTTAAATCTAAATCTTTTATTATTTGTTTTGCCTTTTTATAGTCTAGTCTTTTTGTATATTTTATATCATCTATTTTTATTTCATTATATTTTATAATGTTGTTCATAACTTTTTCATTCATACTGAATATATTATCACTCATAAATATGTATGAACTTGCGATATTAAGTTTTTTTCTATCAAATTCTTCTTCTGTTAGTTCTAGATTATTTATTTGATTTTCTAGTTTAGATGATAGTTTTTCTATCTTATCTGTTTCACCAAAAATTGTTACTAGTATATGTGTATCCGTATACATAAATGTAAAGTCAATATTTGATGTTATTATGTTTTCATCTTTTAGTTCTTCATTGATTATTGATGTTGCACCTAGATTTATATCAAATATTATTGATAGATAGGCTAGTGCATCTCTAAGATTTAGATTCATATTTTTATAGTTTATTTTGTAACTAAGCGCGAGTTTTGGAAGATTTATATCCATTTTTATTATTTCTGATTTTTTATCTACTTTATCTGGTTCTTCGTATGTTTTAATTTTTATTTCTTCTTCTTTTTCAAATTGTTTTTTTTCTTGATTTTGTTTTATTAGTTCTATTGTTTCTTCTGGATCAACATTTCCTGTTATTACAACAAACATATTACCAGGATTATAGAATGTATTATAGCATTCATATAAGTCTTCTTTTGTTATACTTTTTACATTTTCTATATCTCCTATTACTGGCATTTTTATAGGATGTTTAATAAAACTATTATAGATTGCTTTTTCGTATAAAACTGTATAAGGATCGTCTTGATACATCTTTATTTCTTGTATTATTATTCCTTTTTCTTTTTCTACATTTTTATCTGTGAAATAAGGTGTTTGAACATAATCAAGTAGATAGTTTAGATTTTCTTTGAAATATTGTGGACCAGAGAACAAGTATGTTGTTTTATAGTTTGATGTATTTGCATTTGCGTCTGCTCCATTGTTTGAGTATATTTCAAATGGATCTGTTCCATCTTCCATTTCAAACATTTTGTGCTCTAGAAAGTGAGCAATTCCTAGTGGGAATTTTTTCATTTTTTTTGATTTTATTGGTACAAATTCATCTATGTTTGATCCATATTTTGTTGATATAGTCGCATATATATTGTTACAATTATTCTTTGGTATTATATATATTTCTAGTCCATTATCTAATTTTTCTTGATATAGTTCTAGTTTTAATTTATCTATATTAGTTTTCTTCATGTGTTTCACCTTCTAGTAAGAATATTGTATCAACGTGTATTTTTTTTGCGACTTTTATTATATCTTCTTTTTTTACTTTTTCTATTTCTTTTGTTCTTTTTTCTAATGGATCATAGTCTAGATATGCGCAACTGGTGTATGCATTTAGTATTGAGAATGCTGAGTCTTCTATTTCTTTGAATGTACTTTTATATGTTACTATTCCTGCTTTTATTTCGTCTTCATCGAACAATCCTTTTTCAATATTTTTCATTTCTTTTTTTATTAGTTCTATACTCTTTTTAAAGTTACATGCATCGATTCCAGCTTTTATTGTTAATAGATTAAATACTGGTTGATATGTACTACTTACTGTATAGCAAAGTGAGTTCTTTTCTCTTAAATTCATGAATAGTCTTGAGTTAGGACTTCCACCTAGTATAAATGAGTATATGTTCATAACGTATTTTTGTTCAAATGGTGTTAGTTTATCTAGTTTACATCCTACAAATAGTTTACTTTGTTCTAATGGTTGTCTTTCTTTTGATGTTTTGGCTCTCATTCTTATTTTTTTATGTTTTACATAGTGTGATGTTGATGGTTTTTTTAATGTGTTTATTTTGAATTTTTTATTTATTATATTTTTTACTTTTGATTCATTAAAGTCTCCTATTATGAATATGTCTATAACATCACTTTTTATTATTTGTTTATAGTAGTCATATAGATTTTCTTTTGTAATTTTATTTAGTGCTTCTAATGATCCGTCTGCATTTATTGCGTAAGGCGCTGATTCATCCATTTCTTCTAACATTCTATGCATTCCATATCTATTTGGATTTTCTTTTATACATTCTATTTCTTGTTTTAGTGATTCTTTACATAGATTAAAGCTTTTTTCTGTAAATCCTTTATTTTCAATATTAGGGTTAAGTATAAATCCTAGAATAAATTCTAGTGATTTTTCTATCATATTATCGTCTGTATATTCTTCGTTTAAGAATGAACTTTCAAAACTCATTATTGAGTAGTTTCCTGATATTGATGCTGAACTTCTAAGCATTAATCCATATAGTTTTTCTGTTTCTATTTCTATTTGTCTACTTGTTTTATAGTATTCATTTGATTCAAATAGTACTCTAGTTAATAGATTTCTTTTTGTTACTTCTTCTTTGTTTGTTTTTCTTTTAAAGTTTATTCTAGTACTTATTGTTTTGAATCTATCTGTTTTTATAAAATGAATATTGTATGCGCCATTTTGAAATTTTGTATATTTCAAGATATCACCTCTTTCTTAGTATGGTTTATTTTTCCTTTTTTATAATGATTTTAAAGCAAGTTCAATCATTTTATCAAATGAATTTTGTCTTTCTTGTGGTGTTGTTTTTTCTTGTGTTACTAAATTATCTGATATTGTTAGAATACAAGCTGCTTTTTTATTTAATACTTTTGCATTGTGGAAAAGTGCGAATGATTCCATTTCTACACACATGCATCCATATTTTTTATATAGTTCTTCATAGTTATCGTTTTCTTTATAGAATACATCACTACTATGTACATTCGCTAAAGTTATATGAATGTTGTTTTCTTCTGCTGCTTGTTTTATGTAGAAGTTTAATGTATCGTTTGCATACATCATATTATCCTCGCAACCATTTTGTGTTTTAGCAAAGCTTGATTCTGAGTAGCATCCATTTACAAGTACTATGTCATATAGATTTAAATCTTTTGTGTATGCTCCTGCTGATCCCACTCTTATTATATTTTCTACATCATAAAATTTATATAGTTCATATGAATATATACCAATACTTGGCATTCCCATTCCTGAAGACATTACTGTTACTTCTTTTCCTTCATAAGTTCCAGTGTAAGCAAGCATATTTCTTACTGTATTTACTAGTTTTGCATC
Source organism: uncultured Caryophanales bacterium (assembly GCA_946544685.1). The sequence continues at coordinate 38,294 of CAMNML010000007.1, read as the reverse complement.
TTTTAAAAATTTTTCTGCGATATGTTTTGCTCTTAATGGGTCTCCAGGCATTATTACTGTTTTAGCGATTTCCCCCATACTCGCTTCAATATGTGGTGTCATTTTATCATTCTCCTTTATATTTTTAGTATATCAAATATAGTAATATTAAATCTATGTTTTTGAATAATCTTTATAAAATTTTACAGTTTTTGACTAAAAAAAGAAGTTATGCGATACTTCTTCCTTGTTCATTTTGAATCATTTGAATTTTTTCATTTTTTATCATTCTTATATTATTTGTTGTATTGTTATATTCATCTTCTGATCTGATGTTATCATCATCAAAACCTTTTGGTGATAATAAATTTAATTCTGCGAAGTCCAATTGTTCCATAGTTAGGATATCTTTGCTTGCAGTTATAAATGCATTGTAGCATTCATATAGTGGACTTTTTTTACCATTTGTATTAACTGCTTCTGTGTAATAATTAAATTCATTTAAACTTTTTAAAAATCCTTTAGGTTCAAATTGATTATTATCATACATTACATCTTCACCCCTGCTTCAATTAATTTATTTAATAGAAATTTTGAATCATTATTGAAATATGCATATAACATATTTTCAAATCCTACTACTGTGTTTATTAGATTTGTCATTATTGCTTCATCTGGATATAATAGTTTTTCTCCTTCATTTCCTACTAGGAAGTTAGCTATTATTTCAGTTAATCCAACATTTAAAGCTAGAAATCTATTATCTGTATTAAATCCAGTTTGTTTATCTGTAGCAGTTATTATGTTCAAAAGTTCAAACATCATAACATGTCTTGCATCATATTCTTTACTTATTTCATCACTGTTAAAGTATAATATATTTTTTGTAAAGCTATAGTTTGAGATATGACTTTTTTCAAATTTTGATGTTTTTTCTATTTTTAATGTTTTTAATCTTTTATTTAAGTTTTCTAAGTTTACATTTGGGAAGCTATTATGGAAAATGACTACTAATTCAAATATTCCATCGCTTACGTCTTTATTTATATGTTTATTATTTTGTAATGTTTCTTGAATTGTATCCATTATATCCATATAATCACCCAATATCATATTACCATATTTTTCTTAAAAAATCTATAATTTAAAAAAAAATATAGATTTATGTCTATATTTTTATTTCTTTTTATATCTTATAATTGATATTGTAGCTGATAGTATTTCTAGGAAGTTTCCAATACATATTATATATGCGCCTACATATATATTATATATTCCCCAAAGTAGTCCCGCTATTAACATTGTATACCTTATATATTTTGGATTTTTAAAGTATGTTGATGTAAATAATAAGATATTTATTAGAAGTGGTAATAAAGATAATATTCCATCATAGAAGTATATTGATACTCCTATTAATAGTGATATAAATATTATTAATACATATATAGGTATTTTTTTATTATTCTTTTCTATTTTTATAAACACAAGATTTTTTAGTTGTTCAAGTATTTCAATTGATACTCCTGAGTATGCACCTTTTATTACATATACAATTAAGTAGCACATAGATGCCCCTATTTGAGTTATTAATATATTTTCTTTTTTCTTAAATTGTACGCTCATTACATATAAAAATATTGATAGTATTGATACTATATAATAAATTGTTGTTGTCATACCGCACATCCTTACAATAAACAATTATACATATAATATTTTATTTTGTCATTATTTTATTTTTAATTTTTATATTTTTGACAGTTCCTTTATATCTATTGTTTTTTCGTTTTCTATTATTTTATCTATTATTTGATTTTCTATTTTGTCTTTTATTATTTTATCTATTTTTCTTGCTCCAAATTCTTTATAGTTAGATTCTTCTATTATTTCATTTATTACTTTTTCATCTATTTTTAGCGCGATATCTTTTAGATATTTTCTTTTTATATTAAATATTTTATTTTCTATTAATTGTTCTATATCTTGTCTTGTTAATTCATTAAATACAATTATATTATCTATTCTATTTATAAATGGGATACTAAAGTGTTCTTTTAGTTTTGATGTTATTTTATTTTCATTTTTACTAAATCCAATACTCTTTTCTTCAAATCCTATGTTTGATGTCATTATTATTGTTATGTTATTGAATTTTACATAGTTTCCTTTTGAGTCTTTTATTTTTCCATTGTCTAGTACTTGAAAGAATAGATTTATTATATTTGGATGAGCACGCTCTATTTCATCTAATATTAGTACTGAGTGTGGTTTATTTTTTATTTCTTCTAGTATGTTTTCTTCATTGTATCCTACATATCCTGGAGGTGGACCTATTAGTTTACTTACGCTATGAGGTTCAATGTATTCTGACATGTCTAGTCTTATTATATTTTTTCCTACTAAGTTTTTTCCAAATGTTTGAGCTGTCATTGTTTTTCCTACTCCTGATGGTCCACAGAATAACACTCCATAACAATTATTGTCTTTAAATCCTAGTTTTATTCTTTTTGTTATATTTATAAGTTGTTCTATTACTTTGTTTTGTCCAATTATATTTGTTCTTAGATTATTTTCTATTTCTTTTATTATTTCTTGTTTTTTATCTAGTAATTCATATACTGGTATGTTTGTTTTTTTATATATTACTTCTGCAACATCGTGTTGTGTTACTTTTTTTCTTTTGTTTTCATTATTTAATTCCATTATATTTATTTCGTTTGTTAGTTTATTTTCTTTCATTTTTAGTATTGATGCTTGTTCAAAGTCTTGGTTTATTATTGAGTTCTTTTTTTGTTCTATTATTTTTTTTAGTTCTTTTTTAATATTATTGTATTTTTTTAGTTTATTATTTTCTTTTAGATTTACTAGACTACATACTTCGTCTAATATGTCTATTGATTTATCTGGTTCGAATCTATCGTATACATATTTTTCTGATAGGTTCGTTATTAGTTCTATTATTTCATTTGATACTATTACGTTATGATAGTTTTCATATATTGGTTTTATTTTTTTTAGTATATTTTTTACTTTTTCTTTATCTGGTACTTCAATATTTACTGTTTGAAATCTTCTATCTAGGGCCCTATCTGGTTTTATAAATTTTTTATATTCTTCTATTGTTGTTGCGCCTATTAGTCTTAGTTTTCCTCTTGATAGAGCTGGTTTAAATATATTTGATGCGTCTATTGCCCCTTCTGCTCCTCCTGCTCCTACTAATGTATGTATTTCATCTATAAATAGTATTATTTCATCATTTTCTTCTGCTTCTTTTAATAGTTTTCTTACTCTATCTTCAAATTCTCCTCTATATTTTGTTCCTGCTACTAGTGATGCCATATCTAGGTTTATTATTTTTTTATTTTTTAAATTAAATGGAACTTCTTCATTTATTATCATTCTACTTAATTCTTCTACTAGAGCAGTTTTTCCTACTCCTGCTGGTCCAATTAATAGTGGATTGTTTTTTGTTCTTCTACATAGTATTTCTTCTATTCTTTTTATTTCTTCTTCTCTACCTATTACTGGATCTAGTTCTTTGTTTTTGGCTTTTTTTGTTAAGTCTATCCCAATTTCTTCTAGTAATAGTGATCTATTTTTTTTAGAAACATTCACAAATTTGTATGAGAATTCTTCATATAGTTTATCTATGTCAATATCCATTCCTATCAGTATTCTTATTGCGACACCTTCTCCTTCTTCTAAAAGGCTTGTAAAAAGGTGTTCAATAGTTACTTCTCCATTATTATTTTCTTTACTGTCTATTATTGCATTTTCCATTATCCTTTTTAAAAGTGGTGTATATAAAAACCATTCTGTTTCTTTTGAACCTATTCCTATTATATTTATTATTTCTTCTTTTAATTTATCATATGTTATACCAAATTTTTTTAGTTTTTTTGATATATCATTATTGTCTTTTAGTATAGCAAGAAGTAAGTGTTCACTTCCTACATATGGGTGTTTTAAATTATACATTTCTTTTTTTGCTCTTACTATTATTCCTCTTGCTTCTTCTGTAAAGTTACCAAACATAAAATCATCTCCTATTATTATTCTATTCTAATAATGGGTTAAAATAATTTTTTTTAATCATCAAATTCAAACAAAAAAATAAAGATATAAAATCTTTATTTAGCATGGAATAGCGATTCGTATTCGAGTTACTTTATCATTTTCCTTTATTATTTGTATATTATTTTTTAATTCGTCTTTTGGTATTCTACTCATTAATGAGAACACTGTGCATAAGTCTAATAGTTCATCTTTGGATTTTTCTTTAAAGTCTTTACTCATCTCATTTAATTCCCTTTCTAATACCATTTCAAAGTATTCATCATATATTTTATTGATATCTATTTTTATTTTATAATATCCTTTTTCTTCATTATATGTTTTTTTATAGAATATTGTACTTTCATCTAGATTTTTTATTATTTTATTGTATTTTGATGTTTTAATTTTTATATAGTTTGCGGTTACTGTTGTTATTAAGTCATATGGTGATTCTTCTATAGTTGTTATATGTTTTTTTACATATTTTTTGTCTATCATTAGCACATCTGATATTAGTGATATTAATGATTCTTTATCCTCTTTTACTCTTCTTATATAGTTTTCTCTTTCTATTTCTTTTAGCATTTTAATTTTTTCTTTCATATATCCTTCTTTCTATTTAGTAGAACTCCTTTTTATTCTATATTTTCACCTCCTTATTATTATCTTACTTCGTAGAAATAAAAGTTCCTTAAAAATATTAAAAAAAATTGGAATTTTTTCCAATTTTATATTTTAAATGTTTGTAGATATTCTTCTGGATATCCTGTTGTTCTAGATATTACATCAAGAGGAATATTTTCTTTAAGTAATGAGCAAGCTGTTTCTGCTTTGTTTTGTTCAATACCTTGAGAAATTCCTTGAGAAATACCTTGTTCTAATCCGTGTTGTTCTGCTCTAAGGATTCTTGTTCTAGTCATTTTTTCTTGATCTTCTTCTGTAGTTAAAAATTGATATATTGTACTGTCATCGTTGTATTTGTTTACTAATTTACGAATTTTTTTTACCATATCATCATACTCCTCTAATATTTCTAATTCTTTATCATTACATTCAAACATAATAAGATGTAAGTTATCCTTAATTAACTTCTTGTTATCAGTATACAATATTTTTTTGTATTCCGCAATATTAAATTCATAAATATTCATATTATTTATAAACTTTTTATTATTTTTTTCTCCTTTTATATGATTTATTTCTTTTTTGTATCCCTTAATTTTTGAACATAAGTTTATTTGAGTACATACTGGTTGATTAATATAGTCTTCTTTTTTCTTTAATGAGTTAGCGTATATATTTGATATATAAGCAAAGTTTCTTTTTTTAGTATCTTCATCATATGTATTATTATATTCTATGTTATAGATCTCATTATTTATTTTAACAAGTAAATCAACTATTTTAGTTTTTACATTAACATTTTCTTTTTCTAATTCTTGTTTAATTAGTTCAATAATACTTTGTTCTGTTATAGGTTGTCCATCTTGTCCATTAAATATATTTACTTTCTTAATTTTTTTCTTAAGAATTCTTTCTAGAAACCATATCATTATTTCTTCATCAGAGAAAACTAATTTAAATATTGTATCATTTGATAGTTTTTTGAATTCTTTCATAGGTATTTTCACCTCCTTATTATTATCTTACTTCGTAGAAATAAAAGTTCCTTAAAAATATTAAAAAAAATTGGAATTTTTTCCAATTTTATAAATTCATTAAATATTTAGCTGTTCTCATCATTTGTGATGTGTAACCATTTTCATTATCATACCAAGCTACAACTTGAACATGATATGTATCTTCATCAATTTGATGTACCATTGTTTGTGTTGCATCAAATAATGATCCATATGTTGTTCCTATTACGTCTGTTGATACGATTGGTTCATCTGTATATCCAAATGTTTCATTTGATACACTTTTCATGTATTCATTTATAGATTCTTTTGTTATATTTTTTCCTTTAACTAACGCAACAAGTATAGTTGTTGATCCTGTTATTACTGGAACTCTTTGAGCAGATCCTATTAGTTTTCCTTTTAACTCAGGTATAACTAGGCCGATTGCTTTAGCGGCTCCAGTTGTATTTGGAACTATATTTGATGCTCCTGCTCGTGCTCTTCTTAAGTCACCTTTTCTATGTGGTCCGTCTAGTATCATTTGATCTCCAGTATAAGCATGTACTGTTGTCATTATTCCACTTTCTATTTTTGCATAGTTATTTAAAGCTTTTGCCATAGGGGCTAAACAGTTTGTTGTACAACTTGCAGCACTTATTATTTGATCTTCTTTAGTTAGTATATTTTCATTTACTCCATATACTACTGTTTTTAGATCTTCTCCAGCTGGTGCAGATATTATTACTTTTTTAGCACCTGCTTTTATATGTGCTTCTGATTTTTCTTTTGAAGTAAAGTATCCAGTACATTCAAATACTACATCTATGTCTAATTCTTTCCAAGGTAATTTACTTGGATCTTCTTCTTTATATATTTTTATTTCTTTTCCATCTACTATAATACTATTATCTGTTGATTTTACAGTATGTCCCTCATATCTTTTTTGAGCAGTATCATATTTTAATAAGTGCGCTAACATTTCTGGGCTTGTTAAGTCATTGATTGCTGTTATTTCATAGTTTTTATTTTCAAACATTTGTCTAAATGCTAGTCTTCCAATTCTTCCAAATCCATTTATTGCTATTTTTATCATATTATTCCTTCTTTCTATCTGTCAAATCCACTTTTCCCTATGAATTCTCTTAACACTGAGTCTCTTGGTACATCGTCACTTGGTATTGGTAAGAAGTTTCTTAAGAGATTTATAAGTCTTATTGCTTCTGGATATGTTTCATCTTTTTCGTCTACTGAGAATAAAAGTGGTTCTGCATATACCTTTAGAACTCCTATTTCATATACCATTGCTGAGTTTATTATACCATCTAAGTCTGTTTGATATGGAAATATATTATTCATTTCTCCATTATGTATTTTTTTCCACATTTTTAGTGTTTCTTCTGGGCCTTTTCCTCTTGTTTTATTATCTCTTACTATTCTTCTTAATTTTCTAGTATCACTTGTGTGTATATAGTTGTGATTGTCGATGTTAATTTGTGTATAAGGCGCTATTGCGATTTTAAATTTATTTTTTCTTTCAATAGATGATGTTAGTTTATCGTTTAATCCATGTAGTCCTTCTATTATTAGTATGTCATCTTTTTGTAATTGTAGGAATCTTTTTTTGTATTCTTTTTTTCCTAATAAAAAGTTATATTCTGGCATTTGTACTTTTTCACCGTTTAATAATTTTATTAAGTGTTTATTAAATAAGTTTAAATCTAATGCATTTATTGATTCAAAGTCATATTCTCCATTTTCATCAAGTGGTGTTTCATCTATTTCTTTGAAATAGTCATCTATTGAGATGTAGTGTGTCTTGAATCCTTTACTTTGCAAGTATATTCCTAGTTTTTTTGCTGTTGTTGTTTTTCCACTTGATGATGGACCTGCAAGTAATACCATTTTTATATTTTCTTTATTTTGATATATTTGTTCTGATAATAGAGCTAATTGCCCTTCATAGTGTGTTTCTGCAAGTCTTATAACATCATTATATTTTCCTAAGGCTACAAATTTATTTAAGTCTGATGCGTTTGATACTCCTACTGTTCTCGCCCAGTTTGTATATTCATAAAATGTTTGATGTGTTTTTGGTTTATGTATATAGTCTAACGTCATTTCTGGTGATTCTACTGTTGGATAACTTATTACAAATCCATTTTCTTTTATATGCGTTAATTTAAAATCACTTAGGTCTGTTGTTTTTAAAGGCATCTCACAAAAGAAATAATCATAAACATCATCAAGTCTATATAAATTTACAAAACTATTACTTATATATTTCAACATATTAACTTTATCTTGGTTCTTTTTTTTCTTGTAAAACTCTATTGCATCTAGTCTTGATACACTTACTTTTGTAAATTTTAGTTCAAGATCTATTATTTCTTTCATTTTTGATTCAATTTTTTTTAATAATAGCTTATCTAGTTTATAGTTTTCTATTTCACAGAATGAACCATTGTCTAATGAGTTTTCTACTTTTACCTCACAGTCATATCCTAGCACTTTTTTTACTGCTAAAATTAATACAAATATTAAACCATTTGCGTTAATGCTTGTTCCAAGTTGTGTTGATCTATCAATGAAGTCTATTGTACAATTTGATTCTACTGCGTGGCTTAGTTCTGATATATGATTGTTTACTTTTCCAACTAGTATTGGATAGTTATAATATTTTTTAAAACTATCACTTATTTCTTGTAGTGTTGTACCTTGTAAGAATTCTCTTGTTTCTAATCCTTTAAAATTTACTTTTATTAACTTCGACATTGTTTCCCCTCTATCCTATAATTATATTTTATCAAAAAAGTATGTTTTTGTCACATTATTTAGTGAATAATTTGTACTTTTGTTCCTATTATATTATTAAGGAGATGATTTTATGTTAATTCCAACTGTTATAGAAAGAACAAGCAATAGTGAAAGAGCTTATGATATTTATTCTAGATTGTTAAAGGATAGAATTATTATTTTGTCTGGAGAAATTGACGATAATTTGTCAAATAGTATCGTGGCTCAATTATTATATTTAGATTCTATCAATAACGATGATATTTCTTTATATATTAATTCTCCAGGTGGTTCTATTACCGCTGGTATGGCTATATATGATACAATGAATTTTATTAAGAGTAATGTGTCAACTATTTGTATAGGTATGGCTGCAAGCATGGGGGCTTTTCTTTTATCTAGTGGTAGTCATGGTAAGCGTTTTTGCTTACCTAATAGTGAGGTTATGATTCATCAACCTTTAGGTGGCGCTCAAGGGCAAGCTACTGAGATTAAGATTGCTGCAGAACGCATTTTAAAGTTAAAGAATAAATTAAATATGATTTTATCTCATAATACTGGTAGGGATATTTCTGTTATTGAACGTGACACTGAAAGAGATTTTTTTATGGATAGTAATGAGGCTTTAGAGTATGGTTTAATTGATAAGGTATTATAAAAGAATATCAAACGATATTCTTATTTTGTTTCATTATAATATTGTTTTCCAAGTTCTACTAATCTTTTTGTCATTTCCCCACCGACTGTTCCATTTAGTCTACTTGAGGTATCTGCTCCTAGGTTTATTCCTAGTTCTTTTGCTATTTCATATTTTAAATTTTCTAAAGCTTGTTTTGATCCTGGAACTATTAATTTATTTTTTTGATTCATGTACTCACCTCATTATTAGTTTTTGCTGTTTTTAGTGTTTTTTACATGGTATTTTTTACTAAAAAAAGACAGTCATTATAACTGTCCATTTCTATAATTACTTACTTTGGTAGTTTGATCCACCTAAATGTTGTTCTCCCATTTTAACTAATCTTTTAGTGATTTCTCCACCTACAGATCCGTTAGCTCTAGAAGTTGCATCTGGTCCAAGATTTACACCAAATTCGTTAGCTATTTCATATTTCATTCTTTCGATAGCTTGTTTTGATCCTGGAACTACGAATTTACTATTTTCTTTATTCATTGTGTTCACCTCCTGTACACTAATAGAATGTGCACATTTGGTTTTTTAATACATTATTTTTTTTGGTAATTTTTGGTTTATAATAATTCGTCTTGTTCTTCTTTTTTTATGTTAATTGTTTCTATATTTTTTATGCATTCATTAATTAGTTCTTCATAGTTTATTAACTTTTCATATTCTAAGGCAGTTTCTAGTGATGGATTTATTATTGGATGTTTTGGCACAAATATAGTACAGCAATCTTCATATGGTAATATACTAGTTTCGTATGTTTTAATACTCTTTGATATTTCTATTATTTCTAATTTATCTAAACAAGCAACTGGTCTAATTACTGGCATGTTTGTTACATTGTTTATTACTACCATACTATTTAATGTTTGACTTGCTACCTGACCTATTGATTCTCCGTTTACTATTATTTTACAGTTTCTTCTTTTTGCATATCTTTCGGCTATTCTATACATCATTCTTCTCATTATGGTTATATTATAATTACCAGGTATTTTTTTATATATTTCTTCTTGAATTTTCGTAAATGGTACTACATGTACCTTTATATTTCCAGAATAATCATTAAGTATTTGCGCTAATTTTAATACTTTGTTTTTTGCGTTTAAACTTGTATGTGGTGGCGATTCAAAATATAGACATTCTATGTTAACTCCTCTTTTTAAAGCTAAATATCCTGCTACTGGTGAATCTATTCCACCTGATAACATCAACATACCTTTTCCTTGAATTCCTACTGGATATCCTCCTAATCCTTTGATTTCTTCATTATAGATGTATGTTCCTTCTTTTCTTATTTCAATTTCTAGATTTAATTCTGGATTATGAACATCAACTTTTGATTCAAAGTTTTTTAATACTAATCCACCTATTATATTGTTGAATTCCATGGAAGTATGTTTAAAAGTTTTATCACTTCTTTTTGTTGTTATTTTAAATGTTTTAAATTGTTTATTTTTTAGTATTTCTATGACTTTGTTTTTTATGTCATCTTCATTAGTATTAACTTTATCACATAAAACTATACTATGTATTCCAAAGATTTTTTTTAAATTATCTATTATTTCTTTTTCATTTGATTCATTGTATGTTATATACATTCTTGACATTGATGATTCAATATTTATTATTAAATCTTTTAATTTTTTTTCTATATTTTGCTCTAGTGTTTTTACGAAAAATTTTCTATTATCTTTTTTTGTTGTTAATTCACCATATTTTATTAGTATTATTTTTTCCATACTCCACCTCTTTGACAATAAGATTATACACAAAAAAGTAATATATTTCAATTACTTTTTAATTCAATTTTAATTTTGCTGTTTTATATGTAACTCCATCTATTACTTCAGTTCCACTTTCAACACTATATAGATTATTACTTGGTAAATTTTGTGTTGCTGCTGAACCACTTAACCTTATAGCATTTGTTGATCCTTTTATTGTTCCATCATAAAAATTTAGTATTGCGGAGCCACTTTTTCCTTCCAGATATACACCGTTTCCATGTCCCGTTGCAGTTGATGTATTTGTAGATATGATTAGTGGTGAATTAGTATCTACATTTCCATCGTCTTGACCTATTGTTATTTCTGCAGTTCCACTTGCTGCTATTATTCCTATTCTTCCGCCTGATATTGTTCCGCTTGTTACTGTTACACTTCCTGATATATTATTATATGTTGTTATATTTATACCATCCGTTCCTGTTCCTATTATTGTTCCACCATTAACTGTAACTATTCCATTGGCTCCAATTATTCCTGTTGTTTTTCCGGTTATTGTTGAATTTCCGCTTATATTTATTATTCCTATATTTTTATTAGAATTATTTATAGCAGAACTAGTTACACTTGTTATCACTGATTCTCCCATTACATTAATTGTTCCTGTTGATAGATTCATTATTGAGCTTCCGTTTTGTCCTGTTATGTTTCCATTATTTATAGTTACTGTTCCTTCTCCCTCGTTGTATATTCCTATATTTCCTTCAATTGTACAATTTGATATATTTAAAATAGGATTAGTCTCTGACGTACTATTTTTTATAGCGTATGTATCTTGTGAATTTATTGTTCCGCCATCTATTGAAGAATATATATTAAGTATTCCTTTATTTATTACACTATTACCAAGTACTATTTCTTTTCCATTCAAGTCTAAATTTACTTCTTGTTCTATAATATTTATTTCACTTTGATCTGTTGTATTTTTCATTACCTTTATTGTATCGTTTGTTTCTGATGAACTTATCGCTAAATCAAGTGTTTCATAGTATACTCCTGTAGATTGATTTTGGTATGGAAGTTCCATCGAATTAACTGATATACCTTGTTCTAATTTATTTTTTACGTCATACTTAATTTTATCTAATATTACTTTTCTACTTGCGAGGTTAGATAATACTAATAATAAAATCATTAAAAATAATACAATTAACATATATATCATACTTGTTAAAGCAAATCCTTTATTATTCATATTCTAGCCTCCATTTTTATTATAACAAAAAAGTATATTATTGTAAAATTCTTTTTTAAAAAGATAATGGTTACCCATTATCTTTCCCGTACAATTTTAATAATTTATCATATATTCCTTTTTCTATTCTATTTAACGCATTTATACTTATTTCAAGTGATTTTTTATATTCTCCTTTATAGAATAATCCTTCAGCATATGTTAAATTTTTATCTAGTTCTTCTTTATCACTTCTATGCCTATTCCCATATACTATTGCCATTTCAGCAAACATAGCAGTTTTGATCATTTCTCTTGTTTCTTTATATAGTTTAAATGATAAATCCCTTGCTGTGTCAACTCTTATATTTAGAACTTCTGTATTGATTGGTTTTTTTTCTAGTTCTGATATAATTTCCTTTATTGCTTCTTGTGCTTCATTTACTTCTATATAATATTTTTTAGGAATTATTGGTAAATTATATTCTCTTATTTTCGCTTTTGATTCTTTTAATATCGTCTTAATTTCTTCTAATTGTTCTCTCGCTCTTTGTTCGTCATCATGCATATTTCCAATTGTATTTAAACATCTATCTAATCGTTCTTCTATGTTTACAATTTTCAAATATAAGTTTTCTATTTCTTGTGTTAGTTTTGAATATGCAAATGTATTATTTCCAGTGTGATTTATTAATACTTTATAATCGTTATTTAAATCATCTACTTCGCTTCTAATGTTTATTAGTGTATTGTAGTCTTCTTCAGAAAGATTATACATTTTTTTTAGTTCTGGTATTTGCGAGAATATTTCTTTCATTAGTTTATTTATTTTTTCTAATTTTTGTTTAAATTTATTTATGGAATCTTCATAGCTTACTTTTTCTGATTTTTCTTTTTCAAAGTCATCAAATACGGTGTCAAAGTATTCCATTAGTATCTTAAGTTCAAATAAACTATCTTCCAGATTTAGTACTCTTGTTCTATCCATTACATCTACTATTTTTTTGTTTGCTTCTTCTATGTTGTATTCAATATTTAAATAGTCTAATGGATATCCTTTCTTTTTCATTTGCTCATATGTATTTTCTACTTCTTTAATTTTATTAGGTAAAATATTAGTTGCCATTATTACTATTGCTGGAACTTCTTCTAATATTATTTCCATATGTTTTAACATATCTTCTATTGATTTTATAACAGTTGTTACTTCAATATATTCTTTATTTTCTATGTGAATTTCAAACTCCTCAAATTTTCTGCTTATATTTTCAAATTGTAAATCAATTGATTTTGATATTTCTCCAAAGTCTGTTTTGGTTGTGATATATTTTTGGTATAAATTTCTATACCTGGCTTTTAATTTTGTTATGATTGCTCTATTTTTTTCTTCACTTGTTGTTATTTCTTTTATTTCGTCTAACAAAAATTCAGAGCTTGTCCTTACTTTATATATTTCCATCTCAAGTTTTGCTATTTTATACATTATATTTTTATAGTCTGATTGTTTAAGTGAATATTCAGCATCTAATAATAGTTCACTTATTTTTGGTATTTTTTCATTTTTTATTTCTTCTAGCCTTGTCTTCCATCCACTATACATTACTTCTAATTTGTCATTTTTTAAATATGATTCTATCTTTGATAATTCTGGTGTAATTGGTGTGGAGTCTATTTTATTTTTTTCTATTTCTATTCTTTCTAGTTGTTTTTTTATTTTTTTATTTTTAATGCTTCTCATTACATTTAATACTATTATTATTAATATATCTGCAATTATGTACATACTTACTAGAAATAATGCTACATTCATATTAACACCTCTTTATTCTACCTAATAACATTTTATCATATTTTTTTCAATTTATGGAGTTTTTTTTACTTTTTTTGACAATTATTGAAGTTATTTTTTTTATTAACAAAAAAAAAGCGATTATTCGCTTTTTAGTATTTCCATTGATTTTCTCATTTTTATATCATATTTCATCATTTCTAATCCACCAAATGCTTCTAAGAATTCTTTTTCTTTCATGTTGTATTTTTCTGCCATTTTCTTTGCTTCTTCTTTTGCATCTTTATCAGATACCTCTATTTTTTCTGCTTTAGCGATTTCTTCTAGCATTAATCTATATGTAATTCTTTTTACAGCTTCGTCTTTCATTTGTTCTTTTAATTTTGCTTCATCTGAATTAGTGAATTGATAGAATTGTTCAAGGCTTAGTCCTTGCATTTTTAATGTTTCTTCATATTGTTTTACCATTCTGTTTTCTTCTTCATCTATCATTACTTCTGGTATTTCAACTTTAATATTTTTTGCAGCCTTTTCAAGTAATTCATCTATATATTTATTTTCAGCTTCTGATTCTTTTTTTGCCTCTAGATTTTCTTTTACTTGTTTTTCTAGGCTTTCTTTTGAGTTTATCCCTTCCATTCCTAAGTCTTCGAAGAAATCTTTATCTAATTCAGGAACTCTCTTTTCTTTTATTTCGTTTACTGTTACCTTAAATGTTGCTTTAGCTCCTTTTAAATCTTCACTATGATAGTTTTCAGGGAATGTTACTTCTATATCTTTTGTTTCTCCTTTTTTCATTCCTATTACTTGATCTTCAAATCCTGGAATAAATGTGTTTGAACCTATTTCTAATGAATAGTTTTCTCCTTTTCCACCTGGGAATGCTACTCCTTCTTTAAATCCTTCAAAGTCAATTACAGCAATGTTTCCGTTTTCAACTTTTCCTTCTTTTATTACATTTTCTGTATAATGGCTTCTTATGTGTTCTATTTCGTGTTCAATTTCCTCTTTTGTTACTTTTACTTTTTCTTTTTTTACACCTAGTCCTTTATATTTTCCTAATTTAACTTCTGGTTTTAAAGTTAATTTAAATACAAATTCTACACCTTTTTCTGATATTTCATTAATACCAATTTCTGGTTGAGCAACGATTTCTAAGTCTTTTGCTTTTTTGATCATATCATTATAAGCTTCATCAAGGCATAAATCAGCGCAGTCAAAGTTTAGTCTTTCTTGAGTGTATTTCTTTAAAAACACATTTTTAGGTGCATGTCCTTTTCTAAAACCATCTACTTGGAAGTTACTACTAGCTTTTTTGTATGCTTTTTCCATAGCTTCTTCCCATTTTTTTCCTTCTACTTTTATTTTAATTTCTTTTATATTTTCCATTTTTACCTCCATTTACACCAGTATAGTATATAATAAATTTATTAATATTACAAGTCGTTTTTTTAAAAAAAATCTAATAATACTTAAAAAGATAACATTAGTTATCTACATAGTTTTATAAATTCATATAATGATATTTTTGGAATGTTTATTTTTTCAAATTCATCATATAAAAATTTATAATCCTCATTACTTAGTATTCCTTTATATTTATCATACAGTTTTATTAAATTTTTTGACATATCAAATATTACATTAATTTCTTCTAATTCTTGGTTGTTTACATATATTGAGTAAATATAAGATATTGTTGAGAAGATTAATTCTGCAATTTGATATTTATCGTATTTTTTTTGTTCTGCTTGTTCAACTGCCCATTCCATATTATATATATAGTCTTTTATGTATTTAGCACCTGTGTATTTTTTTGATTGAGATTTTTTGTTATCTCTATATAAATATACGCATTCATCTAAATATGTTATTTTAGGATTTGACATCAGGAATAGTCTATTAAAACTATTGTCCTCACTACTTCTTGAATTATTGAATTTTAGATTATTTTTTTCTATAATTTTTCTTCTATATAGTTTTCCGTGTAGGCATCCCATATGATTGTTATAGTAATTTAGATTATTATCATCTTCATCTAAAATGCCGCCTATGCATATATCTGCTTTATTTGATATTATTGTTTTATATAGTTTTTCAAGTGAGAATATATTGTATAATAAATCATCACTATCTAGAAAAAGAATGTATTCGTTTTTTGATTTTTCTATTCCTATTTGTCTTGCTACTCCTGGTCCACTGTTTTTTTCTAACTTTATTTCTTTTATTTTTATTCTATCTTTAAATATTTTAATAATTTCACTATAATCTTTTTTTGAGCAATCATTTATTATATAAACGTTTACTTGATTGCTTATTGTTTGCATTGATATACTTATTAAAGCTTTTTCTATATATTTATGTGCATTATATGCTGGAATAATTATGTCTATCATTCTTTTACCTCATCTACTAGTTTTAAAAATTCTTTAAATGTTATTTCTGCATTTAGTATATCATTTCTACTATCACCATTATAAAGTGAATCAAATTGAACACTTAATAGTTCTATTTTTTTCTCATTGGATATTTCATATTTATCAAGAATTTTTTTTATTTTTTTTGATTGTTCTAATATTTCTTTTTGTTTGTTTTTTTCTTTAAAGCTTAAATAGTGACTATAAATTGCCATTAAAGATATAAAAGATAAGTTTGCTATTTTATTTTGATCACAATTTCTTTTAATAGCGTTTTCAAGTGACCATGTTATATTATATATATATCCTAAAAGTAGTTCATACATTGCTGAATGATTATCTTTTCTTGTTATTGAGTTTTTATTATTGCACCAGATATAAACATAGTTATTTATATAATAGACTTTGCTATTACATAGAAATACTAATTGATTAAATCCATTATCTTCATTTAATCTGCTATTATTAAAATTTATTTCATTTGCTTCTAGAAATTTTCTTCTATATATTTTCCCATGTAACCATATATTATCTTCATTGTGTTCATAGATATAGTCATCACATTCTTCATAAAAGTTTCCAATGACTACATCTGCATTTGTATTTTCAATACAATCATATAATCTTTTAACCGAGAAACAATCATATAGTACATCGTCGCTGTCTATAAACATTATGTATTTACTATTTGAGTTTATTATACCTGTCTTGCGTGCAACTCCTGGTCCACTATTTTTTTTTAGTTTTATTTCTTTTATTTTCATGAAGTGTTTGAAGTGTTTTATTATTTTTGAATAGTCTTCATTTGACGAATCATTTATCACATATACATTTATGTTGTTAATAACATCTTGATACGCTATAGAGTATAGTGTTTTTTCTATTGTTTTATGTGCATTGTATGCGGGTATTATTATATCTATCATTATTAAATTCTTTGTTCAGTTAAAATATCACAATTAATATTTAACTTTTCTTTTATTTCTGTTTTTAATTGCTTTGATAATTCATCTATGAAATTGTCTATTTTTTTAAATCTTTCTAATGCTTCTTCTTTTTCCTCATTATGTTCTGTTATACCATAGTATATCTTTAAAACCAGTGCATCATTTTTAGCAAAATTGAATGGAGCTGATGGTCCATAACAAAGATTAAATTGTTGGTCTTCCATTCCGAGACAGTCTAATTTCACTATTTCTTTATATGTTTTTTCAACAATACAAGTTAATTTTTCACTGTTTATATCATCATTTATAAGTGAATTTTTAAATATTTCTATATCTTGTTTGCTTAATTTTTCTACATAAAAATTATTTAATATATAGATATAGTTTAATCCATTATATTCGTCTAGTTCATTAAAGGTAGGATTTTCTAAATTTGGTTTATAAAAATCTAAAGAACTATTACTTATTTCATCATCATATTTTTTTAAACTGATTTTTGATAATAAGAAATCAGCAAATATTGATTTATATAAATTAGACAATTCCATGTATAAACTATTGTCATCGTCGACAATTAATCCTTTTTCAATCGCTAAGTCTTTATTACTATAATTCAAATAAATTCCTCCTATTCATAATCAGTAGTATAAAAATTGTTATAGCCTTCAATACTCTCTGTATATCCTAAATCCAAAATATATTTTCTACCAAATGAACTTACAATAAGGTTGTTATTTTCTTCACCTAGAACTGTCATTGCGTGCGCTGTTGTAGGGCTTGTAAAAAGCGATCCATTTTCGCAGTCTATTAAGCGATATTTATATGCTCCTATCATTATATCATCATGTCCTTGTGATACAAGATCTCGATATGCAGTTAATGTTTGTTCTCTCGAATAAATATTTGAAATATTGACATCAGCGACTGTGTCATTAGGACCCATGACAGTTGCTTGTTCTATACCAATATCTCCTAAGTCAGTATTAATATACTGCTGAACATTACAATTTATACCATAGTCATTTGTTATAAAATCAGCAAATTTGTATCCTTCTGGTGTATTATATCCTGTATTCATATTACATATTTCATTTATATTTTTTTGACCGGTAGTAGAGTAAACATAGTCATAATATTTTAAAACCATGTATTCATAGTTATAATCTATATTTCCATTATTATCTACCTTATACATATCAAAACCAAACTTATCTCGGAATTCTGATTCTCTTCCTTGATAATTTTTGTATAAGCTATTTATTTCTGCAACATATCCACAACATCTTCCTGACATATTGCTTAAATAAGCTCTTTTTTCATTCCAAGTTGAACCTGGAAAACTCTTTTCTAATTCATTATATATGATTGGATCATTTAAGTATTCATCCACATTTTGTCTAAATGTTGCTTGTCTTCCACCATATTGATAATTTGAATTCATATAATCATTGAATATAGATATATCTGATAATTCCCCATCAGGATTCATGGTATATCCATACAGTATATTTCCATCCTTGTCTGTATTTACAATAACTGATTCATTATTTAATAAATGAAGTGTATTACCTTTTTTAGTAATTACATCCACCGCATTACCATTTTTTTTGATACTAACTATATCTGAAATATTTAAATCACGGCTTATAATATCATTCGATAGTATTGATAAATTATGTTCTGCTCCGTCTACATTATATGTTACTCTTCCATTATCATATATGTTTATATAATTACCATAGCTAACTCTCTTAGAAGTACATAGATCTGTAACCGAAATATTACCACTTGGTTTAAATGCAGCGTTTAATCCAGCAATATTTAATCCTTTTAAAATAGCGTATGCTTTTGAATTCATATAATCATCGTTTTCAAAATGCCAATTATTTTGAGTTGTGGTGTTATTTGAATTACACCAATTACTTGAAGATGTTGTGGTGTTGGCATTTTTCCAATTATTTTGTGTTGTCGTATCTTTTGAATTGCACCAATTATTTTGTGTTGTTGTATCTTTTGAATTGCACCAGTTATTTTGTGTTGTTGTATTTTTTGAATTGCACCAGTTATTTTGTGTTGTCGTATCTTTTGAATTGCACCAGTTATTTTGTGTTGTTGTATTTTTTGAATTGCACCAATTATTTTGTGTTGTTGTATTTTTTGAATTACACCAATTATTTTGTGTTGTCGTATTTTTTGAATTGCACCAATTATTTTGTGTTGTTGTATCTTTTGAATTGCACCAATTATTTTGTGTTGTCGTATTTTTTGAATTGCACCAATTATTTTGTGTTGTCGTATTTTTTGAATTGCACCAATTATTTTGTGTTGTCGTATTTTTTGAATTGCACCAATTATTTTGTGTTGTTGTATTTTTTGAATTGCACCAATTATTTTGTGTTGTTGTATTTTTTGAATTGCACCAGTTATTTTGTGTTGTTGTATTTTTTGAATTGCACCAATTATTTTGTGTTGTCGTATTTTTTGAATTGCACCAATTATTTTGTACATTTAAATCTTTTTTTATTCCTTTTAAGTCGGTAAATCCGATTGGTACCCCTTCATTACTTATTAATATTGAATCATTATCATAGTTTTTATAAGTTACATTTTTACTTTCAAGAAAGATTTCTTTATTTAACTTATTGCTTTTAATAAATTCGCCTTTCTTTGCGTTTTCGGCACTGATCGCTATTCTATCTATATCTATATTATTTTTGTTTATTTGAGGTTTTACATTGGTTGTTTTTGGCTTTGTTACGCATAAATTTGTTGGTTTTGTATTAATTCTTTGAGTGCTTTGTGTTCTTCTGCTTGAACACATATTTTGATTTGTAATTCTTCGTGTGTTATTTGTTACATTTCTTGGCGTATTTAAGTTTGTTCTAATATTGCTCATAGTACCCTTATCCTCCTATTAAGATTTTAAACTATATCAATTAAAAAATCAATATTATTAAAAAAAATCACTATATTCTCTAATGATATTTTTTATATTTTTTCTTTAAATTAGTGTTTTGTTATTTAAAAAAATGATACAATTATTATGGTGATGTTATGATTTATGATGTTGTTATTATAGGTGCTGGTCCTGCTGGATTATTTGCTGCATATGAATTAATTGAAAATAATAAGGATTTAAAAGTATTACTTTTGGATAAAGGTAGACTTGCTGAAAATAGAGTATGCCCAATGAATAAAAAAGGTGTTGCGTGTGCTAATTGTAATCCATGTCAGATATTATCTGGATTCGGGGGAGCAGGAACTTTTTCTGATGGTAAGTTAAATTTTATACCTAAATTAGGTAAATCAGATTTATTTAGATATATGAGTGAAAGTGAAGCTTATAAACTTATTGATGATACTGAAGCTATTTTTAATAAATTTGGTATGGATAGTCAGGTTTATCCTACTAATATGGATGAAGCTTTAAGAATTAAAAAAGATGTCGCAATTAATGGTGCTAGACTTCTTGTTATAAAGCAAAAGCATTTAGGCAGTGATAAATTACCTTCTTATATTAAGAGTTTTACTGATTATCTTAGGGATAAAGGTGTTGAAATCTTAGAGTGTGCGAATGTAACTGATATTAGTACTACTGATAATTTAAATAATGTCACATACAATATAAGCAAAAAAAGTAATGTTGTTAATGCCAATAATGTTGTTATTGCGCCTGGCAGAACTGGTGCTAAATGGATACAAGAAATTGCTGATAAGTATAATATAGAGTATACTTCTAGAAGTATTGAAATTGGTGTTAGAGTTGAAGTTAGAAAAGAAATTATGGATAGTATTTGCAGTGTTATATATGACCCCAGCATTTTTATAAAAACTAAAACTCATGGTGATGAGGTTCGTACTTTTTGTACTAATCCTGGTGGTTTTGTTGCTAAAGAAAATTATTATGGTTATATATGTGTTAATGGACATTCTTTAAAAGATATAAAATCTAACAATTCTAATTTTGCTTTTATTAATAAAATTAGTTTGACTGATCCTGTTACTAATACTAGGGAGTATGGCGAGTCTATTGCAAGAATTGCTAATGTATTAGGTGATGGAAAACCAATTATTCAAATATTAAAGGATTTAAAAGTTGGTAGAAGGTCTACTTGGGATAGAATTAATAAGGGGTATGTTGAACCAACTTTAAAGGATTGTGTTGCGGGTGATTTAGCACTTGTTCTTCCTCATCGTATTATTACAAATATTCTCGAGGGTTTAGAAACACTCGATAAAATAATACCCGGTGTTAATAATGATGAAACATTATTGTATGGACCTGAAATTAAGTTTTTCTCTAATGAAATAACTACTAATAATAAATTTAAATTAAAAGATAAAAATATTTATTTTATTGGTGATGGTGCAGGTAAAGCTGGTAATATTGTTGTTGCTGCTAGTAATGGATTAATTGCTGCAAGAGATATATTAGAAAGACAAAAATCCGAATAATCGGATTTTTTTTCGAAAAAAAAGTACTTTTTTCAAGTACTATTTTAAAGCGTCTAATAATTCAGCTTTTTTCATTGCAGAATATCCTTCTACACCTTTATCTTTAGCCATCGCTTTTAATTCTGCAACTGTTAATGTTGAAAGATCTTTTTTTGCTTCTTTCTTTGTTTCTTTTTTAACAGTTTCTTTCTTTGTTTCTTTTACTTCTTTAGTTCCATTTTCTAAAGCGTCTTTAGCAATTTTAACTAAATTTGTAAATGTTTCTGGACTATCGATTGCGATTTCAGCTAACATTTTTCTATTTATTGTTACTCCTGCAATATTTAATCCATTTATGAATTTAGAATAACTGATATCATTCATACGACATGCAGCATTGATTCTTGTAATCCATAATTTTCTGAAGTCTCTTTTCTTTTGTCTTCTATCTCTATAAGCATATGCACCTGAATGCATTACTTGTTCTTTAGCAGTTTTGTATAATCTATGTTTACTACCAAAGTATCCTTTTGCTCTATCTAATACTTTTTTACGACGAGCACGATGTATTGTTCCGCCTTTAACTCTTGCCATTTTAATTCCTCCTATTTAATAACGTCTTTTAATCTATTGTAATCTGCTTTACTTAATAATGATGCATTTCTTCCTGTTCTATTTGAAGCTGCATTTTTCTTTCCTGTATTATGTCTTGTTCCAGGATGTCCAATTTTTATTGTTCCTCCAGGTCTAGCATTACATACTTTTGCTGTTCCCTTATGAGTTCTTTGTGTTTTCTTTGCCATATTATCCTCCTATTTTTCTTTCTTAGGCGCTAGTATCATAATCATTACACGTCCGTCTAATGCTGGTTTTTGTTCGATAGTAGAAACTTCACCTAAAGCGTCTGCAAAACGAAGTAAAACATTTTTTCCTAAATCTGTATGAGCCATTTCTCTTCCTTTAAAACGAATTGACACTTTAATTTTATGCCCTTTTTCAAGGTATTTTTTTGAGTTATTTACTCTTGTGTTAAAGTCATGAATATCGATTGTTACTGATAATCTATATTCTTTCATTTCAAGGTTTGCTTCTCTTTGCTTTTTTAGGTTTTCTTTTTGTTTTTTCTTGTTTTCGTATTTGTATTTGTTGTAATCCATTATTTTACATACTTGTGGATTAGAGTTTTGATTTATTAATACTAAATCAAATCCTGCATAACTTGCTAATGTAAGAGCATCTTTTATAGGTTTTACACCTAATTGTTCTCCATTTGGTCCAATTACCATTACTTCTTTTGCACGTATTTGTTCATTTATAAACAAATCTTTATCTTTGCTTGCTATACTAACACCTCCAAAAATTAGCAATAACCAACAAAAAAGTGAATACAAGGGTATTCACATTTTAAGCACAATTATATTATATAAAATAATTAATTTGGCCTTTTACCCATTGCTATTACAATCGGGTGAGATATGTGAATATCTTCTTTCCTTTTTTCGGTTTCGTATTGATTATACATATATTTTATGTATTTGTCAATAAAAATATGAAAAAAGCTTAAAAATTAAGCTCTTGAATCATATTTTCCATCTTTTGTTGATACAAGTATTTTTTCACCTTGTTCAATGAATAGTGGAACTTTTACCATTAAATCATTTTCCATGTATGCTTCTTTTAAAGCGTTGTTTGTTGTATTACCTTTTACAGCAGGTTCTGTTTTAGTAACTGTGTATTCTATTTTTTCTGGTAATTCCATTCCTAACATTTCACCTTCATAGAATGTGATGTTTACACTTAAGTTTTCGATTAAGTATTTAGCATCGTCTCCCATTTGATCTTTTGTTAGTTCTATTTGTTCATATGTTTCCATATTCATGAAATAGTATGTGTCACCAGTATTGTATAGATATTGCATGTTTTGTTTTGTAATCATTGCTTTTTCTAGTTTAATACTAGTATTGAAAGTTTTTTCAACAATTGAACCTGTTCTTAAGTTTCTAATTTTTGCTTTTACGAATGCTGCTCCTTTTCCAGGTTTAACATGTTGGAATTCAATTACTGTGTATATATTTCCTTCAAATAAAAATGTAATACCGTTTTTAATATCATTAATGTTAAACATAATATACTCCTTTCTTTAGAATTATTTTTCTTCTTTATGTTTAGTAGTTTTACCACATTTACTACAAAATTTATTTAATTCTAAACGTTCAGTAGTATTTTTTTTATTTTTTTCAGTACGATAATTTTTTTCTTTACATTCAGTACAAGCTAATGTAATTCTTTCTCTTGCTTCTCCTTTTTTTGCCATCCGAAATCCCTCCTTCTTTAATTCACTACCCTATTATAACAAATTATTTATAAATTTCAAAGTATTTTTTTGAAACTCTATTAACAATTCTTTTATTTACGTTACTTTGATATGTTGATCCAGACTCATTATAGTATATATCTGGTGATATTACAGTAAAACTTACCTTAGGGTCATCGAAGGGAGCATATGCTACAAAGGTTGTTGTAATTGTTTCTGTATCTACTATTCCATCATTATTTGTATCTATGAAACTTTGGCTTGTTCCTGTTTTTCCTGCCGGTTTATATTGTAGGTCAATATATCCTAATCCTGTACCTGAATCAAGTACTCTTTGAAATCCCAGTTTTACTCTATCTAAGTATTGCTGTTCTGTTTCAACCTTATTTAATATTTTAGGTTCTGTTCCACTTATTCTTTTTGTTAATCCATCTTTTGTTGGTTCATATATTGATTTTAATAAATAAGGTTTCATTCTGTTACCACCATTTGCAATTGTATTTATATATTGATTTAGTTGTATTGGTGTATATGTATCATATTGTCCAATTGAGAAGTCTAATAAATGTCCTGGTAATGTGCTTGTTCCTTTATATCCAAGACTTTCTACTGGTAAATCAATTTCTGTTTTTACTCCTAATCCAAATTGAGCAAATGTCTTTCTATATGTTTCGAATGCTTCTTCGTTTATTCTTAATGGAGCGTCATATGAATAATTTCCATGTGCTACTTTTATAGCCGTATTATATTGATACGTATTTGATGAGTATTGTAATGCAGTTATATCATTTAATGTTCCCAAATATTTCCATGAACATTTTTCTTTTGTCGCTGCAATTTTTAAACATGCGTCATCTCTAATCTCTCCAATTGTTAATCCTCCATTATTATATCCAGTTATGTGTGATGCTCCTTTTACAACAGATCCCACAACTACAGGTGATGTTGTTACTCCTGGCGTATAGTCATAGATTTGACCATTTTGATTTAGTTGTTTTCCTGCCATCGCAAATATTTCTCCTGTTTTTGGATTCGATATTACTACAAATGATCTGTTATAGTATCTTGTATTTGGTTCATTTTTTGTTGCTTTTATTTCTTCTTCTAGTATTTGTTCTATTTCTTTTTGAAGTTCTATATCTATTGTTAATTTTATATCGTTTCCTCTTTTTCCTTCTTCTAATAATATGTATTTACCATTTACTACTTTATATTTATTTTTTTTACCTCTTAATATATCTTCATATTGATATTCTAGATAGCTTGTACCAACTCTATCGTTTAATTCATATCCTTTGCTTAAATAATCTTCTTTTAATTCATACGGTATCCCTGATTCACTACTTGATACACTTCCTAGAATTGTTTTAAATGTCGAACCATATAGGTATTGCCTTTCCCAGTCTAGTTTTATATTGCAGCCTGGTAGTTCTTCTAAGTTTTCTGCTATTTCCGCATATTCTTTATCTGTTACATTGTCTTTTTTTATGATTTTTTCTGAGTAACTATATCCTGTATTCATTAATTTATATATGTATGCTGCTTCTTGATCTATTTCGTTATATTTTTTTAATTCTTCTTTAGAAACTCTTTCAAATTTATATCTTTCAATATCTTCATTTGTTATTTTTCTTTCTGATAGCGATTCATATTCTTCTTGTGTTATTAAATTTTTTGCTTCTTCTATATGTGTTTTTATCCAGAAGTTTTTCAAATCATTTTCTGTTAGTTTTTTATAGTCAATTTCAAGTAAATCTCCTAATTTATATGCTAGTTCTATTTCTTCTTTTGTATTTAATCCATTTTTTTTATATACAATTGTTTTAACAGCAATATTATCTACTATTAATTTACCATTTCTATCATATATTCTTCCACGCGGTGCAGAGTCGCCTTCTACTATTTTTACTGTTGCTTCTTCCACTTTTTCTTTAAAATAATCATTTTTAATTATTTGAATATAAAATAAGTATCCCATTAATGTACCTAATAGTATTATTATTAAAAATATTAATAGTTTATATCTTTTTTCAATTTGATTTTGTTTTTGTTTTGAAATTTTATTTTTGTTATAGTTTTTCATTTTTTTTATATTTATTTATTATTGAAAAAAGATTGTTTTTATTTCTATTGTACATATTATTCCTCCTATGTATTTTTTGTTTATTTTTGAATATAATTATTTAGGTGATATAATGAGTGAATTTTTAATAAAGAATTATGTTTCTAAGTTGACTTTAGCCGAAATTGAACAGTTTAGTAAAAAGCAAGGTTTATCTTTAAATGATTATGAATTGAGAATTATTTATGATTATATTAAAAATGATTGGCATACAATAATTTATGGTAATCCTAGGCCTATTCTTGATAGTTTGAAATCCAAAATTGATGAGTTTAGTTATAATAAAATTGAAAAATTATATATTGAATTCAAGGAAAAATATAAAAACTATTTATAATATCTTATAATATCATCTATTAGATTACTATTAAATTTTTTCCCTTTTATCATTTCAATTTCAAATTTATATGGTGGGTATGAATTATTTTCATCTTTAATATAAGGTGTTTCTAATATTTTAGGAACATTTTTTATTTTTTCATTGTATATTACTTTTATTAGATTTTCAAATCCTATATGCCCATATCCTATATTTTCATGCCTGTCTTTGTGCGATCCTATTGGATTTTTTGAATCATTTACATGAATACATAATAGCTTATCTAATCCAATCATTTTGTCGAATTCTTGTAGTATATCGTCAAAATTGTTTAAATCATATCCTGCATCATTTATGTGGCATGTATCAAGGCATACTGCGATATTATCTTTATTATTTATTCCATCTATTATTTGTTTTAATTGTTCAAAAGTTATTCCTACTTCTGTTCCTTTTCCAGCCATTGTTTCTAGCAGTATTTTTACATTTGTATTAATTAGTACTTCGTTTAGACATTTTGTTATATTTTTAATTGCTTGATCAGATCCAATTCCTACATGACTTCCTGGGTGTAGTACTATTTTATCAAACCCAAGTTGTTCTACTCTGGTTATTTCTTGTTTTAAAAAGTTTATCGAGAATTCAAAATTTTTCTCATTCGCAAGGTTTACTATATATGGTGCGTGAACGATTACATTTTTTGGATCTATGTTATTTTCTTTCATTAAATCAAATGCTTGTTTTGTTAAATTATCATCTATTGGTAGTCTTGTTGTATTTTGTGGAGCTCCTGTATAAAACATGAATGTTGTTCCTTCATAAGACAGTGCTTCTTTTACGCTTCCAAGTAATTGTTCTTTTTTATTAAATCCTACATGTGATCCTATTATCATATAATACCTCTTTTCCTTATAAATTATACATTATTGTTTTAATCTCGTAAATATTTTAAAAAAAAATAGTGAAATTTTCACTATTTTTCTTCTTTTTCTAATTTATTTAAAACTTCTTTTGTAACTTCTATTGCTTTTTGTCTTACAGCATCTGCTGCATTTTCAAGTACTGGTGTTCCTTTTTCTACTGCATATTCTACTAGTTCTTCTGACATATCTTGTATTTGTTTTGCTTTTTTCTTTGCTATTTTAAGTACTTTTTCTTTATCTAAATCTTCTAATTCTTGTTTTATTTCTTCTATTTTTACTTCAATATTTTCTTTTACTTCTTCTGCATCTATGTTTCTTGCTTTTTCAATTAATTCATCCATTTTCTTTTTTAATATTTTTCTTAATTCACTACCTTTTTTTGGTGCGAATAAAAGTCCTAATCCAGCACCTATTCCTGCTCCTATAATAAATTTTCCAAATCCTTTTTTACTCATATTTATCATCCTTTCTTTCTTTTTTAAATATTTTTAATACTGAATTTGTGATTATGCTTGTTATCTTGTCTGTAACACTATTTATTGTATCTGCACTTCTATCTATTATTTCAAATAGTGTATCTAATTTTTTTACCTTCGAATAAATATCATCTAATACAATGTTTGCTTTGTCTAGTGTTAGTATTAATTTATATACAAATACAATTAAAATTATTACTAGTGCACTTAATAATATATATAGTATATTAGGTAATATAGAACTAGCCATTTCCATTGTCATCATCCTTTTTTTCGTACATTGAATCTATTAAATTAAATAAATCACTTTCTGTGTCATCTTTTATTTCGTTTTTTTCTTCTAATAGTTCGTCGAACATGTCCACTTCATTTTCAGGTTTGTTTTTTGTTTCTATTTCAATACTTTCAGGTTCACCAAATAATGTTATTTCTAATTCATCTTCTAGTGTTCCGTATGCTTTTTTTCTTATATCATCTATGCTTATATCCTTGCTATTATAGTATGTAGTATTTTGTGAATTATTCTTTGTTTTTATATCTTCTTTATGATAGTTCTTGTCCAAAACACCATATACAGGAGATATTATTGGTGTTGGTTTAAATATTTTCTTTTCTTCTTTTTTTTCTACTGGCTTTGTTGGTTTTTCATATTTTTTTGTTAGTTTTTGTTGGATTTTATGTTGTTCTTTTGGTGGTTCTAATCCTGCAAAGTCATTGTCATCAAAAAATATTGGAGCAGGTTTTACTTCTTTTTTTTCTTCTTTTTCTTCTGGTATTTCTTTGTGTTGTGGTGCTGGTATTTCTACCTGTATTACTTCTTTTTTTATTGGTTCTTCTATTGTTTCTTCTACTTCTTCTGTGAATATGTCTCTTATTTTATCCATTAATCCCATATTTTCACCTTTCCTATTCATTGTATTCTAAGATATTTTCTTTTTGTTCTTCTTTTTCAAACAATTCAAATTTTTCTTCTTTATATTTAAAATAATCTTCATCTAACATAATTTTTATTACATTATTGTTGAATTTTATAGTCGATAGTATATATGAACTATTTAGAATTACATTATTTATATTTTCTTTATCTACTAATGATTCAATTCTAGCATAATTATATACAAATTTTATTAGGTATTTATTGTTTTTTTCTATTATATCTATATATCCTTTTTTATTATTTGCAGTAAATTCTTTATAAAAAATAGAGTTACTATTTTTTGTATTTTTTATTTCTATGTTGTGATAGTAACTTATCGCGTCAATGTATAGATAATAATAATTTCCCTCTGAATATAGTTTATCATTAAAATCTATTGTATCTATATAAGTTACTCCTCTTGGAATATAGTATTTATATCCTTTACCGATGTGGTTATATAGTACATTTTCTTTCGACAGTACAACATCAACTATGTTGTCTATGTCCTTTGTGTTAATTCTTACAGCTGTGCATCCTGTTAATATAAATAATATTATCAGTATCGAAACCAATTTTTTCATGATTCACCTACTCTTTTTAAATTATACCAAATTTTTCTTTATTTTAATATTGTTTTGTTATTTTTTTACTACATATAATGTCTATTTATGTACACTGATTTTATATATTACATTTCCAAGTGATACAAATTTTTTTTCATATTCTGTTTCTATATTATCTTTTATGTCATCGTTATGTAGATCTAGAGATAACTCATCTATTTTATAGCCATAATTTGTTAATGATTTAACAGAATATTCAAATAGTTTTCTATTGTCCGTTTTCATTACTATTCTATTTGTTTTTAATATATTGTCATATTTTTCTAGAAACACATCACTTGTCAATCTTCTTTTTTCATGTCTTGCTTTAGGCCATGGATCAGAAAAATTTAAATAAATACAGTTAATTTCTTTATCAAATATTTTATCAATATTTAATGCATCAACTTTTATTAGTTTTAAGTTAGGAATTTCGATTTCTTCTAACTTTTGTACTGCTCTTACCATTACACTATCAAATTTTTCTATTCCTATAAAGTTTATATTTGGATTTTTTAGTGCCATATTTTTTATAAAGTCTCCTTTACCCATACCTATTTCTATATGTATTTCATTTTTATTATTGAATAGATTTGTAAATTTTCCTTTATATTGTTCATAGTTTTCTATCACGTACTTTGACTTTTCTATTTCTTCTTTTGCACCTTTTACATTTCTAAGTCTCATTTTCTCACCAATTCAATTATACCTTCTTTAAGCGATTTTTTCAACATTCAAAATATTTGGGTATATTTTTTTTGATATTTTTTTTATCTTATAAGCTTCTTTTCCATATATTATTTCACAGTTTTCTACTGTTTTTCCTATTGTTTGGAATTCGCTATTTCTTGGTATTATATATATTTCACCTTTATTTATGTACATTATACTATTGTATAAGATTTCTTTATCATAGTTTTTAATTTTGTATAAAATATCATTATACTTTGAAATATTTAGATTCATATCTATATAGTCACAATAGCTAAAGTATTCCTCGTTTTGTTTTTCTATTTCTAAAATGATTCCATATTGTTTTATATTATATATCTCTATATTATAATTTCCACATATTTCTAAATCATATATTTTATTTAACTTTGAGAATAGTTTTTGAAATTCTTTTTCTAATTCTATTTTATTTTTAAAATTAAATTTTTCACTTGTTTTTGTATTTAAAAAAACTATTAATTTATTTTCTCTTTTTTCTATTTTCATTTTATTCACCTAAATTATTTTATGAAAATAGAAAATTAATGAGATTATAAATTATATAGTTCTTTCTATCTTTTCTTGTATTTCTTTTTTACCTATTTTTGTTACATTTGAAAACATTACAAATTCGTCTCCTACAACTAAATCTAAATCGCTAAGTATAGTATTTCTTTGTTTTTGTTGTAATGTTACTCCTATCTTATCTGTTTTTGTTGCTACTATTACTACTGGCAATTTATAGTATTTAAGGAAGTTATACATCATTATATCGTCGTTAGTTAGTTTATGTCTAAAGTCTATTAACATAAATACACATTTCAAGTTTTTTCTATTTATTAAGTAGTCTTCCATCATTAGACCAAATTTTTTCTTTTTTGTCTTACTTAAATTGGCGAATCCATATCCAGGTGCGTCAACTAAATAGAATTGATCGTTTACTAAATAAAAATTTATAGTTTGAGTTTTTCCAGGATTCGATGATGTTCTTGCATAGTTTTTTCGTCCAATTATAGTATTTATGAAACTACTTTTTCCTACATTAGATCTTCCAACTAACAAAAATTCTGGTTTATTGTCAGTTGGGTATTGACTTCTTCTTACTGCTATTGTCTCTAAGTTTATATTTTCTATTTTCATTGTTGTTCTCCTTTCTAATGTTCTTTTATTATACATTATTCGCATTAACAAATCTATATTTTTTCATTAATTATTTTTTTAACTGTTTCCGCATCATTGTGTTTAATATATTCATTTTTTTTCTTAATATATTCTTCGTGTCCTTTTCCTAATATTAACAATACATCTTTATTTTCTAGCATCTCTATACCTTTTTTTATTGCACTTTTTCTATTTTCAATTATTTCATAATTGTTTTCTTTTTGGGATTTTAACATGTCATATACTATATGTTCAAATTCTTCATCATATAGATCGTCTTCTGTTATTATTATTTTTTTACAACTTTCTAATAATAGTTTTGTCATGATTGGTCTTTTTAATCTATCTCTGTTGCCTGTACATCCAAATACTGCGTATATGTTATTATAATCTTTTATTGTTTCTAATACTTTTTTTATTGCATCTGGTGTATGCGCATAATCGATTACTATTCTATTTGTTTTGTATTTATGTATTTCCATCCTTCCAGATGGTGCATCTAATTCTTTCAATATTTTTTTTATTGTTTCTTTTTCTATGTTTATTTTTTTTAGAACTATCATTGTGGCTGTCAAATTGTATGCATTATATTTTCCTAGTAGTTTCGTTTCTATTAGATTGTTATTTATTCTAAAACTATGCTCGTTATAGTTTGTTATTTGATAGTCACTTTTACTAAATCCATATGTTATTCTGTTTTTGTGTGTAAAGTAATTGCTATATTTGTCGTCTATATTTACAATAGCTGTTCCGTTTGGCTTTAGTGAGCTAAATAGTATTTGTTTTGATGATAAGTAATCTTGCATATTTTTATGATAATCAAGATGATCGTGTGTTAAGTTTGTAAATATTGCGTAATCAAATTCAATTCCGTAGAGTCTTCCTTCTTTTAATCCCTGACTGCTTGCTTCTAATACAATATACTTATAATCGCTTTTATATGAATCTAGTATTAATTCATATGTTGTTGCTATATCTGGACATGTATTTGATAAATCTTGTATTTTTTTATTTTTATAATAACCTAATGTTCCTATCATTGAACATTTTATTCCTAGGCTATTAAGTGCATTATATATTAAATAGCTTATTGTTGTTTTACCATTAGTTCCTGTTATGCCGATGATTGTTATTTTGTTAATTATTTTTTTATATTTGTTTTTTATATATTCTTTTAAGTATTCTTTTGTATCATCCACAATCAACGTTTCTACGCTGTATTTACCGTGTTCTGCAATTATTTTTTTTGCTCCTTTTTTTATTGCATCTTCAATATAGTTATGACCATCATCTTTATATCCTTTTATTGCTATAAATGTATCATTTTCTTGAACTTTTCTTGAATCAATTCTTATCATAGTATCACCATTATAATTTTTTATTCACATTTCATTCCTTGTTCTAGTATTTTTTTCTTATATGTTTCTAAATTCTTAGACGAGTTCAATTTATTTAATATTTCTTCTTCTAATTGGTTTGGCGAGTAATTGACATTAAATTTGTATGTATTCTCATTTATTTCCTCGCTGTAGTTTATGTATTGATTTTTGTAATTTTCTTTTATGGTTTCAAATGTTTTATTGAAGCTTTCTTTTATATTTTCGTCTTTTATTATATATTCTACATTGTTTTCAACATTTTTTATCTTATTTCCTTTATGGGTTATTATCAATTGTTCTTCTATTTTTAAATTCTCTGTTTCTGTATTATTTGTGCATATTATTTTTTCTGTACATCCTGTTAAGATCATTAGAGATATTATAATTATTATTTTTTTCATAAATTCTCCTTTAATTACATTCTTCTTCTAATGGACAGACATAGTAGGAATATCCTGACGAGTTATTTTGTACTTGAATGGTTATTTGATTATCTAAGATTTCACCTGTTTTTGAATCTTTTATATTTCCACTTATGTATCCTTCGTTTATTAGTTCTAGTAGTGTTATCGTTGTATATGATCCATCTTGTGGCTTTAATATATAATTATCAGAATAATATGCTTCTCCTGCCATTCTTATGTTTTCGATTTGGATTTTTTGTATTTTTTGTTTTGATGTTTTTATTTTGTTATCAATGATTGGTGTTATTATCAGTGCTAAAATTACAAGTATTGTTACTACTGCTAAGAGTTCTACTAGTGTAAATGCCTTATTGTTCATATACTCACCCTCTATTATTATAGCAAATTTTTTTTAAAATTGGTATTGCTAATATGTGCTATAGCTATTTTTTATTACAATTACATTGTCTATAATCTTTTCTGTGTTGATTTTCATTTTTTTATATTCTTCTGTTTCTGATATTTTTTTATATGTTTCATAGTCTACTAGTTCAATATCTTTTCCATGATATCTTTTATAAAATATTTGTATTCCTTTTATTCCCATAAAGTTATCAAATGTTTCATTTTGGCTTGACACAAATCCTAAACTTAGTTTATTTAATGGCGAGCTGTATGTGTAAATATTACTGAACATCCAATTCATTTCTTCATTATAATTTTCTAAGTGTTCTACTTTATTTAGTATTGTTAATGTTTTTTGATAAAAGTTGTTATGTATATCTTGTCTTGACATAAATTCTGCATTATCTGCTAAAAAATATGTAAAGCATATTATGAATGAAATAACTATTCCTATATTTCTTATTAAGTTTATTGTTTTATATTTGTCTATGATATTTATTATTGATATGTAAAATGTATAAAAACCAATTCCTGTTAGAATTATTATATTTGTTTCGGATGCAATTAAGTTCATAATACATATACATATAGGTAATATTATAATTAATAATAATATTGTTATTTTTTCTTTTAGTTTTTTATTTTTTAATATATTTATTATAGAGCACATGAAGCAAAAAATTATTATAATGTTATATATATTTCTTTTATAAAATTTATTTAATATTATATTTTCCTTGAATAGAAAATCATAAAAGTCTTTATAACAACTTATAATATTTTTCGGTATATTAATTATTGTTGATAATCCTAGTCCATTTGCTCCTTTATAGTCGGCAAGTGTTCTATGAAATATCAGCATTCCTATTTTTAGTCCTATGTAATATGTAATCATCCCAATAAGAATAACTAGCATATTTATTATGAATTCTTTTATATTTATTTCATTTTCTATTGTTTGATTTATATGATATATAATTAGTAGTGTTAAAGTCATACTTATATATGCTTGATAAAGAGCAAGTGAACACGATATTGAAATGATTGCATATATGTATTTTTTCTTAATAATCATATAGGCCGCTAATGTTGATAATAGCATTGCAATACAGTAACTATCAAAGCAAAAAATGTATAGAGCTGTATCCGCTATCGTAGGGAATGTTACTAACATTATTGTTATTAATAAAAGCGGTATTCTTTTTTCTATTCTAAAGATTCTTTTTATAATGATTAATGTTAAACATATGCAAATTAATCCTATCGAGAATATTATACTTGGAGCAACTAACCCACCTCTAAGCTTATCAATCACTCTAAGTAATGGTCTTCCTAAATCAAATTCCCATCCGCCAGATACATATATTGGTCCATAAAATAACCCATCATGACTTAAACAATTGTGTGTAAGTAAATATATATAATTAATGATGCCTGTTATTAGAACTGTTATTATTATAAATAAATCTTCCTTATTTAATTTTTCTTTTAGTTTTTCTACATAGTATTCATATTCTTTCATTTTATCACCAAGTATATATTATATTTTTTTTATATAAATCAATATCATTTAATTAAAAAAACTTATCTTTCGATAAGCTTATTTCATTATTGGAGGGCCTAGTCGGATTTGAACCAACGATCGGGGAGTTGCAGTCCCATGCCTTACCACTTGGCTATAGACCCATCGCAAATATATATAGATTATAACAAATATTTATTTGTTTGACAATATATTTTATTCTTTTTTGATTTTTTTGTAACCTTTCCTTATAATCTTGTATAAAAAATGTAAATATGTTAAAATATTATTTGTAAGATTAGGTGATATGATATGAAGGAATATACGAAAAAACAGTTAATGAGACTTAGAGTTGCTCTTATTTTTGAGAGTGGTAAAAGAAATAGATATTTAAAAAAACATAAAATTTTTAGAGAAATGGGAGACAATGTTTTATTTCAACCCAGAATAATTCCTTCCGATCCTGAATTAATTAAAATTCATAATAATGTTGTTGTAGGAAGTAATACAACTTTTGTTAATCATGATTTTATACATCAAGTATTTAATAATTATTTAGCAGAATATAAGTATACATATAATTCTGGTTGTATAGAAATAATGGATAATGTTTTTATAGGAACTGGTTCAATAATAATGCCAAATGTTAAAATTGGCCCTAATGCGATTATTGCTGCTGGGAGCGTTGTTACAAAAGATGTTGAAGAAGATGCTATTGTAGCTGGTGTTCCTGCAAAAAAAATTGGTTCATTTAAAGAATGTATGAAAAAAAGAATAAATCAAGGAAGTCTAACAGTTGATGAATTATGGGAGTTATTTGATAATGAAAAGAATAAATAGTTTTGTAAAAAAAAATATAGCTAATTTTTTAAGTGTTTTTATTATTTTACAGCCTATATTAGATTCACTAACTGCTATTTGTGTTAATTATTTGAAGATTAATATAACTTTAGGCGCTATTGTAAGATTTTTATTTTTGTTATTTTTGATTTATTATTTTGTTTTTTTAGATAAGAGTTCCTCTAAAAAAAATAAGATGTTTTTTTTAATGAGCCTTTTTGCTTATTTAGTAGTTTTTTCTATTTTAATTATAATAGTGAAAGATTATAATGCTTTATTCTATGAGTTAAAAAATACAATTAATACTTTTTATTTATTAATTGTTTTCATTATTTTTTTGGACATGATTGAACAATATAATATAAAGATTAAAATTAAAACTTTTGTTTTAACATATATTATTTATTTATTATTAATCATTATTCCGAATATATTTCACTTAGGATTTTTAAGTTATTATCATTCCAAAGTTGGAAATGTTGGATGGTTTTTATCTGCTAATGGTGTTGGAAATATTTTATGTATATTACTGCCTTTTATTATATATTATCTTTTAAAATTGTGTAACAATGTTTTTTTGAAATTATTACTAATATTAAGTACTCTATATGTATTTGTAAGTTTAGGTACAAAAACTCCTGTTTTAGGACTTATGATATGTATATTATCAAATGTCATTTACTTCTTTGTTATGTGGATTAAGCAAAAAAAAATAAAACAAATAATTATTGTCTCTTTTTTAGGTTTAGTTATTTTATTTAGTTCTATAATACTTTTTCCTAAGACTTCATTTTATAAAAACATTCAAATACATAAAGATTATTTAGGATTTGACAGTTATCTTGACGTTATTACTGATTATAAGTTAATTGATCATTTTATTTTCAGTCAAAGACTTACATTTTTAGAAAATACATATAATAATTATGAAAAATCTACTAGTGCTGAAAAAATATTAGGTATTGGATATATTGAAAACTATGGTACCGATGAAGTTAGCATTAAAACAATTGAAATTGATTATTTTGATATTTTTTTCCGTAATGGTATTGTGGGAACATGCTTTTTTATATTTGTTTTTTACAAATACATTATTAAATTAAAATCAAATAAGAAAGAAAAATCAAATAAAAAAGATAAAACTTCATTGATATTTGTAGAATATAGAACATGTATAATATTGATATTGTTATTATCATTATTTTCAGGGCATGTTTTGGTAGCACCACCTATTAGTTTCTTCGTTGCTTTGATTATTTCAATTTTATTAAAAGGAGGTTTTTATGAAGAAAATTACAAGGGATAAATTTGGTTTTGTTTTACTTTTATTTAATATTATATTATATGCTGGTAGTATAAGTTATTTTAGTTATTCCCTATTTTTATTACAAAAAATTGAAACTTTTTTAAGAATCGGAATTGTTATATTTTTTATTATTTTGGCTGTAATATGTATAGTTTTATTTATAAAGGGCTTATTTAATAGAAAAAGGTTAAAGGTTATATTAATTACTTTGTTTACTATTGCTTTTAGTGGTGGTATTTGTTTCGTTGGTTATAATATAAATAAAATATATAGTGCGATTGCTAGCATAACTACTAATTCTCAAACTTATTCGTCAAGTATTGTAACAACTATTGATAGTTCTTTTAATTCTATTGAAGATATTGGGTCTGAGAAAATTGGAATTCTATCTGATAAAGAAAGTGTTGATGGATATCAAATACCACAAGAAATTATTTCTGATAATAAGTTATCAAATGAATTGGTTGAATATAATAACTATTTAGATTTAATTAATGATTTATTAAACGGAGAAATTAATTTAGCTTTCTTACCTACTAATTATTCTATATTATTTGGAAATATTGAAGGTCTATATGATTTAAGTAATAAAACTAAAATTATATTTACAAAAGATAAAAATGTAAAAGTTCAAAAGACTTTTAATACAAAAAATCTTGATGATCCTTTTACCATTTTGTTGATGGGTGTGGATTCTGAAAATGAAGAAATTAAAGGAAGTTCATTTAATGGAGATTCTCTTATTTTAATTACATTTAATCCTAAAACTTTAAATACTACAATGCTTTCTATTCCTCGTGACACATATACATCTATTACGTGTTTTGCAGGTCAAAAGAAAAATAAAATTACTCATGCTGCTTGGTATGGTGAATCGTGTATGATGGATACTATTTCTAAAATGTTTGATGTAGATATAGATTATTTTGTTAAAATTAATTTTAAAGGTGTCGTAAATATTGTTGATGCTTTAGGTGGCGTTGATGTTGATGTTCCATATAGTTTTTGTGAAAGTAATAGTAATAGAGAAATTGGTGGTAGTGGTACCGTTTATGTAAGAGAGGGATTTCAAACATTAAATGGTGAGCAAGCTTTAGCTCTTGCAAGAAATAGACATCCTTGGAAAGAATATTGCTCACGAGAATGGACAAATTATAATAGTAATGATTTTGTTAGAGGCCAAAATCAACAATTGGTTATTCAAG
>CAMNML010000006.1 GCA_946544685.1 uncultured Caryophanales bacterium | reverse complement strand
AAAAAAGGTAGATTTTCTATAATCTGCCCAAAATTATTTATTTTCTGTTTCTTCTAAATATTTATTATAAAATTCATCCATAGAAGATATATATTGTTGATCTTGAATGATTCTATATTTTTCATATTCGTTTTCTGCTTTTTCTACAGCATCTTTGTGAGAAATATTACCTGAGTTATTTAATACTTTTTTTCTCCTAAATTTTAATAAATCATCTGTTGCATTTATCCAATCTTTCATTGTCATAACATGTCTTTCTTTTGCTTCATCTTCTGCAAAAACTAAAAATATATTTGTTAAATCATTTAATCTATTTAGTTCTTCTTCATTTAAGTAGTTTTTGGCAATACTTACATCATATTTATATATTAATCCATCAGGAGAGTTTTTCCAATTTGTTAGTCCCATATGATTTTTAGTTGAATCAGCTCTACTATATATTAATTCTGCTGCGGTGTGCCCAGAAATTGCAAAGTGTAATTTATTTTGAACTATCTTAAAAAACGTATATGCTTCTTCACTTTTAGGATTATAATCAGTTGATGTTGCAATAAACAAATCAGTGATTTTTTGATAAGCCATTCTTTCGCTTACACGGATTGTTTTAATTCTTTCAAGTAATTCGTCAAAGTATTTAGAATCATACTTATTTCCTCTAATAAATCTTTCATCATTTAAAGCAAATCCTTTTTGAATGTATTCTTTTAAAACTTTAGTTGCCCATATTCTAAAATCAGTTGCTTTTTTTGAATTAACTCTATATCCGACTGCAATAATTGCATCTAAATTATATGCGTCTACCAATCTTTTTACTTTTCTATTTCCCTCTGATTGAACTATTTCCATTTTGGAAATAGTTGACTTTTTATCTAATTCACCATCATTATAAATATCGGTTAGTCTCTTGCTAATATCAGGAACTTGTACATCAAATACTTTAGACATACCTTTTTGAGTAAGCCATAAAGTTTCATCTTTATATATTGCATCCACAATTATATTTCCTTCACTATTTTTGTATATCAATAAATCATTAGATTCGGTCATTATTCTCATCTCCTTTACTAAAAGTTTAATTACTTATTATAAGTATAGCATAAATAAATTGGAAAGTCCTATAATCCATCATTATTTTTCTTCTATTTTTCTCCTAAATAATATAGTGACCTGCTCCCACCACTTATAAATTGAAGTGGGGGCTTCCCTCTTAAATAATACCAAAGTATTATATACAAGTAACGACAGTCAGTCCAACCACCGATTTTTTTATATTGTTTGTTCTTCTAATATTCTTATTCCTTCTATTGCTAGATTTAGTGCTGAATTTATATCTCTATCGATATGATTCCCACACTCACAATCATATACTCTAGTTTCTAACGTAAGATTATGAATATTACTACAACAATAACATTTTTTACTAGAAGGAAAATATTTATCTACTTTGATAATTCTTTTACCAAGTTGTTCTAATTTATAGGTAAGTTTATTTATAAACATACCATAACTATTATCATATATATTCTTACCAAAATGATGATGTTTACTTATTTCTTTTAGATCTAAATCTTCAATGACAATAACATCATACTTTTTAGATAATGATAATGCAAGTTTATTTAGAAAATCATTTCTTCTATTTCTTATTTTTATATGACATCTAGCCACATCATTTTTCCTTTTATAAAAGTTATTACTACCTTTAGTACATCTAGATAATAATCTTTGTTTTTCTTTTAGATTATCTAAATCTTTTTTCATAAATTTTGGATAATCTAAAAAATCTCCATTTGATAATACACCAAGATGCTCTTGACTATAATCTATACCAGTTATTGTAGAAAATTCATTATTAGTTTGGTTTTCTTCTAATAATTCATATTCATATAATAACGATGCATAATATTTATTATCACATTCTCTTGATATAGTAACACTTTTTAATTTATAATCTTCTGGTATACTCTTGTGAACAATTGCTTTAATAATACCTACTTTAGGTATTCTAATATGTTTATTATCAATAACCCTTGAATTATTGTTAGTAACACTTGTAGTATAGCTTTGATTCTTATTATGTTTAGATTTATATTGAGGTTCTCCAAAGTGTTTAGGATTACTAAAGTGAGATTTAATTGCTTTCTTTAGATTTATTTGAACATTAGAATATGATGATGTATCAGCATCTAATAACCAATCATTTTCATCATTATATACTTCTTTATAAGATACAACTTTACCTTTTTCTTTATATAAAGATAATAATCTATTATACATATATCTAACACACCCAAAGTTTTTATTTAGTAATATCATTTGATTCTTATTTGGATATATTCTTATTTTTAGAGCCATATTCTTTTTCATTTTTACACCACCAAAACATAACATGAACATAGTGTATATTGTGATACAATCACCATATCAACTGTTCGACATATATTATATCAATTTACTACAAGATAACCAATGATTTTATATAAACTTATACAAAAAAGGTCCAAATTCATCCCGCTACTTTTAGAAGATAGGGGAATTCTTTGGCTATTTAGTTAAACTTCATTTATTTTTTTACTAATTACATTTTGAATTCATGTTCTTTTGAGTTCCTTTAAACTCTTCTTTGGCGTTGGCATATCTTCAGGCATTGTTCCACCTATGTCAGCAATTGCTTTTCTAACTTTTTTACCAACTTCATAATGAATATCATTTGATTCTTGCTCACCTTGAATATTATCTCTGATAAGTTTTTGATTTGTTTGAGATATTCTAAATAGATTAGCAGCTAATTCATCGCTTCCCATATTATCCAATATTTCTTCTCTATAGCGTAATCCTTTTCTTTTCGCTATATCATCAGCTGTTTCCCCATTATATAATCCCCTATATCCCGCATTATGAAATTTATCTAGATTTTTAACGCCTGCATTAATAGCGGTTCTACTAAGAGTTCTATTACCTGTTCTAATTTCTTTCCTATTTTTTAATCTTTTATCATCTTCTGGTAATAGATTATATTCTTCTAATAATTCTTGTTTTCTTGTTTGTACTGCAAAGTAAGTTTGACCCAAAGCTACAATTTCTTTAGAAGGATCACCATTTTGTACAATCAAATAACACATATATCTTGAAAGTTTAAAATCTTGTATTTTTCTTTTGGTTTTTGATCCTATTTCAACCATTTTGTTGACCTCAACAAAATGGTCATCAACAATACTATTACTATTTAAGCAAGATATTTTTGCCATATTTAATACTTTTGAAAAATTTCTCCACTCTTTATACTCTAATACTTTTTGTAATTCTCTTGCATACCAATATTCATTGCCATACTCATCAATATGTTTAATACTTTCAAAGATATTCTTATTATATTTTTCTATATCTTTATCCATAATCTATCAATATTCCTTTCACCTAATTTTAAATTGTTATCACATATTTTTATAATTATTCACCTATTATTTTGTTTTCATTATAGTACGACAAAAATAAATCTTGATATTTGTTCGCTAAATTCTTATTAAACTCTTTTGTATAATTAAGAAGTTTATAGTATAGTTCTTCTATTCTTTCTTTTGGAGTAAATTGTAATGATAATAGCCTATTAAAAATATAAACTATGACACTTTTATATTTGATTTTTTTCTCAATTATTATGTCGATTTCATTATCTAATGCTATATATTCACTTAAAGCCAATCTAAATATAATTTGCGATAATTCATCAACTCCTTCTAGACATTTTATTGTCTTATAATTTTTTTTATTATTTAATTTTTCCATTTTCTATCACCCAAAAATATTGTATCATTATAGATACAACGTGTCAATACATTTTTAACTTTTTGTTTATTTCAGACTATGTTATAGTAGGATAATAAACTATTAACTTTTATACTAATATATATTGTCTCGATATTATTCTATTATCTGAGCAATACTTTATAACATATTCATTATCTTGTTTACACATAATTATTCCGACTGTTTTGTTATCTTCTATTGATTTAATATTTTGATCAATATAATTCATGTATGTTTGAATTTGACCTGTATGTTCTTTCTTTAATTCTGTAATCTTTAATTCTACGACTACATAACATCTATATTTTATATTATAAAGAAGCAAATCAATGTAATTATATCTATTTCCTATTTTAATTTTGTATTCATTTTTTATAAATGTAAAACCTTCTCCTAGTTCTTCTAGGAATTTTGGAATGTTTTCTAAAATCATTTTTTGTAACAATTTTTCAGAAAATACTTCATAATTATTATTCTTTTTAATTAGTATTGGATTTTTTACAAAATCTACAACATTTGAATCTTCTTTATCATTTAATTTATTTTTTGTATCTTCTGGCAGCCTTTCATACTCACTTGATTTTATAATTTCCCCTAGTTGTCTTTTTGAGAGATTTCTCTTTATTACTTGTGTTGCATAATAGTATATTTTATTAATATCTTTTAATGGTAACAGCAATAAACAGTGACTCCATGTTAATTGTCGCACCAGTGGAGCGACTTTTTCTTCGCAAAAAACATTATAGAATTGTTTCATTCTAAATAATGTACTTCTAGTATATTTTTTCCCTACTTCTGCAATTAATTTTTGAGAGTACTTATTTATGATATTATCTCCATAATGTTTGCCAGCTTCTTTTAATAGTTTGCCGTTTTTATAATAAGTTAGAGCTCTATGATTTTCTTTTGAATAATCTTTTACTTTTGAATATATTTCGTCTTCTATTAAGTTGCTTTTTATCTCATCATAATATTTATCTTTCATGGTTTGCTCCTTTCTACATAGTATAATTATCTTCTAATCTTTTCATCATCATTTTTTTTAATGCTTCAAGCATTATATCTCTTTG
Organism: uncultured Caryophanales bacterium; assembly: GCA_946544685.1. The sequence goes on along the minus strand of CAMNML010000006.1, from coordinate 51,009 downwards.
TCTTTTTCTTTCTTCTTTCTCCTTTTCATATTCTTCCACAGTGTATTTTTTAAATTTTGATAAAACAAATTTTTTGTTTATTTCTAAGATTTCAATAATATTTTTGCACATTACTAATTCATCATAAGTAATTTCACATTCAGATAAGAATTGTGTATCCAACATAAATTCATATACCATTTTATCATCTTGTTTAATAAGCTTTGCTATAATTACCAATTTATAATTAATGTCAACTAGAAAATCAGGAGAACTAAAGTTTGTTTTGTAAGAATATCCTGGTAACATAACCTTATTAATTAATTCTTTTATTTCTTTAACACTTTTAATTTCTTTTGAATTATTTTCCATTTTCTATCACCCAAAAAGATTGTATCTTAATAGATACAATCTGTCAATACTTTTTTAACTTTTTGTTTATTTTTTTATTGGAACAATTTCTAATGTATAACCAAGAGGTTCTAATAATTCTAACATTGTTTTTAGTTGAGGTGAGTTTATATTTGTCTCTATTCTAGCAATCGTTGTTCTAATTACGTTTGTTTCTTTAGCTAATTGTTCTTGTGATATTTTGGCATTTTTTCTTAATTTAATATACTCTGTAATAATAGAATATTCCATATCCATTATTCTTTTTTCTCTTTTTGAATATTCTTCTTTATCTTTCATATTATTCCTCCAATATGTTTATTCAAAAGGTTTTAAATCTTTTACTGCTTCTTTTTGTGTTATTTCTATATTATTATCAATATCAATTATTTTATATTTTGTATTACCCATACCTAATTCATGCATATATGATAATTGTCTTAATCCATGTCTTGTTTCTATTCTTTCTACTAAGGCATGATTTTCTTCATTATTCATTGCGTATACTAAATCAACACAAGCTGTATCTAGTGCACATATATCTCTTGATGCTAAAATTCCAACATTTGGTGTTACTACAGGTTCTGCTGCAATCCCTTCGCAATCACATGATACGCTCATATTTCTCATTACATTTACAAATGTAATTTTATCTTTAAAGTGATCTATAACTGCTTTTGTACTTTCTGTCATTCTTTCCATGAAGGCTTCTTCAGATATAGACCATTGTCCTTCACCTGGATATGTATGAATCATTGCTTTTCCTATTCTACCGTCGGCGCATCCTATTCCTAGGTTTTTATTACTTCCGCCAAATCCTCCCATAGTATGTCCTTTAAAGTGTGTAAGTGTTATTAATGAATCATAATTAACAATATTTTTCCCCATTGCCATATGGTCAAACCATTTACCATTTTTAACTGGTAAATCTATAGTTCCATCTTCATCCATAATGTCTACAGGACAAAAATCCCAACCATTTATTTTTAGTGTTTCTCTATGTTGCTTTGTTGTATATCTATCTCCTTCATAATATGTATTTGTTTCAACAATAGTTGCGTCTTTACATTCATTTTTTATGAAGTCTTTTACCCATTCTCTAGGTATAATGTTTGGTCCATGAGGTTCTCCAGTATGTAGTTTAATAGCTATTTTACCGTCTATATTTTCATTTACTTTTTCATATATTCTTTTTAGTCCTTCTTTACTTAAATCACGAGTGAAATATACTATAGATTCTTCACTTTTTCTTTCATTAAATGGGATATATTTTCTTCCATCTTTATTCATTTTCATTAACTCCTTTTTATATAATATTTAATATGTCTAATGGTTTATCAACAACATATTTTGCTTCTTTTAAATTTTCAATAGTATCCATTCCATATAATACTCCTATTGTATCTATTCCATTATCAATACCTGCTTTTATATCTGATGGCCTATCACCAATCATTATTGCTTCTTTAGGATTGAAATTATTTATAAGTCCTATTGTATATTTTAAAATTTCTTTCTTTTTAGTTCTTGAACCATCTTGAGTAGCACCTACAATCATATCAAAATATTTATCTAATTTTTCATATTCTAATATTTTTTTAGCAGTAGATTCTAATTTTGCAGTTACGATATAACATTGTTTTCCATTTTGTTTTAATGTTTCTAATAGTTCTTTTATACCATCGTAAACTGTATTACATTTTATTGTGTTGTTAGCTTGATAATATCTATAGTATTCAGCAGCTTTATCTATTTCTTCTTGTGTTAAATCATATTTACTAAATGATTCTTTTATAGGCGGACCACTAAAGATTCTACCTAAATTAGGATTATTACTTTCATCTATTCCGAATTTGCTTAATGCATACACAGCAGAATCTCGCGTTCCATTTATTGTATCAACTACTGTTCCATCAAAATCAAAAAATATATATTTATAATTCATGTTTATCATACTTTCTATTTTAATTATTATCTATGTAATTATATATTTCTTTCCAATTATTTGCTTTAAATATTTTATCATTATTATAGTCTTTTGTTTTATTTGTTGTCATCATTATTACTTTACTATTTGAGTTTTCTAATGCTTCTTCACAATTTTTTATCATGTCATCTATGAAATAATCACAGTCATATAAATATTTATATTTATCATTTGTTTTTGTTATTATATTATCGTATGGAATGTTATTCTTTTCTAAATAATCTGAAACTATTAAATCTGTGTAATCGTCTTCTTTTATTCCTCTATTTGTCATAAATAATATTTCAAAGCCTTTTTCTTTTAATTTATTTATATATAAAGAAGCATCTTCTTTTATTGGTATATTTATTGATTCTTTATTAAAGATATCTTCTATAAATCCTGATAGTTCTTCTTTATTCCATTCATCACTTCTAGGTACTACTTTATCATAATTAATATTATTATTTTTATGTAATACTTCTCTATCATATTTTAGTGCGAGTGCTCCAAAGAACTCACTTGTATTACATATTGTATTATCAATATCAATTGCGATTTTATTCATATTTTCACCTTTTTCTTTATAGAATTATAACATAAAAAAGATAGATTTTCTATAAATCTATCAACTAATTATATTTTCAGCATTCATTTTTTTAAATTCGAAACTATCTTTTAAGGAACTATCAAATTCATGTCCATCTTCTATATAATCAACCCATTTAGTTATATATTTACTAATAAATTTTAATTCTTTATTTTTTAATTCTTCATTTTCATAGTAATTATCTAAGAAAATTTTTATACTGTCTTTATCAACGCCTCTTTTTTTAGATACGAATAAGAAACTTAATAGTATTCCTATGTCACAAACAGAGTCACCATATTTTGCATCATCAAAGTCTATGAATCCTATTTTATCATCTTTTATAAATATGTTTTCTTTTGTTAGATCAAAGTGTAAAACAGATTGTCTTTCTAAGTTATTAGCAAATTCAATTGTTTTTAAATTGTATTTTTTATTTAGTGTTAAATCATGAAATTTCTTTAGTTCTTTTGCGATTAGTATTATTACTTCTTTATTATATTTATCATTATTTTCTTTAATATATGTGCTTATTTGTTTTCCTTCTAAAAATGAATAGATAATAATATATTTGTTTTCTACTTCTAATAAGTATTTATTATTTTTTGTCATAATTATTTTAGGTATATGTAATTCATTTAATGAAGTGTGTAGGTTAACCATATTTTCTGCTTTTTCTTTATCACTATATATTTTAGCAATATATTTATTATCTTTTGTTTTAATATTATATACATTTCCATCTGATGAGTCTTCATTTTTAGTTATATTAATAATATCTAAATTATAGTTATCTTTAATAATTTTTTCTAAATTCATGTTATCACCTATACTACCTTTTCTTTAATATTGTCTATTATATATTTTATATCTTCTATTGATTTATCTATATTAAATATTCCATTCCCTACTGGGTAGAATACTGGGTAGAAATTATATTCTTTTTTATTTATTTTTTTTATAAATTTTTGTTTTCTACAAAGTGATACTGAAATTTTTTGATTTAAAACTATTGATGATACTTGATTTCCAAATAATACTATAGCTTTTGGATTTATTATTTCTATTTCTTTTTTTAATAAATTTAGATATTTTTTATATACACTATCTGGAAGTGGTCTAGCATCTATTTGTGTACATTTTCCTAAATTAGTTATAAAGTATTTATGTTTTTTTACATTTTCATATACTTCATTTGCGAATTTCTCTGTCCATTCTGGTCCTTTAATACTTCTTATTTGTTTATAAATATCTTCATCTAATAGATTTAGTTTATAGAATAAATCCCAGATGTTTTTAGTGCCTATCCAAGGAGATTTTAGTCCTTTCCAATTTTTATTTGAAGCTATGTTTCTTTTTGTTGGATTCATAAATACAAAACAAATATCTGGATTTTCTATACATCCTCCATTATAAATAGAATCTAATTCTTTATCTCCATATTTTAGTTGTAGTTTATCGTATTCAATTTTTAAATCATCTAGAGTCACTTTATCACCTTATTTTTTTGATTCTTCAATTGCTTTAGCAATTATTTCTTTTATATATTTGTCTTTTCCATGTGTATATTTTTTTCTTTCGTCTTTATATTTATTATATAGTTCTATTTTTAATTCTTCATATTTTTTTCTTTCATCTTCGTGATTATTTAGATAGTCTCTAAACATGATAGATGTTACTCCATTCATATCTCCTGTTTTATATACATGAATGAGTGCTTTTACTTTGTCATCTTCTTCTTTTCTAATTAAGTAATCTTTTCCTAGTGTAGGTTCTTTTTTTACTGTATATGTTTCTCCCTCTACAGCTTTTTCTGTAAATTCTATGAAGTCTTCTAAATCATCTGTTTGAATTAAAATATCTATGATTGGTTTTGATTTAATACCTTTTATACTTGTACTTCCTACATGGTCTATTTGTTTTATTTTGTCTTTATATATTTTTAATAGTTCTTCTTTTTCTTCTTCGTATATTTCTTTGTAGTCTTCTCTATAGTCTAATAGTTCTAGAGGTGATTTTCGTTTCAATCCAATATTTTTCATTTTATCCTCCTAATTTTACTTCTTAATTGTCTTTTAATTTTACATTTGTTAGTTATCCTTATTTTGTTTCTTCAAGCAATAAATCACCATCTTCAAATCTAACTTGTATTCCTTTATCTACAAAAAAAAGTTTACTACTTTTTAGTCTTTACATGTCTTTCTATTAATGTTTGAAATTGTTCAACTAGTTCATCTTTATCTTTTGAAATAATCAAATAATCATAAATACTATCATCATTAAATCTTTCTTCTATACATTTTTTTATTTGATTTATTAAGTTTTCGTAATGGTTATTTTTATTGTATATTATTATCTTTTTTCCACTTTCATCAGTACGTATTTGTTCTAGAAGACTAAATAGTTCTGACATTGTCCCTGTTCCACCTGGCATTAATAATAAAGCATCACTTCTAAAATATATTTCTTTTGTTCTATCAAATGTATTTTCTACATATGAAAAATTTACATATGAAAATTCATTTGGATCTTCTTTATATTTTTTCATTGTTATTAAATCTATGTTTCTTCCATTTTTATTAAAGTTTTGTAATACTACTCCAGGCATTCCTTTATTCATAGCAACTCCTACAATTAAGTCATAGTTTAGATGCGCTAGAGCATCACTTATATAGTCTGCATCTTTTATATATTCTTCATTAATATTAGTTCTTGATGATAGTGATATAAATATTTTCATAAATCATTCTCCTTTTATTTTTACACCTAACATATTTATTAAATCTATTGATTGAAATTTATCTATAATTAGTCCTTGTAATGATTCAAAGTCAATTATTAGATTTTCTATTTTACATGTTGATACATCTATATTTTTTAAAGGTGTTCGTGTTATTTCTGCTTTATATAGATTTGTATCATTTAGTTCTAAATCTTTTATAGTTGTTTCTTGAAAACACATTTCTGATAAGTCACTTTCATTTATTATCATTTTTGATATCCTAGCATTTGAAAAGTTAATGTATTTTGAATTACATGATTCAAATAATACATCTTTTATACTTGAGTCTATAAGTGTTGTTCCTATCATTTTACAGTTTATAAATTTTACTCTTTGTATTAGTGTGTTATCGAATTTTTTATTTGATAAATCACAGTTTTCAAATACAACATCTATTAGTTCTATATTATCTAATTCTATATTATTAAAGTCAATTCCTATGAATATACAAGAGTCAAAAGTATTATTTGATATTTTAATATATTCATTGATATTGTTTTTAAATAACATATTATTATAATTATTTTCTTTGTATGCATCTAATAGGTTATATTCTTCTACTTTAGATACTTTTGGTTCTTGTATTTTCATTTTTACTCCTTAAAACAAAGATATTTGTTCATTTTCTTTTATTTCTTTTTTATATGCTTTTATAATATCTTCCATATTATATAGTATTCCATATTTATCACATTCTTCTTTAAATATTTTGTATAATCTTTTATAATTTGGAACTGTGCATATATAATTATTTTTATAATATTTGATATATTTTTCTTTTATTCCTTTGAAGTTCTTATCTAGTTTATCATAATAATAGTCTCTTTGATTTTCTCTTAGAGTCATACCCATATATGTGTGTATAAATTTAGCTCCATGTTCATGAGCAAGTCTTACTAATTCTTTTATGTCTTCTTCTTTATCCGTAATAAATGGTAATACAGGGTTTAGCATTATTCCTGTAAATATATTATTGTCAGCTAATATCTTTATAGCTTCTAGTCTTTTTGATGATACACATACATTTGGCTCAATTATTTTAGATAATTTATCATTTGGAGTTGTTATTGTAAATTTAATTATTACATTGTTTTTTTTATTTATTTCTTTTAAGATATCTAAGTCTCTTAGTATTAAATCACTTTTTGTATCAATGGATACTCCATAGTTATATTTTTCTATTAGTTTTAATGCATTTCTTGTTTGTTCATATGTTTTTTCCATGGGATTATAAGTATCTGACATTGAACCAATACCTATTATTCCTCTTTTGTTTTTTGATAGCTCTTTTTCTAATATATTAATTGCATTTTCTTTTCCTTTTGGTATATCAAAGTTATCAATGTGGTAGCAGTTACTTCTACTGTCACAATAAATACATCCATGAGGACATCCTCTATATAGATTCATGTTATAGTCTACACCATACCATTCATCACCATATTTAACTTTAGATAAAATTGTTTTTGCTTTTATAAATTTCATTATTTTAATAATTTCTCAAATGCATTTGCATTAAGTATTGTATTTGAGATGAATTTTCCTTTATAGAAGTTAGCCCAGTTATTTATTATGCATGGTGCGTTTTTAGCACTCTCTAATGAATCTATTTTTATGAAGTTTAATTTTATATTTTTTTCTTTTGCGTATTCAGTTAATTCTTTTACTTCATATTCTACATATGGACATTCATTACTATAGTAAATTGTGAAGTCTTCATTATCTATTTTCATTGTTCTTGCGGTATCACTAAATTTAGGTGTTTCGGATGTTTCAAATTGAAGGGCCATTAACTCATAGTCTTCAATAGTATCTACTACTTTAAATCCAAAGTGTTCAAAGAATTTTTTATCTCCTATAAATGGTTTTTTCTTTTTTGATACTAGTGTACATATTCCACTTTTTTTGTTCTTTTTAGCGTCTTCTACCGCGTATTCTAGTAATTCTTTTCCGATTCCTTTTCCTTTGAAGCTTCCTGCAACCCATAGGCAGTATATATATTCATAATTTTTTCCAATTATTGGAACCCAAGCCGTTTCAATTGGTTCATATTCTATAAATGTTTTTCCTCGTGCATTTAGTTTTCTAAATACATGTCCATCTTTTAGTTTGCTTTTTATCCATTCTTTCTTTTTATCTACACCTATTTGATGCTTAGGATCTCCTATAGCGCAACAAATGTGTTCTTTATCAATATTGTTTAAATCTAAATTTATATATTCATTCATAAGTACTCCTTTATATTTTGTTTTCTTCTTTTAATTTATTAATATAATCTCTTTGTGTCTTTATATATTTATCTTTATCTTTTAATAGTTTTCTTATTTCTTTTAAGAAGTCTTCATATTTTTTATCTTTGAAGTAGAATTTTGCATATCCCCCTTCTCCGAATTTTTTTGTTAATACATCATGCGCTCTTAAGAATAGTTCTTCATCTGTTGCTTCTGGGTCTAGTTTTTTTCCATATGAATATGTTCTTCTTAAACATGCTTCTACTGTATTATTTCTATCTGCGGATGATACAATTTTACCATATATACTTCTTGGATCTTTTTTTGAAGACGCTCTATGATCTTCTATTGCTTCTTTAATAGTATTTAATTCTTCACTATTGAAAAATTTTTTTAGATTTTCGTCTTTAGACATTATTTCAGCTGATATTATTTCATGAGTTTCACGATTTATATGATGTCCTATATCATGATAAGCAGCAATAGTGTAAACCATGTCTTTATTTACATCTAAATTATTTTCTTCTATTAGTTCAAAACTTCTATCAATAACATATTTAATATGTTCTATACCGTGAGCTTTTTCATTTTTTTCATATTCGGGAAATATATTTTTTTCTATATATTTTCTTAATTCTTCGTTCATTTTATCACCTTATATTTCATATAGTATCTTGTATCTGTTTCTTCTATTATATCGAATCCTAGTTTTTTATATAGTTTTATTGCTTTTATGTTTTTCTTATAAACCCAAAGATACACGATGTCGTTTTGTTTTAGAATATTTTTTATAATGTTTGTTCCAATTCCTTTATTTCTATATTCTTCTTCCAAATATATTTCATCTAATAGTTTTCCATCATCCTTATCAGTTAGTAATAGACATCCAACTATATTTTCACCCACAATAATATTATAATAATTATCTATTATTTTTTGAATGTTATTTTCTACATAATTATTTATTTTATTGATTTCTTCATCTGATAGGTTTTCTGCATATTCATATATTGTTCTTTTTTTATATTCTATTAATTTTTCTATATTTGATTCTCTAGATTTAACTAATTTATACATATTACCTCCCAAATTATGTATTAATCACAATCAAATATTGTTTTAGTTTCTATATATTTTCCGTAGTCTTCTTTCCATTTTTTATGAATCCATGAGTTATCAAAGTCTATTAATCCTTGTTTTGTTAATTTCATTTCTATCATTAAATCATGTCTATTTGTTCTATCTGAATTTGATTTATAAATATCTATTTTATTTACTCCTTTTTTTTTAATGCTTCATTGAATAATTTTTTAATATTTTCTATTTCTTTTTTATAATCATAATTGCTGTTGAATTTTACTATAATATAATGTTTCATGTTTTACACCTCTATATAAGTATAACATAAAAAAATAGATATATAATCTATTTTATAAATAATCTATAATTATTTCTGGGTATATTATTTTGTTTTTGTTTTTAAATTCTTCTATATCTACCCAGTATGCATATGAGTCACAGTTATCATCTATTACGTGATATTTTTCTTTTACATCTTCTTCTTTTATTTTTATGTTATACATTAATACTAGTTCATGTGCTTTTTTACCTTGGTATGTGAATATATTTTCCGCAAATGCACAGAAGTCTTTTACTTCTATATCAATACCTAGTTCTTCCTTATATTCTCTTTTTAGTGCATATTCACTTGTTTCTAGGAATTCAATTCCTCCACCTAGACATCTATAGAATGTTTCTCCTTTTATTTTGTCATATCCTTCTCCTACTAGTATTTTATTATCTTTTCTTGCGATTCCAAGTACAATTGGTCTTATTTCTTTAAATTTATCCATTATTTTCCTCCTTTATTTATATTTATATATTCCTTTTCATATCGTTTATAAAACTTATACGCTAAAGGGCTCATCCAATCTGCAAAATTTTTCATCTTACATCTTTCGTAAAAATCATCTTCTAACATCATCAAATCTGCATCTAGTATAACAAGAGAGTTTTGTGGAAGTTGTATTTTTTCTTTATATAGTCTGTTTTGTTTTATTGACATAAATTCATTTGAAGTGAAAGGTATATCTTGCATTTTCATTAATCTTCCTACATTGTTAAATTTTACATCAACCCAAATTATTCCTAATTGTCTTAGATTTGCATACAATTCATATAATTCTTCTTCTAGAGTTTGTGTGATGTCAGCTTCAGTTATTGGATTAACTTTTTCAACAACTTCTACATATAAATGCGATAAGTAATCACCCTTTCCTACTTTGATTTTTTCTCTAATAATTGGTTTTACAATATATGGGTTATCTGGAATTTCCCAAATACCTCTATTTCTTCCTATTTTAATTACTTTGTCATCTATTCCATATACTACGGAATAAACTCCTTCTCCAAGTTTTTCTATATCATTAAATTTTATTTTACCATTTTTCTTTTCAATTCCATTAATATCTCTATTACATAAATCATATATTAATGATTCTAAAAAAGTTAACATTTCTTGTTTATAATCATCTACCACTGATTCATAATAATTTTTAAATTCTTTGTATTTAACATACTCGTATATTCTTTCTATTACTTCTTTTTGATGTGTTTGAAAGATACTTTCTATTTTATCTCTAAGTTCATCAATTTGTCCTAAAAATTTTTTAATATCGAATATATCTTCATACGGTCTTTCATTTTCAAAATTCGATTTATAATCACTAAATAATAATTCATCTAGATTATCACATATTTGTTTTATTAATATTTGGTATAGAGGTGTTGTTTTATCTAATTGTTTTAGTAGTGCTAGCATCTCATCTGATTTACATTGCATTATATATTTTTTATCAGATGAAAACATTTTTTCGATATTTGTCCTATTTTCACTTTGTGGATTATTATATTGTTTTATTAAAAGCATCAATTCATAAAATTCCATATAATTTTCTTTTTCATAATATGACATTTTTTTCTCCTTTTACTTTTGTTCTATATTCTTTTAGAATAGACATTTGTTTTTTTAAATACGTCTTTATTAATTGGTATAAAATATAAAACTGTTTCGTTTTTTGTATATGAATAGTGTCTTAAATATAATTTATAATCGTCTCTTATTCCAAATACTGTTTTTGTTATTTCTAAAATATCATTAGGTTTGTGATATACACAGATCATTAATAAAGGATGATATTTTTTTATTGTGTTTTTCGCACCTATTAATGCCTCATTTTCAGATCCTTCTATGTCCATTTTTATAATTGTTGCTTTTTTCCCATCTAGTATATTATCAATACTCTTGCATTCAATTTTTTCTGTTCCTTCATCATCAATAAATGATGAACCACAGCCTATTGGATTAAAATTCATTTTTTTATTTTCTGACCATAATCCACAATTTATTACTTCTATATTTGGAATATTGAATTCATTTATTATTTTATTGCATTCATTAAAGTCTGGTATAAATGGCTCTATTGCGTATATTTTTTCATATTTTCCATCTACTGTTTCTATAAATCCAAGTGATGTTTCTAAATCTGATGAACCTCCATCTACAAATATTTCTGATTCGTTGAAATTTATAAATGTTTCATCCAGATATTGTCTTTCTCTGCTAAAACTTATTAAGTTATCAAATTTAAAAATATTTTCTTTTGAAATATCTTTTTCTAGGAGATATTCTTCAATATAATCAAGTTCTTTATTTATGATTACAAATATTTTATTATTATCAATTTTTATGTTAAAAAAATCTTCTATGTTCTTTACTTTTATTCTTTTTATGTATGAGTCTATTTCGAATCCATATTCTTCATTATATATCGATTCAATATCTAATCCACCAGTTTTTTGACCTATTAGAGTTAGAAATTCCCACATTAAATTATTTTTATCATTTTTGTTAAATCCGATTCCGAAGAAGATAATTTTTTTATTGTAGTTTTTGTTTTTTTGTAAGAAATTAATATACTTATACATTTTTCTATCAGCTTTTGATATAAAGCTTGTTTCTTTGTACATACTATTTATCATGTTTAAAGTATATTCAGGATTATTTGTATTATCAAGCATTATTCTGTTGTATAAAATATTTTTTGATTTTTCATCGCCCATTTTATTTAAGACTTTAATATAATCTTCAATATTATATTTTTTTTCTAATACCTTTTTTATCGATTCATAATCATTATATATTTTCATTGCTATTCTCCTAGTAATATTTTGTTATATTCTTTTAATATATCCATTTGTTTTTTAAATCCTTCTTCATCCCAATTACAAAATGTAAAATCGTTATTATTTTGTTTTTTTGCTTCTTCTAGTTCTTCTATACTAAAGTATTTTACAGCATTTACTTCTTCTTTTTGAAGTTTGAAGTCTTTTTCTTTTAAATCAGTTATAAATATATATCCATATGAATAATAGTTTTCTTTATTGTTTTTACTTTTAAATATTTCGATATTATTTATTTCGTTATCTTTTACTTTTAATCCTATTTCTTCATAAACTTCTCTTTTGATTGCTTCTTCACATGTTTCACCAGCATCTACATGTCCACCAGTTTTTGCCCATTTTCCTGGATTTTTCTTTTTATTTAATGATCTTTGTTGGAGTAATACTTTACCTTCTTTATTCATAATCCAAGCAGATACATGACGGTGCCAAAGTTTTTTTCATGTATTTCATTTCGTGTTTCATTTTTCCTCCTTACCATATAAATGGTATTAATTTATATTTTACTTTTTCTTTATATTCTTTATATCCTTTTAATTCACTTTCTAATACTTTTTCTTCATTATTTATTCTTTTAATTATAATTAATGGATATATTAAGAATATTATAAATGATATTATTGAGTTTAGAATTAATGGCATTGTTAAGAATAGTATAATGGTTACTGAGTACATTGGATGTCTTACAATTCCATATAGTCCTGTATCTATTACTTTTTGATTTTTTTGTACTTCTATTGTTCTAGATAAATATGTATTTTCTCTTAATACTTCTGCATATAGAATATAAGATAATATAAATAAAAACGATGATATTATTATAACTATATTTGGTAATTTAGTCCAGTTATATTTAAAGTTTAATCCGGATACTATAAATCCTGATATAAACATTATTGCGCTTAATACTAGAACTTGTTTTTGATCAGTTTCTTTTTCTTTTGCATTTAATCTTTTTTCTAATAATTGTGGATTTTTAATTAATAATATAATTCCCGCTATAAACATAGGAATAAATAGTAATCCCATTAATAGCCATGCATTCCAATATTTTAATGTTCCTGCAGCAATAAATAATAATCCTCCTACAATTAATACTCCAAATATAAATTTAATTATTGCTTGTATAAATAACTTTTTCATAATAACCTCTCTAATCTACTAATACTGTATCTTTTAAAAGTATTATATTTTTATTTAGATTATTTATTTCTTTTAGTACTCTTGGATCATCATCTATTACTATTATTGTATCTGTTGTTTTTAAGTTGTTTAGGTAGAGTGCTTTTAGTATTGATGATGATTCAAAATCATTTTCTTCTCTTGATATAATTATTCTATTTTCTTTTTTTATAAATGGTACGTATTTATCTAACCATGTATTTTTTTCTTTTATTCCAATATTTAATCTCGTTACCGATAATATATAAAGTTCTATATTTTTCATTTTTGATATAACTTCTAATTTTTTTATACTGTCATATAGTGGTCTTTTTTTATCAAATCTTTTTGCTGATCCAAAATCATAGTCTGCAATTACTCCATCCATATCTATGAACAGTTTTATTTTTTTATCATTATATTGTTTTATAAATTCTTTTAAATACATTATACTCACCTTTATAATTATAACATAAAAGAGTAGATATTCTACTCTAATTATTGAATCTTAATAAATATCCATCTGGATCTTGTATTAAGAATTCTTTATCTTTATATATTTCATTATTTACTTTATATTCATGTATTTCTAAATCCAAAAACATTTTTATATTTTTTTCTTTTAGTTCTTTATATAGCTTTTCTACATCACTTATTGACATGCTTATATTTATTCCTCTTCCAAATGGATATTCCATTTCTCCTACATTCCAGTTATCATTTTGTTCTTCTATCATTATTTGATTTTCTTCTAGTTGTAGGAAACAAAATTTATTTTCTTTTCTTTCATACATTATTTCAAAACCAATATTTTGATAAAATTTCTTACTTTCTTCTATATTTGTTACTGTTAATTCCGGTATTAAACTATTAAATTTCATTTAGGTATTTATTAAAGAAGTCTTCTATTTTATCAAATGGTATTATGTCTTTTCTATCATATAAGTCTGTATGAACGGCATTCGGTATTATCATTAATTCTTTATTATCTTTGTATTTATTATTTTTTATCATATTTTCATATGCAGTTTCGCTAAAATATCTTGAATGTGCTTTTTCACCATGTATTATTAATACAGCGCTTCTTATTTCATTCGAATAATAAAGTATTCGTGTGTTCATTAGTGATGTTGCTGCTGTGATATTCCATCCATCGTTTGAGTTTAGACTTCTTTTATGGTATCCTCTTTTTGTTTTGTAGTAATCATAATAGTCTTTTACAAAGAATGGTGCATCTTCTGGTAATGGATCTACTACTCCTCCACCTAGTTTATAGCTATTATTTTTGAAGTCTTCAGTTCTTTGTTTGTTAATTTTTATTCTTGCTTCATGTCTTGCTTCCTCGTTATCTTGTTCATCAAAGTATCCATTTCCTGATACTCTTGACATATCATACATTGTTGATGAAACAGTAGCTTTTATTCTTGTATCTATAGATGCTGCATTAAGTGCCATTCCACCCCATCCACATATTCCTATTATTCCTATATTATTTACATTTTCTTGAACAGATAAATAGTCTACCGCTGCTTGAAAGTCTTCTGTATTTATATCTGGACTATTCATAAATCTTGGTGTTCCACCTGATTCTCCAGTAAATGATGGATCAAAAGCTAGTGTGATAAATCCTCTTTCTGCTAGTTCTTGAGCATATAGTCCGCTTGATTGTTCTTTTACTGCTCCAAATGGTCCACATATAGCTATTGCATTTAGTTTTTCTTTTTTATTTTTAGGTATATACATATCTCCTACTAGTTCTATTCCAAAATGATTTTTAAATGTTATTTTTTTGTGATCTACTTTATCACTTTTTTTAAATACTTTATCCCATTCGTTTGTTATATTTAGTTTTTCACTCATTTCTATTCCTCCTATTTCTTTTAAGTTCCTATAACCTCTAATTTTTACTTCTTTTAAAAATGGATATTTTATGTATAGATTTTTTTCATCTTTTATAGAATCATGTAAAAATAAATTTTTTTCTGTTTTATATAATTTTGTTTTTTATTCAAATAATAATTATATACTAAAAACTAGTACACCCAAATATTTTGTTTATTAATTTTTTTCATTTGTTGGATATAATCTAAATTTATATTCCTATTTATCTTCACGCTATTGTCACCATACAAATGATATCATACAAACAATTGTATGTCAATTAAAAATGTTTTTTTATAATTTTAAACGTACTTTTCTGATAAATAAAAAAGACTTATAAATCTTTTTACGTTTTTTTATTTAAGTCCTTTTATTTTATTTTTGGATATGTGTATTTTTCATCTATACTTTTTATATCTATATTTTTTGGCATTTTATTAAATTCAACTTGTACTGTTGGGTATGTGAAGGCTTCTGTTACTCTATCTGTTGGAGCAGGACTTTTTTCTTCTACATATATAACCACTTTTTCTTCTTTTATTTTTATGTTTTTTATTGATATTTCGTATCCACCAGTTGATCTTTCTCCCATTGCGATTGTTATATTTACTTTTCCATTTTCAAGTTCATTTACATAATATCCTTTTTTTATGTATTCAATATTATAACTATTTTGTTTTTTTATTTCATATTCCAAATTTGATTTTTTTGAATTTGTTTTTAGTATTATAGCTATAATACTTAATAAAGCTATTATAGTCATTAAAAGTGTTTTATTTTTCATAATTTTCTCTTTTCTACTTTTATATTTTTATTAATACTATACCTATTATTATTAATACAGCAGCTGATACTTTTTTTATCAAATTTTTTCTTTCTTTTTGAAATAGATATCCTACAATTACATTTAGTATTATTGTTAAACTACAAAGTGGAGCGATTAATGATATTTCTCCTTGTCTGAACGCTAGTAGTTTTAGTATTAGCATGAAAGCACTTGATATTCCTGTTATTAATAATAAAGTTTTATTTGAGTTATTTAATTCTTCTTTTATTGTTTTTATTTTTATTCCTTCAAATAGTACTATTAATATTGATGGAACTATTAGCGTAATTGCGACATAAAGTGGTAAGTTAAATTGTTCTGAATAATTTACATCTATTAATAACGCAATTGTTGTAAATATGCTTGCAAGTAATCCAAATATTATATATTTATTTTTATTTAATGTTTTTTTATTATAGAATACTAATATATTGCTTATTAATATTAGTAATAATCCTATTATTTTGTTTATTACTAATTTTTCTTTTAAAATAAATATTCCTATAAAAGTCATAAATACAGTTGATAATTGTTTAATCATACTATGAGTTGATGCTTCTATTCCACGTCTCGCTGTTGTATCAAATCTATCATTTAATGCGTAGAATATACAAGCTAACATTAGAAATATATATGTATATTTATTACTTGGTATTTTTATCTTAAATAACGGAATTAGGAGTAAACATGTTACTCCCGCTAATATATTTAATAAAACTATCATTCCACCATCATTTTTCATGGTTTTTGTTAGTTTTTTGAAAACTTGATCATATATAACTGCAAATATTAGGTATAGGATAATTATTATGCTACAGTTGTTCAATTATTTCACCTCTTTTTTTCCAATACCGAACAATTATATCACATAAATTAATTTTTTGCTACTTTTTTTTAATTATATATTTACTATTTTTCTAAACTCATTTCACAATATATACATCTATATGTTTGTTTTTCTTTATCTGTTAGTTTAAATATTTGATCTAAGTCTCTTTCTATACTTGTTATGCATCTAGGATTTTTACATTTTGTTACATTTACTAATTTTTCTGGCAGTTCTAATTTTCTTTTTTCTATTATTTTATTATCTTTTACAATATTTACTGTTACATTTGGATCTATAAATGCTAGTTTATCAAAGTCTATATCTATTAGTTTTCCTATTTTTATTAAGTCTTTTATTTTTGTTTTTTTACTTTTTGCGTTTGTTATTAGAGCTACTTGACATTCTAATTCGTTTAGTTTTAATAATTCATATATTTTCATTGCGTTTCCAGCAGTTATATGGTCAATCACATATCCATTTTCTATTGTATCTATATTCATTATTTTACCTCCAAAAGTTTTAGTATTAAAGCCATTCTTATATATACTCCATTGTATGCTTGTTCAAAGTATTTTGCTCTCTTGTCGTCATCTACTTCTTTAGCTATTTCTGTTACTCTAGGTAGTGGGTGTAGTATTATTAAGTCTTTTTTTGCTTTTTTTAGTTTTTCTTTTGTAAGTATATAGTAGTCTTTTAATCTTAAATAATCTTCTTCATTAAAGAATCTTTCTTTTTGTACTCTTGTCATATATAGCACATCTAGTTCATTCATATATTCTTCTATATTGTTTGTTTCTACGTATTCTATGTTTTTATTGTCTAGTATTTCTTTCATATAGTCTGGTAGTCTTAATTCTTTTGGTGATATTAAGATAAATTTTATATTTTTATATCTTGTCATAGCTGTTATTAGTGAGTGTACTGTTCTTCCAAATTTTAAGTCTCCACATAACCCTATTGTTAGGTTATCTAGTCTACCCTTTTCTCTACTTATTGTAAGCAAGTCTGTTAGGGTTTGTGTTGGGTGATTATGTCCACCATCTCCTGCATTTATTATTGGAACTATTGAGTTTTTGATTGCTACTGTTGGTGCTCCTTCTTTTGGATGCCTCATTGCGATAATATCAGCATATCCTCCTACTACTCTAATTGTATCTCCTAGTGTTTCTCCTTTTGTAGTTGATGATGATGATGCTTCTGAAAATCCTAGTACTTTTCCTCCTAATCTTAACATTGCTGATTCAAAGCTTAGTCTTGTTCTTGTGCTTGGTTCAAAAAATAAAGTAGCCAATATTTTATCATCACATTTATGAGAATACTTATCTCTATTATCAATGATATCATTGGCTACTTTAATTAAATCGTCTATTTCTTTTTTTGAAAAATCTTTTATGTCTATCAAGTGTTTATTCTTCATATGTACCTCCTATTTTTTATAAGTATAGCACAAAAGAGTAGATCAAGTCTACTCTTTTTTAATTTAAAGTTGCATCTATTGTTTTAACGCATTTATCTCCTGTTAAGGCATAACCTTCTTCACAGTATTTTGTTTTACCTACATTACGGTAACATCCACCATTATTATGTCCACCAAATTTGTTTAGAATATCATCAGAAGTGTAGTATTCATAGCCACCTGAACATGTAGTTTTATAATTTGTAAGTGCTGCTTTATAACATTTATTACCACGCCAATCATAGTGACCATCTTTATCAATTGAAAGGCCGTTTGAAATAGCTTCACATGTTTCTTGTGTCGTATAAGAAGTTACTGGTGCATAGTAACAGAATGTTGTACCAGCTTCAACTTTAGTTCCTTGATAATCATGACCTTCTATAGTTATTGTTGGACATGTTCTTTCTCCTTGAGTATAATCAGAGATTTTGATACATTTATCGCCATCTTCTTTTGTACCACTTGGGCATGTTGAAGAAGAGTTTTTAGTTTTTGTACATTTAGTACCATCTAGACTGTACCCATCTGGACATGTGTATTTCTTTTCTTCTTTCTTTTCTTCTACTTTTTCCCAATTTGCGTATAAAGTTACATCTTCACATGTTAGAAGCGCTTTATCTAGTATTGGTGTTTCATGTTGATCTACCCATGATATAAATGTATATCCCTCTTTTTTAGGATTTGCAGGTAGAGTTAATTCTTTATCACATTCTACTGTTAATTTGTCTATGCTTGTTCCACCGTTTGAATTAAATGTTATTGTAAATGTTTGTGCGTCTTCTGGTATTTGTTCCCATTTAGCAGTTATTGTTTTATCTTCATTTAGAGTTATTTTATCTTCTAGTTTTTCTTCATCGATATACCATCCCATGAAGTTATATCCATCTTTTACTGTTTTTGGTAATTCTATTTCTGTTCCTTTTTTTATTTTCATATTATCAACAGCTGTTCCGCCATCAACGTTAAATGTTATTGTTATTTCTTCTACTTTTGATGGTTTTTTCTTTAATAAAACGCATGTTATTATTAAAGCTAATAAGAGTACTACTATTCCTATTATTATAAATAGTTTTTTCTTATCTTTCATTTTACTTACTCCATTCTAATATTTTTTCTTTTGTATCATTTTGTGTTAATCTAATTCCTTTTATGAATTTTAAATTTGGATATTTGTTTTTCAAATTATTGAAACTATCATCTACAGAAGAACCTCCAGATGTTACAAATACATATATATTTTTATTTGTTAAATCATTTTCTTCTATAAATGTATTTATTATTGTAGGTGCAGTATACCACCATACTGGAAAGCCTAAATAAATTGTATCATACTCATTTGTATTTAGTTTTTCTTTTATTTTAGGTCTACTGTTTTCGTCTTTCATTTCTATAGATGATCTACTTTCTTTGTTTCTCCAGTCTAAATCTTCTTTTGTGTATAGTTCTTGTGGAACTATTTCAAATATATCAGCATTTAATATTTCTGATATATTTTGCGCTACTAGTTTTGTTGTACCAGTAGCAGAAAAATAACATACAATCTCTTTCATAATCCTCCTTACCTTATGTTAGTATTATATCATATTTGTTTTAATTTTTTTCATTAATAAAAAAAATAGGAATTATTTTCCTATTTCTTATGTTTAGAGTTTTGTGTTTCTTTTAATTGATAATAAGTTGATATCAATAAGTATAATTTTTGTTTTCTAATTTCATTAGATATAGTGCTATCTGAAATAATATTTAATGCTTGTGGTAACATATCTTCATAATCGGAAATA
The DNA here is from genome assembly GCA_946544685.1 of uncultured Caryophanales bacterium. The sequence continues at coordinate 30,896 of CAMNML010000006.1, read as the reverse complement.
GATACTCCAATAGCTTCCAAAAAACTATATAATAATCGTGATTTCATTCCTTTTATTTTTCCATTAATTATACTAGATAAATAGCCTATTGGTACACCCATCTTCTCTTCAATTTCTTGTCTTTGAGCATATCTTCCTTTTATTAATGCTTCTATAAATATGGGATCAACTTTTACTTTTTCTTCTTTCATATATACTCTCCTTTGTTGATTTTATATTATATATATAATATTTTATGTTGTCAAATTTTTTTATTATTTATGATATAATTATTATAGGAGATGTATATGATGTATTTGAAGTTAGTTTTAAAGGGTTTGGTTGGATTTATTTTTTTTGTATTATTAGTTTTTATTATTGATTATATTAGGATTAATGTTTCTTATTCTATTAATAAGAATAAGTATATTAAGTCATTTGATGTTCATGGTAATACTAATCATTATATTCCTCAGGGTCTTGCTTATTCTTCTTTATATAATGTAGTTTTGCAAACTTCTTATAATAAAGAACATGATGTTAGTATGTTATATGTTACTGATTATGATTCTGGTAAGTTATTAAAATCTCTTAAGTTAATTGATGTTAATGATAAGGATGATAATAAACATGTTGGGGGTATTACTACTGATAATAAGACTGTTTGGATTACTAATGATTATGAGGTTGATGAGTTTAGTTTAGAGGAAATCATTAATACTAATTCAGATTATATTAAGAGTTTAAGTAATACTAAATTACCTAATAGAGGAGATTTTTGTTTATATCATGATGGTACTTTATTTATTGGTGACTTTTATTTAAATCCTTTTTATGATGTACCTGATGGTAATCCACTTCTTATGGCATATGATGTTTCTAATATAGATTATTCTAATCCGTCTTATATTGTTTCATTACCTAAGATGGTTCAAGGAATGGAAATAGTTGGTGATAAGTTTATTTTTTCTCAGTCATTTACATATCTTATTAATTCTACTTTAAGTGTTTATAATAAGCCAATAGAAAGTGGTTATTATAAATTAAATGGTAAGGATATTCCTTATTATAAGTTTGATAAGGTTTATAAAAAGCATAAATTACCTCCTATGATTGAAGGAATATTTTATAAAGATGATTATTTATATATGTTATTTGAAAGTGGTTCTGATGGTTATTCTTTAGCATTACCTAAAATTAAAAAAATATTGAAATTAAAAATAGACAAGTGATTGTCTATTTTATTTGTAACTCATGAAATTAAATCCTAGTTTTCTATATACTTCACATGCTCTTGGTGTATGTAAAATTCTTGCGAATATTAAGTTATAGAATTCATCAAATAGTACTATAGAACATAGTGTTATACTTAATATTAAGAATGTTTTTTTGTTCATTTTTTGTGATATATATATACATAGTGGTACAATTACGTACATTAATAATAGTGCTGATAATCCAAAGAATCCTACACTTCTTAAACACACATATCCACCAATATTTCCAAAGTTTAGTATTTCTGTATTATAGTCCCAGAATCTTAGTCCTCCAAAGAATTCATATATTACAAATCCTGAACAAAATTCTAGTATTCCTGTTGATAATACAGCTATTAAGAATATTAGTAATGGATGCTTTTTTATTTTTCTTGTAAAAAATATTATTATTAAAGCTCCTGTTGCGTATATATTTATCCATGGTAGGTAATTTCCACCTCTCCAATAGAATTTTTCCATTCCTCCATTAAAGAAATAGAATATGTATTCATATACCCAACCAAAGAATCCTGATATTATTATTATTAAGCATATTATTCCAATTATTTGCCATTTTTCTAGTTTAATTTCATTATTTAAATATTTGTTATATACTTCTTTCATATTTACTCCCTAATACATTCTTTTATATTTTATTCCATCTATTTCAATTATTTCATCTATCATTTTATCTACTTTTATTTTTTCTTTTATTTCTTCTGGTATAGATGTTTCTTCTATAGATTCAATTATATTTATGTCATTGTCATAGTATTTTAATTTTGCATATGATCCGATTGGATATTTTTCTGGTTTCATTCCTATTTTTTCTGAGAGTTCAAATGTTCTGTATTCTGATTCTACATATACATTGAATTCCGCTTTATATATAGGAGCGCCATTTACATATTCTCCTGTTTCTTGTATGTCCTTTACACATCCATAACATTCTTCACCTTTTTTTGATGTAAGAATATCTTTTATTATTTTTATTAGTCCTTTAATCATAAATATAAGGCCTATGATTAAAAATAGTCCACATACTAATAATACAATTATGTTTGATTCACCAGAAGCCAAAAATACTATTAAAATAATTGTTGATATTATTGTAAATAATAATCCAAATATTAATTCAAACATAAAACTCTCCTATTTATCTATTTTTCCAAATTTAGGAATTATTCTTGTTGTAGTTACTCCCATTATGTTTTTCTTTTTTATTGGTCCAATTATTCTTGAGTCACTTGAATTGTTTCTATTGTCTCCTAATACAAAGTATTCGTCATTTGCAAGTGTTATTTCTTCATGAGCAAGTCCATCACTTTGAATTGGTTCTTTACCATAGTTTTCTTCTAGTTTTTCTCCATTTATGTATATTGCACTTACATAGTTATCTCCTACTCTTGTTGTTGTTATTTTTATTTTTTCTCCTGGTAGTCCTATTACTCTTTTTACTAGTTTAGATTTTTGATGGTCAATTACTACTATATCAAATCTTTCTATTTTTTTATCGTATTTTTTTAGTATTAGTATGTCATTATTATTTAGTGTTGGTTGCATACTTGGGCCTGATACTTTAACTGGTGTAGCTATAAATGTTCTAATTAGGATTACAGCTACTATTATTCCAACATATGATAGTATTTCTTTTTTGTTTATTTTCATTTTAAATCACCAAATATATTATACATTATTTTTAAAACAAAAAAAAGGCATAAGCCTTAATTTCTTTCTTTGATTTTTGCTTGTTTTTTTAGAGTTCTTAAGTAGTTTAGTTTAGCTCTTCTAACTTTACCTTTTCTAATAACTTCTACACCAGCTACTTTTGGTGAGTTTACTGGGAAAGTTCTTTCTACTCCAACTCCACTTGAGATTTTTCTTACTATGAAGTTTTTAGCAACTCCAGTTCCTTGGATTGCCATTACGATTCCTTCAAAAGCTTGAATTCTTTCTCTTTTTCCTTCAATAATTTTTACGTCAACTCTTACAGTATCTCCAACTCTAAATTCAGGGATATCTGTTCTTATTTGACTTTTAGTTATCTTTTCAACTAAATTCACAATGTCACTCTCCTTTTTTATTATATGATCATATAGATTTTTCTAAAGCGGATCACAACGTAGTAAATTTTAACATATTTTTTTTAATTAATCAATAGATTTTTAGCGATTTCTACCTTTTTTTTGTTCTTCTATTTCTAATTCTCCAAAATTAAAGTTATTTATATCTATTTTTATTTTTGCTTTTAGTTCTTGTTCTATTAAGTCCATTTTATTCATTAATAATTTTACATATTTTTCTTCTAGATATTTTTTATAGTTATTTATTACTAGTCTTCTATATCTTTCAAGATCATTTAATGCGAACATTAAGTGTCCACCATCAGTATCATCTTCTTCTAGAACTGTTATTAAGAATTGTAGATACATGTCTAGTTTTTTCTTTATTTTCTTTTTTAATAATGTTTTAATTAGGTAGTCATCTATTATAGTCATACTGTTAACTACAATTCCTTCATATTTCATTTGATTTTTAGGTTTTATAGTATATCCTATTTCTTTATTAGTATTAAGTTCTACTTTTCTTTCTTTTGTTTTTCTTTTATATAAGTGATATTTCTTAATTTTCTTCATGTTTCACCTCTAGTAAGTCTGGTCTTCTTTCTTTAGTTCTTTTTAGGCTTTCTTCATATCTATATTTTTTTATATTTTCATGATGTCCTGAAAGTAGTACTTCTGGTACTTTTAGTCCTCTAAAGTCTGCTGGTTTTGTATATGTTGGATAGTCTAATAGATTATTATTGAATGAATCTAATTCATGTGATTCTTCTGTTATTACTCCTGGTAATAGTCTAGTTATTGAGTCTACTAGTGCCATTGCTGGAATTTCTCCGCCTGTTAAGACATAGTCACCAATTGATATTTCATAGTCGCATATAGTAGTTATTCTTTCATCAAATCCTTCATAGTGTCCACATATTATTATTAAGTGTTTTTCATTTGATAATTCATATGCCATTTTTTGTTTATATGGTATTCCTGCTGGCGTTAGTAGTATTACTTTTGAATATTCAGTTCTTATACTTTCTACACAGTCAAATATTGGTTGACATGATAGAACCATTCCTGCTCCTCCACCATATGGTGTGTCATCTACTTTATTGTGTGGATCTTTAGTATAGTCTCTAAAGTTTATTATATTTATTTCTATCTTTTTTTCTTCTATAGCTCTTTTTATAATAGATTCATTAAAAACCCCTTCAAACATATTTGGAAAAAGCGTTAATATATCAATTTTCATTTATTAATCCTTCTATCATATTTATTTGTATTTTTTTGTTTTCTAAATCGATGTTTTTTATAAATTCATTTATGTTTGGAACTAGGTTTTTATTGTTTTCTTTTTCTATTACTAATATGTCATATACACCATTATTTAGTATGTCTGTTACTTTTCCTATGAATGAGTCTTCATTATATACGTCCATATCTATTAATTCTTCATTTAGAATACCATCTATTTTTATTTCATTTTTATCTATATATACTGGTTCTCCTTTATATTTTAATACTTCATTTATATCATTAAATCCTAGAAGGGTTATCATATCGAAGATTTTATGTTTTCTATAACTATTTATTACTTGTTTTTCTTTGTTTTTTCCAATATAAATTGGTGTTCCTTTTATAAATACATTGTTTTTATATTTAAAGTGTGAAATTATTTTTAGTTCTCCTTTTATTCCATGAGTATTTACTATATCTCCTATATAAATATAATTCATATTCCACCTACTTATCTAATTCATAAAGTATTATACTAGTTGCTACTGCGACATTTAGTGATTCACAGTTTTTGTTCATATCTATGTATAAATATTTATCTGCAAGTGAATTAAGTTTATCGCTTACTCCACTTCCTTCATTGCCCATTATTATAGCAAGTTTATCCTTTTTTTCAATAGTTTTTAAACTATTTCCATTTTTTACGTTTGTAGTATAAATAGTATAGTTATTTTGTTTTAGATTTTTTATTAATTCTTCTAAGTTATTTTCTATAATTATGTTTAATTTAAATATCATCCCTTGGGTAGCTCTTATTACTTTTGGATTGTATAAATCTACTGTATTATTACTTAATACTAATGTATCTACATTAAAGGCTACTGAGCTTCTTATTATTGTTCCAAGATTTCCTGGATCTTGTACATCTTCTAGTATTACTATTTTATTTCCTTGTAATGTATTTTCTTTCTTTTTACATATTCCTATTATTCCATTAGGTGTATCTAAATTGCTTATAAATTTTAATACATTTTTTGTTACGTAACTTGTTTTTACATCTATATTTAATTTTGTATTTTCTAATAGTATTAATTCTTCTAATACATTATTTTCATACGCTTCTTTTATTAGATGTTCTCCTTCTACTAAGTATAAATTTGTTTCATCTCTATATTTTTTTGTATTTAGTTTTTTTATATTTTTTATTTTTTCATTATTTACTGAAGAATATAACATATAACCACCTATTCAATTATACTATAAATAAAAGCAAAAAGAAATAATTGATTACTCAACTATTTCTAATGTTATTTCGTTCATCCCAATTTTTATTGTAAAATTATTGAGTTCTTTATCAGTTTTTGGATTAATAATTTCATTGTTTATGTATCCAGCATTTTGTAAATCACGTAGCGTTATCGAATGATAACCAACATTTGGTATTTGTTCTATATTGTCTGTTCTCCACATGCTTGCTGCATTTTTTATTTCTTCAATTTGTACTTGGTATAATGTTTCTTTTGAATCTTTTAATGATTTATTCACTGACATTATAATTATAGTTGAAAGAAGCGCTAAAACTGCTAGTACACCTAATATTTCTATTAGAGTAAATCCTTTATTTTTCATATTACACCTATATTAATCCAAGATACATTAATACAACTACAGCGAGCAACATTATAGCTATAAGCGCTACTATAATTAGAAGTGTTTTCTTTTGTTTCTTTTTTGTTTTTCCATATGCCTTTACTAGTAAGTTTTTTCCTGTCATACCTTGCATTGGTGGGATTTCAAGTTCAGATATTATAGTTGTACTTAAATCACTTAGCGTTCCACTTTGTAGTGAATAAGCTGATTTTGATATGTCATTGTTTACTATTACAAAAGGAAGTTTTTTTGAGAAATCTATATTAACCAATTCTTCTTTATTGTTGTATAATGCTTCATTTAATCCATATGATGATGTTAGATATAGTATTCCATTTTTTTGTATTATTAAATTATATAGTTGTGTTAGATTTTTATCTAGATTTAAAAGCGCTGTTTTTATATTATCAGTATTTCTTTGTTTTGTTATGTCTTCTATTTGATAATCAACTATGATTAGATCATAGAAGTCACTAGTTATTGCTTCTACTGCCTTATTTGTTGTTAGTTGAAATTTATTTGATATATCTAGATCGTAATTTCCTGTTTCTTGTAATTCTATTGCAAGTACCTGTGTTGCTTGCATGTTATTACATCCATTAAAATAATAATTAATATATGGAACATTCTCTTTTGGTGCTACTAATAGATGTTTTATTCCATTTTGATTTAGTGTACCATAGAATGAGGTGCTTACTTGTTCATAGTTTAGGCAACTTGTAGTTGTTTGATTTTGTAATGGAAATAACGATGCTATCTTGATGTTTATATTTGTGTTATTTGTATACATATATTTTTGTGGTTGTATTAAAAGATCTGTATATAATGATCCTAGGTCATTTTCATAGTTAAATATAAATACTCCATCAGTATTTTCAATTAAGCCATCGTCCGCAACTAAGAATGGTACTATGTTCTCTTCTAAATTTTTTCTTTTGTAGTTACTTTCTACTGCTTCATTATAATTTAGCCAATGTTCTCCTATTCCACCTACTGTAACTTTATATAATTCTTTTGTCACTGTTATTCCAGATGAATCTTTTAAATGTTTTATTCCTGATACTGAGCTAATTTTAACATTTGGATATAGATTCATTATTCTATGGATCATTGCTGTATATTTTGGAAATGTTTTATTAAGCGAATTACAATTTGCTCCTAAATATAAGTGTAGAAATATTTTTTTTACTCCTATACTATTACAAAATTCAATCATTTTTCTTAGATGTGATGTAGAGTCTTCGCCGTATTTATCACCAATAAGTGTTATTATATGGAATTTTGAATTATTGTTTATGACATGATCTGTTACTATTTTTAGTGAAGCATTATTAAAAAATTGATTTTGTTCAATTTTTTCATTTAGTATTTCTACTGATTGTTTTACTGTTTTTCCTGCTCCTATGTTTAAATATCCAAGCTCTTTTGTTACAGATGCATCCTCACTTAGTCCGACAGATTTACCGTTTGATTGAAGTGTTGTAAATAAATATCTATTTGTTAAGGCATCTAGTGTAGGCATAATTTGCGAATCATATATAGCATATGATTTTGCATCTTCTATCCCCATACCATCCATTAAACATACTACAAAAGGTTTTTTTCTCATGTACATTCTCCCTATTCTATTAATAATTATATAACTTATTATTACAATTGTCAAAGATATTTCATATTATATATGGGTGATGTTATGTTTAATTTATATGACGCTGTTAATATTTCTAATAGACTAGGTATTGTTTTTGATAAATTTAGTGTTAATGATTTATTGACTGGACTTAATATCGAACTTGAACATGGGAGTGCTAATCCTTCTACAAATGTGACTAATGATGATTTGGAAATTACAGCTAAAATTGCTCTTGCTCATCTTAATGAATATCCTAATTATTATAATAATGACTATGGTTTAGTTAAGTTTGAAGAAAAACTAAAGAACTACCTTAATTTTGTTAGGTAGTTCTTTAAATTTATAATGTGTCAGATAGTGTAGATGATAAATCACTGTCGTAATCATAATTTGATTCATTTGAAAGTAATGAATTAATCATATTGTACAATTTTGAATTTTGTAATTTTGTCATAATATCTAAATATATTTGTGACTGTTCTTCTGGCGTTAATTCATTTATAAATTTTGAATTTGTAGTGTCTATATCTGCAAATGATTCTCCTGCTGTAATTTTGTAGTTTGAAGATATGTTAAATGTTTTATTTCCTTTATTAACATTTATTTTTAATGTACCTTCTGCATTTTTTGAATCAATTTCTTTACTTGTTATAGTCATTGTGCTAGTTGATTCTTCATCATCTATCATTCCTTTATATTCAATTGTAATTGATTCTTTTCCATTAGTTTTTATTGTATAAATTGCTGATGTTTCATCTGATTTAAGATTCATTGTTATTTTATCTTTACTATTTCTTATTTCTACATTTCCAATTGAATCATTTAATATATCCATTCCAACAAATTCATTTGTGATTGGTTTTGTATAAATATTGATTGTGAATTGAAGTACATATGATTCACTTTCAGGTTCGTTCTTTGATTCTTCTAATTCAGACTTTAGTTGTTCAACACTTGTTCCAGTAACCTTTGTAAGTTTTGACATTAGTTCTTCATTTTCTAATGTTTTTTCTATTATTTTATCAGATAGTTTTTTTAGATTTTTTTGATTAAGGTCATATGTTAACTTTGATACTTTTATTTCTTTTCCATCTATCTCTATTTTATCATTTGAGGCTTTGAAATCATTCATATCTAGTGATTCTATTAGAATATCTTTGTATGATTTTACTATGAATTTTATATCTTCTTGTGTATAGTTTTTTTCTATCAAATCATAAAAGTTAAAATTCATTTCTGTATCATTTATTTTAATTAAACTTGGATAAATATCTTTTAATGAAAGATATGCATTATTATCTAATAAATACATTGCAGCATTTAATAATTCCTCATTGTCTTCCTTTATTAAGCCGCCTACTTCAATTTTTTTATTTTTTGAATCTATTCCTGTTTTATATTCTAGTTTAATATCTTTTAAGTTTTCAAGGCCTTCTATATTTGTATCTAGTGTTAAATCTCCATTAACTATTATTGGTTCATTTTCAAAATCATATTTTTGTGTATCTACTATTATATTTTCAAATTTATCGTATGCTGTATTTATCAATCCTTTTACTATTTTATCTGGCTTATTAAATAAGAATTTATATATACAAAATGCTGCTACTACTAATAATATTAATATTATTAAAATAGCTGGTAAAACTGAATGTTTCTTTTTTTCTTGTGGTTCTTCGTCTTGTGGTGTTGTACCAATTGGTGGCAACATATCATTACTCATATTTATTGGTTCAACGGTTGGTACAGGTTGAACCATTCCTGGTTGTTCAGGCTGAACCATATTTGGCACTGGTTGAACTATTCCTGGTTGTTCAGGTTGAACCATATTTGGCGCTGGTTGAACTATTCCTGGTTGTTCAGGTTGAACCATATTTGGCGCTGGTTGAACTATTCCTGGTTGTTCAGGTTGAACCATATTTGGCACTGGTTGAACCATTCCTGGTTGTTCAGGTTGAACCATATTTGGCGCTGGTTGAACCATTCCTGGTTGTTCAGGTTGAACCATATTTGGCGCTGGTTGAACCACTCCTGGTTGTTCAGGTTGAACCATATTTGGCACTGGTTGAACTATTCCTGGTTGTTGAATTACATCTGTTTGTTGTATATTTGGTTCTTGAATTGAACCACATACTCCACAAAATTTACTATTATTTTCTAATGGGGCTCCGCATTTTTTACAATTCATAAATCTCTCCTACTCTTTTCTACTCTTTTTAATAATACAACAAAATTTGACAAAAGTCAATTGAATATATTTGTTTATATAAGTCCATTATATTAGTGGTGATAGTATGAACAAATCTATTTGGGATTATCAAAAATCTAACTATAAATATACTAAAAAAAATGTTGATTGTGATATTTTAATAATCGGTGGTGGGATGTGTGGACTAAATACTCTCTTAATGCTTTTAGATAGTAATAAAAAAATAGTTTTAATCGATTCAAATCGTATTGGTTCTGGGATTACTAATAAAACTACTGGGAAAATTTCTGTGATGCAGGAATATAATTACCAAAACATTTCTAAAATTTCAAAAAATTTAGCTTATGATTATTTAAATTCACAGGTTTATTCTGTAAAAAAATTAGTTAGGCTTATAAATAAGTATAAAATTCCTTGTGATTTGAATAGGAATTATTCGTATCTCTTTACTAATTTCAATGAAAATATTAAAAAAATTATGAATGAAAAAAATTTTTTGGATAAGGTTTTAAAATGTGATATTGTTAATAAGCTTCCAAATGGTTATCCATGCTTATATGGTATAAAATCCGATCATTCTTTTGTATTCAATCCTCTTAAGTATATTAATTATATTAAAGATTTATGTAAGGATAAAGCATTAATTTATGAATATACTCGTGCTCTTAGTATATCTCGTAAGTTAGATTATTTCTTAGTTAAGACTAATAAGAATAAGATAACTGCTAAGCAAGTTATTATTTGTACTCACTATCCTATATTTGTTAAGAAGTTATTTTTTCCCATTGTTACCAGTCTTACGAAAGAATATGTTGTTTGTTCAAAGGCTGATAAAATTTATAATTCTAATATGATTAGTAATGATGACAATGTGGTTTCAATGAGATATTATAAAGATTATATGATTTATGCAAGCGGTGATGATTTATTGGGTGGTAAATTAAATCATAAGAAAAATATTAACAAGGTTATTAATGATTTTAAAAGACATTTTAATTATCCAATTAAATACACCTGGTATAATTATGATATTACTTCTACTGATTATTTACCTATTATTGATGAAGTTGAGAAAGGTATTTTTGTGGCAACTGCTTTTAATAAATGGGGAATGACAAATAGTATTCTTGCCGCTTCAATTATATCTGATTCAATTAAGGGCATTAAAAATAAATATTCTGAAATGTTTTCTATCAATAGAAAGAGTTTGATTAATTCATCATGTATTAAGAATATGTTTGATAACGTTGTTACATTTTTTAAACCTAAGAAAAGAAATATTAGTTATAAATATATTAATGGTATTAAATACGCTGTTTATACTGATACTGATGGAAATCAACATAAAATAATTGATAAATGTCCTCATTTAGGTTGTGGTCTTATTTTTAATGAGATTGATAAAACTTGGGATTGTCCATGTCACGGTTCAAGATATGATATTGATGGGCGTGTTATTCATGGACCTAGTAATTTTTCTATTAAAAAAAAGTAAGGTTTCCTTACTTTTTATCTATCATTTCATTTATAACTGTTCCTATTGTAGCAACATTTTGTAAATCTGCAGGAAGTATAATTTTTGTTGCTTGACCGTTTGCTACTTGAGCTAATGCCTCGTAGCTTTTTAGTGCTAATACCGATTGATCAGCTCCAGCTTCTTTTAATAGTTTAATACCTTGTGCTTCTGCACTTTTTAATTTTAATAATGCTTCTGCTTCTCCTTCAGCTATTTTGATTTGTGATTCTTTTTTAGCTTCTGCTCTTAATATTGCACTTTCTTTTTCACCTTCAGCGATAAGGATACTTGATTTCTTTTCACCTTCTGCTTGTAGGATTTTTTCTCTTCTTTCACGTTCTGCACGCATTTGTTTTTCCATTGCTTCTTGAATATCTCTTGGTGGAATAATGTTTTTAACTTCTACACGGTTAACTTTTATTCCCCATGGATCTGTTGCTTCATCTAGAATTGCTCTCATTTTTGAGTTGATTATATCTCTTGATGTTAATGTTTGGTCTAATTCTAGTTCACCAATTATATTTCTTAGTGTTGTTGCTGTTAAAGTTTCAATTGCATTTATTGGGTTTTCTACTCCATATGTGTATAGTTTTGCATCTGTTATTTGGAAGTATACAACTGTATCTATTTGCATTGTAACATTATCTTTTGTAATAACTGGTTGTGGTGCGAAGTCTTTTACAACTTCTTTTAATGTAACTACATTTGCTACTCTATCTATAAATGGTATTTTAAGTTGTAGTCCATTATGCCATGTTTTAAAGTATGATCCTAATCTTTCAATAACATATACTTTTGCTTGTGGTACTACTTTTACGTTTGGTATTACGATAATAAATATTAATACTAATAAGATAATTAAAAATTCCATATTTTATTCCTCTACTTTCTTTACTTTTAATTTTGTACTATTTATTGATAGTACTTTTACTATACTATCTACTGGTATAGTTTCGTCTGAAATAGCTGTCCAATATTTTCCATCAATTTTTACTACTCCTGATTTATTTTTTGATATTTCTTCTGTTACCACTCCAGTCATATCAAATATTCTGTCTACGTTTGTTTTTTCTTTTTTTTGATTTACTAATTTTTGTAGTGGTTTTCTTGTTGTTATTAGTAAGAATAATCCAAGTATAACAAAAATTCCAAGTTGTATTTCAAATGAGTCTGTAAAGAATGATGCGATTAGCGCGACTATTCCACTAGCAATGAACCAGACGGATACTAAGTTGACTGTGATTGCTTCTAAGAAGCAACATATAATAATTACAATTAGCCATTTTAATGCCATTTTCATCACCCATTTAAATATACCACAAAACGACATTTTTTTCAAGATTTTGGGGGTATATTCTTATATACTGTTAGTATATGTTTTTTGTTTATTAAAGTATATGAAAAGGAAAAGAGTTTTATTCTTCTTTTCCTTCTAGCTTTACTAATACTTCTCTAGGTTTAGAACCGTTGTTGGGTCCAATTATACCTCTTTCTTCTAGTAGGTCTATACAACGAGCTGCTCTATTGTATCCTAAGTGGAATCTTCTTTGAAGTAGTGATGCACTTGCTTTTCCTTGTGTTACTACGAATTCTACTATTTCATTGTATAGTGGTTCTTCTTCTGCATCGTGTTCTCCATCAAATGATGATTTAGCATTCATCTCTTCATCATCCATTGTTAGTGTATTATCGTATCTAGCTTTTTGTTGTGATATTGTATAGTCTACTACTGCTTTTATTTCTTCGTCTGATATAAATGTTCCTTGTACTCTTATCGGAATGTTTTCTCCTTGAGGTAGGAATAGCATATCTCCTTTTCCTAGTAGTTTTTCTGCTCCTGCCATATCTAGTATTGTTCTTGAGTCAATTTGTGATGATACAGCGAATGCTACTCTTGTTGGTATGTTTGCTTTTACAACACCTGTAATTACGTCTGTTGATGGTCTTTGTGTTGCTACTATTAGGTGTATTCCTGCAGCTCTTGCCATTTGTGTTATTCTCATTATTGAGTCTTCTACTTCTTTTGCTGCTACTAACATTAAGTCTGCTAACTCATCTATTATAACTACTATAAATGGTAAGTGTTTTTGAGGTTCGTTTGGATTTAGTTCATTTTGTTTATCTATGTATTTGTTGTATCCTTCTATGTTTTTTGTTCCTGTTCTTTCAAATTCGTCGTATCTTCTTTCCATTTCTACGACTATTTTTTTAAGAGCAATATTTGCTTTTCTTGCGTCTGTTACAACTGGCGCTAGTAAGTGTGGAACCCCATTATACATTGAAAGTTCAACTTTTTTAGGGTCTACTAATACTAGTTTTACTTCGTCTGGTTTTGTACGCATTAGCATTGATACAATTAAACTGTTGATACATACTGATTTACCTGAACCAGTAGATCCTGCTACTAGCATATGTGGGGTTTTATTTATTTGCCATGTTACTGAATTACCCATAATGTCTTGTCCGAATGTTACTAGTAGTTTTTTATCATCGTCTTCTGGTTTTATAGTTTCTAATATTTCTCTTACTGATACCATTGCTGTTTGGGCATTTGGTATTTCAATTCCTACTGTCTTTTTTCCTGGAATTGGTGCTTGTATTCTTACGTCTTTTGCGGCTAGTGCTAATGCTATTTCTCTATGTATTCCTAGGATTTTACTTAGTTTTGTTCCTGCTTTTATTTCCATTTCATATTGTGTTACTGCAGGCCCAACGTGTGCGGTTACAACATGTCCATCTATATTAAAGTCATGGAATACACTTTTTAGTATTTCTGCTGTTTCGTTTATTTTTGATTTATTTACTGATAGGTTTTTCTTTTTTGGTTTGTTTAGAAGTTCAATTGATGGTAGTTTATATTCTTTATTTTCCTCATAATCTTCTGGCATAATTATTTCTATATCGTCTTTATCTACTACGACTGCTTCTTCTTTTGGTTCTGGTTGTTTTAATTCATCAAAGCTTGATATAACAAGTTTGTTTTCTTCTTTCTTTGGTTCTTCTTCTGGTTCATCATATTCTTCATTTGGTATTTCAATTTTAAGTTGTTCTTTGTTAGCTTTTTCTTTAGTTTTTTGTTCTCCTCTTTTTAATGCATTTGATACTTTAGTTTTACTTGCTGTAATCATGTCATATATTGATACACCTGTAAACATTACTATTCCAAATATTATTAAGGCTATACATACAACTCTCGTTCCATCTATTGTGAATAGTGATACATTTGCCCATGCGAAGAATGCTCCTATCATTCCTCCTCCTTGAATTTGGCCTGTATTATTAGCAAATGTCATTAAGTTATCAATTGTTTCTTTAAATATTTCAGTTCCTGATGTGTCTAATTGTTTTATATAGTCTATATGACAAAATACTAATATTGATATTACTATTGCGTATATTCCTATTAGTTTTGAGGAAAAGAAGTTAGGATAGTCTCTTTTTACTATCATATATATTCCTACTATAAAAAGGACTGCTAAAAGTATGTTATATGCTACTCCTACAAAGAAGGCTGCAAAGTGTCCTATAAATGCTCCTACTATTCCGAATTTGCATATTCCTATTATTGCGATTAGTATTAATAACATTCCTTTTAGTTCTATTAGATAACCGGTGTCTTTTTTTGTTTCTTTTCTTTTTTTCTTTTTAGCCATAACTACCTCCTGCATTGTAATTCTATAGAAATTATATCAAAAATTATCTTTATTGTAAATTAATGTTTATATTTCTTTTATTTTTTTACTATTTTTTTGTAAAGAAAAAAACGGATTTATTATCCGCTTCTTCCTCCGCCACCGTGACCGAATCCCGATGATCCGCCATGTGAGCTTCCGCCACCTCCGCTGCTTGACGACGTTGTATAGTGTGTTGTATGTGATCTAACAAATTGATCCATACTTTGTGTATAGTTTATTGAGCCTTTATCTAAGTATTCATTTGCTTTTACAGCTTTTCTTACCATCTTATTTTTACTTACTAGTATTAATATTGTTATTAAAGTTATTATTGATGACCCAGCTACACGAATTATTATTGGAATATATGGTTTAGCATTTATATTTCCATTTTCATCAATATATACTTCTTTTGTAAAGATTGTTTTATATTTATGATCATATCCTTTTTGATAGTATGAAATACTTTCATTTGCAAATTTTTTTATTCCTTCTAAGTAGTTATCGGAAACAAAATCATCATATATATCATCTAATATATTTTCTAGTCTACCACCGTCGGCATAGTATAATCTTGCTAATCCTGTTGTCGCTATATAATAATATTTTTTCCCATCTGCATATGTATTATTATTTCTAATTAATATTAGTCCACTATAACTTTCGAAGTCAATTCCAAAGTCATTATAGCCATAAAAGTCACATGCATAGTCCTCTACTTGTTTATGTGTATATTTTTCGTCTATTGACACAAATACCATATCCATATGTGTTTCTTTTATGAATTTATTTATTGATTCATATACTTTTTTTTCTTCTTCATCAGTTAAGATATCAGCATAGTCATATATTTTTTCATTTGCATTTACAAATGGTATTTTTTTTGCGTTTGTTATATTTGCATGTGGTAATTTTTTATTTATTCCATAGTTATTTTCTTCAGTTCTTTCACGTGTTTCTGTACTTGCTGATACTATTTTTGTATTTATAAATATGCAAAGCGCAATTAGTATTAGTTTTTTTAGTATTTTCATATTACGCCTCCTGTTGAAGAAATGAATTTGCTAATAATTGTAAATATTAAGAATGATATTATAAAAGTTATGATTATATATATTACTACTCTTTTTTTATCTAATGGTATATTTCCTATGAATTTTCCTGATTCTCCATTCATTGCAAAAAGATAGAATTTATCTTTATATTTTACATTAACCATCCATACTGGTAGTAACGCATATTCAACTTTTGTTTCTTTTGGTTCAAGATCATTTTTCTTTATTGTTTTACTTGTATACCCATTCATACTATTTAACATTTCTTCTTTTGTTGAGTTTAATGTTCTTGTTTTTGCATCTTTAAATGCATCTTCTTTATTAACGTCATATTTTTCTGCTAAGAAACCTGATAGATAAGCATGATTATAGTCAATTAATTTGCTATAGTCAAATGGTTCTATTGTGTTCATCATGTCATTTGCAAATCTTGTTGATCCATCTACAGGTACTCTATGATATGTCATAGTTCCTGTTCTTACTACATTATAGTAATCTGTTTGTGTATAGTGAGTATCACCTGAAGACCATGACTTTACACGCGTTGCTGCTGCTTCTATTGTTCCATTTACATCTACTTCATATAGCCAAAAAGGTATATATACTCCTTGTATTTTTTCTATGTTTTTTTCACTAATAAACGATTTAGGAGTTAGTGGTCTTCCTTTTCGTAGTCTTTTAAATGCATCTATTGCTTTTTGTTTTTCCATTTTAAATGGAATTATTTTACTTGGTGCAAATTCACCTGATAGTCTATTTTTTATTATTGAAGTATTTCCACAGTATACACAGAATGTTGCTGCTGTATTTTCATCTGTAATTATTTCTGCTCCACAGTCTGGACAGTTATAGTTAACATAATTTGTAGTATCTACTTCTTCTTTATTAATTTTTTCCATGTCTTTTAGTTGCTCTGCTGTATATTCACCATCACAGTAGTCACATTTAAATTTTCCTATTTCTGGTTTAAAGTGAATTGGTGCTCCACAACCTGGACATTTATTATCTAATACTTTGCTCATTTTTTCACCCTGTTAAAATTATATCAAATAGGGATATGATTGTAAATATTTAAACTTTTTTAAGAAAAAAAAACTGTTTTTTTCTTACAGTTTTACTAATAATTTCCATATCTTCTTAATCTTTTTGATAGTTGGTTTGATAATTCTTTGGGAACTGTTTGGTTACGTTCTATTATTGAGAGAATATAATCGTGATATCCGTCACTATATTTTTTTATAAATTCTTCTAGTTCTGATGGATTTAAATTATATAATTGTAAAAATCTTTGAATTCTTGTTTCATCCATATTTCTAGCCATTTCGATTATTTCTTGTCTTGTTAATTTTTTTATTAAAAGGATACCTTGGCAACTATACATATCGTAATATCCATAGTAATCATCATCTTCTTTTTTATATTCTGGATACCCTATTGCTTTGCATATTTCAATTTTGTTTTCAAAACTATCAAAGAATCTTAATGTATCTTCCATTCTTTCGCACATGTGAAACCCTGATGAATGGAATTTTGGAGGTTCTTTGGTATTATATTTTTTCCCTATTTCCATTTTAATACCTGGTTTAGTTTCTAATCCTTCATAAAAGCATTTATATCCTTCAATTTCATTTTTAGGCATATTACTTCACCTCTAAATTTTCTATTATTTTATTTAATTTTGAATTAATTGTCAATCTTTTTTATTAAAGATATAAAAAATCCTTCATATAGATTATTTGGACATACACATATTGTTCCTTTTATTTTCGTTGGAAGTTTGGGTATTTCTTTGAATATTTCATCATCTATTGGTATTATTTCTATTTTATTTTGTTTTATTAATTTTTCTAATTGTTCTTCATTTTCTTCATATAGTATTGAACATGTTGAGTATACCATTAAGTGGTCTTTTTTTAGTATTTGTAGTGCTTTATTAAGTAATTGTTCTTGTGTTTTAATACAGTTGTTTAATAATGACTCACTAAAGTGTTCTAGTGATTTATCATGTATACTTAGTGTTCCTGAACCACTACATGGAGCATCTAATAGTATTTTATCAAATCTATAAAACTCATCTAATTTTGTAGCATCTTCATTTAATATTGTTGCTTTTGATCCTTGTTTTTCTATATTATATTTTAGTCTTTCTGATCTAATTTTGTTTTTTTCAACCGCTGTTATTAGTGCTTCTTTATTTGATAGATTATATATTTCTGTCGTTTTTCCTCCTGGGGATGCTGCCATATCTAGTATTTTTTCATTTTTGGGATTTAATATTATTGGTGGTATCATTGATGATAGATTTTGCATATAAATTTCTCCATTTTTGTAGATATCTAATTTTCTTATATCTTTTTCTTCTTCTATCATTAATGCATCTTCATACCAATTAACATCTTTATATTTTATATTATTATTTTCTAATTCGTTTTTTATTTTTTCTTTTGTTGTTTTTATAGTATTAATTCTAAGTGATGGATTTCTTTTTTCTTTATATCCTTCTAATATTTTGTTCATTAAATCTTCTCCGTATTGATTTATTAATAGTCTTTCTAAAAATTCTGGTATCATATTTACCTCCTTTTGTTTAGTTTCCATAGTATCAACGTTATTATATGTGTTGTTACTATTATTGTTATGGCTGTAATTATTGCCGCTATTATTCCATTTTGCGCAAACCAGTACCAATCATATATTGGTGATATTTTATTATTTTCTATGTGTATTATTAAGTTTATTACATATAGTATTGCGTATATAATTGTTGGTATTAAGCCGTAAAATGTATCTTTTATTTTCAGTTCATTTGTTTTTTCGAATATTGTAAAATTAATTATACTTAAAACCGGTATTATAAGGTGAAAAAACATGTTGCTGTTTTGAAGCATTGATTTTAATCCACCTTGTGATATAGGTGCAAGATATGCAAGTACTACTATAAGTGTTAGTGTTACTGCTGTTGTTGACATAAGTTTTAGTCTATACATATTTTTTGTTATTGATTTATTTTTTATTATGAATAGTAATGCTACTATACCCATGAATAGATTTGAGTCTACTGTAAAGAATTTAAACATTCCTAGTTTTGTTGTTTCTAGTATTGGTTCTACTCCATTAGTTATTTTTATTCCCGTAAACATTAAGAATGATGCGAATATTGTTAATAATACTATTAATATATTAATTATTAATGATATTTTCTTTTTCATTTTATTTCACCTTTTTAATTATACCTTATTTTTACAAATTAAAAAAGACGATTATTTTAATTCGTCTTCTATTCTCATTAATTGGTTGTATTTACAAATTCTATCTGTTCTTGACATAGATCCTGTTTTAATTTGACCAAGATTTAGTCCTACTGCTAAGTCAGCAATTGTTGTATCTTCTGTTTCTCCTGATCTATGTGAGATTACTGTTTTATAACCATTTGCTCTTGCAAGTTCAATCGTTTCTAATGTTTCAGTTATTGTTCCAATTTGATTTACTTTTAACAGTATTGCATTTCCTGCATGGTTATCAATTCCCATTTGTAGACATTTTTTATTTGTAACAAATAGGTCATCTCCTACTAATTGAATTTTATCTCCTAATCTTTCTGTTACTAGTCTAAATCCTTCCCAGTCATTTTCATCTACTGGATCTTCTATTGAAATGATTGGATATTTACTACATAATTCTTCATAAAATTCTACTAATTCTTCTGTTGTTAGGCTTCTATTTTCTCCTACTAGATTGTATTTTCCATTTTCATAGAATTCGCTTGCAGCAACATCGATTGCTAAACAAACATCTTTTCCAGGCTCATATCCTGCTTTTTTGATTGCTTCAATTATTAGTTCAAATCCTTCTGAGTTAGATTGTAGGTCTGGTGCGAATCCACCTTCATCTCCTACACCTGTTGAAAGACCTTTACTATTTAATACTTTCTTTAGATTATGGAATACTTCTGCTCCTATTCTTACTCTATCATGAATAGTATTTGCTTGTGGTATTATCATAAATTCTTGAAAATCTAATTTATTATCTGCATGTGCTCCACCATTTATAATGTTCATCATTGGTACTGGTAAAGTAGTTCCATTTCCAATATATTTATATAAAGGTAATCCTTTATAGTTTGCTGCTGCACGCATAGCAGCCATTGAAACACCTAGTATTGCGTTTGCTCCAAATTTTTCTTTATTTTCTGTTCCATCTAATTCAATCATTGCATAGTCTAGAGCTTTTTGGTCTAGAACATCCATTCCTATTACTAGATTTCTTAGTTCATTGTTTACGTGTTCAACTGCTTTTAAAACACCTTTACCCATAAAACGAGTTCCACCGTCTCTAAGTTCTAGTGCTTCTCTTACGCCAGTTGAAGCTCCAGATGGTACTGCTGCTCTTCCCATCACTCCACTTTCTAGTATTACATCAACTTCTACAGTTGGATTTCCACGTGAGTCTAAAATCTCGCGTCCTATTACATCTTTAATTTTTGACATATCTTCACCCTCCATTTTTTATTATATCACTTTTTATGTTTTTAAAATATAGTTTTAGTAAAAAATGTTGTTTATTTATAATGTTATATTTTTTATTTGATTTATGGCTAACCCAGTTATTCTAGATATTGTTTCTATACTAAACTTTTCTCTCAACATGTTTCTAGCTATTTCAAATTTTGATTTTAACACTCCTCTTTTTTCGTCAATTTTTTCACCCTCAGCCATTCCTTCTTCTCTTTCAGTGTTCATTATAAATTGAATATCTTGTTCTTCGGTAATAAATTGTCTAAACTCTGGTAATGTATTGACACCCTCTAATTCTTTCATAAAATCACGTATCCTTTCATCTTTAGTTATTTCATATAACTCTTCTAGTTCATTTAAATTTAAGCTTAACATTATAAAATATCTGTATTCGATAATTTTATCAATATTTACTTCTTATTTATTTTTGTTATACCAGTATTTCATTATATAGTCCATATTAACTTCAATATTTACTATTGTGTCCTTAGAATCTAAATTCATATCTAAATATTTTTTTTATATACATATTTATATTTTTCTCAACATTAGAATAATTCATATTACTATACTTACATCATGTAACACTCTCAATTAATAAACTTAGTAAATCCTGATTATGAGGATTTTGAAAAATACATTTAAAGCATTTATCATTTAATAAAAAACTACTATGCAAAAATTTAAAACAAATAATAAAAAAATACAGATTATATAAAATCTGTAAAATTTATTCTTTTAATCCACTGATTTAAATGGATGCTTTAGTTTATCTTTAATTGATGACGCTAATACATTCATTGATGTTTCATATATTTCGTTTGCTTTTTCATTATCTATATTTAGTTGTTCCATAAGATCGTTTATTATTTTTTCTTTATTATTTTTTCCTATTATGTTGTTGGATTCTAGTATATTATTTATTATGTTTATCTGTGATTCTTCTATATTAAGTTTTTCTTTTAGTGTTTGTACAAATATTTCTTTATTCATTTTCTCCATACATCCTTCCTTTTGAATCTTTTTGAATTTCATACCCATATTCAAATATATATGATAATACATACAAGAATAGTATTTCTACTATATCAAATATTTCTAGTCCAAATGTTATTTGATTATTCAATGAGCTGTTTAATATTCCTTCTCCTATTCCTGATAGTATTATACAAGCTATCATATAATAAGACATTTTTTTTATATGATTTACATTTACTAGCGTAAATGGAGTCTCTCCTTGATTTATATTTTCAAATAGTTGTTCTAAATGTTTCAATAATATTGATAATACTATTAATAACGCTAATAATGCTGTATAGCCTAATTCTATTTTTACTATTGCAACTGTTTTATTTTCATTTAATATATTTGATAGTCTTGTAATATCATTATTATCTATATCTGTTGCTGCTGTGTGTCCTTTATATGTAATATTTATTTTATTATCATGTTCTACTATTTGTATATCAAGATTTTTTGAGGTAATTTTATTATCTTTTATATCAAGGTTAGATATTAGTATCGGCATTACAATCATTGCAAGTATTACAAATGGTATTGCTACCTTAACTACTATTCCTGCTATTTTGCCTATTAAGCTAAGTATTTTTGTAAGTGTTTTTACTTTTTGTTGTTTTTCTTTCTCAAATTTAACTAAATTCATTTTAACTTCTTCATCAAATGATTCGAAGTCTTCTAAGTTATTACTTAGTAAATCATTAATTTTACAGTTAAATATCTTACAAAGCATTAATATATTGTTCATTTCTGGATATGCATCTCCAGTTTCCCATTTAGATACGCTTTGTCTTGATACTCCAACACGTTCTGCTAGTTCTTCTTGTGATAAATTTTTTATTTTTCTAAGTTCTTTTAGATTATTTCCGAATTTCATTTGATTACTCCTCCCTTTCACAGTTAAAATTTTAGTTTATTTTTTTCTTTTTTTCTATCAACTTTCAGTTGCTTTTATATATTTATCAAAATGTAAACCCATATTAGCATTATCAGTGGTATTAATATTATGAATACTCTCTTTTGCGTTTTATGGTGAAATATGATCATTCCAAAGAATGCTCCAAATACTCCTCCTATTATAGATAATATTATTAAAGTTTTTTCGCTTATTCTATATTTATGTTTTTTTGATTTATGTTTATCTACTCCATATATTATAAATGTTATTATGTTTATTATTAATAAATAGTATATCATAAATTACCTCTTTTTAATTATAACATAAAAGACAGATAATTTCTACCTGTCTATTTTTTGTTTTCTTTTTGATACTATATTTGTTAATACTATGAATACTATTGTAAATAATAGAATTACAATCCAATTATTAAATATTGGTTTTAATGTTTCTATATTTATTTTTTCTAGTGTTGTTACTAGTTCATTACTTTTAACATACCAATAAGTTGGAAAAATATGTCCTATATTTAGTACTGTTTTTGGAAGGTATGTTGATGGAACAAATACTCCACATAGAAAGCTTGATCCTAGTGCAACAATATTTACTATTCCATTTATTGCTTCTTTTTTTGTTACTATTGTTCCTATTAAGAAAGCCATAGTTGTTGCGCATATTGTAAATAATAGTGAGTTTATTATAAATATAATACCATGACTTGTGAACATTATATTACCAAGTATTATAAAACTCATTATTAAATAGAATAACCATGTTGTTAGTGAGTATGTACAGTTTGATAATAATAGTGTTTTATTTATTGTTTTATAATTAGTACTACTTATTATATTTTTCTTTCTTATTTTTTCGTCATTAAATGTTGATAGTATTAAACATATTACGTATATTAAGCTTGCTGATATGCTATAACTTTCAAAGTTATAGTAAAATGTTACTTTATTTAATGATTCTCCGTCTAGCTTTGATGTTATTTCTACTGTTGTTTTTTTATCTAAGGTTTCATGGATTTTATTTATTAATTCTTCTTCATTATCTATTTCTTTATTGTATGTGTTTGCTATTTCTATGTATCTTTTTAGAATCATTTCAGCATATGAAGCTTGATAGTCTCCGGAACTTTTTATTTTTATTTCTGGATTTTCTTTATTTATAAAGTTTTTGTTATAGTCTTTTGGTATGTATATCACATAGTTTGTTTCTCTATAGAATAGCGCGTCGTTTATTTTTTCTTCATTATTTTCTATATTTACTATATCGCTGTTTTCTTTTATATAGTTTATAAGATCTTTTGTTATTCCTTCTTCTTTGTCTTCATTTATTATTGATATATTTGGTTTTACTGCTTGAAAACTAATATTGTTGTCTTGTGTTTTCATATTACTTCCTGCAAATACTAATAGTATTACTGTGTAAAGTATTATTATGAATTTGTTTTTGTTTAGTATTTTTAAAAAAGTTTTAAATATTGTCATATTTTTGCCTCCTTAAACTGATTACTGATATTAATATTAGTATTAAGGATATAATTAGTAAGCTTATTATATTAGACCAATATCTATTTAATGTATCATAGTAGTATAGTGAATAGAAACCATCTGTTATTAAGGCTGCTGGGTTTATTTTATTTATAATAGGAATATTTTTATCTATTATATATTTCATTGATATTCCCATCATTCCTGATAAGAAGCAACCTAACATTGTTATACCTAAAAGTAGTCCTGTTTTTGTATTTTCCTTTGATTTTATTGTTGTTCCTATTACTAGACCTAACGCTAAGCCTGTAATACTTCCTACTATTCCTAGTAGAATTATCAATAATGTTTTATTTCCGCAGTCTATTTTTAGTATAAATATTGTGTATATAAATAATAGAGCTATCCCTATTAATTGTGTTAAGTAGCTTGCTAATAGGCTGCTTAGTATTATTGTTTTCTTTTTTATTGGCGCTACTGAGATTCTCTTTCCTATGTTACACATATTTGGAAGTTTTTGATTTATTGCATACATTCCTAGCATTCCGCCATACAAGCATGTCATTGCTATTAAAGTATAGTATTCTATCATAGCATAATCAAGGTGATCGCTTGATGTGTCTTTTATGTTTGTTTCTGTATACATTAAATCTTTTATTCTTGTATTTAATTCTTCATAGTTTATATTATAATTTCCTGTTTGTATTTGTTTTTCTATTTCTTTTTCTGAAAGATTTTTTATTATTATGCTTTTTTGATCTATTTCTTCTGTTACATATTTTAATATTGTTTCATTTATTCCGTTTTCTTTACATATTATTTTTGTTTCTTCTTCTATTTTTATATACCCTGTTATTTTATTGTCTTCTAATAGTTTTTGCGCTTCTAGTTCATCTACATATACTATATTGAATAGTTTTTCTTTATTATTGTCATCACTTAATTGGTCTAATGCATTTCTATATATTTCATTGTTTTTAAATTCTTCATTATTTATAACTGCTATATCGATTACGTCTAATTTTTCATTAGTAGATATATCTTTAAACGCCATATTAAATAGTGTTATTAATATTATTGGAAATGCAAATGTCCAAAAGATTAGCGGTTTGTTTTTTATTAGTGTTTTAAATGTATATTTAAAGTTTTGTAAAAACATTAGTCTCTTAATTCCTTTCCTGTTAGTTCTAGAAACACATCATTTAATGTTGGTCTTTCTGAATAGATTTTATCATATTTTATTCTTTTATTTTTGAAGTATTCAATTAAGTCTACTAAGTTGTTTTTTCCTTTTTTATATGTCATTAGAAGTGTATTTCCATCATATGTTACTTCTTTAATATTGTTTAGTTCTTCTAATTTTTCTATATATTTTATGTCTAAGTCTTTTATTTCTACTGTTACTTTTTCTTCAATATTTGTTATAGATTTTAGTTCATCACATGTTCCTTGTGCGATTATTTTTCCTTTATCTATTATAATTATTCTATCACAAAGTATTTCTACTTCTTCCATATAGTGTGTTGTATATATTACTGTAGCTCCATTTTCTCTTAGTTTTTTTATTCCATCTAGTATATTGTTTCTACTTTGTGGGTCTACTGCAACTGTTGGCTCATCTAAAAAGATTAGTTTTGGTTTATGCACTATTCCACAGGCGATATTAAGTCTTCTTAATAATCCTCCTGATAATTGTTTTGGATAGTATTTTCTATAATTTTCTAGTCCGACAAGTTCTATTGCGTCTTCTATATATTTTTTTCTTTTTTCTTTTTCTTTTATATATAGGCCGCAAAAATAGTTTAGATTATCATATACTGTTAGTTCATCAAATACTGATACATCTTGGAATACTACTCCTATTTTTTCTTTTATTTCATATGAGTCTGGTTTCATTGTTTTTCCAAATATTTTTATTTTTCCTGATGTATAGTTTAATAGTTGTAAAATGCTATTTATTGTTGTTGATTTTCCACTTCCGTTTGGTCCTAGAAGTCCTAGTATTTCTCCTTCTTCAACAGAAAATGATAAGTCGTTTACTGCAATTTTATCTTTGTATTTTTTTGTTAAATTATTTATTTCTAATATTTTCATATATTCTCCTTTTAAAATTTAAATACATTTTTTAATTTACTCTTATATCTCCACAGTTGTTTGTTATTTTTAGTGTTATATCTGATTGATTGTTGTTGATTTTTGTTTCTCCTAAATCTGTATGAGCATCTACATGTGCATTCGTATTATTTATTTTTATATCTCCATAATCATCTTCAATATTAGAATCTTCTATTATGTTTAGATTGTCTATTTTTATGTTACCACAGTTAGCTTTTATATTTACATATTCATTTATATTTTCTATTTTTACATCTCCATAGTTGTTTTCTATTTTAATATTTTCTGTATTTATTATTTCTATATCCCCTGCAGATGCCTTGATATTTCCTTTATTTATATTTTCTATTTTTATATCGCCATATTTGTTATTTATATTTGCTGTGTTTATTGTATCTATTTTTACGTCTCCAGCATCTTCATTTATATCAATATTTAAGTTTTCAAATTTATCTATTTCTATATCTCCATATTTATTATTTATGTTTATTTTATTTTCATAGTTTTCTGGTATATATAGTTCAATTTTTGAAATTTTTGTATTTATACAAAAGTGCTTACAAATTTCATTTTCAATTTTTATTGTTAATGTATCATTATTAACTTCTTCTTTTGATTCGTTTTCTTTTGAGTATGTTTTTAGTTTAATTATATTATCTGTTGATTTTTTTATTTCAATATTCGCAGCTGTTGAATCTATATTTATTTCTTTAAACATTTCTTCATATTCTTTATCTATTTGTATTTCTTCTGTTACTTCTCCTATTTTAAAATTAAAATTAAATGTTGGTCTCTTATTTATAAATACAATCATAAAAACTATTAAAGATATTACGAGTAATGACATTATTGATATTAGTGTTATTATTAAACCTTTATTCTTCATTTTTTTCTCCTTTTAATTCAAATATTAATTTTACTATTTCTTTTATTAATCCGCATATTACAAATATGATCCATGTTATATGCCATGCCATTGTTAAAAAGCTTATTGTCATATATATTATAAAGCATATTATATCTATAATTTCATTTATTCTTTTTATAATTGGATTTTTTTCTTTTTCTTCTTGTTTTTCTTTTTTGTATGTCATGCATGTATATATAATTATATATGTTGCGATTCCACATATTAGTATAAATACTCCTGCTCCTACTATTGGATTAATCATTAATACTGGTATTGATATCATTATCCATACTATCGCTATAAAGTATGTAAGTACTCCTAGTGCGATTCCTTTTGCTCTTTTTTCTTTTACATTTTGTTTATTTTCTGGTTGATTAGTTATTTCTTTTCTTTCTCCTGTTAGTAATTCATCTGCTGTTATACCATATAGTTCACATAATGGTCTTATTTTATCAAAGTCTGGTGTAGACTGATTAGTCTCCCACTTTGAAATTGTTTGTCTAGTTACATCTAGTTTTTCTGCCACTTCTTCTTGTGACAAATGTTTTTCCTTTCTTAATTCATATAGTTTTTCACCTATATTCATTTTCCTCACCTCACGAACAAAATTATATGTTATTTTTAAGTTGCATTCTACCAATTTTAGTTTGAAATTTGTCAACTACTCTTAACATTTACTATTTTATCATTAATTTATGCATAATAAAAGTGCTTTTTTTCACATATATTTAATTTTTTGTTATTTTCATTTGCATATCAAAAAAAGTAGATTTCTCTACTTTTCTAATTCGATTCTAAATTGTTTTCCTTTTTTGAAATTTATAACTTTAATTGGATACATCGTTAAGATGTTTTTTGTATGTGGAATAGTTATTACTTCAATAGTCTTTACTTTTTCTCCTTCACTTATTCCTATATCTTCTTCAAAACATATAATATATTTTTCTACTATTGTGAATTCTGTAGGATTAATAACTTTTATTTTTTCTTTTGCTTGTTCGAATAGTTGTTGTAGATCTATACTACTATCAAATACTGTATGAAGTCTTTTATTTTCATTTTCATCTAGGTGCTTTTTTATATGTTCTAAAGCAGCATATTCATCATAATTCATTAATTGTTGTGTGTAATAATTTTTTGCTTCTATTTGTTCTGTTTTTCCTAGTTTATATAATACATAGAATTTTATCTCATAGTATTCTTTATCTTGTATCGATAACTTCATTAACAAATCAAGAATTTCTTCTAAATTATTATTTTTTATATCTAAGTAAATTAATTGTTTTATTGCATATTCGTTATTTTCTAATGTTAATATTTCAAGAAATATTTTTCGAGCCAGTTTCTCATTTCCATTACTAGCATATAGTCTTCCTAGTTCTAGTAATGCATATGTCCTACTTTGTGTATTTAATAATTCTTTAAAGCTTTTCTCGGCTTCGTTTGTTTTTCCAATACTTGCGTATAGTCTTCCTAATTCTAACATCGCATATGTCCTATTTTGAGCATTTGAAATTATCAATTCTTTAAAGCTTTTCTCGGCTTCGTTTGTTTTTCCAATACTTGCGTATAGTCTTCCTAGTTCTAGTAATGCATAGGTTCTACTTTGTGTATTTAATAATTCTTTAAAACTTTTCTCGGCTTCATTTGTTTTTCCTATACTTGCATATAGTCTTCCTAATTCTAACATCGCATAGGTTCTACTTTGTGTATTTAATAATTCTTTAAAGCTTTTCTCAGCTTCATTTGTTTTTCCAATACTTGCGTATAGTCTTCCTAGTTCTAACATCGCATAGGTTCTATTTTGTGTATTTAATAATTCTTTAAAGCTTTTCTCGGCTTCGTTTGTTTTTCCAATACTTGCGTATAGTCTTCCTAGTTCTAACATCGCATATGTCCTATCATTTGGTGAACCTATATTAATTAATTCTTTAAAGATCTTTTCTGCCTCTCCTTTTGTATATTTATTTTTTGCAAGAAGTTTTGCAAGTTCAAATTTAACTATATTATCATTAGGTTCATTTTGATTTATTTGTCTTAATATTTGTGTTGCATCTTTATATTTTCCTTTTTTTGTCAGTTCTTTAGCCTGTTGAAATAAAATATAATTACTATTATTCATGGTTTGCCCCCTTTTTTCGTGTTATTTTAACATTTTTTTTATTTTTTAGCAAATAAAAAAGTAGATTTCTCTACTTTTGGTTTTACTACTTAATTTCAATTTGTTTTGTTTCTTTTTGATCTGTTTGATCTTCTTTTTTAGGAATATCTATTTTTAAGATACCATTTTTAAATTCTGCATCAATGTCTTCTTCTTCAATGCTGTCTCCAACATAGAATGATCTAGAGCATTCTCCATAGAATCTTTCTTTGTGAACATATTTTGTTTCTTCATTATTTTCTTCTCGTTCTTGTTTAGCACTAATGCTCAAGTATCCATTTTCTAATGAAAGTTTAATGTTTTCTTTTTCGAATCCTGGTAGATCTACTTCAATTACATATTTGTCTTTTAGTTCTTTAATATCTGTTTTCATTAGATTTTTTTCTTTTTTAAACATTGGTTCATCAAAGAAGTTATCAAACAAATCAAAATCTCTTCTTGGTACTAACATCATATATATCATCTTCCTTTCATAATACAATCTTAATACCTGTAGTTTTCTTACTACATGATAATCATATCACTTTTATTAGCACTTGTCAAGTATGAGTGCTAATATTTTGAATATTTTATTGTAAATGTAGTTTTTTCTTTATTTGATGATACATTAATTTTTCCATTATTTTTTTCTATTATTGATTTTGATAAAGCTAGTCCAATTCCTACACTTTCTTCTTTTGAATTCTTTGCTTTATAGAATCTTTCAAATAAATGTTTTTGATCTTCTTCATCTATATATGCGTCATAGTTTGTTATAGATATTTCATTATATATTTTATTTGATTCTAATTTTATATCTATAATTGAATTTTCTTTTGAGTGTTCTATTGCGTTTTTTATTATATTTGATATTGCTTCTGTTTGCCATTTTAAATCACATATCATTGTTTCATTTGTATTGTTTTCTATATTTATTTTTATATTTTTTAAGTCTGCTATAACTTCTGTTTTATTTAGTGCTTCTTCTATTAGCTTTGATATTTTTATTTCTTTATTAATGAATTCTACAGAATTGACATCAAATTTAGATAGTTTTAAAAGTGTTTCTACTAAAGTTTTAATATTATAGGTTTCTCTTTTTATTTCTTTTAGAAATTTTTCTTTTGTTTTTTCACCCATTTTAGGATTTTCTGTTATATTATCTATATTTATTAGTATTGATGTTAGTGGTGTTTTTAATTGATGTGATATATCTTCTATTGATTTTTTTATTTCTTTTTTATCTTTTGTTGAGTTTTCTGCTTGTTCTCTTAGCATTATTGTTGTTTTATAGATTTCTTGTTTTAAGATTGATAGTTCATCTTCTGTTAGATCATCTATTTGTATTTTATAGTTGTTTTTATTTATTTCATTTATTAGTTGAGTTATATCTTTTATTTGTTTGTCTTTTTTATTATTGTATCTTAGGTATATATATATAATTGTCAAATAAAGAAGTATAATTATTATTATTTCTTTTATTGTGTATGTTATGAAGTTTTCTTTATTTTTTGTTATATCATCTTCTTTTATATCTATACCATATT
>CAMNML010000005.1 GCA_946544685.1 uncultured Caryophanales bacterium | reverse complement strand
ATATTTATTATTTTATAATTAAAGCTACATATATAGAATTTATAGTTATAGTTTTTTATTGTATCGTATAGTGTATCTATTATTTTTTTATTTTCTCCTTTTATGTCTATTATTATTTTCTTTTTATCTGATAGTTGTTTTAGTATATCTTCTAGTTTATCTAGATGTTTTATTTTTTTATATTTTGTTTTGTTTATTATTTTTCCATTTGTTATATTATCATGGCTTAGTACTATTACATTGTCTTTTGTGAGTCTTATATCAAGCTCTATACCATCTATATATGGTGCGTTGTAAGATGTTATGAGTGCTTCTTTTGTATTTTCTTTATAATCGTGATTGTTATTTCCTCTGTGTGAGATTAGATACATATTACCACCATTATAGTATATGAAAAGACAGATTTTAGTCTGCCTTTATTTTATTTATTACATAATTATATAAGTCTTCATTTATTTCTTCTATTGGTTTTATTCTAGTACCTTCATTACATTCTATTGTGTAGAAGTTGTATTTTTTAGCTACTTCTTTATATGCATTTTCAGCATTTATTAAATGATTTTTGTCTTTTTCATTTTGATCTAGTGCTTCTTCTCTATTCTTTTTTAGTTCTAATGAACATTCAAATGGCATGTGAAGAAATAATCCAATATCTGGTTTTGGTAGATTTAATAGATTGAATTCTAGATTTTCTAACCATTCATACATTTCGTTTCTTTCTTTTTCGTTTTCTATTTTTCCACCTTGATGTGCCATATTTGAAAATACATATCTATCTAATATTACGTTTACTCCATTTTCTAGTAAGAATTTTATTTTATCTATATTATATAGTCTATCTGCTGCATAGTATAAAGCTGAAACTTTAGGATCTACATTAGGCGCTCCTTCTTCAAACCATCCTTCACAAATATAACTTTTTCCTAAGTATGGTCCACCTATTATTTTTCCTGTTGGACTGTTATAGTTTGGAAAGCTAAATTTTTCTATTCTAATGTTTTCTTTTTTTAGTTTTTCTATTAATAAATTGGATTGAGTTTCTTTTCCTGAACAATCTGTTCCTTCTATTACAATTAATTTACCTTTCATAAATACTCCTTTTATATGTATATGGATTTCCACATGAGTGTTTTCCTTCTGGACATTTTCCTTCTATAGCGCATGGTGCACCTAAATACTCTCCATATAAAACTGATTCACTTTTAACTAATTCGACCATTTCATTTAATAATTGCCTTATTTCCCATTGAGCCCTATTACAGCATCTAAGTCTACTCATTAACATTAATTCTCTACCATTTATATTTGTTGAAACATTAATCATTGTTCCACTTAAGTTAAAGTATACTAAGTCTTTTTCTTCAACTCCTAGTTGTTTAAATTCCTCATATACTTTCAAATTTTTGTTTACAGCTTCCAAATATGAATCTAAGCATTTTTCTTTAATTGTTTCAGGAATTACTTGATTATTTAAATCGTATATTGGTAAGAAATCTGGAATAAGTAATGAATGTATTCTATGTCTTGTTAAGTGTGTTAAACCTGCTAGTGTTGTTGGAAGTTCAAATTTGAATGATACCTGCTCTAATTCTCTATTTTCTTTTGCCATACATATTACATCCATGATTTGTTCTTTTTCTTTTTCACTTAATTTATCGAATAATTTATTTGCTTTTTCTAAATCAATCTGATATCTGTTCATTAAATTACTTACGATTATTGTTCTATCAACTTTTGACATTGGATATCTTTCATAATCAGTTTGTACACTTATTAAATTTGGCTTCTTTAGTATCTCATATTTTGTTTTATATTTATCTAAGAAAGATAATTTATCTTCATATGGCTTATTTTCTTCTAATATTTTATCTATTCTTGTGTATTCCTTTTTATAATATGGTACTATTTCTTTAGCAATTTCTAGCATTCCCAATCCAAAATGCTTTACCTCATCTATTCTACTCATATTACTTGTTAAACAGTATTCGATGAGTTTGATTAATGATCTTGTGTTTAAACTCATTGCGATTTGACTATGGAAACAATATGGCAATATGAATCTTGCGTCTTCTTTTGGCACTCCTTGTTCGGTCATTTTTGAGTAAGTATCAAATAGATAGTTCATATGTTCCTTATATTTTTTTTCTATTTCTTTTCCATTTGTTAGGTAACTAAAGTCAGGTACATAAAACCCAGAATTACTAAAATCAACATATCTTCTTGATTTTATTGTAAATGATGCTAAACGTTGTCCGATTAATATTTGTTCAATTACTGGGGTTACATCTGTTATATAGAATGTTAGTTGATCATGTTCAGTAATTGATGTATGTCCGCTTCCTACTATTCTTCCGATTGCTTTTATATTGTCTTCATGATCAAATCTGTCTTTGTGAAGTTCAAATAATCCTTTATCCGAATGTGATATTTGTCCTGCTGTTGCGACAACTCTTGTCCTTTTTTCTATTTCATTTTTTGTTCCGCCTTTTACTAATTTTATCTTCATATTTAACCCTCCTATTTTTGTTATATTCATTATATCAAAAAACAAATGTTTGTGTAAATAGTTTTGAAATAAAAAAAGTATTATTAAAATACTTATCCTATTATTTCATTATTTTCAAATGGTACTTCTATGAATTTTTTTGCTGCTAAGAAATCACACATGTGTACAAATCTTTGGTATTTATTTTTAGGTAGTGGTAGTACTTCATTTCCATTGAAGTCTTTATTCCATTCTCCCATATGTGTTTCTATTGCTTGCGCTATAAATTCTATTTCTCCATTTGTTAGATTTAGTTTTTCCTTATTATCTCTTATTAGGTTTGCAGCTAATAATGGGTGGTCTACTCTTGTATATTTTTCTTTAGGAAGTCCTGATTTTAGTCCATCATGCATTATTAGAGCTATTATCATTAGGTCTTTTTCGTCTTGTGTGAATGAGTATCCTATTGTGTTATTGTTTGCTAGTTCGTAGCACATTCTTACTGCTACTTTTGTGTGTCTTACTAGTCCTCCTTCTCCTTGAGCAAAGTTTGGATGATATTTTCCTGTTGAACTTGCTGGTATTTCAAAGAAGTAGTCTGGTAATAGTTCTATTAGTTTTTTTGCTTCTTCCTTATATTTATTATTTTTTATATAGTTTATTTCTTTTTTAAATGTTTCTGCCTTCATAATTCTCACCTATAAATTCTATTAATATATTATTTGATGTATAAATATATTCATTGTTTATAAATATGTTTTTATTATCTTTTTGTAATTTATTTTCTTTTAATAATCTATTTACTACATCGTACTTAAATATATTATCATATTTTTTATTGAATTTTTCAATATTTATTCCTTTTATTTTTCTAAGTCCTAGTATAAATTCATTTTCTATTTCTATATTTTTTGTTAATACTTCTTTATTTTTTATATAGTTTCCTTTTAGATATTCATTTATATTTTTTGTATTATCGTATCTAATGTTATTGATGTATCCGGATGCTCCTAGTCCAAATCCATAATAATTTTCATTGTTCCAGTATGTTAGATTGTGAATTGATTCGTAGCCTTCTTTTCCAAAGTTACTTATTTCATAGTGATTATATTTTTTTAGTTTTTCACATATCAAGTCATACATTTTTCTATCTAGGTCTTCATCTATATTTTTTATTTTATCTATATATAATTTTGTATGTGGCTCAATTATTAATGAGTATGTTGATATATGTTGTATGTCTAGTTTTAAGAATTCATCTATATCTAGCTCTAATTCTTCTAGTGTTTCTTCTGGAAATGCATACATTAAGTCTATATTTATATTTTTAAATCCTATTGTTTTAGCTAGATTTATTTTTTCTTTAATTTCTTCTTTTGTATGATTTCTATTTAGAAATTTTAGATATTTTTCATTAAATGTTTGTATTCCAACACTTAGTCTATTTACTTTATTTTTATATAATAGCTCTAATTTTTCTTGTGTAATATTTTCTATATTACATTCTACTGTAAATTCATAGTTTTTTTCTAATTTAAATATTTTAATTATGTTCAAAAGTTTATTTAATTGTTTTATATTTAATGAACTTGGTGTTCCTCCACCAATATATATAGTTTTTAGCATTTCACCTTTATAGTTTTTATTTATTTCACGCTCTAGTTCTAATAAATACTTGTCTACTAAATCCTCATTATAAAACATTTTACAAAAGTCACAGTATGAACATATTGTTTTACAAAATGGTATATGTATATAAGCTGATTTCATGTAATCACCTACTCAATTATAACATATTTATTTTGTATTTATAATATTTTGTGCTATAATACTGTTTATCGCTTTTAAAGGGGTGTTTATATGGATGAAGTAGAAAAGAAATTATCATATATAAAGACGACTTTTGAAATTGATAATTTGTCTTTAGATGATAGTTTTTTACATATGATTATTAAAAAGCAAAGAAAGGAAATGGTTAGTGTGGAAAAACCTTTTTATGAAAAATGGGAAGATTATTTTATAGGTACTACTGACGTTCTTAAAAATATTCATAATATTAGTGATAAAAGTTCACTTAGTAAATATGAACGTCAAATGAGTGCGGAGAGATTATCAGAGTTATATGATACTCCATATCATTATGAATTTAGTAAAGAATATCTTTATTCAATACATGGATATTTATTTCAAGATGTTTATGATTGGGCTGGGAATATAAGATCTGTTTCTATAAGCAAACAACAAACTAATTTCTTAGATCCTAATCAAATTAATAATTTTTTAGATTGTGTTTTAAAAGAAGCTAGTGAGAATATTACACGTATTCAAGATAAATATCAATTTGCAGATTTTTTGTCGAATTTATTTGTTAGTTTGAATTATGCTCATCCATTTAGAGATGGAAATGGAAGAACAATTAGAGAATTCTTAAGACAACTTGTTGAGTCTACTCAATTTGATTTTGGTTCTTTTGAAATAGATTATAGTAAAATGAATAAGGAGGCTTTAGCTTTTGGTTTAAGTTGTAATGTGCCTATGTATATCACAACTGAGTTTTTAAAATCTTTGAAAAGTATATCTAGGCAAAAGAAAATATCCCTTTAATTATTGGGATATTTTTTTACATTTGTTTTTTTAAAATAAAATCGAATTCACCATTTTTGTATTTTTTTAAGCACAATTTAAAATAACATTTCGGTATATCATATCTTTGCATGATACTATCAACTATATCTCTGTCACTTTGAGATATTAATTCACCATTCAACATATCAATGTTAGCGCTACTCCAATTATGTGAATCATTACTTTCAAGTGCATTGTATTGGTTAAAAAATTTATTTAATGTTGCAGTTTCTCCCAATTGAATTATATTTGTCTCAGTTAGATCTCTATATAGCTGTATGAATACTCTTGATGGCATACTAAAATTAATATAATAATCGACTATATCATATTCTTGATTTTTTATTCTAATTAGCATATCTCTTATTTGTCTTTGATGTAATATATAATATCTTATTTTATTTCTTTGTAGTTTTTTTAAATATTCTTCCCATTGTTGCCCATATTTAGTTCTAAGTATAGTTCTTCCATTTGATAAAATATTTTTCATTTCAGTTACACTAAGTTCAAAATCGTTATGCATTATTCTAATAAATTCATTAGTATTGAAAAATCCTCTTTGTATCATTGTATCATACAAGAATATTGCGCGTTCATGTTTCTCTTGGATTTTTCTTTTCTTTATCTCTTCGGCGATTTGTTCAACTGTTTTTAATAATTTTTCAACTTCTTTTCTTTTTTCATTATCTTTTTCATTTTTTATAAATATTTTGATTTTTTCTACATAATACGATGGTTTTTTTTGTTGTATATATTTTTCTATTTCTTTAGGCGACATTGCCAATAATTCATTAACAATAATCTCATATACTTTCTTGTTATTTTGTTGTGGTGTATTATTTACAGGACCGTTAATATGTTTCTGATGTTTTTCATTAACTCTTTTTAATATTTCTAGTTGTTCTTCAGATAGATATCTATTTAGGTTTTCATGTATTACTGATTTCGGTATTCCTGTTTCTTTAGCAATTTCAGAAAGTGACTTGTTTTCATTAACTATCATTTCATACCAATGAACAATTTGTTCTTGTCGATATGTTGTTGTTCTCTTTCCTTTTTGACCACCTTTTTCTTTGGCTTCTTTTCGTTTTGAACTTGCTGCCTCAAGATATCGATTATATAAGTTTCTCTTTGCTAATTCAGTTGAGTTTTTTAATTGCTTTATAAAATATTGTAATTGTGTTTTTGTGCAATTGATTGATTTTGCTGCTTCTTCTAATGTTATGTATGTTCCATTAATATAATCTCTTAAGCATGTTTCAAGCATGGTATTGAGTTTTGATTTACGTTCATCTAAATGTGATTTATATGACTCATACAATTTTGTTTCTTGAAGTTTATTTGAATTCTTTATACGCGCTATATATTTCTTCATTTGATCTTCTGTATATCCATTTGATTTTGCTGCTTCTATTAAACTTGGATATGTACCATTTATATATTTCCTTAGAACCTCTTCTAGTACCACTACTCTTCCTCCATAGAAAGTACTGATAGGAATGCTTCTTGAGGTATTTCTACGCTACCTACCATTTTCATTCTTTTTTTACCTTCTTTTTGTTTTTCAAGTAATTTTCTTTTTCTTGATACGTCTCCACCATAACATTTAGCTAAAACGTCTTTTCTTACTGCTTTTATTGTTTCTCTTGCGATTGCTTTATTTCCAATACATGCTTGTACAGGTACTTCAAATTGTTGTCTTGGAATTAGTTTTCTTAAGTTTTCTACTATTACTCTTCCTCTTTTATATGCGAAGTCTTTATGTACAATTATGCTTAGTGCATCTACTATTTCTCCGTTTAGTAGTATATCCATTTTTACTAGATCACTACTTTTATATCCTATTAAGTCATAGTCGAATGATGCATATCCTTTTGTTGCGCTTTTTAGTCTATCAAAAAAGTCATATACTATTTCTGATAGAGGTATTTCATAGTGAATGTTTACTCTTTTTGTGTCTAGATATTCCATTGATATATAGTTTCCTCTTTTGTCTTGACATAATTCCATTATAGGTCCTATATATTCACTTGGAACAAATATATTTGTTTTTATGTATGGTTCTTTTATGTCTTTTATTCTTACTCTATCTGGCATTTTTGCTGGACTATCTATAAGTATATTTGAACCATCTGTTAGTTCTACATCATATATAACTGATGGAGATGTTGTGATTAGATCTATTTTGAATTCTCGTTCTATTCTTTCTTGTATTATTTCTAAGTGTAGTAGACCTAAGAATCCACATCTAAATCCAAATCCTAGTGCTTGTGATGTTTCTGGTTCAAATTCTAGTGCTGCATCGTTTAATTTTAGTTTTTCTAATGCTTCTCTTAATTCTGGAAATCTACTTGATTCTATTGGATATATTCCACAGAATACCATTGGTTTCATTGGTTTATATCCGTGTAGTGGTTCTTTAGCTGGATTGTTAGCTAGTGTTATTGTATCTCCTACTTTTACATCGCTTATACTTTTTATACTAGCTGATAATATTCCAACTTCTCCTGCTACTAGTTCTTTAACTTGTTTTTCTTTTGGAGTGCAAACATCAAGTTCTACAACATCGTATTCTGCTCCTGTTGCCATCATTTTTATTTTGTCTCCAACTTTTATACTACCGTTTACTACTCTAAGGGATGCGATTATTCCTCTATATGAATCGAAGTAACTATCGAAGATTAGTGCTTGTGTTTTATCATTTTTATTTCCTTTAGGTGAAGGGATTTTTACTATTATTTCTTCTACTAGTTCTTTTATTCCAATTCCATTTTTTGCGCTTGTAAGTATTATTTCATTTTCGTTAAATCCTAATGTATCCATTAGTTCTTTTTTTACTTT
Source organism: uncultured Caryophanales bacterium (assembly GCA_946544685.1). Next base: position 60,364 of record CAMNML010000005.1, on the reverse strand, counting down.
TTCTACGTCAGCGTTTGGTAGGTCTATTTTATTTATTACTGGTATTATTGTTAGATCGTTTTCAAGAGCTAGATAAAGATTTGCGAGCGTTTGTGCTTCTATTCCTTGAGCAGCATCTACTACTAGTATTGCTCCTTCGCATGCTGCTAGGCTACGTGATACTTCATATGTAAAGTCTACATGTCCTGGTGTGTCAATTAAATGTAGATAATATTCTTCATTATTATATTTATATTTTAGCTGTACTGCATTTAATTTTATTGTTATTCCTCTTTCTCTTTCTAGTTCCATACTATCTAAGAGTTGATCTTGTTTTTCTCTTTCTGTTATTGCGCCTGTTAGTTCTAGTATTCTATCTGCTAGAGTACTTTTTCCATGGTCTATATGCGCAATTATTGAGAAATTTCTAATGTTTTCTTGTTTCATGTAATCACCTTTTTGTATTATAACATAATTAATTTTTTTTATAAAGTTATGGGGCCTATGATTTTCTTATGCAAGTTGGACTTTTAGGTTCTGAACTGTCTGGTTTTTGATTAAAAAAGACTTCTATTTTTTCTCTGTTTGCTTCATATATTTGTTCATCATGATATTTTTTTAATATTTCTTCAATTATTTTTCTATTCTCATTTACTTCGTCTCCAAACCATATAGGTAGTTTTTTCCCGGTTTCTAAATATTTTTCAACGCCATCTTCTAATTTTTGTTTTGTGGATTCACTATATGCGGCTTGTAAATCTTCCCATTTTTTTGTTTTATATACTTTTCCTTTTGCAGTTTCTTTTATTACTGTGCTTTCAATTGTATCATTTTGTTGAAATAATATTGTGATTTTTTCTTGCGGTCTCATATATTTTTTGGATGTGAATCTATAGTCTTTTTTTGAGTTTGCTTTTTTTAATGCTTCTAGTGTTGTTATAGAGTCTTTTCCTTTTATTATTATCATGTAATGTGTGTAGTCATTTAGGTAAGCTTCTGTAGAACTATCTATAAAGATTATTTTTATTTCATCTTCAAATTTTCCGTTTCTTGACACTATATTTTTGAATATTATACCTATCTTATTGTCTTCTCCTTCATAAAGCATAAATTCTGTAGCTACGTCTCCTATGCTACACTTCCCATATATTCCGGTTTGACTGAGTTCCGCATATTCGTTTGGCGCTAATGTTTGATATACTGCCTCTAATGAATGATATACTTGTTCAAAATATTCTTGTATGCCTGGATTTGGGGTTTCAAATTTGATTCCTTTAACCATATTAATTACCTCTTTTTTTATTTAAAACTGATTATATAATAATTAAAAATGTTTTATTTGTCAATTATTTGTTTTATTTGTTTATATTTTTGATATAATTATAGTATGAGTGGAGGTCTTTATGGATAGGTTCTTAGATTTTAGAAAAAAATATGATACTTTTATATATGATAAATTTGATGTTATAGAGAATATTGATAATTTTGAGATTACATTTTATTTTTCAATTCCTGGGTTATGTGATTTTACTCCTAAATTATTTATTGATAAGAAACAGGTTAATTGTGATATTGATGATAATTTCTTTAATTATTTAATTTTTAATATTGGTATGGTTGAACTTATTAGTTATGTTAAGTGTACATGTTCACCTAATATTATTGTTAATTGCGGTTATTTAGATAATTATCAAATTAGCTGGTTTAAGAAGTTATATTATAATGGTTTAGGTGAGTTCTTATATAGAAATAATATTGATGTTTCTATCGATGATTTATTTAATATAACTTGTAGTGATAAAAAATATGATTTTAATGTTGATTATAGTGGTAGTGGTAATTTAATTCCTGTTGGTGGTGGAAAGGATTCTAATGTTACTCTTTCTCTACTTGATGGAATGGATAATACTTGTTTTATAATTAATCCAAAGGGCGCAAATATTGAGTGTGCTTGTGTTGCTGGATATTCTGATAGTACTTTTATTGTTAAGCGTGTAATTGACAGAAAAATTGTTGATTTAAATAATGAAGGGTTCTTAAATGGACATACTCCTTTTAGTGCGATCGTTGCGTTTGTTTCATATTTATGTGCTTATTTATCTGGTAAAAAGTATATTGTTTTATCTAATGAGGATTCTGCTAATGAGAGTACAGTAATTGGTACAAGTGTTAATCATCAATATTCTAAAACTCTAGAATTTGAGAATGATTTTAATCTTTATACTAAGAAGTATTATGGTATTGATATTAAATATTTTAGTTTACTTAGACCTTTAACTGAATTTCAAATTGGAATGTTATTTTCTAAGTTGGATAAGTTTCATAAAGTATTTAAGAGTTGTAATTTAGGTAGTAAAGGTGATACATGGGAATGGTGCTGCAAATGTCCTAAGTGTTTATTTGTATTTATTATTTTAAGCCCATTTTTATATAAGGATAAGCTTATAGATATATTTGGTTGTGATTTATATGAGGACTCTAGTTTACTTGATACTTTTTTAGAACTTCTTGGTTATTCCGAGACTAAGCCTTTTGAGTGTGTAGGTACTTATGGTGAGGTAAGATTTGCAGTTAGTCTTTTAATTGATAAGTTAGGTGATGATTTACCTTATTTACTTCGTTATTATAAAGATAACTATCCTCTTTCTTTGGATACTGATTATAGATTACATTATAATGAAAATAATAATTTAGATTCTTCTTTTGAGTCTATTGTAAAGGATGCGATTAGTAATGTTTAATGAGATTATTGATAAGTTAGCTAATAAGAATATTGCGATTTTAGGTTTTGGTAAGGAAGGTCGTTCTACATATAATTTTATAAGAAGACATTCTTCTCAGTTTCTTACTATATTAGATAAGAATGATATATTAAGTAGTAATCCTTATTTAAGTTCGGATAAGAATTTAAATATTATAACTGGTTCAAATTATTTAGATAATTTATCCAGTTATGATTTAGTTATAAAAGCGCCTGGTATTGCGTTACTTGATATGGATTTGAGTGGTGTTAATATTACTTCTCAGCTTGAACTTATTTTAGAAATTGATAGAAAGAATATTATTGGTATTACTGGTACTAAGGGTAAGAGTACTACTACTTCTTTAATGTATAGTGTTTTACATGATCAAAATAGTAATTGTTTTTTACTTGGTAATATTGGTAATCCTATATTTGATTATATTGAAGAGTTTGATTCTAATTCTATTTTAGTTATAGAGATGTCTAGCCATCAGTTAGAGTATGTTAAGTGTAGTCCTCATATTGGTGTTGTTCTTAATTTGTATCAAGATCATTTAGATCATACTGGTACTTTAGAGAAGTATCATAATGATAAGATGCATATGTTTCTTTATCAAGATGATTCTGATATTGGAATTTATGATGGTCAAAATGAGTATTTGATTAACTTAGTTTCTAAGAATAATTATAAGTCTAAGTTATATAAATTTATGGTTGATCAAGAATCTGATATTTATGTTATGGATAATAAAATATATTACGATGGTTCTGTTATTTATGATGGGGACTCTAAGCGTAATTTAATTGGTAGTCATAATCTTAAGAATATAATGGTTGTATTACTTATTTCTAAGTTATTAGGTCTTGATATTGATAGATGTATTTCTGTTATTAATTCATTTTGTCCTTTGGAACATCGTTTAGAGATGGTTGGTACTTATAATGGTATTACTTATTTTAATGATACTATTGCTACTATTCCTGAGGCTACTATTAATGGTATTAATGGACTAGGAAATGTTGATACTTTAATATTTGGTGGGATGGATAGAAATATTGATTATAGTGGTTTTATTAGTTTTTTAAAGAGTTCTAATATATCTAATTTAATAGGTCTACCTGAAACTGGTCATAAGATTTGTAAAGAGTTAGAGGATTGTGACAAGAATATATTTACAGTTGATACTATTGACGAAGCTGTTGATTTAGCTGATAAGTATACTAAGGAAGGTTCAATTTGTTTATTATCACCTGCTGCTTCTAGTTACAACAAGTTTAAGAATTTTGAGGAAAAGGGTAAATATTATAAACAGGTTATTGCTGATAAATATTGTTAGGAATAATTAAAAAAAATCAAGGGTGAATTTAATTAGTTCATTTAAACCCTTGATTTTATTTATTTATCAAATATTTTATTATTTCTATTACTTCTTTTTTCATATTATCATAATTCATATTTTCGTGATTATGATATACTACTTCGTGACAAAAGTTTTCAACTAGGCCTATTATTATATGTACTTTTTCTTCTATATTATTTACTTTAAACTCATTATATTCTAGTATTTTTACTATTTTATTTGTAAGTTCTAGTTCATTTTTTTTGAATATTTCTTTTACTTCTTTGTCTAGATATGCTTGTGCCATTAATTCTTCATGTGCTTTTAGGGATATCTTATGTGTTTCAATAAATTTATTTATTAATTGTTCTAATACGTGTTCAATGTCCTTTTTGTTAAATTTTTTTTCGATTATTTCAATCATTGGATACATTATATTATTTGAATAATTTTTTATTCCTTCTATAAATATATCTCTTTTATCATTGAAATATTGGTATATTATACCTGTTGAAACATTAGCATATTTGGCAATATCTACACTATTTACGTTGTGATATCCTTTTTCACACATTAATTCAAAGCCTTTTTCTATTATCTTTTGTTTTTTTTCTATTGCGGATTGTTTTATAGGTTTTCTAATATCTCCCATTTTATCACGACCTTTGATTTATTATACTATTTTTTTTTGCTTTTGTGAACTATCCTAACGCAATATCTAATATCATCATTAGTGTAAATCCTAATGCGACTCCTATTGTTCCTAAATTTGAGTGTTCATTTGATTGGGATTCCGGTATTAACTCTTCTACTACAACATATATCATTGCGCCTGCAGCGAATGATAATAAAATAGGAAGTATTTTTACTAATATGTTTGTTAATAATATTGTGAGTATTGCCGCAATTGGTTCTACTATTCCTGATAGTGTTCCATAAACAAATGATTTTGTTTTTGTAAATCCTTCACTTTTTAGTGGCATTGATATTATTGCGCCTTCTGGAAAGTTTTGTATTGCGATACCTATTGATAGAGCAAGTGCTCCTGCATAAGTAATATTTACATTTCCACTTATTAATCCTGCAAATACTATTCCCACAGCCATTCCTTCTGGTATATTATGTATTGTTACTGCAAGCATAAGCATTGTTGTTTTTTTTAGTTTTACTTTTATTCCTTCTGGTTTTTCGCTATTTAGGTGTAAATGTGGAGTAATTGTATCTATTGCAAGTAAGAATCCCATTCCTAGTAAGAATCCTATAGATGGTGCTATCCATGCAACATGGTTTAGTGTTTCTTCTTGTTCAATAGCAGGCAAGAGTAATGACCAGATGCTTGCTGCTATCATTACTCCTGATGCAAATCCTAATAATAGTTTTTCTATATTTTTATTTATTTCTTTTTTCATTAGGAACACTAGTGCTGAACCTAGTGTTGTTCCTATAAATGGTAAAAGTATTCCTATTATCATTATTCGTTTCCTTTAAGGCTTGATACCATGTCGATGTTTTTTATTTTCCTTGATAGGAATCTAGATACTATATATGATACTATAAATGTTCCTAATGCTGCTATTACATATGTCATTGGTTCTATATAGGCTCCAAAATCGTAGTGTTCTTCTATTGCTGTTTTAAATAACCAGTCTGTTAGGTAGAATCCTAAAGGAAGTCCTATAATTATAGATATAATTGCTATCCAGTTGTTTTGTTTTATGAATATCTTCTTTATCTTTTTATCGTCAAAGCCTAATACTTTTAGTGTTGCAAATTGGTATTGTTTTTCTGTGTATGAAAGAATTCCTAAATTATATATTATTATTGCACCAAGTAATACTGCAACAACGATTATTAATACTAACATTGTTTTCATCATTGATAACATGTTTCTCATTCCATCTGTTAGAGTTTCTATATCTTGTATTGTTTCAATGTTTTTTATTTCTTTTATATTTTTTAGATCTTTGTTAGTATAAATTGTATCAGGATTATATTCTATATTTAGACTTTCTAAATATTCTTTTGTCATTGTTATGTTTTGATTTTGAGGGTCTTTATTAAATCCTACTATTTCTGATTCGTAGTATTTATCGCTTCCATATATGTGCCATGTTATTTTATCCCCTAGTTTATATCCTTTATTTTTTGCTAATTTATATGTTACATATATACCATTGTTTTTATCTACTTTTTTGAAGTTTCCTTTATTGTCAATAAATCTTACTAAATCATCTGCATCTGTGACAAATATGTTATTTGCTTCTTTTTTTTCATTGTCTTTTATTTCTATTCCATATGTTTTTGATGTTTTATTTCCGTATTCTTCTTCTAGTATTTTTAATTCTTCTTTTGTTATATTTTCTTTTATATTTAACTTATAATCAAAGTTATATAATTTTTTGAATTGTAAATCAATAAAATAGTTCATAGTGTCTAACATTCCTATTGCACATACTATTAGCATTGTACATCCAACTACTCCTGCTACACCTGTAATTGTTCTCATCTTATTTCTTATTATGTCTCTTATATTCCAAATTGTTGTAAAGTTTAACTTTTTGAATATTTTTTTCTTAGTAAGATTTAATGAGTTTTTATTAACGTTAGGCATTTTTTTTCTTAGTGTTTCCGCTGGATTTTCTTTTAGTATTGTTTTTCCTGTTATACATGTTATTACTCCTACTACTATTACTACAAGAATAGCCATTATATAACTATTACTATTCATTGATGGAAGGCCATTTGGTATTTCAAAGCATTCCATTTGTAAATTCATGAATACTTTTCCTATAAAGTGATATCCAAGAATAAGTCCTAATATAGAGGCGAATATTGATATCCAAACTCCGTATCCCATGTAATGAAGTAGTATTTTTTTATTTGTAAATCCTAATGCTTTTAGTGTTCCAATTTGTGTTCTTTGATTTTTTACTACTCTTGTCATTGTTGTTATTACTGAAAGCATCGCAATAAAAATAAATAGTCCTGAAAATACTCCTACATATGTTTTTCCTTCGTCTATTTCTCCTTGATATGCTATATAGGATGCTGTATCTTCTATATTAATTGTTGCTAAGGCATTTTCTATTTTTTCTTCTATGTTGTTTTTTACTTCTTCTCTTTTTTCATTATCTTCTACATCAACCATAATATTGTTAAATATTAAATGATCTTTGTAATTAAAATCTTTTACTACTTGCTTGAATACTTCTTTGTCTTCAATCTTTAATTCTTTCATTATTTTGTTTTGTATATATTCCTCTGTTATTTCATTTATTGATAAGTAAGCAAATCCAAAGTCAGTTTTATCTGGATATAGTTCTGATTCATCTCTTGTATCATATATATGATCAGGTACATTTATTAGTCCTAATACTTTTTCTTTTAAATTTAAATCTTCATATTTTACAGTTATTTCATCTCCTACTTTTATATCATTTTTTATTGCGTAGAAGTTATCTAACCATACTCCTTTTTTGTTTACATCAAATTGTTCACCTTTTATTACATAAAATTTTGATATATTATTTGATTCTATAAAGTTTAGTAAAAGTGTTTTGTCATTGTCTGTTAATCCTGTTATTGATAGTTTTCTTTCTGCATCTTTTACATTGTTTATTTTTTTTATTTCTTCTAAATCTTCTTTTGTAAAGTTTTGTCCTATTATATTTAGGTCTTGTATGTTGTTTTCTGTGTTAAATGTATCTCTTGTTTTTGTCATACCATCCATATATGCTTTTATACCAGAGTATACCATTACACCTATCATTATCATTAAGAATATAGTTATAAATTGTGATAAATTATTTTTTATGTCTCTAAACATTTTTCTTTTTAACATATTACCACTGTACCTCATCTATTTTTTTTGGATGTTTATTTATTTCGTTTGATTCAACTTTTCCGTTTTTGATTCTTATTACTCTATCTGCAATGTCTGCTATTAAAGAGTTATGTGTTACTACTATTACTGTTGTATCAAAATCAGATTGTTGTCTTAATAGTTTTAGTACTTCTACTCCTGTTTTTGAGTCTAGAGCTCCTGTTGGTTCATCACAAAGTAGTACTTTAGGATTTTTCATTATAGCTCTTGCTATTGATACTCTTTGTTGTTCTCCTCCAGATAGTTCGCTTGGGAATTTATCTTTATGTTTTATAAGTCCTACTCCTTTTAGTACTTCTTTTGCTTCTTTTGTTGTATTTGTTAAGTCTTTTATTAAGTTTATATTTTCTTCTACTGTTAGAGTTGGCATTATATTATAAAATTGAAATATAAATCCAACGTCTGTTGCTCTATAGTTTGTTAGTTGTTTATCATTATATTTTGCTATATCATTTTCTCCTATTTTGATTGTTCCTGATGTTGCTTTATCCATACCTCCTAATAAATTTAAAAGTGTGGATTTTCCTGCTCCTGATGGTCCTAGTATAACTACAAATTCTCCTTGATTTATATTTATATCTATGCCATCTAGTGCATTATACTTTTGTTCTCCAACTATGTATGTTTTTTTTACATTTTTTAATTCTATATAATTATTCATTTTAACCTCCATGTGAAATAAATTTCATATCAATGATACACTATCATCCTCAATATGTCAATAGTTATATGAAATTTTTTTCATATTTTAAAAAAAAAGATAGAATTCTATCTTTTATCCTAATGCTACATCTAGTATCATCATTATCATAAAACCTATTCCTACTCCAATTGTTCCTATACTTGATTGCTTTTGAGTGTTTGCGCCTGGTATTAGTTCTTCTGCTACTACATAAATCATTGCTCCTGCTGCGAAAGATAGTAAAAAAGGCATTAATGGAGTTAATAGATTAGTTAGCAGTATTGTTAAGATTGCCGCAATTGGTTCTACTATTCCAGACAGTGTTCCTATTATAAATGATTTGTGTTTTTTATATCCTTCGCTTTTAAGTGGCATTGATATTATTGCGCCTTCTGGGAAGTTTTGTATTGCTATTCCTATTGAAAGTGCTAGCGCTCCTGCATATGTTATTCCTGCATTACCTGATAGGAATCCTGCAAATATTGCCCCTACTGCCATTCCTTCTGGAATATTGTGTATTGTTACTGCTAGTATTAACATTGTCGTTCTTTTTAATTTTGTTTCTTTATTAAATTTAAAGTATGGTACTATTATGTCTATTAATAGTAAGAATAGTATTCCTGATGCAAAACCAATTGATGGTTGTATCCATGCAATACTTCTTTTTGTTTCTTCAATTTCTATTGCTGGTATTAATAGTGACCAAACGCTTGCTGCTATCATTACTCCTGATGCAAATCCTAGTAAGAATCTTTCTACTTCATTTTTTATTTTATTTTTCATTATGTATACTAGTGCTGAGCCTAGTGTTGTTCCTATAAATGGTATTAATATACCTATAGTTATGTTCATACAATCACCTGTAATATTTTATTCAGTTTTTGTTTTTTAGCAACAAAAAAAGAATATATTATTTTATATATTCTTTTCCTCCCATGTATGGTTGTAGTGCTTTGGGTATTTTTATACTTCCATCTTTTTGATAGTTATTTTCTAATACCGCAATTAAACCTCTTGGTGTTGCTAAAACTGTGTTGTTTAGTGTAGATACAAATTGTGTACCATTTTCACCTTTCATTCTAATTCCAAGTCTTCTTGCTTGTGCATCTCCTAGTGTTGAGCATGATCCTACTTCAAAGTATTTTTGTTGTCTTGGACTCCATGCTTCTACATCACATGATTTAACTTTTAGATCTGCTAAGTCTCCTGAACAACACTCAAGTGTTCTTACTGGAACGTCTAAGCTTCTAAAGAATTCTACTGTATAACTCCACATTTTGTTATACCAATCCATTGATTCTTCTGGTTTACATAGTACTACCATTTCTTGTTTTTCAAATTGATGAACTCTATATAATCCTCTTTCTTCCAATCCATGAGCACCAACTTCTTTTCTAAAGCATGGTGAGTATGATGTTAGTGTTATTGGAAGTTCTGTTTCTTTTACAATTTGATCTTTAAATCTTCCTATCATTGAGTGTTCTGATGTACCTATTAAATACAAATCTTCATTTTCTATTTTATACATCATTGCATCCATTTCTTCAAATGACATAACACCTGTTACTACATCACTTCTTATCATAAATGGTGGAATACAGTATGTGAATCCTTTGTCTATCATAAAGTCTCTTGCATATGTTAGCATTGCAGAGTGTAGTCTAGCTATATCTCCCATTAAATAGTAGAATCCATTTCCACTTGTTCTTCCTGCTGATTCTTTATCTAGTCCATTTAATTTTTCACAAATATCTGCGTTATATGGTATTTCATAGTCTGGTACTACTGGTTCTCCAAATTTTTCTATTTCTACATTTTTAGAGTCATCTTCGCCAATAGGTACTGAAGCATCTATTATGTTTGGAATAACCATCATTTTTTCTCTTATTTGTGTTTCTAATTCTTGTTCTTTTGATTCTAGTTCAGTTATTTTTTCACTTATTTTAGCAATTTCTTGTTTAATAGCTTCTGCTTCATCCTTTTTACCATCTCTCATAAGATTACCAATCATATTACTTTTATTGTTTTTTTCTGATCTAAGATTATCTCCTTCTGCTTTGCATTTTCTGTATTCTTGATCCATATCGTAAATCTCATCTACTAAAACTAGTTTGTGTTCTTGAAATTTTTTCTTTATGTTTTCTTTTACTAAATCTTTGTTTTCTCTTATTAATTTTATATCTATCATATTTTTCCTCCTTTTTTACAAAAAAAGACCATAGTAGGAGCACATTTGTGCGGTACCATCCTACAACGGTCTTAATTAAGATAACGGCATTCTTCATACCGGAAATGATTGGTTTCTCTCTGGAATAGATTCATAAATACCTATTTGTTAGTTCTCACCTACCACTAACTCTCTTTTTCATATAATATTTATTACTAGTTTCCTTCTTCGATTTACACGGTTATTTTACCACCATTTTAATGCATTTGTCAATCTTTTTTGATTGTTTGCTTCTTGTAATACTTTTATATTTTGATCATATCTATTTGGGTTTAAAAAATTATATATAACCCTTATTATTTCTAACTTACTAATTTGAAAAGCATCTGATTCTCCATCTATACCCTTTATTATATTAATAAGTTCTGACCTTAGTTTTTCTAAATAATCACTATATTGAGATTCTCCTGGCTTATCTTCTATTTCTTTAGCAGCAAGTATTTTTCGATTTTCTTCATAAGATTCTGGTGATAAAAATTTATATACGTTTACATTCATATCATATTTAAACATTTTAAATAATGATGATTTATCATATTCAATTTTGTCTATATAATCCATTATGATGTCAAATATTTTTTCTAAATTTTCTCTTTCCATTCTATTACTCTCCCAATATCCCCTGTTTTTATTAGATGCGCATTTGCGTCGTCTGTGTCTATATGCATTTCTAGCGCAAAGTTTTCATCTATTTTAAGATATACATTATTTATTATTCCACCTTTTTCTCCTTTTAGTTCAACTGATACTTTTTCTACACCTGTTAATCCTAGTTCTTCAACTTGCTTTGGTGTTATATGTATGTGTCTATTAGCTATTATACATCCTTCTTCTAATTTTATGCTTCCATTTGGACCAATTAGTTCTATAGGTGCACTTCCTTCTAAATCTCCTGAATCTCTTATTGGTGGATTTAATCCTAGTTTAAATGCGTCTGTTTTTGATATTTCTACTTGTGTATAATTTCTCACTGGTCCAAGTACTCTTACATTTTGTATTTCTGATTTTTCTGTTTTTATTGTAAGTGTACTAGTGGATGCGAATTGTCCTGGTTGAACTAACATATTTTTGATTTCTAATTCATAGTTTTTTCCAAATAATATTTCTAAGTGTTCTTGTTTTAAGTGTACATGTCTATTTGATACTCCTATTTTTACCTCCATATTATTCCTCCTTACGTAGATATTATCACAATTATGTTCAAAATTCAATTGTTTAATCATATATTTTTTTAGGAGATGATTTTTTGAATAATACTTTTTTTAATAAGGATGTTTTTCCTGATAATTCTTATAAGGAACCAAGCATGAAAATGCCTAGTATTGTTAATTATGTTTCTCTTCCACTTGAAGAATCATATATGGATAGTTTAATTAGAAATAATATAGGTAATCAAGTTTGTGTTTTTACTACTTTTCCTAATTCTAACGATCTTAGGGATTTTAAATTTAATGGGATTTTGGAACAATCTGGTAAAGATTATGTCGTTATTAGTGAACCTAGTACTGGTAAATGGCATTTAATACCAAGTCATTATATTAATTTTATTACTTTTGATGAAAATATAAATTATGGTTCTAATAATTGATTTTTGTGTTTTAGTTTGTTATAATTATTATAGGTGGTAATATGGATATGCTAATGTATTCTTTAATTATTTTAATTATTGTATGTATTATATTAATTTGGATTATTAACACTTATAATAAATTTCAATCTTATATTATTAGAATTAATGAATGTGAAGCAGGTATTGATACTGTTCTTAGAAAGAGATTTGATTTACTTAATAAATCAATCGGCATTATTAAGACTAATACTGACGAAGAAAATGTTTTAGAAATTATTAGTAAGTTACGTTCTAAGAAATTAAGCAATTTTGAACTTGATAGATATTTATATGATGCGATTAATGAATATAGTGTTTATAAAGAAAAGTATGTTGTTTTAAAAAATAATGTTGATTTTTTAAAAATTGATATTGAACTTAATGGTTCAGAGGCAGAAATTGTAGCTTTAAGGAAATATTATAATGATATTATTACTGATTATAATAAATTAGCAAAAACTTTCCCTTCGATAATTATTGGATTTTTGTTTAAGTATAAGAAGAAAACTTATTTTGATGGCAAAAATATGGATGATGAAATCATTAATGACTTTAAGTTATAATGATTTTTTTGTTGATAATTTATTTTATTTATTTTATAATTATTATGAGGTGTTGATATGAATTTAATCGTTAAAAAGGACAAGTATTCTATTATAATTTCAATTGTGTTTTTTATTATTGGTTTATTTATGTTTTTATATCCCAATGATATTGTTAGATTTATAACTTATATTGTTGGTGTTGTATTTGTAGTTTTTGGAAGTCTTAAACTATTTTCATATTATAAATTAAAAGAATCAATTAGTAATGTCGAACTTACTTTGGGAATATGTTCCATAATACTTGGTATTATTATTATGTTTTGTAATAGTATTATTGAAATTGTTATTAGATTTGTTATGGGGGGTTATATTTTAGCAACCGGCATGAATAAATTAATCATTGCCATAAATAGTCGTAGTTATAATAATAGATGGATTGGCTTAACGGTTGTAGGCTCTCTTCTTGTTATTGGTGGATTATATATGATTCTTAAATCTAATATTATTTTATCTACTATTGGTCTTGGTATTATGGTTTATTCTTCTATTGACATTATAAGTTATATTCTTTATCCTAAAAATAAAGATATTATAAAATAAAAAACAATAGCTTTTCAGTTATTGTTTTTTTCGTTTTATTATGTATAATAATATTATTATAAATCCGATAGAACTTATAGTTAATAGGAATTTATAGTCTATTGAATCTTCTACTACTTCTTCTTTTTTTTCATCATCTTCTATTTTTAATATGTATTCTCCATCTTTTGAATACATATAATTTTCTCTTGCATATTTCGCTATATATTCTGGATCTTTTAATTTTTGTATATCTGTCGAAAGTGTTTCTTCTTGTTCCTGTAAACTTGTTAGTTGTTGTTGTAAGTCTTTTTTTGATTTTTCTAGGACTGCTATTTTGTATGAGTAGTAGCATGCTGTAAATATAAAATATGCTATAGCTAATATGGATAAAGTTCCAAAGATTGCTAATCGTCTTTTAGATTTTTTATTTTTTCTTCTTGCCACTATACTCACCTACTTTACTAATATGAGTATATCATTTTTTTCTTATTTTTTCAACTTTAGTGTGTATTAAATTTTCTATAATAAATCCTATAATTATACATATTATTTCATAATTGCTAAATATTCCATTATTTATTTTTCTTAGTATTGTAAAATATATTAATACTGATGTTATTATAAAGATAAATGTTATTAAAATATTTATTATTTTGTTTTTTGTTAGATATTTATGGTTTACATCTATTAGACACGAAAAGATTATTCCATACATTATTGAAAAAATAATAGTTTTTATTTGTGTTGTTATGTACATTATTTAAATAGTTTACTTAGTATATTTTCTTCTTTTGCTTTTTTATTATTATTTTCTGTATATGTTAAACTATTTATTTTTCCTTTTATTGTTACGTTTCCTTGAAATGTGTCAAGTTTTACAATTTCTAGTTCTTCTCCTTTTATTATTATGTATCCCATTATTGTATCCATTAAGAATTCTGTATTGTCAAAACTGTCAATCTTTTTTACACCTGTTAAGTTTATGTTTTTTCTTTCTGTTATTGAAATGCTGTGACTACTTGTTATTAATTCCTTGTCCAATTTTATCACCTAGTAATAATATGCTTGTTTATATATTTTTATGCAATTTTACCGTTTTTAATAATCAGTAGTTTTATTTTTACTGATTTTTATTTTTTATTTATACAGATTTTAGTTATCTGTATTTTTTTTATTACTCTTTCTTAAAATTACTCATTTGTATTGGATTTTTATATTTGTTATAGTGTGTTTGAGGAATTATTTGGACGTCTAAAATCCTCTTTGAAGGGAGAGATTTTTTTGTGTAAATTAGGTGATATTATTGTTGTAAATAAATATATTGGTGATGATGGAAATATTATTAATAGGCATTCTTTTGTTGTTGTTGATGATGAAAAAGGAGTAATTTCTGGATTAGATTATGATATGGTTGCATCGGTTATTTCTAGTTTTAAGTGTGAAGATCACAAGAAGAAAAAACTTAAATATAAAGAGAATATGGAATTACCTATTGATTCAATGTGTTCTGGACAACTAAAAAAAAATTCATATATAAAGGTTGATCAAGCTTATTATTTTAACAAAAATAAAATTGATTATTATGTGTTAGGGAAACTTAAACAAAAATATATTGATAGATTATTAAATTCTATTATTGAATTAGATTTTGGAAATAAGATTAAAATTATTGTTAATAATTTATAGTTGTTGACAAATTGTAATTTTTAAAATATAATATTAGTTAACTACTTGATACTTTTGTAAATTTTATGAGGTGATTATAATGAAAAAAAATATAAAGCTTCCAAAGGATTTCTTTTCTGCTGAGAGAGAGATAATTAGCGCTGAGGAAGCATTGAAAGATGTTATACCTGTCGATTGGGATAGTATACTGGAAAATTGGGAAGATAGTGAAGATCAAGCAATAATATTATATAAATAATCAAAAAACTATATAGATTTTTTCTATATAGTTTTAATTTTTTATAAAGAATTCGTCATACCATACTAAGAAGCAGTATATTGTCCATATTTTTTTATAGTTATCTGCTTTATTGTTTTTATGGTCATCTAATAGTTTATTTAAGAATTTATTATTGAATAATTCTCTACTTATATCATTATTAAATTTTTCTTGAATTTGTGTGTAGATTTTTTCTTCTTTTAACCATTCTCTTAAAGGTACTGGGAAGCCTAGTTTTTTCTTTTTATATGATTCATTTGGTATGTCTAGTTTTGCAGCTTCTCTTAGAGCAACTTTTGTATTTTCTTTTGTTACTTTATATTTATCTGGTATTGTTCGAGCTAGTTTGAATACTTCTATATCTGTAAATGGTACTCTTCCTTCTATTGAGTTTGCCATTGTCATTTTATCTGCTTTTTGGAATATATCTTTTGCTAACCAGAAGTTGATGTCTATTGCTTGCATCTTTGATATATTTGATGCGTCTTTATTTTCTTCATATATTTGTTTTGTTATTTCCTTATTTGTTCTTGAGTTATTTGTATAGTTAATTAGTTTTTTTGCTTCTTTTTCTGTGAATATTTTTGTAACTCCAATATATCCTTCTTCTAGAGTTTGTCCATTTCTAACTAAGAAGTTTATTCCTCTTTTTGGTGGTAATAAAGAAGCTAATTTACTTATTATTCTTCTTATAAAGAATGGTATTTTTCTATATTTTTCTGTATCTATTTCCATTCTATAATAGTTATATCCGCCAAATAGTTCGTCCGCTCCTTCTCCTGATAGAACAACTTTTACGTCTTTTGCGGCTAGCTCAGCTACAAAGTATAGCGCTACTGCTGCAGGGTCAGCTATTGGTTCATCTAGGTGATACATAATTTTTGGTATTATATCAAAGTATTCTTCTTTTGATATTTTTTTGCTTTTATTATTTATTCCTAGCTTATCTGTTAGGTCTTTCGCATAGCTTATTTCATCATATTTTGGTATATCATATCCAACTGTATATGTTTTATCTGGTTTTGCTAGTGATACTAAGTATGATGAGTCAATACCACTACTTAGGAATGATCCTACTTCTACATCACTTATCATATGATGGTTAACGCTATCTTTCATAGTTTCGCTTATTTCTTTTACCAAATCATCAAAATTATTGTCTTTTTCTTCAAATGATACTTTGAAATATCTTTCTATTTCTAAATTTCCGTCTTTATATTTTAAGTAATGTCCAGGTGCTAATTTATAGACATTTTTAAAGAATGTTTCATTACTTGGTGAGTAATTAAATCTTAGATATTCTGGTATTACATCTTTGTTTAGTTCTTTTTCAAAGTCTTTATGATCTAGGAATGCTTTTATTTCTGATGCGAACATGAATTTATCGTCTTTTTTATAATAATAGAATGGTTTTATACCAAAGTGATCTCTTGCTCCGAATAGTTCTTTGTTTTTTATATCCCATATTACAAAAGCAAACATTCCTCTTAGTTTTTCTACCATTTTTTCTTTATATTCTTGATATCCATATAGTAATACTTCTGTATCACTTGTTGTTTGAAAGTTGTATTTTTTTTCTAGTTCATTTTTTAATTCTTTATAGTTATATATTTCTCCATTAAATATTACTACTAGACTTTTATCTTTATTAAACATTGGTTGATTTCCAGATTCTAAATCTATTATTGATAGTCTTCTATGTCCTAGAGCTATATCATCATCTATATATTTTCCTTCTGCATCTGGTCCTCTATGTATTATTCTATTTAACATATTTGTTAAGTCTTTTTCTTTATCTTTTTCTTTACTTATAAAACCTGCTATTCCACACATTTTAATTCCTACTTTCTACATGTTTAATTATACTATAAATATTATTAAAAAAAAAGACTTACGTCTTTATTTTATTCCTTCTAATACACATTCCATATCGTCTAAGTGGTATTTTACACCTTTTACTATTTGATAGTCTTCATGTCCTTTTCCAAGTATTAATAATACATCATTTTCTTTTAGAAGCGATATACCTTTATTGATTGCTTCTTTTCTGTCTAGTATTATTTCATAGTTGTCTTTTTTAACGCCTTCAATTATGTCTTTCATAATATCTTCTGGTTCTTCATTTCTCGGGTTATCGTTTGTAAATATTACATGATTAGATAATTCACTTGCGATATTACCCATTATTGGTCTTTTTGTTCTATCTCTGTTACCACCACAACCAATTATTGTTATTATGTTTCCCTTTGTGAATTCTTTAGCATTTTCTAATACTTTTTTTACTGCGTCTGGTTTATGGGCATAGTCTACAAATATACTATTTGTTCCATATTTTACCATTTCCATTCTTCCGCGAGGTGCTTTGGCATCTATTTTTAGTATTTCTTCTATAGTAAATCCAAAATTATTTATTAACATTACAGCTGTCATGTAGTTATATATGTTATATTTTCCTACCATGTCTATTGTTTTTTCATATTCTTTTTCTTTGTAATTGAATTTAAAGTCTATTCCAAGGTTTGTAAGTTTTATATCGTATATACTTACGTCTCCTTTATTTTCACTTAGTGTTATATTATTATTTTCAGGTAGTATAAACATATTACTGTGTTCATCGTCTATGTTTATAATAGCTGTTTTATTATTTCTTAGTTTTCTAAATAAAGCTACTTTTGCTTGTGCATAGTTTTCTATTGTTTTGTGATAGTCTAGATGGTCTTGACTAATGTTTGTAAATCCTGCTGCATCATATTCTAGTCCATATACTCTATTTAAATCTAGTGCATGGCTTGATACTTCCATTACAACATATTCGATGTCATTTTCTTTACATTCTAATAGTATATTATATAATTCATCTATTAGTGGAGTTGTATTTGGAAGTTCTCTTACAAAGTCATCCATATAGAATCCTATTGTTCCAATGTAAGCTGCTTTACATCCTAAACTTTTTAGCATTGTGTATGTTAAGAAACATGTTGTTGTTTTACCACTTGTTCCTGTTACTCCTATTAGTTTTATATCTTTTATTTTATTGTAATAGTTATTATATATATATTCGTTTAGGTATTTTGTTGTGTCTTCTACTATTTCTGTTTCTACTTCATAACTTCCATGTTCTGCTATTATTTTTTTTGCGCCATTTTTTATTGCACTTTCTATATAGTTATGTCCGTCATTGTCAATTCCTTTTATCGCAATGAATGTATCTCCTTGTTTTATCTTTCTTGAGTCTGTAATTAAATCTATCATATGTCCTCCTATTCATTAAATATGTCTGGTAGATCGTTTTCTAGTAATACGTATACATTATTACTACATTCTCTACCTACTATATTAAATGCTTCTTTTACATCATCTATTATATATAAATTTTTTTCTTTGTATTTTGAATCTTTTAAAGCATCTTGAATTGGCTTTGTTTGTTTTGGCCCAACAAGTATTATTTTATCACATACTTTGCTCATTTGTTTTCCAAATTCGTAGTTTAGTTTATATTCTTGGTCTTTTAGTTCTATCATACCTGGAGTTACTATTACTTTTTCTCCTGGCATTAATGATAGTGCTTCTACAGCCATTTCTGATCCTATTGGATTTGAGTTATATGCATCATCTATTATATTCATTTTTCCTACTTTTTTCATTTGTAGTCTATGTTCAATTGGTTTTATACTTTTTACTCCTCTTTGAATGTCTTCTATATTCATTCCAAGTTGATGCGCTAAAGCGATACCTGCTAGTATATTATATATATTAGCTCTACCTATTAAAACACTTTCAAATTTGTATTCCTTATTATCTATTTTTACTTTGAAGCTCATTCCTTTATATGAGTAATTTATATTATATGCTTGATAGTCTGCTTTATTGTTTATTCCAATCCATTTTATTGAACAGTTATTTTTTATTTTATATGATGTTTGTTTTGGATCGTCAGCATTTAGTATTCCTATTCCATCACTTGGTAGTGATTCTATTAGTTCGAATTTTGTTTTTTGTATATTTTCTTCTGTTTTAAAACTATCTAGGTGTGCTACTCCTATTCTAGTTAATATTCCATATTTTGGTTTTACAAAGTTACATAATTCTTTTATTTGTCCTACTTCACAGGCTCCCATTTCTGCTATAAAGTATTCTATGAATTTATCCATTTTATTGTTTATTGTTAACATTAATCCATATGGCGTGTTATAGTTTTGTGGTGTTGGAAGTGTATCGTATTTTACTTTTAGAATGTCAGCTAAAATATTTTTACTACTTGTTTTTCCATAGCTTCCTGTTACTCCTATTACATTCATTCTTGGCATTGATGTTATTTTTTTCTTTGCCATTCTATAGAAGTGTAAATATACTAGTTTTTCTATTGGTTTATTTATTATATTTATTATTTCAATAAATATATTATTTAATGAAGCAAGTAGTCCTAGTACTAAATACAAGTATATTGATTTATAGAGTAATATAATTATTAACGCATATATTACTAGTTCTGTTATACACATTCTCATTATTCTTTTTGTAAATTTGAATTTTATTTTTACTTGTTCTTTTTTTCTATTGTTATAGTAGTGTAGTGTGATTCCTAAATAGAAAAGGAAAAATAATAGTTCTACATTTACTCCTAGTAGTCCAAGCACTACTAGTATAAAAAATAACCAATCTATTGTTAGTATTGATTTTTCTAGATTGTTAAATATCCATTTTATGTATCTATTTGAATTATTATAAAAATTTTGTTGTAACATGTGCATGCTTTTTTTGCTTCTTAGTATTACATATATAAAATATGTTATAAAAAATAAACTTCTCATATCATCATCCTCTAAGATAAGTATAGCACAACTTCTTTCATTATTAAAGAAAAACTGATAAGTTTATCAGTTTATTCTATTTCTAAATTCTTCATCTATTACCTGATTATATGTTGTTTCTATGAAGTTTTTATTGAAGTTATTATTATATAAATAGTGTGATTTTTCTTGTTCTTCTGTGTATTCACTATATGGTATTAGTGTAAAGTTTCTTAAGTTTTTATCATAATAATCTATTATTGGTTCTGTTTTAATATTTTCTATTTCTATTTTGCCATCTTCTAGTGTTACATTTAGTTTTGATACTAATCCTAGTTGATATGCATTTGTAAATGTTTCACCAGTTCTATCTACTATATGGTCTGCACTTACAAAGTTTCCTAGTGAATAGTAAACTAGCGTTTTATGTTCATTATTTATCCATTTTATTGGTTGGATGCAGTGTGAGTGGTTTCCAATTATTATGTCTACTCCTAGACTATTAAGATAATTAGCTAAATATTCTTGTTCACTTGTTGGAGTGAATGTAAATTCATTTCCCCAGTGCATCATTACTATTAGACAGTCTACTTTATCTCTTAGTTTTTCTACTTCTTGTCTAATAATTTCTTTATATTCTTCTGTTATTGTTCCTGTATCTGGATCTCTATATAGTCCTATTGAGTATCTTTCTTTTTTTGGTATTGTTACATTCGTTTTATATGTGTATGCTAAAAAACCGAATCTAATTCCATTTACTTCTTTTATGTTTTTTGTAACATCTCTTTCTTCATCGTATGTTCCAACTGTTAAAATATCTGAGTTGTTTTTAAAGAATTCTCTTGTTGATATTATTCCTTCTATTCCTCTATCGTTTGAGTGATTGTTTGATGTTGACATTACGTCCATCCCTAAGTCAATTACTTGATGTCCCATGGATTGTGGAGCACAGAAACTATATCCTACACCACTTAGTTCCATTGTTCCATCTGATATTACAACCTCTATGTTTCCAATGCTTAAGTCATCTTTTTGAAAGTATTTTTTTACTTTTGAAAAGTATAAGTTTTCGTCTTCTCCATTTCTTAGTGCCGCATAGTATGGTTCTTCATATAGGAAGTCTCCAGTTAGAGTTAATTCTGTTTTTAGTTTCTTTATTATTGGTGGGTTTATTGGATATTCCATGCTTTGTCCTCTCATTATTTTTTTTGGATATATTATTATTAATAATATGAGTAATAGTAGTGTTATTGTCAAATATATATATTTTTTCATGTTTTACCTCTTTACAATGTCTTTTAATATATCTATTGGTGATTTAAAGTTAGGGAATGCCTTAATAAGTCTTTTATGGAAGTATGATCTTTGTTTTAGTATTTCTCTTACTCTTTTTGTAATTTCTTCAGTGCTGTCTTTTGTTATATCATTTATTGTTGTTTTTAGGCTTGTTATTATTCCGAATGATATTGATACATCTGTTATAAATATAATTGTCATTATTGTAAATAGTATTGTGTTTGTGTTTATTATTTTTAATAGAAATGGGTTTAAATAGTATATAACTAGTACTCCTAGTATTCCAAATGGTATCATTGTTTCTGCGCATATTCTACCATTTATATTGAATTTAAATCTTGTATAGTCCCACCATCTTGCTTTAAATAGTTTTTCCATTACATAACTTGTTGTATATTCAAGTATTGAGCACACTAGTACAGTCATTATGAAGAGTGTTAATGGATCATTTTTGTATTTGTTTAATAAAGTTATTAAGAGTAGACATCCTGTTCCATATATAGGACAGTATGGTCCTATTAAGAATCCTCTATTTATTATTTTTCTTTCTTTTATTAGTGTTAATATTACTTCCATTAACCATCCGATAAATGAGTATATTATGAATAGTGCGAAGTATTTTTTTATTGTAAGCATTCTATCACCTACTTACATTATAACAAATTTTATTTTAAAAACATACTTTTTTTGTTTTTTCATATATTTAATTGGGTGATAGTTATGGATTTTGATGTTGGGGATTTAGTTACTCGTAAGTCGCATAACAATGATACCGTTTTTTCTATTACTGATATTATTGATGGTATTTATTATTTAAGTGGTCTTAATGTTAGACTTATTGCGGATGCTTTTTTAGATGATTTAGTTAAATATGAGGATCAGGATATTGATGATGAGAGTTCTTTTTTAGAGCGAATTAAGGTTCATGAGGATTTGGATCGCACTGATTATTTTTATTTACCTGGTAAGATTCTTCATATTGATGGTGATTCAGATTATTTAAAACGCTGTTCAAAATTTTATGAGGAGTCTAATATATGGGCTATGTGTATTAATGAGACTGAGGATGTAATTCCTTTAAAGATTCAGGATTTACTTAATGAGTATAAGCCTAATATTGTTGTTATTACTGGTCATGATGCATATTATAAAAAAAAGGGTAATATTAATGATTTGAATTCTTATAAGAATAGTTCTAATTTTATTGAGGCTGTTAAAGAGGCTCGTTTATATGAGAAGGAGCATGATAAGTTAATTATAATTGCTGGAGCTTGTCAGTCTAATTATGAGGAATTGATTAAGGCAGGCGCTAATTTTGCTTCTAGTCCTAAACGTATTAATATTCATGCTTTGGATCCTGCTATTATAGCTACAAAAGTAAGTTTATCTTTAGCTAGTAAGGATATTGATTTGAAGTCTATTTTGGGTAACACTAAGTATGGGCCTTCTGGTATTGGTGGTATTATTACTAAGGGTACTATGTATGTTGGTTATCCTAGATAAGGAGATATATGACTTTACAGGAAATTAAGGATAAGGTTTCTGATAATATTGGTAATGATGTTGTTATTAAGTGCAATTTAGGGAGAAATAAGTTTGAGAAGTACCGTGCTAAAATTAAAGAAACTTATAAAAATGTGTTTATTGTTGAGGTTCGTGATAAACGATGTGAGATTAAGTCCTTTACATATACAGATGTTATGACTAAAACAATAAAAATAGATTATTAGTATTGATTTTTGTTTTAAAATATTATATACTAATCTTGTAAACAATAACTGAAGGGAGAGATTAGCTTGAAAATTACACAAGTAGATGTTACAAAAAAATCAAAGGAAGGTTCTAGAATAAGAGGATTTGCAAGAGTTACTATTGACGATTGCTTTCTAATAAATGATATTAGAATTATTGAAGGTGATGAAAAATTATTCATCGCTATGCCAAGTAGAAAAGTTGAAGGAGAAGATGGAGAGGTTAAATACAAAGATATTTGTCATCCACTAAATTCTGAAACTAGAGCTCTATTTGAAGAAGCTATTATTGCTAAATACAACGAAGCTGAATAAGCTTTGTTTTTTTTATGATTTTACAAATTTTAATAATCAGTAATTTTATTTTCACTGATTTTAATTTTTTATTTATACAGATTTTAATTATCTGTATTTTTTTTATAACTATTTATAAAAATTACTCATTTGTATTAGTTTTTTATGGTGTGTTATAGTGTGTTTGAGGAATTAATAGACGTCTAAAATCCTCTTTGAAGGGAGAGATTTTTTTGGATAATAATGAACCTAAATTTGTAAGTTTAGTTTCAGATACAACTTTTAAATATTTGTGGAAGAATGAAAGAACAAATCCTTGGATTAGAGAGATTGTTGAGTCTAAGACAGGTATTGATTTAAGTAATTATCATTTATCTGATAATGAAATGAACACCGGATCTAAGATTAAAGACTATAGGACTGATCTAACTTTATCTAATAATAAAGATAACGTTATTATTGAGATGAATAATGATTATTATGAGTCTGCTGAAATAAAAGGAAGACAATATCTTTTTAGAAAGGCTGGTTTTAGTTTTGATAGTAGTGAAAAATATAATGAGATTAGAACTACTACTTTAATAATGTTTAATAATTATTTAAAGAAGGGGTTTGAAGAACAAGCTATTATTAATTCTTGGTTTGGAGCACATGAACTTGGTATTAAATATGAAGATATAGAAATGTTTGAAATATTCTTGCCAATATTTAATAAAGTGTGTTATCATAGAAGTAACGAGATTGATAAAAGATTAAGATTATTTTCTTGTACTAGTTATGAAGAAATGTATTCTATTGTTGATAAGGATGATCCTAATTATTTTATCATTGAAGAATTAAGGAGATTAGGTATGAATAACAAGTTTGTTGATGAATATGATTATGAGTTTGTTCAAAAGAAGCTTATGAATTCTATTAAAGATGAAGGCGAACGAGATGGATTTTTAAAGGGGCAGCATAGTGAAAAACTTCAAATAGCTAAAAAGATGTTAGAAAAAAATTCAGATATTGATTTTATTTCTGAATGTACTGGTTTAAATATTGAAGAAATCAATTCATTAAAATAATAATATGGAACCTTATGGTTCCTTTTTTGCACAAAAAAAGATATAAAGCTATATCTTTAAATGTTTTCTTACAGCAGTATAACTACCAAACATACCTACTGCTATACCTATTCCTATTAATACTAATGAAATCATGTATACGAATGGTTCTGGTGTTATGAGTTTTATGAATGGTGAAAATAGTTGTCCATCAAATTTCTTGTATAGTTCTGTATATCCGAATATTGTTAGTATTATTGGTATTATTGAACCCATCATTCCTAAGAATAAACCTTCTAGTATAAATGGTATTTTTATATTTATATTTGAAGCTCCTACAAGTCTCATTATTTCTATTTCTCTTTTTCTTGAGAATATTGTTATTTTTATTGTGTTTGTTATTAGGAATGCAGTTACTATTATAAGAGCTATAACCATTCCTACGCATATTTTCCTAATTATGTTGAAAAGTGATACTAGTTGTTCTACCATTCCTTCTCCATATTTTACTATGTCTACACCTTCCATTTTTCCAATTTCTTCAGCAATATATTTAATTTCGTTTATGTCTTTTACTTTAACTTGATATGTTGCTTGTATTGGTGTTGATGTTTCGTCCCAGTCTTGCATTACACTTTTAAATACATCACTTGAGTTCATCATTTCTTCTGATAGTTCCATTTTAGATTTATATACTATACTGTCAATGTATGGTAGATTGTTTATCTCTGTATTTATGATTTGTGTTTGTTCTTCTGTTATATCTCTTTTTAAGAATGCTACTATTGTTACGTCTCTTTCTACTAATTCTGTAAAGTTATTTACATTTTGTGATAGTACCATTGCGATTGCAACTACTATTAGTGTTATTGTGATACATGATATTGACGCTAATGAAAGTGAGAAGTTTCTGAAAACACTTTTAAATGAGTCTCTTACATTTCTTGTAAATATTCTAATTGCTTTCATGTACATATTCTCCTTCCTGATAGTCTCTTAATACTCTTCCTGTATCTAGAAGTATTACTCTTTTTTTCATTTTGTTAACTATTTCTGTATCGTGTGTAACCATTATTATTGTTGTTCCTAGTTTATTTATTTCTTCTAGGACTTTCATTATTTCCATACTTGTAACTTCATCTAGGTTTCCTGTTGGTTCATCACATATTAATAGTTTTGGACCATTTACTATTGCCCTTGCGATTGCTACTCTTTGTTGTTCTCCACCTGATAAGTGTGTTGGATATTGTTTTGCTTTATTTTTTAGTCCTACAAGATCTAATACTTTTACTACTTTTTCATGTACTTCACTTTTTGGTAGTCCAAATATTTCGAGAGCAAATGCTACGTTTTCATATACTGTTAGTTTTGGAAGTAATTTGAAGTCTTGAAATACTACTCCAATTTTTCTTCTTATTTTATATACTTTTGAGTTTCTTAATTTCCCAACGTTTATTCCTCCAACTATTATTTTTCCACTTGTTGGCTTTTCTTCTCTATATAACATTTTTATTAGTGTTGATTTGCCGCATCCTGTTGAACCTATAACGAATACAAATTCTCCTTTTTTTATATCTAGGTCTAAGTCTTGTATCGCTGTTACTCCATTTTTATATGTCTTTTTTGCATTTCTAATTCTTATTAAATCCATTATAACCTCCTATTTTACTCCTCTAACTTCATATGCGTCTGTTACTAACAAGAATGCATTTGGATCAATTGTATGTATACCTTCTTTTGCTTTAAAGTATTCCTTAGTTGGGATTATACACATTATTATTTTTTGTTGATTTCCAGTGTATCCGCCTTTTGCTTCTATTATTGTTACTCCGTGACTTAAGTTTTTTAATATATATTGTTTTATTTTTTCTTCATGTTCAGTTATTATATATATAGTCTTTGATTCTGATATACCTAATATTACTTTATCTGTCATAATTCCTATTATATACATATTAATAATCGAATAAATGAAGTTTTGAAATCCAAATACAAATAGCGCAATTGTTATGATTATCCCATCTGTAAATATCATTGATGTTCCTATTGATACTTTAAAGTATTTCGAAAATATTTGATTTAGTATATCCGTTCCTCCTGTTGTGAATCCTGATTTAAATACTAAACCCAGTCCAAAGCCACATATTACTGCTCCACATATTACAGTTACTATTGTTTCTGTTGCGCCTAAATCAATATAACTGCATAATGGCCCAGTTAATTTTACGAATACTGGATACAATAGTGAACCTATTATTGAGTTTCTTGTTTTATCCCATCCTAGTGTTAAATAACTTACTACTAGGAGTAATACTGATCCCATCATTATTACTAAAGATGGATCTATTTGCATTGTTCTATAAAATATTACTCCTAGTCCTCCTACTCCATAAACTATATTGTTAGGTAAAACAAATATATTATATGCCATTGATATTAATAATAATCCTAATAAAAATGTTGCATATCTTACTAGTCGATCTTTTTTATAAATTTGATTTATTATATTATCAACTTTATTCATTTCTTACACTACCTTTCAACAATTCATTTATAAAAATGTCTATATCTCCATCTAAAACCTTTGTTACATTGCTTGTTTCTGTATTTGTTCTATGATCTTTTACCATTGAATATGGATGCATTATGTAACTTCTTACTTGTGAACCAAAGTTTATTTCTTTTTGTATTCCTTGTATTTTTTTTAGTTCTTCATTTCTTTTTTCTTGTTCTAGTTGATATAGCTTATTTTTTAAAACTTTCATTGCTTTTTCTTTATTCATTATTTGACTGCGTTCATCTTGACATGTTACTGTTATTTTAGTTGGTATATGTACTATTCTTACTGCAGAGTCTGTTGTATTTACTCCTTGTCCACCATTTCCACTACTCCTATATATATCAATTCTTATATCGTTGGGGTTTATATCTATTTCAATATTGTCTTCTATATATGGCATTATGTCTACCGATGCGAATGAGGTGTGTCTACGTGCTCCTGAGTCAAATGGTGATATTCTTATTAGTCGATGCACTCCTTTTTCGCATTTTAAATATCCATATGCATACATACCTTTTACTAGTATTGTTACGCTTTTTAATCCAGCTACTTCACCTTCTTGATAGTCTATTGTTTCTATTTTGTAGTTTTTCTTTTCGCACCATCTAGTGTACATTCTATAAAGCATATTTGCCCAATCGCAAGATTCTGTTCCACCTGCTCCTGGATGTATTTCTATTATTGCGTCTTCTTTATCATATTTTCCATTTAACACTAATAAATTTTCTAAATTGTTTAATTGGTCTTCTATTTCTTTTATGTCTTCATTTAGTATTTCTTTTACTTCTTCATCTTCTATCATACCAGTTAGTTCTATATCACTGTCTATTTTATTTTTTAAGGTTGAACATTTTTCGATAGTGTTTTTTAAATTGTTTAGTTCATTTATTATTTTTTCACTTTGTTTTTTATCGTCCCAGAATGTTGGTTTATTCATTTCTTCTTCTAGTTCTTGTATTCTTTTTTGTTTATTTTCGGGTTCAAAGTAACCTCCATAAGTCTTCTATTCTTGTTTTATAGTTTTCATATATATTTAATATTTCTTTGTCCATTTTTAATCCTCCTGTACTTTTATAATTATATCAAAAAAACTAATAAATATCTACTACTTATTAGTTTTATTTTATTATATCCATACTCCGTATATTACGGCTCCCATTCCTAGTAGCATTCCAAATACATAGAACATTCTTACTATATCTGTTTCACTCCATCCAAGTTTTTCAAAGTGGTGATGAAGCGGACTCATTAAGAATACTCTTTTATGAAATGTTTTATATGACGCTACTTGAATTATTACTGATAGTGTTTCAATTATAAATACACCTGCTACTACTATTAGTGATATTTCATGATTTGTTATGATTGCTACTGCACCTAGTGTAGCTCCTAGCGATAATGAACCTGTATCTCCCATTATTACTTTTGCAGGGTGGGAATTATATATTAAGAACCCTAGGAGTGCTCCTACTAATATGAAACAGAATATTCCTATTTCTTCACTTCCTGCAATCCATGTTGAACCAAGGCTTATTATTCCGAATGATAAGAATGAAATTACTGATAGTCCTCCTGCTAGTCCATCTAAACCATCTGTTAAGTTTACTGCATTTGAACTCGCTACCAAAATAAATAGTATAAATATTCCGTAAAGCCATCCCATATTTATTTTTATTCCTAGTGAATGTATATTTAATATAGGTTCTCTTCCACTTTTCATATATATTATAAAGAATACAAGTGCTATTATAGTTTGACCTAATAATTTTTGAAATTGAGTTAGTCCTTGATTATTATTTCTTCTTATTATCAAGTAGTCATCTAAAAACCCTAAAAATGCATATCCTATAAATACAAATAATATTATGAATAAATTGTTTGAAAATTCTAATTTACCTAATATTATTAGTATTATTATTGATACAATCGTTGGTATTATAAATATAATTCCACCCATTGTTGGTACGCCTTTTTTTTCATTGTGGAGTTTGTTTAAAAACACACTTATACTTTGTTTTACTTTTAATTTTTTTAATAGTGGTATTGCAATTAGACCAAATGTAACAGCTATTATAAATGCTGTCATTAGTGCTAATAGTGATTTTGCTAGTATTAACATCGTATCCTCCCCTTTTATTTTTGTACAATATATGGTTTTGTTTCGGTACCGTCACCGTCTTTATATAGTGTGTCTGGGTTAATGTTTATAACTGGTCTTATTACACTACTTGTCGATGCATTTTTAACAGTAACAGATGCTTGATTAGCATTGTATACTGTATATGTTTTGTTTGATCCAGCATTAATTGTCCATCCAATATTTACTGTACTTAAGTAGTTATAATTCCTACAAGCACCATCGAATACTTTTTTGCAGTTTTCTTCTAGACTTGGTTTTAAAACTTCTTCTACATTAATTAGTCCTATATATAGATTTTTGTATGTTTCTGTACATAAGTTTAAATTTGAAATTTCTATACCTTCTTCAGGTATTTTACCTATACACCAGTCTTTTTTTACTAAAAATTCAGTATTTTCTTTATTTATGTATGTATGTTCTTTATATGCTTTGTTTAAATCTTCTAGTATTCTACTGATTGAAAAATCGTTTTTTCCAGTATTTCCACTTCTTTCAACATTATATCTATCGTCCCATACCATTTTTTCTGGTTTTTTATTTATAAGAATCATTTTAATACTTCCGTCATCATTTATCTTTAGTATTCTCCATATTTCATTATTGAATTTAACGTAGTTGTTTACGTATTCACCTTTGAATATATATTCGTTATTTTCTTTATATAATCCACTTTCTGTTCCAACAAGATTTTCTTCTATTATTTTTTCATTTAATTTTTTACTTTTATATGCATTTCCACAGTTAAGGTATGGAAAATAAGAATATGATTCTTCATTTTTATATATTTTTACATATCCTGTACATTCAACATTTTTGTCTACCATTTCTGAAAAAGGTTTTAAATAACTATTTTGAATTAGTTTTTCTGCTTCAATTGATATTACATTTTCTTCATTTTGTTGTAATTGTTCAGGATATTTTTGATAATATTTTTTTGCTGCATTTACTAATTTTGTTTCTACATCTGAATATCCTGACGCTTTTTTCTCCTTTTTATTAACTATTACTACAAGGGTTATTATTATTATTACTAATATTAAAAAACCTATTAATATATATATATATGAACTTTTTCCTGTTGTTTTATTATAATCGTTATTTATATTATTATTATCAACATTGTATGTAAATTCTTCTTGATCTAATTCTTCTGTTTCTTCATTTATTTCATCTTTTTGTTCAGTTTCTTCTACGTTTTCTTTTTTGTTTTCTTCTTCCATACTGGAAACCTCCTTCAATGTACATAGTATATCAAAAAGTATTTGTTTTTGCAATAATTTACAGTATTTCTGTTATTTTGGTTCTATATATTTAACTCCTATTGACTCTACATATTCTTTTATTTTTATTTCACTTAGTTTTTTCCAATTTTCTTCTTTATAATACCAATACATATCAGAGCTGTTATTAATGTATGCTCCTTCATAAAGAACGTTTTTTACGTTGAATAGTTTATTTGGTATTCTTATTACTGCATAATAGTCTTCAAAATTATATATTTCACCATTTATCTTGTTGTTTGCAGTTCCTGTTTCAAAATCTCTTGTGTAAAAACGATAGTATGGATTTGTTTGTTTAATATACATGTTAGACCATGTGTCTGCTATTTTATGTTCTGTTTTTAAATCTTCATATGATTTACCTGCTGGAACTAATATTTCCCATCCCCTTGATGTCTCATTTCCTGAACTATTGTGATGATTACTATATATTATTTTTGATACAGCTCCGTAGTATCCAACAGCATATGCTTTTTGTTCTACTAATTGCCAATTTTCATCTCCCATTACTGTTCCATAGTTTTTATTTGTATCTCTCAATAGTAATACTCTTAATCCGTGTTGTTCATATCTTTGTTTTTCGTATAGTGATTGTTCTAAATTAATATTTCTTTCAACATATTTTCCATTTGTTGCGCCTGTATCGTCTCCACCATGGCCTGGGTCTATTACTACATCATATAAATATTCAAAATTTTCTATAGTTATATTTACTTTTGATTTTTCATAATTCATTGTTACAAGTTTATTTCCTATATGAGCTCTTACTATTCTTGAATACATGTTCATATTATTTGTTAATGGTTCTAATTTATTATTAACTAAATATAATTCATATGTTCCATTTTCTAAGTTTGTTACATCTAATAGTAATTGATAATAGTGATTATTTGTTTTTTGTGTTTCTACTGTTAGTTCATTTCCTGTTGTTTTATTTTTTAATAGCATTTGATATTTGAAACTATTATCTTGTACCATTCCTTTTATAAATAATCCTTTATCTGTGAATTCGTTATATGTAATGCTATTTGTATTTGTTACATATGTGTTTTTTACTTGTACTGTACGGTATGTTGTTGATTCATTTCCGCTACTATCTTTTACTGTGTATTTTATTTGATAGATTCCTGGAACTTTTGTATTTATATTGTTTTCTATTTCTACTTTATCTAATAAATTCTCATTTGAATTATCAGTTACAAGTACACCTGGTTCTTGATATTTATCATTTACTAACATTGTATATACACTTTCACCTAATGTTTTTATTGTTGGTGCTTCTGTATCTATTACATTTATTGTTCTATACAATGTTTTTATTTGATTTATATTTCTTGTGTATGTGTATACAACGTGATATGTCCCTACTTTTGTTAAGTCTAGATTACTTTTATCAATTGTAATTTCATCGCTATGGTCTTCTCCATCAATTAGTACTGTTGCTCCCATTTCTTCATAGTTTTGATTTACTTGTACTGTATTATATTCTGGATTATTTATTTCAAATTTTATATTATCATTAATTTCTGAATAAGTTAAGCTTGTTTGTTTTTTCCATTCATTTTCTTGTTGCTTTTTATTTATCATAAATACACCACTTAGTGTTACTAAAAGTGTTAATGAAGCAACTGTTACTATCGCTGCTGTTTTTGTTGTTAGTTTTTTTCTTATTTTAGTTAATAAGTTTTCATTTAAATTATTATATTCTTTTAAGTTAAGAGGAGTTTCATCTTCAATTTCAATGATTTCGATTTCATTGTCGTCTATTTCAATTATTTCAATATTGTCATCAAATCTTCTATCCATATGAATTCCTCCTTTATTCTATTATCTCATTTTATATAGCTATATTAAAGGAATTTATATAATAATATCGTTAATTTTACACATAATTTGACATTTTTTACAAGAAAAAAAGATAGAATTTATTTTCTATCTTTGTAGATTTAATTCTAATCTTTTTGAATTATACTTAGGTGGTCTCGTCATTTCATCAAATCTATGTATGCATAAATGTGTTGTTGCAGCTTGTTCACAGTCTCTTATTGTTTTTGAATCATACTGCATTATCTCAGTAAATACTCCGTTAGGCTTAACATTTTCTTGATTTGTTCTATATTCTGGTTCTATGAATTGTGTAACCATGTCAGTAAATTGTTTTAAAGCTTCTTCATCTTGTCCTGCTTCAATTAATTTGCATACTGGTTTTATTGTTCTTTCAAGAAGTATTTTGCAGATTCTTTCATTGCCTCTTATTCTGTTTGCTATGACAGGTCCTATTGCATTATATATAGCTAATTGTTCTTGGTATTTTCCAATTCCAATCAATTTTTCTTTAAAGCCTTCTGAAATTCTTATATATTTTGGTTCTTTTAATGTATCACATACAGCTGTTACTATATGACAACCGTGATATTCGTTGTATACTGCACAATCTCTTTCTGCATAATAACTATCTCTGCAATATTTAGAATACCAATCTCCGCCTGATTCTCTATTTCTTCTTTCTACTGCTCCAGAACTTACGTTTCCTTCTATATCGCATTTATCATAACGAAACAATCCATATGCATATTCATAATGACCGCATTCTGCCATGCTCATCCCCCTCTCAAAGTTGTTAAATATTATACACTTTTATTATATTTTTTCAAGTATTTTTTTTAGTTTAAAAATTTGTGAATAAAAAAAGACTTATGTCTTTTTTCATATATTATTTTCTTTTGAATATTCCTTTAACAATAATACTTATACATTGATTGTATAATTCGTCTGCTTGATCATTTGATATACCTAATCTAACCATAAAGTCATTACATATTTTTATTTTATTATTTTTTCCAATAATAAAATGTTCATTTAGAATATCGTTTATAATATTGCAGTCTTTTTCACTTTTTTTTGTTACTGTTCTTAATTTTTTTCTTATATCTTTCATTTTATCACTCCTTTATTAATGAATATACAGATATTTTTTTTATTTTTCTTGATAGTATTATTTGTAATATTATTGTGCTGAAAAGTATTATTAATCCTATTGTAATATATAGCATTACTGGATAATTAAAGCTAACTTTATATGCTCCGACATTTTTAAATATGAATGTATATATACTATTCATAAATATTTTGCTTAGTATTATTCCTAGTATAATACTTATTGTCACTCCTGGTAAAAATCCTCCAATTATGTGACTTATTAATTGATTATTTTTATATCCTAATGATTTTAGTATTCCAAATTCTGTTTTTTTCTTTAATATTATTGATGTTGTTAGTATAAATAATATTAAGTATACTAGTATTATTGTTATTACTATTATTACTATGCTTATTATGCTTACAATTGAAACATACATTGTTAATGCACTCTTCATAGATTCTGCATAGTCTAATGATGAGTTAATATTTGACTCATATGTTTCTTTTACATGATTAATAAATTCTGATGATTTGGATTCATCATTTAGATATATGTATAAGTTGTCTGGTTGATAAGTTTCGTTTAGATTTTTGTATCCTTCTAGTGTTAATTCTACTACTTCCCCAGAATAATTTACTGATTGAATAAATCCAACTATTTTATATTCATGAATCTTGTCATCTTTTTTTATTGTTATTAAATCGTTTATTTTTAAATTATATTTTTCTTTGATTTTGCTTCCTAGCGCAATTTCATTTGAATTACTTGGATTTTTTCCTTCATAACATATATCATTTGCTAGGTTGTTGAAGTTTTCTGCTATAAATGCGTTGTATGTATTATCTTTATAATTTATGACTTCTTTATCACTATAATATATAATGTTTTTTACGTTTTCTAATTTTCTTATTTCTTCTTTTATATCGCTATTTACATTTAGCATTACATCTGGGTGTTCTTCTACTAATGTATTTATAAAGTTTATAGGATTAACATTAACATTGTAATATAATGTTACTACGAATGATACTATTAGTGTTATAAATAGTAATACTATACCTAATAGTATATTTTGTTTTTTTGAATTTATAAAGTTCTTTAGCATTATTATAATATTAATATTTCCTTTTGTTTTGTCTACTTCAAAATGATTCTTGCTTATTTTGGTATTTTTTATTTCTCTTATTGCATTTATTGGATTTAGTTTTTTTATTACTTTTGCACTTGATATTGTAAATATAAGTATTAATGTAATGCTTATTAGAAATGATATTGTATTTGTTACCATATCAATATTTGGATTCCAAATAAATCCTGATTGCATTTCTATTATTTTTGATATTAATGGGATTATTATTAATGACAAACCAATACCTATTACACTTGATATTATCCCACTTAGTAAGTATGGACAAATAATTGATATTATTATTTCATTACTTGTATATCCTAGTGCTTTTAGAACTCCCATATTTTTTATATCTTCTTCTATTGATTCTGATATTTTAAATTTACTAACTAACAAACTTACTAATAGTATTAAGACTGAGAAGAAAGTTATTATTGTTACTAATATATTAGCAATTGCTAGTCTTTGATTTTTTGCTTGTTCATCATAGCTTTTATTTATTATCATTATATTTTCTTCGCTTAAATACTTTGATATTTTGTTATATACTGTTTCGCTATCATCTGTTTCTATTGATATTGTTACAATTTCATTATATGGATTGTCGTTCAATAGTTTTTTGTATGCATCATCGGATAAATATTGTGGAATAATTGATGAACTATAGTTTCCATATTGCATTTCTTCTATAACGCCATCTAGGGTATTTTCATATTTGTTATTATTTATTTCATATTCAAACTTATCCCCTAGTTTTAAGTTAGTGTGTGTATATATGTAATATGATAGATAAATACTGTTGTTAACATTATCATTTGATTCTATCACAAGATATTTGTTTAAGTTAAATGTGTCTTTTAAATTATAGAAAACTATATTTTGATCTTGCTCAGCTCCATCCATATTTATTGGAATACTCGCCATTATTCCTTTTTTATATTCTACTTGTTTTACATTTTCTATATTTTTTATATAGTTTATTATTTCTTCTTTGTAACTTACGCTACTTATATTAAATGAAACGTTGCTTGTTTTTAGTTCATTGAATTTTTTTTCATATGCTTTATCAATATTATTTTTTACTACTGATGCACTGTTAAAAAACATTATTGATATAAAAAGTATTAACGAAAATGATATTATATCTTTTATGTTTTTTTTAAAGAATCCTTTTTGGAGTGTTAATATTTTTTTCATATTACCACCCCATATCTTTTAAGAATTTATCTAATTTTTCATTTCTTGTTTTCGATTCTTCTGTGTATTTATCAAGCTTTAGTTCACCAAATATTTTACCATCTTTTAGGTATATAATTCTATTTCCTCTTAGTGCACTTTTCTTATCATGCGTTACCATTATAATGCTTTGTCCGTCATTATTAAGTGATGTTAGTACATCTAATACTGCTGTTGAGTTTTCTGAATTTAATGCTCCTGTAGGTTCATCAGCAAATAGACAAACTGGTTTATTTATGGCAGCTCTTACTATTCCTGCTCTTTGAGCTTCTCCACCAGATATTTGATTAACATTTTTTCTTATTGTTGCTTCTTTTAGATTTACTTTTTTGAATAATAATTTTGCTTGGTTTAATATTTCTTTTTTATCATTATTAACCAATAGTCCAGCTACTAAAACATTATCAAGTAAACTCATTTTGTCTAACATATATACTTGTTGAAAAACAAATCCGCAGTTTTTTCTTCTAAATACAGCTAATTCGTCTGGACTCATTTTTGTTATATCTCTATTGTTGAAAATAATGCTTCCTTTTGTTGGAGAATCCATTCCCGACAAACTATACATTAATGTAGATTTTCCTGCACCACTTGATCCCATTATTATAGTAAAATCATTTTCATAAATATCTAGATCTAGATTATTAATTATTGTTTGTTTTACCCCGTTGTTTTCAAATGTTTTAATTAGTTTTTTTGCACTTATTATTTTATTCATTATATCCTCCTATTAATTTAATTATAAATTTCATTGAATCTTTTTTTGCACCTAATACTTTTTCTATTGTATCTATAAATATTTCTATATAATCTTGATCAAATTCATTATTATCGAATAATTCTGTGCTTAGTATTAATATTATTCTTATTCTCTTTTCTATTTTGTCGCATTTAAAAATCTTTTTTTCATTACCTTCTTGAACTACTTCTTTTAAAATTGGAATAGCAGAATCAAGTATTCTTTCATTTACTTTTTTATGCATTTTAATGTTTCCTTCATTATTGAGTGCATCTATAATACTGGATTCATTGTACGCTGGTCTTAATGAGGAAATAATGCCTAATAGTTTTCTTTCTACGGTTAAATTTTCTGTTACTATTTTTTTTGCAAGTTCTATTTTTTCTGTAATCATTTTTTCTATTACTTGATCTAGCATTTCTTCTTTGCTTGTAAAATAATAATAATATGTTCCTTTCGCAATATTTGCTTCTTTTATTATCTGATCTACACTTGTGTTATCATATCCTTTTGTTATAAACATTTTATAAGCTATTTGAAGTAATTCATCTTTTCTATTGTTTGACATTATACCCCCTCTTTTCGACTGATGGTCGGTTTTCATAAATAATTATAATATATATTTTTTTGTTTGTCAACTTTTATTTTTTTGTTTATTTTCAATAATAAAAAGATAGTAAAAACTATCTTGAATTTATGTAATTTATTTTTGTTTTTTCATAAAGAAAAATGAGTATATATGTTAAGTGTATGATATTTATAAATACTTATTTGTATTATCGTGCATTTGCATTAATAATGTTTTATTAGTATCTATTATTAATCCATATGAGCCTATATGTTTAAATTATTTCATATAATCCTCCAACTATTTTTATATAGATTTTGAAATTTGTCTATCTTGATTCTCACTATATTCATCCATTTCTTCATAGCTCATATGATATGGATATTTAATTTGTTCAAATATTTCTATTTTATTTAGTTCTTGTTTTGTTATATCATTTTGTATTATAAATTTTTGTCTGATATCTTCTATTAATTGTTCATATGAGTTATATTCGTGTATTCCTTTTTCGTCATACCACGCGTTTTCAAACCAATAGTATTTATTATTTTCTTTATATATAAGAAATTGGTGTCCTGGTTTTGAGTCTTGTCTTTGTATTTGTATTACCATAACTTTATGTTCATAGTTATTTTTAGAAAACCATTCTCTCTCAAATTCGGTTTGATCTACACATATTCCTTTTTTATATTTTAATACTTCTTCTGGAGTCATCAATGAGTAGTTTTCATACATTTCTGGTGTTAGTTCTTCGTGAAAGTTACCTTGTTTATCCATCCATTGATATTCAAAGTCGCTCATAAATTCTAATAGTTCTTGTGGCGTTTTTATCATAGTGCACCTCCTTTTTATGAATATTTATTTAATTGATTTATACTTTTTTCTAATACTTTAAAGCCATCTTCTATTATAGAATTATCTGTTAAATCTATTTTTATTTTTCTTAATAAATCTAGTGAGTATGTATTACTTCCTGATGATAAGAATTCTATATATTCTTCTTTTGTTAGTGTTTTTGTATCTAATAGTTCATTTATTAGTATGCTTGAAATAATTAGTCCTGTTGCGTATTTATATGGATAATAGCTCCATCTAAATAAGTGTCCTAGTCTAATCCATTCTACACATGATGCATCACTATAGTCTATATTATTACCATAGTATTTTTTTATAAGATTTATATATTCTTCATTTATTTTTTCTGGAGTTAATGAATTTGAATTTATTAATTCATATATTTTTGATTCAAATTCTGTATACATTGTTTGTTTATATACTGATGTAAAGTAGTTTTCTATTTGTTTAATTAAATAGAATAGTTTTTCTTCTTTTGTTTTTGAGTTTTCGTACAGATATCTATTTAGTAGTATTTCGTTTGCTAATGAGGCTGTTTCTCCTACAAATATTGTTGAGTCTTCGTACATAAATGGTTGTTTATGCATTGACATATAATAGTTTACTATGTGTCCTAATTCATGTATTAGATTTTTTTAATCGATATATCTATTTTTATAGTTTAAGAATGAATATGTATGCCAAGAGAATGTTATTGACTGATGCTTATTTTCATCTAGTATTGTATCTATATGACCATTTAGTAGTGTGTTTACAACTTTCATATATTCTTGTCCGAGAGGTTCTAGTGTTGTTTTTATTATTTCTATTGCGTCTTCTAGTGTATATTCTACATTTATATTGTTTGGTTGTAATCCAAAATCATATATATGTGGTGTTTTTAGATTATTTAATCTTGATTTTATGTTTAAATATTCATGTATTAATGATAGGTTTTTATTTACTGATGAAATAAGTGTTTCTATTATTTTTTTATCTATATTTTCTTTTGTTAGTACTTTTTCTAAGACACTATCATATTTTTCTAGTTTGCTGTTTTCTATTCTAAGTTCATATATTTCTTTTAGTATTTCAAAGAATTCTTGTTGTTTTTCTTTATATGCTTTATCTACACTTAAGTATGCTTGTCTTCTTGTTTCTTGATTATTTGATTGTAGTAATTTTGAATAATTTCCACTATTTACTTCTATTTGTTCTCCATTTTCTTCTATAGTATCGAATTTCATTTCACTAATTAGTGTATTATATTTAGTTAGTAATTCATTTATTTTGTCATTATTTTGTTTGATTTTTTCATTTGTTTTTTCGTCTTCTATATGTTCTTGTATTCTAAATAAATTATCTATATATAGTTCATATGTTTTTAGATTTTGATTTTCTTTTATAAATTGTTCTAGTTTTTCTTTTCCTAGTTCTAATATTTTTAAATCTATGAAGTTAAGGCTTTTATCTACTTCACTATTTAGGGTTTCCGCAATTGTTTTTAAGTTAATAGTTTGTTTATCATTTATATTTTTATAATATCTAAGTGAACCGTATACTAGTATATTATTTGTTCTTTCTTTTATTTTCCACTTTTTATCTAAAAGTTCTAATAGATTATTTTGATTTAGTTCTACAGATTCATATTGTTTTATTGTTTCTAGTTCTTTTTTAATACTTTCTATTTCTTTGTAAAATTCTTCTTCTGTTTTAAATAATTCTTCTAAATTCCATTCCATGTTTTACTCCTTATGATATTTTTTTAATCTTATTATAACAAGATCTATATGTCATTATTATATCATAGAATTTTTAATAATTTATTTTTTTTAAACAAAAAGAACTCTAATTAAAGAGTTCGAATTATTCATTATTAGTCCAGCACAGAAGAAGTCGAACAACTGTACCAAATACAAAATCATAGGTAGTAATAAATACTAACCACTATTCTCATATAATATTTTCCTATTTTTCGAATATTTTATGCTTGTTCGCTTTTTTTTATAATTAACTTATTATATATTTGTGTGGGTTTGTATATAAAGACTATTTAAAAAAAAAAATATATGATATAATGGCAATAAGGGAAGTGATTGTAATGCACGAAGAAACTATATATAGATATAAAGAAGATGTAGAAGAAAAAATATATACCTTAATGAAAAAAATGGATACAATTAGGGAGTCAACCCCACACTTTTATTTAGAAATTGATAAAGCTGCATTTATTTTACCTGCTCTATTTAACACTGATGGAACTCCTAAGGGGGATTTCATTGTTCCAGAACACATTCAAAAAAAGGTACTTTATGCCTTAAAGAAGACGAATACAACTTCTTTAGGTAAGATTTGGTATGGAAATGATAGGAATGCACAATATTTAATCAAAGTCACACCAGATTTTTTATCTGAAGATGAATTTAATGAACTTCTGCAAAGACATAGTATTACAAAAGTCTTAGGCAACACTACAGTGAAACTAATGCAACCTAAACATGGAATGAATTTCGTTGTTGGGCAAGGATGGCAAATGAATTATGGTGCTAATCTTAGTGATGTACAAAGAAAAAAAATTAGCGACGCTCGTAAATTATTGCAAGAGTGCTCTTTAGCTATTGCAGAATTAAGAGAAATACAAGCAAAATTGCCTAGTGCTCCACATAAGTAATTATTTGTAATATCGAACTACCAAATAGGTTATATAATTTATAAAAATAGACACTCTTCAGCACGATAGAGTGTCTACCCAATCTCAATTGAGGTGACATTCACGTGCAAAATCGAATGTTCCTCTTTTTTATTTTATGAAGATTTCTTCATCTATATACATATTAGCACATAAAATGGATTTTTTGCAAGTTTTTTAATTTTCTTTTAAATTAACATTTTTTTAAGCTTAAGTTTACATTTTTTCAACTATTTACCACTCAATAATATTTAGATTATTAAATCTTTCACTCCAACTTTTAGCTTTTTTATCATATATTTCTTTTGTATTATATTTATGTTTTATTGGTCTGATTGTTCTACTATAAATATCACTTAATCCATATGGTGCATATATTTTTATATTATTTTTTTCTTTTGTGATTCCTATTGCGTGAACAGTTGCGATCCATTTGTCAATCGCATCTTCAGAACATGTATATGGTTCAACATCGATATTAAATTTTTCTTTTTTCCATAGATGCATTCTTGCTTCATTGGAAACATCTATTTCATATTTATATCCTTTATTTTTGCAGAATTCATCTATTAAATTATAATATTTAATATCTGTATCAACAGATAAATCGTTATTATTGTAATAGATTACATCTATATCTTTTATATTATAGTTTAAATCATTATTATCATAATAGTTCCAAATAGTTTGAAATACACTTCCAGCAGCAATATAAAAATTTGGTAATTTTAATGTTTCTATATAATCTAAAACTTCCATTAATTCTTTATTCCTTTTTAAGATTGTTATCATTTCTTCGTTTTGTTCATATAAAGATTTATATCTCATTTTATGCACCTCTTTCTATGATAATTATATCATTTTTTATTTTTAGTATCAATTTAAGAAACTATTATTTAATGAAAAAAAATTTTTCTTTTTTTACAAAAAAAAGAACTCCTAAGAGTTCGAATAATTCATTATTGGTACGATTAGTGTAGTAGTTTACAGCCAATAATAAATAATGAATATTAATATCAATCACTAATAATAGTATAACATAATTTGTTAATAATGGAACAATTTTTAAACTTTTCACTGTGATTTTTTTATTTAGTAGCCATTATAGATTTCTTACTACTGAAATATTCTACACATTTTATAAGAAAATATCCAATCACTATTCAACGAATATTATGAAAAAAAATTAGCAATTAAGCTAATTTTATTTATCTTCCACTTCATAATGCGTTTCTGATATTGACAGATCATCATTTACAGTTATTTCATAAACTGTATTTTTCAATGGTTCACACATATCACCATTAGCACATTCAAATGTTAATTTAACACTACCTGGTTTAAGTGCTGTTATTGTATACATTCCATGTCCACCACACCCATTTGCTTTTGAATCACATCCTGATGTATCATAGATATATGATACTTTAACTATATCGTCTTTACTCAATTTATAATTCCAATCGATTTGCGCTGACCGATTTGTATATAGTGATACTGTAAAGCTATCAATATGTTCTTCTTTTGTTTTGCAACCAGTCATTCCTATTATTGCAAATAATGCAAGTACACATAAAAATATTTTTTTCATATTAATCCTCTCCTTTTAACAATAATGTCAAA
The DNA here is from genome assembly GCA_946544685.1 of uncultured Caryophanales bacterium. Next base: position 17,931 of record CAMNML010000005.1, on the reverse strand, counting down.
TAATATTGTTCATTAGTACAAATTATAAAAAGTAGGATTATTTATTTTGTACAAGAACCAGTTGTATTAGTTTTAAACCATGTTGAGAATTCATTTAAATATGCATCTATTCCTACTTGATCTGCATATTTTTTTTGACCTTCAAGATCATATTCAATACCATTTGCTGTATAACCTGTGATTGATTTATTATTATACATGATAGTGATATTTCCTTCATTTGATTTGCATACAAGTTTTTTTGAAGTAGCAGATATGACTCCAAAGATAATTATTCCTAAAATTGCTATTGAAACTAATACTATTGATAATCCTATTAAAAATCGCTTCATATTACACCTCCATACCTATTTTATTTATCCATTCTGGATCATATTTTTCAATCCATTCTTTACTATTACTCTTAAATGTTTTTACAGATTTAGTTACTTTTTCTCCAGCTTCATAAAAAGCAATAATATATCCATGAATTGCAAAAAATATAGTTATTAATAATTCTTTTTCATTTTTGCAATAAATATCAAAGCAATACAAATCATTGTATATCATGCTACTATTTTCATATTGTGCAATTTGTTTTGTATTATCATAAATACAATTAATTCCTTTATCATCAAAACCAATTCCATATGAATTATATTCTTCATTGTTTATAATACATTTTTTATATACTTTTGATTTGAAAAAACCCGTTTTTATCTCAGTTTGATATACTTCTCCAATTGTTTTTTTCTCTTCCATAATACTATATGGTCTAAATTTTTCTTTTTCTCCATGTTGTCTTTTCATACTAAATTCTTTATCAAAAATTTTACCAATTAATTTAACTTCATTTGTTCCTAGATGTCCTTTTAAATTTAATTCACCAATTAATGAATTATTATTTAATATTTCAAATTTAGCACTATATAATTCTTTACTTACTTGTTTTAATAAACATTTCATTTTACACCTCTTTTTTATCTTTTTAAGAAAGGTACTACCTCTTTACTTAATCGTAGCACATCTTCCCAAGTATTACATTCTTGTAATTGTTTCAAAAATTCTTCTTTTATTGGTTCGTGATAACTATGTGCTCTAATTGTTTCTTCTGCCCATTGTTTAGGTGAGTCATAATTATCTTTAAAAAATTGTAATTCATTACCTATTTTGTTTTCTGCCTTCTTAGCTACAATTTCTTCATATGTTAATTCTCTTTCTTCCATATAATCCTCCATTTATTTATATTCAACTAAATCATAAGGATAATAATTTATATCTTTAAATTCTTCATTATTTAACCCTTTAATTTTAATTATCGCACCTAATTCAAAACTCCAATAACCAAAATATAAGTTATCTTCCCTATTGTGTGAATTATACCAAGATTCAAAACTATGTGCTTTATACCACTTTGTTAGATAATTATTCATATAATCACCTAAATTATCTACATCACTGCTGATTAAAATATCTAAATTTTCATATGGATTTTTCATAAAATATGTTTTCCCATCTTGATAATTATCTTTTAAATATTTCATTAAATAACATACTAATTTATCGTCACTAAATTTTTGTGAAATCATCCTTTCAAGTTGTTCAACTTCTTCTTCATTTATTTTAAATAATACTCCTAATGATATATACCAAATTAAGTCTACATAACTTTCAAATTGATTTTTACATTCAGATAAATTATTTAGATTTATTATATATAGTTTTTTACACTCATCAAGATTTGCACCTGCTGAATACATAGAAATCATTAATTCTAATCTTTTTAATTCGATGTATTGTTTGGTTGGAATAATTCTATCTGAAGAAACATTTTGTAATTTTTCTTCCATTTCAAGAAGCATATCATTGTATTTGTCTATTTTATTTTTCCAATAACTTTCAGTTTGTAATTTATCTCTCATAAATTCACCTATTTTTTTGTAATTTCCTTGATTTTATTAAATATTTCATCACTAACTTTATAAATATTTATTCCTATTGGTTTGCAATTAATAAATACATTGTTTTGCCAAGTCTTTATATTAGTTATTTCAATAATATCATTATAATCTACCGTTCTAACTAATTTACCTTTCTTATATAATTCTAATTTTGTATCATAAAATACAAAATCAAATTTTGGAGGCAATAATATATTTGCTCCATTTGTTCCAGTACTTGTAAATCTTAATAACTCATTCATATTATACTTTTCTCCTTTTTTCTATATTATCGAGATTATATATTTTTTATAAATTTATAACTTTCTCACTAGTAAATCAATTTTGTTATTTTTTTTAGCTATTATTAAATACATTGGTATAAAAAAAATTGAAATCATAAAAGCAATAAATAAACTTACGAGCATTCCAATATCTAATGCTTTAACCAAACTATTTGAACTTTGCATTTGTCCCTTTGTATAAAAAGCAGATCCATTATAATAGTAATATTTAATGTTATCACCAACATTTAATTTAATTTCAGATAAGTCACCACATTTAACAAAAACATCAAAATCTTCAATATTTATATATTGACATTCACTACTTCCTCTATTCTTTATATAAATATTTTCTATTATTCCTGTTCTTTCTTCGTATGCTCCAATATCCACTCTATCTACTAACCAATTATGAATAAAAAATATTGAAACAAAAAGTATAGTTATAACAGAAAAAATGTAACCATCATTTTAAACACAAATGGTTTTGATTGATATATAGTAGCCATAATATCACCACCGATCTTATCTCCATAACCACATTATAACACATAAACCCTTATTTTAATATAGATTTTCAACGAATATAAATGATATTTACATATTTATTTTACAATTTATCTATAAAAATCATCTTTTTCTTTTTCACCATTTATTTTGTTATATTCTTTTTTATCTATAATGTCGTTCATATATAAATCATTTGTTATATCTTGATATTCTTCTTTATCTTTATCTCCAAATAATCCTTTTACTTTATCACTTATATGGTCTATAATCTTTTCAAATTTTTCTTTCCAGTATTCTATTTTTTATTTTAACAAAAAAAAGAACTCTAATTAAAGAGTTCGAATTATTCATTATTGGTACCGGTAGTCGGACTTGAACCGACACGGGCAGAACCCACTTGATTTTGAGTCAAGCATGACTACCATTCCATCATACCGGCATGTATTAATTATAACATTATGGTTTGTTATAATCAATATTTTAAATTAAATTTCTTCTTTATATTTTGATTCAAAAAGGTTTTCTTCATCACTTTCTTGTTCTTCTATTTTTATTTGTGGAAGTTCTTCTAATGAGTTTATTCCAAAGTAGTCTAGGAAGAAGTCTGTTGTTCCATATAGTATTGGTCTTCCTGGTAGTTCTGATCTACCTAGTTCTTTTATTAAGTCTCTCATTAGCAGTTTTCTTATTACATGTGATGCATTTACTCCTCTTATTTCTTCTACTTGAAGTCTTGTTATTGGTTGATTATAGGCAATTATTGCGAGTGTTTCTAGATTTGATTGAGTTAGTAAGTCTTCTTCATCTGGTACTAGTTTTTTTAAATATTCTTTGTATTCTTTTTTTGTTACTAGTTTATATTTGTCTCCAAATATTTCTATTCTTATTCCTCTATTTACATCTTCATAGTCTTTTATTAGTTCTTCTATATCTTGTTTTGTTTTATTTATATCTTGTTCTAGAATATTATTTATTTCTTCTAGTGTTAGTCCTTCGTCTCCTACTACAAATAGTAGTCCTTCTATAATGTTTTTCATTATGACACCTCTATATATATTTCTTTAAAGTTGTTATCTTGTTTTAGTTTTATGTTTTCTTTTTTTGATAGATTTAGTATTGCTAGAAATGTAACAACTACATAACTTTTGTTATATTCTTTAAATAGTTCGTTGAATGTTATTTTTTTTCTTTTATTTAATATTTGTTTTATTTCTTCTGATCTTTTTGTTACAGAGTATTCTTTTGTTGTTATTTTTGTGTTTAGTGGTTTTTCTTTTTCTTTTTTTTCTAGGAATATATTAAATGCTTTTACTAGATCGTTTAGTGTTATATCTTGATTAAGATGTGTTTCACTTACGCAGTCATATTTTCTTAAGTCTTCTGGTGTTTTTGTGAATTCATCTCTTCTATCTAGTTCTAGTGTTTTAAAGCGTTCTATTACTTGTTTATATTGTTCATAGTCTATTAGTCTATTAATTAAGTTTTGTCTATCGTCTTCTACGTCTTCTTCTTGTTGAGGAAGTAGTATTTTTGATTTCATTTCTATTAATTCTGCTGCCATTGTTAGATATTCACTTGCGATATCTAGATTCATTTCTTCCATTTCATGTATATAGTCTAGATATTGTTTAGTTATATCTACTATGTTTATGTCTACTATATTTATGTTTGATTTTTTTATTAAGTGAAGTAGTAAGTCTAGTGGACCTTCAAATTTATCTATTGTTACTTTATATTCCATACAAAACACCTTAATAAATTATATCAAATTAATTATTTTAAGTAAATTATTTAAAAAAAATTCTTGGAATTATAGTCTATTAGACGCTAATTTCAAGAAATCATATATTGGTTTGTATATATTTTCGAAGTTATTTTTTATTTCATTTTTTATTGTTTTTTGTATTATGTTTATGTCTTCTTCTTTTTTATTGAAGCAGTCGAAGTATAGATATTTTAGTTTATTATTGTCTATTGTTTTTAGTTCTTTTTCTATATATTTATTTATTTCTCTTTCTTTTCTTGTTTTAAAGTATTCTTGTTTTTTGTTTTTGTTTTGTTTTAGATTATATTTACTTGTTGTCATTGTTTCACTTATGTCTATTATTTCATTTTCTTCGTCTATTAGTAGACTACTTCTTCCTTGTATTTTTCCATTTGATTCAAATTTTATTATTATTGCTTTTGTTCCATCGCATAGTGCGCATATATAGTTACTTATGTTTTTTTTGTTTGTTTTAAAGAATTCTGTTTTTTTATTTATTTTTTCTAATAATTCTTTTTCTACTATTACATCGTTGTTTTTTATATTATTTAGAAATTCTCTTTCTACTTTTATTATTGGTAGTCTTTTTATGTGTGTTAATTCGTCTTTGTTATTCCATTCATAGAATTCATAGTAGTTTTCGTTAAAGTTTGCGAGTATATCATAAGTATAGTTCATGTTTTCTCCTTTCATTTTAGTTATATACATATTTTTTATTTTTTATACTTATATTACCTATAATTAATTGTATGTATTTTTGTATTTTTTATTTTATTTTTTTTATAAATAGTATATAATTAGATAGGTGATTGTATGAATATTATAGATTTATTAAAATTTTTATTTTTAGGGTTTGTTCAAGGTATTACTGAACCTATCCCTGTTTCATCTAGTGGTCATTTACTTGTTTTTCAGTCTTTGATTAAGGGGTTAGATGGTATTGATTATGGATTACTTGCTACACTTACTAATTTTGGAAGTCTATGCGCTATACTAATTATATTTAGAGATAAGATTATTTCTTTATTTAAAGGATTTTTTGGATATTTAAAAAATCATGATAAGAAGTATTATGATGATTATAAGTATTGTTGGTATGTTGTTGTTGCGACTATTCCTGCTGGATTAGTTGGAATTATTGTTGAGAAGTTAGGTATATTTGATTTCTTAGAGGAAAATGTTAGATTTGTTGGTCTTACTTTAGTTATCACTGCAGCTTTCTTATATTTTATTAAAGATTTTAAGGGTATGAAGGATAGTAAGCAAATTACTTTGAAGGATTCTATTATAATTGGATTATTTCAAATGGTAGCTTTACTTCCTGGTATTAGTAGAAGTGGTTCTACTATTGTTGGTGGTATGCTTAGAAGTTTAAAAAGAGATGTTGCTTTTGATTTTTCATTTATATTATATATTCCTATTAGTTTAGCTACTATGATTTTGGGTGTTAAAGATTTGTTTGAAGCAAGTTTAAGTGGTGTTCAAGTGTTTTATTATTTAGTCGCTACTGTTATGGCATTTATATTTACTTATATTGGTACTAAATGGTTTAGAAATATTGTTAAGAATGGTAAATTAATTTATTTTGTTGTTTACTGTTTAGTTGTAGGAAGTTTAATTATTATATTCTTATAATGAATAAAAAAATTGCATATGTTCACTATATTAATGGTGATAATATGCTTTTTTTGTGTATTAAAATATTTTTTGTTAGAATAATGGATGTTTCTTTAGGCACTGTTAGAACTATTATGACTGTTAGGAATAAGAATTTTTTGGCTAGTGTGATTGGTTTTATTGAGATTTCTGTATGGTTTTTAGTTGTAAAAGAAGCTCTTACTACTACTGATAATAGTATTTATATTGTTATTTCTTATGCTTTAGGTTTTTCTACTGGTACTTATATTGGTGGTCTTATTTCTAATAGATATATTAAGGGTTATATGAGTGTTTATGTTATTTCTGATAAGTATGAGAAGTTAGTTTCTGTTTTACGTGATAATGAGTTTGGGGTTAGTAGTCTTAATATTAAGGGCATGAATAATGATAAAGTGATGTTATTAATACAGATTAATAGTAGTAGTTTGGATAAGTTAAAAAGTATTATTAATAAGTATGATTCTAAGGCTTTTGTTATTATTAATGATACTAAGTATGTTCAAAACGGTTTTATTAAGAGGTAATTTTTGATATAATTATTTTGGTGATTCTATGAAGTTATTTTCTATGAAAGATGAAGAGTTTGTTTGTCTTAATTGTGGTTCTAAAGTTAGTAAGTTAAATTATACTGCTAGAGATCATTGTAATAATTGTTTATATTCAATTCATGTTGATGTTAATCCAGGGGACAGATTAAATGATTGTAAAGGTACTTTAGTTCCAATTGGTATAGAGAAATTTAAGAATACTTATAAGATTATTTATAAGTGCGATAAGTGTGGAGAATTACATAAAAATATTATGGCTGTTGATGATAATATGGATGTTATTATAGAGTTATCTAAAAATGCATAAAAAAAATTGTAGAATTATTCTACAGTTTTTTTGTTAGTGTTTTTCCTTTTTCATAACTAGGGCCAGCTATCATTTCTCTTGCATATTCCATTATGCCAACTTCATCCCTTTGTTGTTCTGCACTTTTTTGAATACTTTCAGAATCCATTTGTGCTAATATTCTAGGATTAGTCGGAATAACTTTTGCATTCTTTATTGGAACAGTTGCACCGTATACTGGTAAAACCTTGTTTCTTCTTTTTCTTTTTCTAGGGAAAGTAATGTTTTTTATTTTACAAAAAAAAATATAGATTTCTCTATATTTTAACTTAGCCATTTTGTTATTTGAGGTAATAGTACAATTACGACTGCAAGAATTATGAATAGTACTATTACAAAAGCTAAACCTGATTTGTTTTTTTCATATTGATTTGTTGTTGGTATATCTATTTTTTCTTGTTGAAAGTCTTCTGGTTTATATTGACTTGTTTTTGATAATTGTTCTTCTATTGATTGCATTCTATCTGCATCTATTTGTACCGGTTGTACTACTTGTGGATTTGGCTGTTGTGGCATTTGAGGATTTTGTACAGGTGGCACCGGTTGTTGAACTGGTTGTGGTTGTACTACCTGTGGATTTGGCATTGGTTGTGGTTGTGCAACTTGTGGATTTGCCTGTTGTGGCATTTGAGGATTTTGTACGGGTGGCACCGGTTGTTGGACTGGTTGTTGTGGTTGTGCTACCTGTGGATTTGGCATTGGTTGTGATTGTACTGGTTGAGTTGGTTGTTGTGCACCGTTTCCATATAAATTAGCAAAAGATTGTGCTGGTGTATCTTCTGTTTTTACATCATTAATACTAGGAATTCCATTTATATTATTTTCATTATTCATATTTATTCCTCCTATTGTAATTATTATTATATCAAATGTTTTTTAAAAAATAAACTTTTTTTCTTATTGAGTACAAAAAGTATTGATTACGATGTCAATACTTTATATAGTTCGTTACATTTTTCTTTATCCATTTCTGGAGTTCCTTGTAGTCTATATGGGATATTTAATTTTTCATATTTTTGAACACCCATTGTGTGATATGGTAATAGTTCTACTTTTTCTATGTTTTTTAATGGTTTTATGAATTCTTTTAGTTTATTTATGTATTCAATGTTATCGTTTATTCCTGGAACTATTACTTGTCTTATCCACATTTTTTTATTCATTTTTTGGCATGTTTCTAAAAATTCTAGTGATTTTTCTATTTTATTTCCTGTTATTTTTGTATAATTATCTGGTTCTAATGCCTTTACATCCCATATTACTAAGTCTGTGTATTTTAGTATTTCTTCATAGTTTTCTCCTACTCCTGATGTATCTATACATGTATTTATTTGCATTTTCTTACATAGTTTTAGACATTCTAATAAGAATTCGTGTTGATACATCGGTTCTCCTCCTGAGAATGTTACTCCACCATTTTCTCCAAAATAATTCCTATATTTATATATGTGTCTTACTAATTCTTCTGGTGTTATTAACATTTTATCGTTTACGAACCATGTTTCTGGATTATGGCAGAATAGACATCTTAGAGGACATCCTTGTAAGAATACTACTACTCTTATTCCTGGTCCATCTAAGAGGCCTAGTGTTTCTATTGAGTCTATATGACCTTGCATTATAGAGCTCCGTGGAATGTTCTACTTATTACTTCTTTTTGTTGTTCTTTGCTTAGTCTATTGAAGTGTACTGCGTATCCAGATACTCTTATTGTGAGCATTGGATATTTTTCTGGATTTTCCATTGCGTCTTCTAGTGTTTCTCTGTTTAATACATTTACGTTTAGATGGTGTGCTCCTTGTTTGAAGTATCCATCTAGTATTCCTACTAAATTTTTCTCTTTTTCTTCTCCTAGTGCTTGTGGTACTATTGAGAATGTATTTGATATACCGTCTTGACATACGTTTTTGTATGGTATTTTAGCTACTGAGTTTAAGGATGCTAAAGCTCCTGTATTATCTCTTCCATGCATTGGGTTTGCGCCTGGTGCGAATGGTACGTGTGCTTTTCTACCATCTGGAGTTGCTCCTGTATTTTTTCCATATACTACATTTGATGTTATTGTTAATATTGATAGTGTTGGAGTTGCTCCTCTATATATTTTGTGTTTCTTTAATTCATTATGGAATTTTTTAGTTATTTCTACCGCAATACTATCTACTCTATCGTCATCGTTTCCATATTTAGGATAGTCTCCTTCTATTTCGAAGTCTGTTGTTATTCCATCTTCGTCTCTTATTGGTTTTACTTTAGCGTATTTAATTGCTGATAGGGAGTCTGCTATTACAGAGAATCCAGCAATTCCAAATGCCATTAGTCTATTTACATTTGTATCATGTAGTGCCATTTGTCCTGCTTCATATGCATATTTATCATGCATAAAGTGAATTATGTTCATTGCGTCTACATATGTTTTTACTACTTTCTGTAGTGTTATGTCTAGTTTTTTTGTTACTTCATCATAGTCTAGATATTCACTTGTTATTGGTTCTAGTCCTTCTACTACTAGTTTTTTTGTTATTTCGTCTACTCCACCATTTATTGTGTATAGAAGCGCTTTTGCTAAATTACATCTTGCACCAAAGAATTGCATTTGTTTTCCTACTTGCATTGCTGATACACAACATGCTATTGCGTAGTCATTACCGTAAATAGGTTTCATTAGATCATCATTTTCATATTGAATAGCGTCTGTTTTTATTGATATTTTTGCACAGTATTTTTTGAAGTTTTCTGGTAATTTTGTTGACCATAATATTGTCATGTTTGGTTCAGGTGCTGGTCCTAAGTTAATAAGTGTGTTCAAATATCTGAAACTTGTTTTTGTTACGAATGATCTAGTTTCATCTAACATACCACCAATTGATTCTGTTACCCATGTTGGGTCTCCTGCGAATAGGTCGTTATATTCTGGTGTTCTTAGGTGTCTAGCTATTCTTAGTTTTATTATGAATTGATCTATTAATTCACATGCTTCTTGTTCTGTTAGTTTACCTTCTTCTATATCTTTTTCAATGTATATGTCTAGGAATGTTGATGTTCTTCCTAAACTCATTGCAGCTCCATTATTTTCTTTGATTGCTGCTAAGTATCCAAAGTATAGCCATTGTACTGCTTCTTTAGCGTTTTCAGCAGGTTTAGATATATCACATCCATATTTTTCTGCCATTGATTTTATTTTTTGTAGTGCTTTTATTTGTTCGCTTACTTCTTCTCTTAGTTTTATTGTTTCTTCATTTATTTCTGTTATATTATCTAAGTCTATTTGTTTTTGTTCTATTAGGAAGTCTATACCATAAAGTGCTATTCTTCTATAGTCTCCTATGATTCTTCCTCTACCGTATGCATCTGGAAGTCCTGTTAGAAGGTGTGCTGAACGTGCTCTTCTTATTTCTTTTGTGTATGCATCAAATACCCCTTGATTGTGTGTTTTTCTATATTCATTGAATTTTTTATCTACGTCTTCGTCTAATTTATATCCATATGCGTCTAGTTCGTTATAAACCATTCTAATTCCGCCGTATGGGTTAATCATTCTTTTTAGTGGGGCATCTGTTTGAAGTCCAACTATTACTTCATTTTCTTTGTCTATATATCCTGGTTTAAATGCATCTATTCCAGACATAGTTTTTGTGTCTATGTCTAAAACTCCTTTTTCCATTTCTTCTTTGATTAGTTTTTTACATTTATTCCATACTTTGTTTGTTTTTTCTGTTGGTCCTTCTAAGAATGATTCATCACCTTTATATTCTTTATAGTTATTTATTATGAAATCAGATACATTTATTTCATTTTTCCATGTATTTCCTTTAAATTTATCCCAAATCATAAGTTACCTCCTAATACTTTTATTAATTCTTCTTCATTCCATATTGTTATTCCTAGTTTTTGAGCATCGTCATATTTGCTTCCAGGACTAGTTCCTGCTATTACTACGTCTGTTTTTTTACTTACTGACCCTGATACTGTTCCACCTTTTTGTTCTATTATTTCTTTTAGTTCATTTCTTTTATATTTTTCTAGTGTTCCAGTTAATACGAATGTTTTTCCATCGAATGCTTCGTCTTTTATTTCTTCTTTTCCTAAGTATTTTGTGTTTACTCCTAATTGTTTTAGATTTTCTATTAGTACTTTATTTTTTTCGTCTTTGAAGTATTCTACTACGCTTTTTGCAATTTTATCTCCTATGTCTTTTACATTTTTTAGTGTTTCATAGTCACTGTATATTATATTATCTATATATTTAAATTCTTTTGCTAAAATTTTAGCTGTTTTATTTCCAACAAATCTTATTCCTAATGCGAATAATAGTCTTTCTAGTGAGTTTTGTTTACTTGTTTCTATGCTTTCTAGTAAGTTATTTATACTTTTTTCTCCAAAGCCTTCTAGTTCCATTAGTTCTATTTTGTAGTTTTTTAAGTTATAGAAGTCTAGTATATTTTTTAGATATCCCATATTGTAGTAGTCTTCTACTATTTGTTCTCCAAAGCCTTCTAGTTTCATTGCATCTCTTGATGCGAAGTGTATTAGTTTTTCTATGTTTTTTGCATCACAGTTTTTGTTTGTACAATAGTATGATGAGTCTATTTTTTCTAGATTACTTCCACATATAGGACATGTTGTTGTCATTTCAAATGGCTTTAGTTCTTCTTTTCTTCTTTCTTTTATACTTTCTTCTACTCTAGGTATTACGTCTCCTGCTTTAATTATTGATACTATGTCTCCTACTCTTATGTCTTTTGCTTTTACGTAGTCTTCATTATGTAGAGTTGCTTTGCTTATTACACTTCCCATTAGTCTAACTGGTTCTAGTATTGCGTTTGGTGTTACTTGACCAGTTCTACCTACTGTGAATTTGATTTCTTTTAATTTTGTTAGTACTTTTTCTGCAGGGAATTTATATGCTGTTGCCCATTTTGGATATTTTGCTGTAAATCCTAGTTTTTCTTGATTTGATATATCGTCTAGTTTTATTACTAGTCCATCTATTTCATATGGTAGGTTGTTTCTATTTTGTTTCCAATATTCTACGTGTTCAAGGATTCCTTTTATGTCTAAGTCTTTTACTATGTGTTTATTTACTGTGAAGCCTAGTTTTTTCATATATTCTAGTGCTTCACTATGATAGTTTATTCCATAGTCTCTTGCGTTTGGTAAATGATATATAAATGTTTTTAGATTTCTACTTGCTGCTATTTTTGAGTCTAGTTGTCTAATACTACCTGCTGCTGTATTTCTTGGATTAGCGAACAGTTCTTGGTTGTTTCTTTTTCTTTCTTCGTTTATTGCGTTAAATGTATCTTTATCCATGTATATTTCGCCACGAACTTCTATTGTTACTGGTTCTGGTAGTTTTAAAGGTACGTTTTTTATTGTTAATGCATTGTGTGTTATGTCTTCTCCTGTTACTCCGTCTCCTCTTGTTGCGGCTCTTTTGAATTCTCCATTTTCATAGTATAAAGATACTGATAATCCATCTATTTTTGGTTCCAACACGTATTTTGGTGATGGTATTTCTTTTTTTATTTTTTCATCAAAGTTTATGATATCTGATTCATTGAATACGTTGCTTAAACTTAGCATTGGTATTTGGTGTGTTACTTTTTTGAACTCGTCTATTACTGTTCCACCAACTCTGCTTGTTGGAGAATTTTCTTTTTTTAGTTCTGGATGTTGTTCTTCTATTTTTATAAGTTCTTGCATGTATCTATCATATTCTTGGTCTGTTATTGTTGGATTATCTAGTACATAGTAGTTATAGTTTGCTTCATTTAATATATCAATTATTTCGTCCATTCTTTGTTTCATAAAAACCCTCCTTTTTTTGTAGAAAATAAAATGATTTATTTAAATCATTTACTTAATGCATCATATGTTAATTTAAATATTACTAGTCCAAGTACGAATGCTAGTGCCCAGAAGATTGGGTTGTTTGTGTTTGATATTGTCCAATCTCTTAATTTATCCGCCCATTCTTTTAATGTATCTAAAAGTGTTAATGTCATGTTATCCCTCCATTATCTTATGTATTAATTATAGCACATTTATATATTTATTAATATAGATTTGATATATTTTATTAAATAAAAACGACTATTTTACATAGTCTTTTTTTATATCTTCTTTATACTCTTGTGTCCTTTAAGAAGTTTCTTTATTCCGTGAGGATGTGCGAATGCGATTGTAACTACACTTCCTTCTATGCTTATTATTACTCCTTCTCCAAATACATCGTGCATTATTTTATCTCCTGCTTGGTAGTCTACTGTTTCGTCTACTGCTTTTTGAATTTTTTGGAATGAATTTGATTTAACTACTTTTCTTTCTGTTTTTTCTTCGTTTATGTATTCTTTATTTATTTCGTCTATAAATCTACTTGGTTTGTTGAAGTTATCCATTCCGTATATTAATCTATGATTTGCGTTTACTAGCCATAGACGTTTTTTTGCTCGTGTTATTGCGACATAGCAGAGTCTTCTTTCTTCTTCTATTGCTTCTGATGATTCGAATGAGTTATTGTGCGGGAATATTCCTTCTTCCATTCCTATTAGGAATACATTTTCAAATTCTAGTCCTTTTGCTGAGTGTACTGTCATAAGTGTTACTACATCTGTTTCATCTTTATGTTCTGTTACATCTGATACTAGGCTTATTTCTGTTAGGAAGTCTTCTAGTGAGATTAATCCATTTTTTTCTTCGAATGCTTTTGTTATTGATTTAAATTCTTCTAGGTTTTCTAGTCTTATTTCTGATTCAATACTTTTTTCTGATTCTAGTTCTTGTTTCATTCCTGATTTATCTAGTACTATATCTACTAGTTCTGTTAGACTATAGTTATCTTTTATACTTATTATTTCTTCTATTATATTTTTAAATGTTAGTTCTTTTCCTGATTCTATTGCATCATACATACAGATATTGTTTTCTTTTGCTTTGTTTTGTAGGTTTTCTATTGTTTTTTCGCCTATTCCTCTTTTTGGTGTATTTATTATTCTTTGTAGACTTATATCATCGTATTTATTGTATATTAGTTTTAAGTAACAGATTAAGTCTTTAATTTCTTTTCTATTATAGAAGTAGAAACTTCCTACTACTTTGTATGGTATATTTGATTTTAGGAGTGCTTCTTCCATTACACGTGATTGTGCATTTGTTCTATAGAGTACTGCTATTTCACTTTTATTTGTATTTTTGTTTATTAAGTTTTCTATATTCTTTACTACATAGTTTGCTTCGTCTTTTTCGTCTAGTGCTTTATAGTATTCTATTTTTTCTCCTATACCATTTTCTGTCCATAGTTTTTTATCTTTTCTATGTTTATTGTTTTTTATTACGTCGTTAGCGCTATCAAGTATTGTTGATGTTGATCTATAGTTTTGTTCTAGTAGTATTGTTGTACAGTCTTTATAGTCTTTTTCGAAGTTTAGTATATTTCTATAGTTTGATCCTCTAAATGAGTATATTGATTGCGATTCATCTCCTACTACGCATATGTTTCTATTTTTTGCGCTTAACATTTTTATTAGTATGTATTGTGCTTCATTTGTATCTTGATATTCATCTACTAATATATATTGATATTTTTCTTGATAGTATTTTAGTATTTCTGGTTTTGTTCTAAATAGTTTTATTGGTAAAAATAGTAAGTCATCAAAGTCTAGTGAGTTATTTATTAATAGTTTTTGTTCATATCTTGTATATACTTCTAGTACTTTTTGACTAAAGTTATCGCTTGTGAATCTCTCATATTCTAGCGCGCTTATTAATTCGTTTTTAGCGCTTGATATTGCGTTTCTTATAGCTCTTGGATTGTATTCTTTTGGATCTATATTTAGATCTTTCATTATTCTTTTTATTATTGTTAGTGAGTCATCACTATCTAGTATTGTGAAGTTTTTTTGATATCCTAGTTCATTATAGTGTTTTTGCATTAGATATACACCAAATGAGTGGAATGTGGATATTCTTATTTCATGTCCCTCACTACCTAACATATTTATTACTCTATCTTTCATTTCTTTTGCTGCTTTATTTGTAAATGTTATAGCTAGAATATTGTCTGTTGGTATTCCATTTTCTACTAGATAGACTATTTTTGTTGTTAGTACTTTTGTTTTTCCTGATCCTGCACCAGCTATTACTAGTATTGGTCCATCTGTTTTTAGTATTGCTTCTTTTTGTTTATCGTTATATCCTAATAGTTCCATTTTTACCACCTATTTAATGATAACATATTTTATATATTTTTTGAATATAAATATAAACATTTGTTTGTAAAAGTGTTTTTATAAATATGTTCAAAAAAAACTAAACCTTTTAGTTTAGTTTATCACTTGCTTTTGCGTTTAGTGTAATATCTGCAAATCTTTCTTTTAGGTAAAGTTGGTATGCTGCTGCTCCTATCATTGCGGCGTTGTCTGTGCAATATTTTATTTCTGGTATTGTAAGATTAATATTATTTTCTTCACATTCTTTAGTTATTGCTTCTCTTAATCCCTTATTTGCGGATACTCCACCAGCTACTATTAAGTTTTGAACATTAAAATCTTTTAGAGCTTTCATTGTTTTCTTCACGATTATCTTTACAACTCTATTTTGGAAGGATGTTGCTAAATCTTCTTTTTTGATTATATTACCTTTTTGTCTTTCATTATTCACTAAATTCATTACTGAACTTTTTATTCCGCTAAAACTAAAGTTGTATGAGTCATCATCTAGTGGTAGTGGTAGATTGTATGAATCTTCACCTATATGAGCAAGTCTATCTACTTCTGGTCCACCTGGATAATTAACTCCTATTACTCTTGCCACTTTGTCATATGCTTCTCCTACTGCGTCGTCTAGTGTACCACCAATTTTTTCAAATGAGTAATGGTCTTTCATATATATTAGTTCTGTATGACCACCACTTACTACAAGTGCGATTAATGGGAATTGTAATGGTTTTACTAGGTTATTCGCATATATATGTCCAGCTATATGATGCACTGGAATTAATGGTTTTTTATATATCATTGATAGGGCTTTTGCGGCTTCTACGCCTACTAATAGTGATCCTATCAATCCTGGGCCATATGTTACAGCTATTGCGTCCATATCTTCCATTTTCATATTTGCTTTTTCTAGTGTTTCTTCTAGAACTGGAGTTATATTATTTATATGTAATCTACTTGCGATTTCTGGTACAACACCACCATATTCTTTATGTGTAGATATTTGTGTTGATATTACTGTTGATATTTCTTCACATCCGTTTTTTATTATTGATGCGCTTGTTTCATCACAGCTTGATTCTATCGCAAAAATATATGTGTCTTTCATTTACATCATCTCTCTAATCATTAAGTAAGCATCTTCATTACCATAGTAATTTTTTCTAGTTGATACTACTTTAAAATTGTATTTTTTATATAGGTTTATTGACCCTTCGTTTGTTGTTCTTACTTCTAGTGTTATATTGTTTACTTTTTCTTCAATCATTTTATCCATTAATTTTGAAGCTATTCCTTTTTTTCTATGTTCAAAACTTGTCCAAATATATTCTAGTTCAATTCTATCATATATTAGTGAATAACTAATTAAGCCTATAGGTTGGTTATTTTCTAAATAAACATAGTTTTTTAAAAAAGGATTTTCTTTTTTTAAGTATTCTACATTAAATTCTTTTATGTTTTCTTTTAAATACTCATAATATTCTTCTATATAATTAGTTATCATTTTCTTTTTTCTTTCTTAAATTTTCTTCTGCTTCAGTTAATTTTAAATAATTTGGTGTTAGAACTTCGTGTTCTATTTGTTTTTTATCTTTGTTTTTTAATATTATTTTTTCAAAGTCTATGTTAGGTTCTATTGTAGAAATATGTTCAAAACTATCATAACTTATATATTCTACATCTTTATTTATGTTCAAAAAGTCTTCTAATAGAATATGTTTATCTTCTGCAAGTGTGTTCAAATCTTCATCATATACTCCTGCGTATACATATCCACGTCTAGCGTCTATCATTGGAGCTTTTGATTTAGTTGTATTAGTTGTAGCTAGAACTTGTAACTCTGAAATAGGAGTTATTTTTTGATTTAATACCATAGCTAATACTTTTGAAAAAGTCATGCCAACACGAATTCCTGTAAATGAACCAGGTCCAGTTACAGTGTATATTTTATTTACTTCTGTTAGTTCTAAATTATTTCTTTTAAATAATTCTTCTACTTTAGAATCAAATAAAGCTGACATGTTTTTTTCACATTTTTCATTGATACTATCTATTAGTTTGTCATCTTTAAAAATGGCAATTCTAATATATGATAGAGCAGTATCTATAAAGAGTGAAATCATAATACTGCCTCACACAATTCTTCATATTCTTTTCCATATGCATTTAGTGTAAGACTTCTTTTATTTTCATCAATTACTTTGATTTTAATATCTAATCTATTTTTAGGTAAAATATCTTTGATATTATCTGCCCATTCAATTATGCATACTCCACCTTTATCAAAGTATTCTTCAATACCTATATCATCACTTTCTTCATCTAATCTATATACATCCATATGATACAAAGGTAATTCACCTTCATACTCTTTGATTATTGTAAATGTTGGAGATGTAATTGTATCTGTTATCTCCATTGCCTGAGCAAAACCTTTTGTAAAAATAGTTTTACCACTTCCTAATTCTCCATTTAAACAAATAACCATATTTGGAAATTTTTCTGATTCAAAATTTTGAGCTAGTTCAATTGTTTCTTGTTCACTGTTTGTTGTAATTTTATATTCCATTTTATCACCAATATAATTATATAAAAAAAACTCTATCATATCAATAGAGTTTATTAAACAATAAAAAAAAATTGGCAACTTGCTATCTTCGCTTAACACTATTTTCGCCGTTAAAGAG
>CAMNML010000004.1 GCA_946544685.1 uncultured Caryophanales bacterium | reverse complement strand
TCGTAACGATAGTGGAATAGAGATAAATGACTTTTTTATGATGAGAGACTATTATTTAAAAAATTAAAAAGTCGCTTCTAATAAATATAATTTATTAATTAAAATATCTAAGAAAAATGAATAATTAATGTTCATTTTTTTTAATACTCGCATAAATTAAATTGAGGGGTGATACATATGCCATCATATAAAGAAATAGTAACAAAGGCAGTAGTAGGAAAAGGGAAAAAATACTTCAAAAACAACTATACGATAGAAGCAGAAAATAAACCATCAACAGTACTTGGGTGTTGGGTAATAAACCATAAATTTAAGGGATATAAATCAAAAGAACAAATAGGAGTAGATGGATCATATGATGTAAATATATGGTATTCTTATGACAACGACTCAAAAACAACAGTTATAAATAAACAAATTAAATACAATGATTTATTTAATGTAAAAATTAAAGAAGATGTAGACCTAACAGGAGATACAGATATAATAGTAAGAACACTAAAACAACCTACATGCTCAAAAGTAGATATTGAAGATGACGGTAAAATATCATTTGATATAGAAAAAGAACTAGGAGTAGAAATTGTAGGAGAAACAAAAATGAAAATCGCAATAGAAGAAGATGAAGAACCATGGCAAGATCTATCAGAAGAAGTAACTGATGATATAGAAAAAGAAATAGATGAGAATGTAAATGAAAACTATATTTAAGTGTTAACAAAAAAAGGTTGACACTTTCTTTTTTTTATGTTATCATTAATACACGAATGGAGGAATAATAATGGCAGTTAAATTAAGACTAAAAAGAATGGGAGCTAAGAAAAAACCATTCTATCGTGTTGTAGCAGCTGATTCAAGAACAAAAAGAGATGGAATTACAATTGAAGATATTGGATATTACAATCCAGTAACAGAACCAGCAGAAGTAAAAATTGATGAAGAAAAAGCATTAGCTTGGTTATCAAAAGGTGCTCAACCAACTGATACAGTTAGAGATTTATTAAGCAAATATGGAATAATGAAAAAATTCCATGAATCAAAAATGAAAAAAGGTAACTAATTATGAATTTAGTAGAATTAACTGAATTTATTGTAAAAAACCTTGTGTCTGAACCTGATTCAGTTTCTGTAAAAGAATTTGAAGAGGACGAATATACAATTATAGAAGTAATTGTAAGCGATGAAGATATTAAAAAAGTAATTGGAAAAAACGGTAAAATTGCAAATGCACTAAGAACTGTTGTTCAAGCATCTTCATATGCTAATAAAGAAAAAAAGGTTAAAATAAATATTGATTCATTATAGAAGATATAAATTTATCTTCTTTTTTGTTATAATTATATAGGTGAGAACATGGAACAATTTAATGATGAAAAATATCGTAGACAATCTGATGAATACCTAGAAGACTATATGGGAATATCAGAAATAGGAAAACTCTTTGACACTATGATAAAACTATGGAAAAACTATGGTAACAGAAGTCAAATAATTAAAGATATTGAACTTAATAAAGATAAATTATATAAAATAAAAATAGAATTAGAAAAAAGCAAACAAATAGCATATGATTTTTATAAAAGTATAGGCTTAGAAAAATGGTATAATCAAATACTAAACGGGGACGCAGGCATAGAAGTAAACATAGGAACGACAAAAGAAGGAAAAAATATATGGAGTTCAGGAATACAAGAAGAAGATGGTGAATATCTACTTAATGTAACAAATCATAATTCGATAGAAACAATATTTGTAATTGCACATGAATTTATGCATGCCATGACAATGTATGAAGAATTCAATGAAACTAAATACTTACTAAGAGAGGTATGTCCATATATAATTGAACTTATATTATGCGATTATATAGTAGAAAATAAAGATAGATATGATTTAAATGATGACATATTACAAGATTTAACACTTATAAAATTAACGAGATTCTTAAATTATTATGACAAAACAAATAGATGTCTTAGAAATGATTATATAATCGCACTTCTAATTACAACACAATTGGATAATAAAACAAAAGAAGAAAAAGTAGATACACTATTAAAACTATTAGCTTCATTAGAAAAATGCAATATTGTAGAAACTCTAGAATCACTACAATTAGAATTAGATAGAAAAAAAAGAAAATAAAAGAAAAAAATATATAGAAGACATGTTCAATAACTTTACTAATTTATTTGAAATAATAACAAAAGAAAAAAGTAAAACAAAATAGTTTTACTTTTTATATTCCTTTAAAACAGGTTGAATTTGTCTATTAGATAAAGCCTCTTCAATAGTAGGTATAAGCATATCAAAATGAGATATTAAAGAATTAGGCTTCTTCTCATAATTATCCTGACCAAATGGAATAAAATAAATATTCTTAGTATTTAATAACTTCATAATATTTTCACCATTTAAGCCTAATCCATCATTAGTAGAAACACCAATAACAATAGGACTTTCATTCCTTAAAGTTGCCTTAGTAGCCATAGTAACCGGACTATCAGTAATACCATTAGCAAGTTTCGCTATAGTATTACCAGTAGCAGGAGCGACAACAAGTAGATCTAATTTTTCCTTAGGACCAAATCTTTCTGCATCAACAATAGTACAAGTAACCTCATGACCAGTAATAGTCTCTAAAACTTCTTTAAAATCCCGACCCTTACCAAATCTTGTATCACAAGTAACAACACCAGGTGAAGCAATAGGGATAACATCATATCCAAGCTCAACCAAATTCAAAACCTGCTCCATAATTTTTTCAACAGTACAATAAGAAGATGTAATCGCAAAACCAATCTTCATACTAATCCCCCATAACTTTAGAAATCTTTTTAGATAAAATCATACCAGAAGTCTTAGGAGCAATCTTACCAGGAATACCTAAATATAACTTACTCTTAATAAAATACTCCGCTAAAACCTCCTGATCAATACCATGTGGATGAGAGGCAACATCTAAAACATAACAATTAGGATTAATAAAACGTATTAAATTCTCACCAATAACAGTTTTAGGAACAGTATTAATAATAACATCAGAACAATTAATATTACTAATTAAATCCTCGCGACAATATGAATAAAAATTAGAAATACCATCACTATCAAGAATATGCTTATCACTCTCTTTAATGATAGAAACACAAACATCAGCGCCCATCATACGTAAATACTTAACAAGTAAAGACCCAATATTACCATAACCAAAAACTAAAACACGAGAATCAGCAAGAGTCTTATCTGTATTGTTAATAACATCAGCTATAATTCCCTCAACAGTAGGAACAGAATTCTCAGTTATAACCTCCTTATCATGCATCATGTAAATACAACCTCTATTAGAAATTTCCAACATATTATCTAAACAAGGAGTAGGAATGCCAGAAAAAATCAAAACATTGTCCTTACTACCTACAAAAAAATCTCTAGGCAACTTAATAGGATTATTATTAAAACGACAATTAACTAAATACTTATCCATAACACCATTAATAGGCAAAACAACAACATCATAACGACTAATATCAACTTTATCAATATCAATATTCTTAACTAAATTATTAACAAAAGTATTCTTATAACCAACAAGTGTGACATTGTACTTACAACTTAAAGACTCAATAACCTCCAAATATCTCATATCTCCGCCTAAAACTAAAACTTCCATTATCTCATCCCTCTCAATCTAACATATGAAAAAATAAACAAAATGTTACAGTCTCAAAAACAATAAAACAACATAAAATAATATGAGGGTGATTATATGTGCGGAATAACAGGATGGTATAGCGATAACCATCAAAAACAAGATAAAAAAATAATAAAGAAAATGACAAAATCACTAAAATATAGAGGACCAGACCAAAAAGGATACTATATAAATAATAAAATACTACTAGGTCATAGAAGACTATCAATAATAGATTTAAAAAATGGAAGACAACCAATGACATATAAAGGATACACGATAGTATATAACGGAGAATTATATAATACAGAAGATTTAAGAACAAAACTAAAACAAAAATACGAATTTAAAACAACAAGCGATACAGAAGTACTATTAATAGGATACATAGAATACAAAGAAAAAATATTAGACATGATAGAAGGAATATATGCATTCGCAATATACCATGACGATAAACTATTTTTAGCAAGAGATAGAGTAGGAGTAAAACCACTATTCTACACAAAAATAAAAGACAACTTTATATTTGCATCAGAAATAAAAGCTCTTTTAAAAAATAACCTAGTTAAACCAATAATAAATAAAGAATCATTGCAAGAACTATTATCTCTTTCACCATCGAGAATACCAGGAAGTGGAGTATTTAAAAATATATATGAATTAAGACCAGGACATTACATGAAATATGAAAAAAATAAAATAGAAATAAAAAGATACTGGAATATTAAAAATCAAAAATGTAAAGATACATTTGAAGAAGCAAAAGAAAAAATAAAAAAATACCTAACAGATTCAATAAAAAGGCAAATGATAAGTGATGTAGATATAGCCTGCCTACTAAGTGGAGGGCTAGACTCAAGCATAATAACAGCAATTTGCTCAAATGAATATAAAAAACAAAATAAAATACTAGATACATACTCAATAGACTATGAAGACAATGACAAATACTTTGAAAAAACAAAATTTACAGTATCAAGAGACAACGAATTTATAAATTTAATGAAAGAAAAATTCAAAACAAGACATCACTATAAAATAATAACACAAAAAAAACTAGCAAAATACCTAAAAGAAGGAGTATTAGCAAGAGACTTACCAGGAATGGCTGATATTGACTCATCACTACTATGGTTTAGCAAGGAAATCGCAAAAGACTACAAAGTAATACTAAGTGGAGAATGCGCAGACGAAATATTTGGAGGCTATCCATGGTTTTATAGAACTGAGGTAATGAATAGAGAATGTTTTCCATGGTTAGACAGCATAGAATCCAGAAATAATCTATTAAAAAAAGAATTACAAAAAAAGCTAAAACTAAAAGAATTTATAAATAACCAATATGACAATATAATAAAAGAAGTGCCAAAAACAAGAAACAAAGAAGAATATAAATATAAAAAACTATTCTACTTAAATATGACATACTTTATGCCTACACTATTAGAAAGAAAAGATAGAATGACAATGCGTGCAAGCCTTGAAGCAAGAGTACCATTCGCAGATACAAAATTAATAGAATACCTATGGAACTTACCATGGAAATATAAATTTTATAATGAACAAGAAAAAGGAATACTAAGAGAAGCATATAAAGACTTATTACCACAAGAAATTACAACAAGAAAAAAGAATCCATATCCTAAAACTCATAATCCTATATATAGAGAACTAATTACAAAAATGTTAAAAAAGAGATTAAAAAACAAAAAATCAATACTATATAAAATATTTGATAAAGAAAAACTACAAGAATTAATAGAAACAAAAGGAGAAAGTTTCAAAGAACCATGGTTTGGTCAACTTATGACAGGACCACAATTACTAGCTTTTTTATACCAATTAGACGTATGGTCAAAAATATATAAAATAGAATTAGATATATAATAAAAAATGTGATACAATATTAGCAGGTGATAAAATGTTATTTAGAAAAGCAATTTTAATTATACACGGATTCGCAGGAGGAACATATGATGAAGAATACCTACAACATAGGCTAGAACTTATAAAAGAATATGATGTATTTTCATATACACTTCCAGGACATGATGGACTATTTAAATCAAATATGAAAGAACAAGACTGGATAAAATCAGCAGAAGATATGATGGATTTCTTGATAAAAAATAACTACAAAACAATATATGTGATAGGTCATTCAATGGGAGGAGTAATAGCAACACACATTGCAAATAAATATGAAGAAGTAAAAAAAGTAGTATTAATAGCGGCTGCATTTAAATTTGCAGGATTTAAAGAAGAAAATTTTAAATTAATAGAATCACTAAAAAATACTCCTAAAATAATGAAAGACTATCCAAAAGATGAAATAATAACAAGACTTCTAAAAATGCCAATAAGTGCAGTAAAAGAATTTGCAAACCTTGTAAAAAATAATGAACATAATCTAAAAACACTAGAACAGCCAATACTCATTATTCAAGGAAACAATGATGCATTAGTTCCACTTGACACAGCAGATCTAATATACAATACAGTTCCATCAAAAGATAAGAATATATTAATATGCGATGGTGTAACACACGATGTATTTAGAAGTGAAAAAAAAGAAGAAATAACTGAAGAAATTATAGAATTCCTAAAAAATTAAACTCTATATTATTGACATAATTATGTATATAATGTAAAATTATATACGTAGCGTTGGAGTTGTACTCAAGAGGCTGAAGAGGCGCCCCTGCTAAGGGTGTAGGTCGGGTAACTGGCGCGAGGGTTCAAATCCCTCCAACTCCGCCATATAGTAATTTAACCTAGGGATTCCCTAGGTTTTTATTTAATTATAAAATATGTATAATAAAATTAGGTGGTAATATGGAAAATAAAATAATAAAATACTTAATTAGTTTTATATTAACAATAGCACTTTTTGTATTAGAAATATTATTAATGGTGCAAATTAACATAAGTAGAGGAATAACAAAAGAAAATATAAATAAAATTATAGATAATATAAATATAGAAAATGAAATAATAGAAACAGATGAATACAAAAAATTAGAAGAACAAATAAATCCTGAAATACTTCAAGAAATAATTGAGAGTGACCAATTAAGTTATTATATAAAACAAAATACAAAAACACTTTATAATAATATATTATATAATGAAAATAACCCTTATGTTAATAGTGACGAGCTAAAACAAATTGTAAACAATATAATATTAGAGCACCAAGAACTAACAGGAATTACAGAAGAAGAAAAAGAAATAATAAATAAAAAACTAGATGACATAACAAAAGAAATAGAACAAAGTATAGAAGAAGTTGAATTATATAAAAACGATATAAAAATAATATCAACGTTCCTATCAAAAAAAACAACAGCGTATATTCTAGGAATAACAATACTAATAGCAGCATTAATAATATTAATTAATAGATCAAAAGATGGATATATTTATATTGGATTGACAACACTAATAACAGGTATAATATTTTTTATACTGTGGCTTTCATTATCAAAAACAATATATACAACTGGAATAGACGAGAATATAATAAGATACGTAAGCAAATATTTACCAACACTATTAAACACTTTAAAAAAATCAAGTATAATTATGATCATAATAGGAGGAATAGGATGTGCAACATATACAATAATGCACTATCAAGAGGTACAAGAAAATGGAAAAATATGATTTATACAAATATGAAAAAGAACTATATAAAACAGGAATACAATATATAGGTGGAGTTGATGAGGTAGGAAGAGGACCATTAATAGGACCAGTAGTAACAGCATGTGTAGTACTACCACAAAACTTTGTATTAGAAGGACTAACGGACTCAAAACAACTATCAGAAAAGAAAAGAAATGCATATTATGAATACATAAAAGAAAACGCAATAGCATGTGAAGTAGGAATAATTGGACCTGAAATTATAGACGAAGTAAATATATACGAAGCGACAAAACTAGCAATGAAACAAGCAATTAATAAAGTAAAAGAAAAAATAAAACTAGAACATGTACTAATAGACGCAATGCCACTAGAATTAGATATACCATCGACATCAATAATAAAAGGAGATGCAAAAAGTATATCAATTGCGGCAGCAAGTGTAATAGCGAAAGTAACAAGAGATAAAATGATGTACGACCTAGACATTAAATATCCACAATATGGATTTAAAAATCATAAAGGATATCCAACGAAAAAACACCTAGAAGCACTAAAACAATATGGATTAATAGAAGGATATAGAAAATCTTACGGACCAGTAAAAGAAATATTAGAAGGAGGAAACAAATGAACCCATTTCAAAAAAACCCATTTATAAATAATAAATCAACAATAAGTGCATACAATCAAGACTTTCAAGAAAAAAATAAAATAGAACAAATAAAAATGAATATGAATAAAATAAAACAAATAAAGCCAATAGAAACAAAAGAAGAACAAAGACCACAAATGACAGTTAGTGAAAAAATAGAAGCACTAAGAAATATAAATGATCGTTAAAAAAATAAAAGTAGGATACATTAGAACTAACTGTTATATACTAACAAATGAAAATGATGCAATAATAGTAGACCCAGGAGATGACTATGAAAAAATAAAAGAAGAAATAAAAGATTTAAACATACAGGCAATTTTAATAACACATTATCACTTTGATCACGTAGGAGCACTTACAAATTTTAAAAATATAAAAATATACGATTATAAAACATTAAACAAAAAAATAAAAATTAAAAACTTTGAATTTGAAATCATTGAAACAAAAGGTCATACAAGTGATTCTGTAAGCTTTTATTTTAAAAAAGAAAATAAAATGTTTGTAGGAGACTTTATTTTTCAAAATACAGTAGGAAGAACAGACTTAGAAACAAGTGATTATAAACAATTATTAGATAGTATAAAGAAAATAAAAAAATACCCTAATAACACAGAAATATATCCAGGACATGGAAATGACACGATTTTAGAACACGAACTAAGAAATAATATATACTTTGATTTATAAAGAAAGAAGGACAAAAAATGGAAATAATAATAATCATACTAATAATATTACAAATACCATCATGTTTCGGTATGGCACTAATATTTAAAAATATAGGTCTAAACTCAAAAAAAGGTCTAATACCAATATATAATAAAATACTATTAATAAATAAATATAATCTACCACAATATAATCTTATACTTATATTTATACCATTAATAAATTTATACACAAACTATATAATATATAAAAAAATATGCACAATATACAACAAAGACAATCTATATGTAATAGAATTAACACTCTTTCCATTTATATTTAACATTTTTTTGGGATTAGAACTAAATATAAATAACTTAAACAAACAAAAAACAGAAGACAAAAAAAGACAAGAAATAGAATACACGTGGCAACCAAAAGGACTAGAAAAAAATCCTGTAATATATAAAGTTTCGAGAAAAGACAATCTAGAAAATATAAATATAAAATTTAATAAAAATGAAATAATAGAAGATAAAATAAATAAAAAAGAAAATAACAAAAAAAACAGAAAAGAATGTCCAAACTGTAAATCAAAAATACCAGAAAAATCAGAAATTTGCCCAGTATGCGGTCTAAAAATATAACTTTCACATTTTTTTCACTAAAACTACACAAACTCGAACTATAATGATAATAGAAACGAGGTGATATTAGTAGAAAAAAATAAAAATAATTTTCACTCCTTACTAGTAAAAAAATTAATATAAATTTTAAAATAAACTTATAAATAAAATATATCGGTTAAAATGGATGACATTCATCCATTTTTCTTTTAATTAAAACAAAAATATTGTATAATAAAAAAAGAAAGTAGGTATAATATGAACGATAATCGAGCATTTACACTTGTAGAGCTATTAACAACAATAGCGGTATTACTACTAATAATGACAATTATAATACCAAAAGTAGTAAAACAATTGGACAATTCAGAAAATGTAGTAGAACAGGATCAAATAAATACAATAATAAATATCTCAAAAATATACACAAATCAAAATACATCCAAATTACCAGAAGAAAATCAAACATCAGTAATAACAATGCAAGAACTAAAACAATCAGGACTAATAAATAAAAGTCAAATAATAAATCCAAAAACGAAAGAAGAAATGACTGGGTGCATTAAAATAACAAACGAACAAAATAAATACAAATATATATATGGCGATTGTGAGTAAAAGAAAAATGTGGTTTTTCTTACATAAATGTAAAACCACTTTTCATTTGCATAAAAAAAATGTATAATTAATAATAGGAGGTATAACATGATAGCAGGAATAAAAATACCAGGATTTAAAGAAATGTCAATAAAAAATAAAATAGGAATATATAATAAAATGAAATATGTATATATACCACTAATAAGTGGTGGAGATACAAATATAACTGTTGCTGTAAAAAAAGGTGACTACGTATATAAAGGAAGTGTAATTGGAAAAAGAAAAGGAAATTTAAGAATTCCAATACACTCAAGTGTAAGTGGTACGGTAATAGACTATGAAGAAAAATATGTATCAAACGGAAAAAAAGTAAAATGTGTAGTAATAGAAAATGACTTTTTAGACGCAATAGAAAATGAATATGAAAACAATGATATAACAAAATATACAAAAAAAGAATTCATAAAAACTATACAAGAATGTGGAATAGTAGGACTAGGTGGAAGTGGATTTCCAACATATGTAAAATATAATACAGATCAAAAAATAAAAACACTAATAATAAACGCAGTAGAATGTGAACCATACATAACAGCAGATTTTGTATTAATAAGAGAAAAATGCGACGAAATACTAGAAACAATAGACGCTATAAGAGAAATAAATGAAATAGAAGAAGCAATAATAGCAATAAAAGCACATAATACAGAACTAAAAAATATCATAGAAAACTATATAGGAACATATCTAAAAATAAAATTACAATTAGTTCCTAATTTCTATCCAATGGGATGGGAAAAATCATTAGTAAAATATATAAAGAAAGTAGACTATGAAAGACTACCAATAGAAAAAGGAATTGTTGTAAGTAATGTATCAACAATATACGCTATATATGAAGCATTAAAATATAAGAAACCATTAACAGAAAGAATAGTAACATTTACAGGAGAAAATTTAAAGAGACCTCAAAATGTTATGGTAAAAATGGGTACATCAGCACAAGAAATAATAAAAAAAGTTGGTGGAATAAACGAAAAAGAAGCACTATATGTAGCAGGTGGACCAATGATGGGCACAAGCCTACCAACAGAAGACATAATAATAAACTGTAATGATAACTGTATATTAGTTTTACCTAACTATGAACAAGAAATAGAACAAACATGCTTAAGATGTGGAAAATGTGTAGAAAACTGTCCTGCAAAATTATCACCTGTTTTAATAAAAGATAGCTTAAAAAACATAGACCGATTAAAAAAACTAGAACCTAATAGATGTATAGAATGTGGGCTATGCTCATATATATGTCCTGCAAAAATAAATGTAAGAGAAAAAGTAAGAGAAGCAAAACAAAAACTTAGAGAGGAAAATTAAAATGGGACCATTTATAAAAAGTGAAAAAGATACAAATGAAATAATGAAACACCTATTAATCGCGCTAGCGCCAATCGTCCTATTCGCATACATAAAAAATGGACTAATTCCATTCGTAAAAGGATATGCAAATGTACTTGGACTATTTTATCCATTAATATTTATACTAATCGCAACGCTATCAACATTTTCATTTGAAACACTATATAAAATAATATTTGAAAAAAAGGAATTGAAAGACGCAATTAATAATAGTTATAGTATATTTCCAGGATTATTCCTAGGACTAATACTACCAATAAACACTCCGATAATAATACTAATATTAGCAGGATTTATATCATCAATAATAGCTAAGATGCTATTTGGTGGATTTGGAAATAACATATTCAATCCAGCACTAGTAGGAAGACTATTTGTAATAAGCGCATATGCACTAGTAATAGGAAAAAGCGGAGGATACCTAAATAGTTATGAGCTAGACACAATATCAAGTGGAACACCACTTACAAATGCAAGTTTAATAAACGGAATAGGAACATATGAAACATTAGTAAAACCATATGGAAGTCTACTAAACTTCTTTGTAGGAACAATACCAGGAGCAGTAGGAGAAACAAGTGCGTTCTTATGCCTATTGGGACTAATTTACCTTACATACTTTAAAGCAATAAAATGGAAAATACCAGTAACATACATACTTACAGTATTCGCAATAACATATGTAATTGGAGGAATGAATAATCTAGGAATATGGTATCCATTATTCCAAATATTCTCAGGAGGACTAATGTTTGGAGCAGTATTCATGGCAACAGACCCAGTAACAAGTCCAGTAACACCAATAGGACAAATACTATACGGAATGTTCTTAGGAATACTAACAGTAATATTTAGATTCTTAACACCATTTCCAGAAGGAGTATTAACAAGCATATTAACAATGAATATGTTAGTAGTTATACTAGATAAAATAGGCGCAATAGCAAGGTTCAATTTTAAAATAACAATAATACCATTTGTAATTGCATGGATATTGATACTAGGATTAAGTATCGGAATATCAACAAATATGAAAACTGAACATAAAGATACAAACTTTAATATAATAGAAAAAAACAAAGACGGAAATAAAACAACATATGTTGTTACACAAAAAGGATACTCTAGCACAATAAAAGCAAAAATAATAATAGAAGATAAAAAAGTATTAGAACTAACAATACTAGAACAAAATGATTCATTCTATCAAAAAGTAGAAGATGAAAACTTTATAAATAAAATAAAAGACAATCCAGAAACAGACACAGTAACAGGCGCAACAATAACATCAACTGCTATTAAAACAATGTTAAAAAATACACTAAATGACTATGGGGTGTAAAATGGAAAAATATAAAGGAATAATAGTATTAACTATAACCGCATTAATTTGCTCATTATTATTATATCTAGTTATTAATTGCATATAGGAGGGTATATGAAAAAAATAATAAACGGAATTATTTTTGAAAATCCAATACTAGTAGGAACACTTGGACTATGTAGTGCACTAGCAGTAACAAATAAATTTGAAAATGCATATGTAATGGGATTATGTGTATTAATAGTATTAACACTAAGTAACCTAATAATATCAATAATAAAAAAACTAGTACCAGAAAACGTAAAAATACCAGTATACATACTAATAATCGCAACACTAGTAACAATAATAGAAATACTACTTCAAAAATATGTAAAACCACTATATGATGTACTAGGAATATACCTACCACTAATAGTAGTAAACTGTATAATACTAGGTAGAGCACTTCAAGTAGCATCAAAAGAAAAAATAATACCAAGTATATTAGATGGAATAGGAGTAGGACTAGGATACACATTTGTTCTAATGATAATCGCACTATTTAGAGAAATACTAGGATCAAACACACTAACACTAATGGATAATATTAGTACACTTACAGGATATAAAGCAATATATAAAATATTACCAACAAATGATATACTACCAATAAATATATTCTCTAAAGAAGCAGGAGCATTTCTAACACTAGGATTATTAATAGCACTTGCAAAATATATAGGAGGTAAACATGAATCTAATTAGTTTATTTATAACAAGCCTTCTAACAGAAAATATAGTTCTAACAAAATTCTTAGGGCTATGTCCATTCTTCGGAAACTCAAACAAAGAAAAAACAGCAATCTCAATGGGAATATGTGTAACAATAATAATAACGCTATCAAGTATAATAACATACTTTATATATAACTTTATACTAGTACCAACAAAAACAGAATACTTGAAAACATTAATGCTAATACTAGTAATAGCATCATTAGTACAACTGTTAATACTAATAATAAAAAATAAATATAAGAAAATATATAAAAGTTTAGGAATATACTTATCACTAATAACAACAAACTGTGCAGTTATGGGAGTAACACTACTAGGAATAAATAACAACTATAATCTAATAGAAACAATAATTTATAGCCTAGGAAGTAGTATTGGATTTATGCTTGTAATATATGTATTCTCAACAATAAGAGAAAGAATAAGAAATGTTCCAAAACCATTCGAAGGAATACCAATCGCATTTATAACAGCCGCAATAATGGCACTTATATTTGAAAGGTATATAGGGCTATGATAAGTTATATACTATTAATAATATTGATAATAGTAACACTAAAACTATATAGTAAGAATAAATGTGGATGCAAAGACTGTAAGGGGTGTAAAAAATGATAGGAATAATAATATTTACAATAACAGCGCTAATACTTGGAACATTGTTAGTACTAACAGACAATCATTTTAAAAAAGAAGACGATAAAATAGAACAAAATCTTCCTGGATATAACTGTGGAGTATGTGGATTTGGTTCATGTGCAGGAATGAAAGAAGCTATACTAGAAAATCCAGAAAACTACAAAAAATGCAAACTATTAAAAAATAAAGAAGCAATAGAATATTTTGAATCACTAAAATAGACTATTGTTTTTTTGAAAAAATAAAAAAATGTGATATAATAAACAAGTAGTAAGGATGATAAGATGTATAGTGAATATGATATCATAGTAAAAGATATACTAAATAATAAAGAATTTATAAAAATAGAAAATATGAAACACCATGGAACAACAAGATTAATACACTCAAAAAGAGTATCATACTATTCATATATAATATGTAAAACATTAAGACTAAATTATATATCAGCAGCAAGAGCAGGACTTTTGCACGACTTCTTTATGAATGAAAAAGATATGAAAAAAAGAACAAAAATAACATCGTTATTTACCCATTCAAAAAAAGCATTAAAAAACTCAAGTAAAATAGTATACTTGAGTCCATTAGAACAAAATATAATAGTAAGTCACATGTTTCCGCTTGGAATACATTTACCAGTATATTTAGAAAGCTGGATAGTAAGTCTAGTAGATAAAATAGTAGGAACATATGAATTTACAGAAAAAATATCAGCACAAATGTATACTAAAAAAGAATATATTAGAGAACTAATAAAACAAAACTAACACAACAAAAGTTGTGTTTTTTCTATAAATAAAACTCATCAATCTGAGTCTCATACTTGTGTATATTAGGACCAACTTCAAATATTTCTTTAATACAAGATAAAATCTCATCATCAAGATTACAATTAAAAAAATCACTAATACTAACGACACCTAAAACTCTATCACCCTTAGTAACTAAAACACGCTTAACTCTATATTTTTTCATAACACTTAAAACATCAATTAAATCACTATCAACAGAAACATCAACAATATCCTTAGTCATATAATTTGTAATATCTGATTCAAAATCATGATTACTAATAACTTTAACAACAATATCTCTATCAGTAATAACTCCAACAATCTTATCATCACGCGCAATAGGAACAAATCCAATATCATTTTCTTTCATTAAAGACGCAATATCACTTAACTTATCACTAGAGCTACCAACAATTAAATGCTTACTCATAATATCACTTAATTTCATAAAATCACCATTAATAGTATTAAATAAAAAAAAAGAAATATTCATATAATTACTAGGTGAAATATGAAAAAATTAATAAAAATAATTTTTATACTAATATTAATAATAATACCAATAAATATAATACTAGCATATATTAATAAAAAAATAAGTCCTAAATTAATAAACTATGCAGAACTAGAAATAAAAAAAATATCAAACTTAATAATAACAAAATCAATAACAAAAGAAGCAATAGAAAAAATGAATATAAATGATATATTCATAATAAATAAAAACAACAACAATGAAATATTAACAGTAGATCTAGATACAGTAAAAATAAATAATCTAATAAGAGAAGCAACGATAAATATAGAAGAAAATTTAAAACAATTAGAACTAGGAAATATTAATGAATATAATGAAAATAAAAAAGGAGTAGTATTACAAATACCGCTAGGACAAATATATAACAACTTTTTACTAAACAATAGAGGACCTAAAATACCAGTAAAACTAAAAATAATAGGAGATATGCAGATGGAAACAAAAACAAAAGTTACAAACTATGGCATCAATAGCGCACTTATAGAAGTAAATTTACAAATAAAAATAAAAGAAAAAGTAATATTACCGATAACAACAAAAGAAATAGAAGTAATCTCAAATACACCTATCGCAATAAAACTAATACAAGGAACAGTACCAAACTATTATTCAAATGGAATAAACAAAAATGAAACATTTTCAATCCCAATAGAATAAAAATCATAATTATGGTATACTAAAAATAGAGGTGTACTATGAAAAGAAGAATTAAAACTCTTCCATTGATTCTAACAGGCACTATAATACTAGGAATATTTTTTTTAATTAAACTTAATAATAAAACAAAAATACAAGAAAACTATTTAGCGGGAACAAATTCACAAATTGAACTATATGATGAAAACTTTAATAAAAAAGAAGAACTACCAAGAGGAACAAAAGTAATAATAAAAGATAATATAGAAAATGAAAATCAAAAATATATAAAAATACAATACGAAAACAAAGAATACTTAGTAAAAGAAGAAAACATAAATGAACAAATTGTATTAGAAAAAGAAATATATGTAAGAACTCCATGTGTATTATATGAAAATAATGAAGATGGAAAAATTATATCGCACCTAAAAAAAGGAGAAAAACTAGAAATAATAGGATATGACTTTTTAAAAGATGGAAATGTAAATATGTATAAAACAAAAGATGGATATGTTTACGCAAAATATCTAGAACAAGATGAAAAAGAAGCAAATAAATACTATGATAATGGATATTATGAAAAACATAAAAAAAGAACAAATGTCTTTGGTGGTGGAGATGCAGAAACTCTAGACTACTATCCATACATAAAACCAACATTTGAAGAAAATAAAATGCCAGAAGAAGTAAAAAGTTTATATATAAATAGAGAAGCAATAAAAAATATAGACGAATATATAGAACTTGCAAAACAAACAAAAATAAATGCATTCGTAGTAGACATAAAAGATAATGCTTCCCCTGCATATAAATCAAACGTAATGAAAGAACTATCACCAACAAACTATAATAATGCAAACTTAACCATAGAAGAATATAAAAATCAAATAAAAAAAATAAAAGACAATAACTTCTATGTAATAGGAAGAATAACAACATTTAAAGATGATTATTACGCAATAGACAATAAAGAAGACACAATATACGATATAAGAACAAATGAACCATTTAATCATAATAATTCGCTATGGCCAAGCGCATATAGCAGAAACGTTTGGTACTTTAATGTAGAACTAGCAAAAGAAGCAGTGAGTGTTATGGGATTCAATGAAATACAATTTGACTATGTAAGATTCCCAGATAGGACAAGTAATATAGAACCATACCTAGACTTTAAAAATAAATACAATGAAACAAAAGCACAAGCCATACAAGGATTTGTAATGTACGCATGCGATGAACTACATAAACTAAATGTATATGTATCAATAGACGTATTTGCAGAATCAGCACATCAATATGTAACAGGATATGGACAATACTTACCAGCAATTTCAAACATAGCAGATGTAGTAAGTCCAATGCCATATCCAGATCACTTCTCAAGAAATGAATATGGAATAAAAGAACCAGTATGGACAGTTCCATATAGACTATTAACAGAATGGGCAGGATATGTACAAGATAGACAAAAAGAAACAACAACACCCGCAATAATTAGAACCTGGATTCAAACATACGATACAATACATGAACCATACATAACATATGATAATAGTAAAATAAGCGATCAAATAAAGGCACTCTATGATACAAACCTAAAAAATGGATTTATAACTTGGAATTCAAATTCAAGTGTGGTAAAATATAAAGAAGTAAGTGAAGCGCTTAATAAAGAATACAAGGAGTAGAATATGAAAAAATATACATACAATGATATAGAATATGAATTAGTAAAAGACTATAAAGCAGGATTTGATAATGAAGAAGTAAAAGAAAAATTAACAGACTTCTTTATAGAATATGACTATATACTAGGAGACTGGGCATACGGAAAACTTAGACTAAAAGGATTCAACAACAAAGAAAATAAAAACTATAAAAAGTTAAATGATAAAGACACAATAGACGATTATATAAAAAATCATTGTGCATATGATTGTAGATACTTTATATTAAAAAAGATTGTTGCAAAATGATGTAACAGTCTTTTACTATGTGATACAAAATCCACAAAAAAATATTCAAATGATAGACTTATTATATTCTTTTATGGTATACTATTAAAAAATAGGAGGTAAGAAAATGACATCATTAATAAATGGTGATATTTATATAAAAATAAAACCATCAATATTTAATCCAACTGAAGAACAACAACAAGAGGTAGAAACTGAAATATATGATATAGATTTTGAAGAGGCTCACAGAGGCGCGAATCAAGGAACACAAGAAATTAAGAAAACATTGAATTCTATGAAAGAAATTTTTAAGAAAAAAGGAGAACTTGATTATAGTTATATAGAAGATTTCCATGTTCTTGAAACAGATGGAGAAAATGTAACAATGATAATGTTCGAAAGAATGTTGGAAAAAGAAATAACACATTCATTCAGCATAGAAAGTAAAAAAATGTCAGAATATATGAGACTGATAGACTTTCTAAATGATGCAGAGTTTGTAGGAAAAAAAATAAAAATATTTGGCAATGATCCCATTTTGGTAAATCCAACAGTAATATATAAAACAGATTACGCAATGTGTGTTCAAGCAGAAAAGCCATTAGGAGGTCAATATATTAAAATGTTAGATATAAGATTACTAGATACATCATTGGGGGAAATAGATCCAACAGTAGAACAATATAGAGATAAAAAACTTCTATACAAAACCGTTGTACAACAAATCGATGAACTTTCAAAAATATGTGATAAACCAGATGAACATAGAAGACAAAAATAAGCATAGAAAAATCTATGCTTTTAATGTACTCTCTAACTTTTTTAAAATGAAATCCTTCTCATCATCATTTGAACTATTCCACAATAATTCAAAAAATACACCAACACCAGGTAATGTAACCTCATCACCCTCAGTAATAGATGACTCAATAGAAGCTTTAATCTCATCAATAGAAGCATCCTTAAAATTATCTTTAATACTTTCTCTTATATTAATATCCATAAAATCTCCTTTCTATTATATAATGAAAAGAAATAAAAAAAATATACAAAAAAAATCCACAAAGGGATTTATAACATTTGATAATTAGTAGTGTTATAAGTAGTATTATTGCCACCAACTAAACTTTCAAGATTACTAACTCTTCTTTCAAGAGAACTAATTTGACTCTTTAAACTAGACAAATCATTAGAAGAATAATTGTTTTGAGGATAGTTATAATTATTATCCATATAAGGCATACCACCCATTTGTGGAACACCAGGCATCATATTAGGCATAGGGTAAGGATACATAGGCATACTCATACCACAATTTCTATCTTTCTTCATTCGAACACACTCCTTTATTGTTCTAATTAATTATATGCGTCTATAAAAAATATGTGAACTAATGACTTGAAAAAAATAAATATTAATTATATACTTATAATAGGTGATAATATGAAAAAAGGATTTACACTTATAGAAATGTTAGGAATAATAACAGTTTTAGCTATATTACTATTATTAACATTTCCAAACTTAAACAAATCATTAAAAAAAACCAAAGAAAATAAAAACAACAACTTTACAAATAATTTAAAAATAAGTACAGAAGCATATGTTGAATTAAATAGAGATAAATTTCCAGAACTAAATAATACAAATGGAACTGTTCAAATAAAAATACAAGAATTATATGACGCTAATCTAATGAAAGGAAACTATGATAATTTAGATACCTCAACATTAGTAACAGTTACAAAACAAAGTGATGGAACACTAAAATACTACTATAGTGGAAATGAAATAGGAATATAAAAACAGAAAGAAAAATCTTTCTGTTTTTACTTATTTTTTCTAATTTTAATAAAAAAAATAATACCTAAAATAAATACAGTTATGAATCTAATTACCTTCCATTTTTTTATAAAAAATACTATATGCGTAATAACACATATACTCAAAAATATAGAACATTAAGTATTATTCAAAATACTTGTTTTTTAATTATAAAAATAGTAAAATAATAAATGGTGAATGTAATGAAAAAGACAATAAAAGACTATAATTTAGAAGGAAAAAAAGTAATAATAAGAGTTGACTTTAATGTACCTATTAAAGATGGTGAAATACAAGACGACAATAGAATAAAACAAAGCTTAGAAACAATAAACTATGCATTAGATCATAATGCTAAAATAATACTATTATCACATTTAGGAAGAGTAAAAGAAGAATCTGATAAAGAAAAAAATACATTAGAACCAGTTGCTTTAAGACTAAGTGAATTACTAGATAAAGAAATCATATTTGTGACTGAAACAAGAGGGAAATTACTA
This sequence comes from uncultured Caryophanales bacterium, assembly GCA_946544685.1. Next base: position 56,040 of record CAMNML010000004.1, on the reverse strand, counting down.
GAAGACGAAATAAATAATATGAAAAACAAAGATATAATTCTAGTAGAAAACACGAGATTTGAAGACCTAAATGGAAAACTAGAAAGTGGAAATGATGAAGAATTAGGTAAATACTGGGCATCACTAGGAGATATTTTCATAAACGATGCATTTGGAACATGCCATAGAGCACATGCATCAAACGTTGGAATTGCTAAAAACTTACCAAATGGTGTAGGATTCTTAGTAGAAAAAGAAATAAAAATAATAGGAGACGCTATAAAAAATCCTAAAAGACCATTTACAGTAATACTAGGTGGATCAAAAGTATCAGATAAAATTGGAGTAATAGAAAACTTAGTTAAAATAGCTGATAATATAATAATAGGTGGAGCAATGGCATTTACATTTATAAAAGCAGAAGGATTAAATATAGGAGCATCACTATTAGATGAAGAAAATATAGAATTCTGTAAAAAAATGTTAGAACAATACAAGGACAAAATAATACTACCAATAGATGTAGTAACATCAACAAATTTAGATGTGTCAGAAAACAAAAAAGAATGCTTTATAAGTGATATAAAAGAAAATGATATTGGACTAGACATAGGACACCAAACTATAAAACTATTTAAAACAATACTAGATGAAAGCAATACAATAATATGGAATGGCCCAGTAGGAAAATTTGAAATTGAAGACTATTCAAATGGAACAAAAGAATTGTGTGAAATAATAAAAGACAAAGATATGACAATAATAGGTGGAGGAGATACAGCAAGCGCTGTAATCAATCTAGGATATAAAGATGCATTTACACATATATCAACAGGAGGAGGAGCATCACTCGAAATGCTAGAAGGAAAAGTATTACCTGGAATTGATATAATAGAAGATATATGAAAAATATAATAAAAAAAATCAAAGAAAAATTAAATATTGTAATATTAATACTAGTAACAATACTAGTACTATACATATCATTAAAAGACAACTTCTATGAAGTAATAGAAGGCTTCAAAAAACTAAACATATTTTGGGTTGCAATAGCACTAATATTTATGTTTGGATACTACTTCTTAAGAGCACTCTCATTACATAGTTTTACATCAAAATTTAAAAGTGAAATAACATTTAAAGAAATACTAAAAACAGTATTTATAACACAATTCTTCGATGGAATAACACCATCATCAACAGGCGGTCAGCCATATCAATTATATACATTCAATAAAAAAGGAATAAAAATAACCGAATGCACAACTATAGTAATACAAAACTTTATAGTATATCAAATATCATTAATACTATTAGGCTTTATAGCAGTAATATCAAATAGATACCTAAATTTATTTGAAACAGTAGGGCCAATAAAAAAACTAATACTACTAGGATTTGTGATAAATGTAATAGTAATGCTTGCTTTATTTAGTCTAGCATTCTTAAAAAAATTAAATAGGTTTATATTAAAACTAGGAATAAATATACTATCAAAAGTCAAAATAATAAAAAATAAAGAAGAAAAAATAAAAAAGACAGAAGAATATATAGAACAATTCCACGATGGAACAATACTTCTATTAAAAGACAAAATAACATTTATAAAAACAATATTCTTTAATTTTATATCACTTTTATTATTTTACTCAATACCAGCAATACTAATATTCGGATTAGGTGACTATAAAAGTATAAATATATATTACTCAATAATAGCATCAGCATACGTAATGCTAATAGGATCATTTGTACCAATACCTGGAGCAACAGGAGGTCTAGAATACGCATTTACGCAATTCTTTGGAGTATTCATAATAGATCCTACACTAACACTAATAATGTTACTATGGAGAACGACAACTTACTATTTAGGAGTAATAGTAGGGGGAGTACTCTTAAACATAAGAAAGAAGAGATAAAATGAGAATAGGAATATTTACAGACACATATCCACCATATATAAATGGTGTATCAACAAGTATTCAAATGCTAGAAAGAGCTCTAAGAAAAAAAGGACACCAAGTATTCATAGTAACTGTAAATCCTGAAAATATGACATATAAATACGAAAAAAACATAATAAGAATACCTGGAATACCAACAGGAATATATGACTATAGATTAACTGGAATATACCCAGTAAGAGCAATAAAAACAATAAAAAAATGGAATCTAGATGTTATACACTCACATACAGAATTTGGAATAGGAACATTCGCAAGAATAATCGCAAAACAACTAAACATTCCACTAGTACACACATACCACACAATGTATGAGGACTATGTACACTATATAACAAAAGGATACTTTAACGATACAAGTAAAAAAATAGTAGAATATCTAACAAAATTTTATTGTGACAAAACAGCAAAAGAACTAATAGTTCCAACAAAAAAAGCATATAAACTATTCAAAGAAAAATACAAAGTAGATAAAAATGTACATATAATACCAACAGGAATAGAAACAGAAAGATTCCACAAAGAAAATATAGATAGTAAAAAACTACAAAAAATAAAAAATGATTTAAATATTAAAAATGATGACTTTATAATACTATATGTAGGAAGACTAGCAGAAGAAAAAGACGTAGAATTCTTAATAGATAATCAAGAATACTTTGTAAAGAAAAATAAAAATGTAAAACTACTTATAGTAGGAAGTGGCCCTGATTATGATAAATATGTAAAAAGAAGTGAAAAACTAAAAGATAATATAATATTCACAGGAAAAGTACCATATGAAAATATTCCATACTACTATAATATAGGAACAATATTCGTAACCGCATCAACAACAGAAACACAAGGATTAACACTAATAGAAGCAATGTCAACAGGTATGCCAGTAGTATGCATTGATGATGAATCATTTAGAAACACTATAATAGACGGACTAAATGGATTTACATTTAAAAATAAAAAAGAATATAGAAAAGAAATAGATGAACTTATAAATAATAATAACTTAATAAAAAAATTAGGTAAACAAGCAAAAATATCAACATCAGAATACTCATCAAAATACTATGCAGAAAGAGTATTAGATGTTTATAAAAAAACAATAGGAGAAAATAAAACTAAAAAAACATTTTTAGGAAGAACAAAAGATGTTATTAAAAATGGATTAAAAAATTAAGAAGTTGTTAACAAACGACTTCTTTTGATTAAAATCGACAAATGTCGACAAAACTAGAACTTTTTCATTCTTTATAATTTAATGTAGTTTGTTGTATAATAAATTTGCAATTAGATAGGAGAATAAAAATGGAAAAAATAAAAGTGATAATGATAGACGATAATGTAAGTTTAGTAGATATGGTAAAAGAATACTTCAAAGACAATGAAAACATAGAAATATATAAAACAGCGCATAATGGATTAGATGGGATAAAACTATTAGAACAAGAAAAGAACAACTTCGATGTTGTATTACTTGACCTAATAATGCCACAAAAAGATGGACTATATGTATTACAACAATTAAAAGAAAAAGAATTAGAATGTAACGTAATAGTAGAAACAAGCTATAATGCCCAAGATGTAATAAGGCAAGTATCAGAATATGGAGTTAATTACTTTATACTAAAACCATTTGACTTAGAAGACTTAAAAACAAGAATAGTTGACGTATATAATAGTAAAAATAAATCAGGAAAAAATATAAATCTAAAACAAAATAATCTACAAATATCAATAACAAAAATACTACATGAACTAGGAATTCCATCACATATAAAAGGATATCAATATATAAGAGAAGGTATCGGAATACTATACGATAGACCAGAAACAATAGGTGGAATAACTAAAGAACTATATCCAGAACTAGCAAACAAATTTGATACAACAGTATCAAGGGTAGAGCGAGCAATAAGACACGCAATAGAAGTAAGCTGGAATAGAGGAGACTGGGACCTAATGGAAGAAATATTTGGTCATAGCGTAGACATAGATAAAGCAAAACCAACTAACAGTGAATTCATTGTAACAATAGCGGATAAACTAAGATTAGATAATAAAGTAATGTGTTAAAATTTATATCTATGATGACAAAGAACTAAATCATGATTTAACTAACAATAAATTCTTGTTAGTTCAAAAGATGAGAGTAGTATAAAATTTATATCTTTATGATATAGATTTTTTTTGATATAATGGAATAGGAGGATAAATATGAAAAAAATAATAATACCGTTAACAATAGTTATAGTACTATCACTAACAACAGTTATAACACTAAAAATAATGTATAATAAAAACAAACTTGAAATAACTTTAAAACAACAAGAAATAGAAGTATTCACAGATATAAAACTAAAAGAAATAATTAATGAAGATATTAATTTAATAAATGATTATACAATTGATACTGAAACTATAGGAGAAAAAGAACTAGAAGTAAAATACAAGAATAAAATATTTACTTATAAAGAAAAAATAAAAGTAAATATAATAGATACTGAAGCACCTAAAATACTAGCTAAAAACTTGACAATATATAAAGGAAACGATATAGACTTAGTAAATAGTATATTGTGTGGAGATAACTATGATGCAAGACCAAACTGCTATGTTGAAGGAAACTATAATATAAATGAAATTGGAACATATAACTTAAAATATATAGGAGTAGACTCTAGTAATAATAAAACGGAAAAAGACTTTAATTTAAATGTTATAGAAAAACCAAAAGAAACAAATAAACCAAAAGAAGAATCATTTGTAGCCTTCAAAGATATAGTGAGTATTCATAAAAAGAATAATACAAGAATAGGAATAGATGTATCAAAATGGCAAGGAAACATAGATTTTAATGCAGTAAAAAATGCAGGAACTGAATTCATAATGATAAAAGCAGGAGGATCATATGTAGATGGAGAACTATACACAGATCCATACTTTAAAACAAATATAGAAAATGCGCTAGAAAATAATCTAGACGTTGGAGTATACTTTTATAGTAACGCAAATAGTATTGAAAAAGTAAAACAAGAAATAAACTATGTACTAGATTTAATAAAAGACTATGATATTAAACTAGGAATCGCCTTCGACTGGGAAAACTTCACAGATTTTAATACATATAATATAAGTTTTCATACACTAAATAAAATGGCAACAACATTCTTAGAAGAAACAAAAAATAAAGGATATAAACCTTTATTATATAGTAGTAAATACTACTTAGAAAATATATGGGACTTAAACTATGATACATGGGTAGCACAATACGCAAATAAAAACACATACCAAGGAGACTACGTAATGTGGCAACAATGCAGCGATGGAAAAATAGATGGAATATTAGGCTATGTAGACATAGACATAATGTATTTAAAATGAAAGGAAAAACAATGAATACAATAATAATTATTACAGGAGACTTAGCAGCAGGAAAAACTAGCTATGGAAAGAAAATATCAAATGAATTAAAAATACCTTTTTTCAGCAAGGATGAAATAAAAGAAGTTCTATATGACTCAATGAACAATAATGATACAGACTATGAATCTAAAAGAAAAATAGGAAAAAATAGCTATGATATATTTTACTATATTATTGAACAACATCTAAAAGTTGGATTACCAATAATAGCTGAGAGTAACTTTGGAAAAGAAGCAATACCAGTTATAAAAAACCTACTAGATAAATATAATTGTAAATGTATAACAATAAGATTTGAAGCAGACTTAGAAGTATTACATAAAAGATTTTTAAATAGAGAACACTCTGATGAAAGACATTCAGGACTTGTATCAAATGGAATGTTTGATGACTATGAAAATTTTAAAAAAACACACGAAAAATCAAGAGAATTTAAAATAGATGATAATGAAATCATAATAGACACAACCGACTTTACAACTGTAGATATAAATGCTATTATAAAACAACTACAAGAACGGGTAAAATAAAGAACAGATAAAACTGCTTTTAAAATGTTAACACAAAATTAATAATTTATATTGACTACAAATTAATTACAAGTTATAATTATATTAGGATATGTTTGAAAAATCAGATGTTTTCCTCCAACCTCACAAAAAACAACATAAGCAAAAAGGAGGACGATATTATGACAAAAAAAGATACAAGTAAACTTATATCAAAACTTTTTGTTGTAATTTTTATATTGCTTGTACTAGTAGTAATACTAAGTGCAAAAGTAATTATTGGCATATAAAACAAAAGACATCTGATTTCAACTACTGTTGATTTCAGATGCAACCCAATTTTGAGGAAACGTCTGAACACGACTTCAGACATATCCTTTTTTATTATATGAAGTATTGCTTCACTACATACATTCTAACATAACAAATATAAGAAGTCAATAATTAACACAAAATTAATAATTTATATTGCTTGCTATAGTTTTTAAACTTATAGCATTGTAGTTCTTGCATAAAAGCAAAAGAAAACACTTGATTTCAACTACTGTTGATTTCAGGTGTTCCACCAAATGATTTTTGGAAAACATCTGAATGCCACTTCAGACATATCCTTTTTTTATTATATGAAGTATTGCTTCACTACATACATTCTAACATAACAAACATAAGAAGTCAATAATTAACACAAAATTAATATTTTATATTGACCACAAATTAATTACAAGTTATAATTATATTAGGATATGTTTGAAAAATCAGATGCTTCCTCCAGTCATGCTTAAATTACATAACTCAAAAGGAGGATGATATTTATGACAAGAAATGATTCTAAAAAAAAAATATCTTGCTTATTTGTCATAATATTTGCATTACTAGCTTTACTATTTAAAAAATAGTTTAGTTACGGACTCTTGCTTAAAAAACAAAAGCATCTGATTTCAACTAATGTTGTTATCAGATGCATTCCACATTTAGAGGAAACGTCTGAACACGACTTCAGACATATCCTTTTTTATTATATGAAGTATTGCTTCACTACATACATTCTAACATAACAAATACAAGAAGTCAATAATTAACACAAAATTAATATAAACAAATCCTTGACAATAAACAAATTTTACTGTATATTTAATATGTACTTATATCTTGGAATTACGCACTCCAACGTATTTCTAGGAATTAAGCGAATATAAAAAGAGAGGAGAATTAAAATGGCTTTAACAAAAGAAGCAAAAGCAAATATCGTAAAAAAATACGGTAAAGACACTAATGATACTGGTTCATGTGAAGTTCAAATAGCTATTTTAACAGAAGAAATTACTGAGTTAACAGAGCACTTAAAAGAACACAAACATGATTTCCACTCACGTAGAGGTTTACTTAAGAAAGTTGGTAAGAGAAGAAGCTTACTTAACTACTTAGCAAAACAAGATGTAAACAGATATCGTGAAATAGTTAAATCATTAGGATTAAGAAAATAATTAAACAAAACAGGCACTTTTTTTAAGTGTCTTTATTTTTTGGAATTAAGGAGGTAAAAAATGAAAAAAGTATACGAATTAGACTTCAGGGGAAGAAAATTAGTAGTAGAAATAGGAGAACTAGCAAAACAAGCACACGGAGCAGTATTAGTAAGATATGGAGACACAGTAATACTATCAACTGCAGTAGTAAGTAAAAACGCAAACGTATTATCAGACTTCTTTCCATTAATGGTACTATATCAAGAAAAACTATACTCAGTAGGTAAAATACCAGGTGGATTTATAAAAAGAGAAGGAAGACCAACAGACAATGCTACACTTGCAGCACGTATGATAGATAGACCAATGAGACCAATGTTTCCAGAAAACTTTAGAAATGAAGTTCAAATAGTAAACACAGTTCTATCAGTAGATCAAGATAACTCACCAGAACTAGCAGCAATGTTCGGTTCAAGCTTAGCTACAAGTATCAGTAAAATACCATTTGATGGACCAATAGCTGGAGTAAAAGTAGGAAGAATAAATGGAGAATTCATAATCAACCCAACTGCAGAACAACTAGAACTTACTGACATTGAACTTACAGTAGCAGGAACAAAAGAAGCTATAAACATGGTAGAAAGTGGATCGAAAGAAGTATCAGAAAGTGACATGTTAGATGCACTTATGTTTGGACATGATGCAGTAAAAGAATTGTGTGAATTTGAGGAAAAAATAATAGCTGAATGTGGACAAGAAAAAATGGAATATGAAGTTCTAGAAATAACAGATGAACTAAAACAAGAAGTTAGAACTTTATCAGAAGAAAACTTAAATAAAGCTATGAGAATTCTAGATAAAATAGAAAAATATGAAGCAATAGACAAAGTAAAAGAAGATGTAGTTGCTAAATATGAGAACGATAATCAAGACTTAAAAGACGATGAACTAAAAGAATTACTAACAAAAGTAAAACTAGTTCTAGAAGAAATCGAATATGAAATATTCAGAAAAATAGTTGTAAAAGAGCGTACTAGAGCAGACGGAAGAGCAATGGATGAAATAAGACCATTATCAACAGATATTGACCTACTTCCAAGAACACATGGATCAGCACTATTTACAAGAGGACAAACTCAAGCATTAGGTGTAGTTACCCTTGGAGCATTAGGAGAACATCAAATACTAGATGGTCTATCACTTGAAGCAGAAAAAAGATTCATGCTACACTATAACTTCCCACAATTCTCAGTAGGAGAAACAGGAAGATATGGAGCACCAGGAAGAAGAGAAATAGGACATGGTGCCTTAGGAGAAAGAGCACTTTCTCAAGTAATACCATCAGAAGAAGAATTCCCATATACAATAAGAGTAGTATCAGAAATACTAGAATCAAACGGTTCATCATCACAAGCAAGTATATGTGCTGGATGTATGGCATTAATGGCTGCAGGTGTACCAATAAAAGCACCAGTAGCTGGAATCGCAATGGGATTAATAACTGATGGAGATGACTATACTATCCTAACAGATATTCAAGGTATGGAAGATCACCTAGGAGATATGGACTTTAAAGTTGCAGGAACAAGAAAAGGTATCTGTGCACTTCAAATGGATATAAAAATAAAAGGAATAACAAAAGAAATACTTGCTGGAGCACTAGAACAAGCTAAAAAAGCAAGAATGCAAATACTTGATGTTATTGAAGCACAAATACCAGAACCAAGAAAAGAAGTATCAAAATATGCACCAAAAACAATGACATTTGAAATAAATCCAAATAAGATTAAAGATGTTATTGGAAAAGGTGGAGAAATGATAACAAAAATTATTCTTGAGGCAAGCAATGTAAAAGCAGTAACAGATGTTAATGCCGTAAAAGTTGACCTAGAAGACGACGGAAGAGTAATAATTTACCACAGTGATCAAGATATAATTAATAAAACTGCTGAAATGATAAAAGAAGTAGTAAGAGAAGTAGAAGACGGAAAAGTATACACTGGTAAAGTTGTAAAAGTAGAAGACTTCGGATGCTTTGTAGAACTATGGCCAGGAACAGAAGGACTAGTTCACGTATCACATCTAGCAGAAGAAAGAGTAGAAAAACCAAGTGATGTAGTTAAAGTAGGAGACGAAATAATAGTTAAATCATTAGGATATGACAAAAGAGGAAGACTAAATCTCTCAAGAAAAGAAGCTTTAAAATAAGCTTTTTTCTTTTGTCAAGATAATTATTAACAAAACCATCTACGTGTACACAAATTTGACATTTTGACTATTTTATGATAAAATTTTAATACCTATTGAGGATAATAGGTAAGTAAAGGGTGAGTAAATTGAAAAGAATAATAGAGACTTCAACAATGTTAGTTTTAGTACTGGCAATGCTTGTAATCAATATTAACTCATATAATAAAATAGAACAAAAAAAACAAAATATAAAAATAGAAGCAGAAAATAGATATCAACTTGCTAAAGCAGACGCAACACAAATAACACTTACAACATTTAATAAATTCTTTGAAAAAAAGGTACAACAAGAAGAAGAAAGAAAAGAACAAGAATATCAAGAATATTTAAAAACACTAATTGTATATGATGGTCTTACAATGGATCAGTTAGCAGAAAAATTAGACAGAAGTTTAAAAAATGAATTAAATGGATATGGTAGACTATATGCTGAATACTCATTAGAAAAAGGTGTAGACCCATATATAGCTGTTGCGATATCTTTACACGAAACTGGATGTAATGGACACTGTAGTGGATTAATGGTAACATGTAATAACGTTGGTGGACAAAAAGGTGCACCAGTATGTGGATCAGGTGGATACAAAGGATATGCAACACTAGAAGAAGGAATAAAAGGATTTATAGATAACCTTTCAAAAAACTACTTTAGTATGGGATTAAATACACCAGAATTAATGAATAGAAAATATGCAGGAAGTACAACATGGGCTACTCAAGTAAATAACTACGTATCAAAAATAAAATCAAGATAGTGAAAACTATCTTTTTTCATATTTGCAATCCAAACAAATGTATGCTATAATAAAATGGTAAAAATTTCATTTTACAAAATAAAAAAATGTAGTATAATATATAAAACTTTGAAGGAGTAAACATGGATAAGATAGTAATAAAAGGTGCAAGAGAAAATAATTTAAAAAACATAGATTTAGAACTACCAAAAAACAAACTAATAGTAATGACAGGTGTATCAGGATCAGGAAAAAGTTCATTAGCATTCGATACAATATATGCTGAAGGACAAAGAAGATATGTAGAATCTTTAAGTGCATACGCAAGACAATTTCTAGGAGGATCTGAAAAACCAAATGTAGACTCAATAGAAGGATTATCACCTGCTATATCAATAGATCAAAAAACAACAAATAAAAATCCAAGAAGTACAGTTGGAACAATAACAGAAATATATGATTACCTAAGACTACTATATGCTAGAATTGGAGTGCCATACTGTCCTAATCATCATAAACCAATATCAAGCCAAAGTATAGAAGAAATGACAAATCAAGTACTAAATCTAGAACAAAATACAAAAATAAGAATAATGGCTCCAGTAATACATGGAGAAAAAGGAACATTTAAAGACTTATTAGAAGACTATAGAAAAGATGGATATGTAAGAATTAGAATAGATGGAGAAGAATATGATCTTTCAGAAAATATTGAACTATCTAAAACAAAAAAACATAACATAGAAGTAGTAATAGATAGACTAATAATAAAAGACGGAATAAGATCAAGACTATATGAATCAATAGAAACAGCATCTAAACTAGCAAAAGGAAAAGTATTAATAGACGTAGTTGGACAAAATGAATTCTTAATGAGTGAAAAATATGCATGTCCAGACTGTGACTTCTCGCTACCAGAACTAGAACCTAGAATATTCTCATTTAATGCACCATATGGAGCATGCAAAGTTTGTAAAGGTTTAGGAATACAATATAAAATAGATGAAGATTTAATAATACCAGATAAAAATAAAAGTATAAATGAAGGTGCGATAGTATCAATTAATACAGACGAAGACAACACAACATACACAGAAATTTCTACAGTAGCAAAATTCTATAATATAGACCTAGATAAGCCAGTAAAAAATCTAAAAAGAGAAGAACTAGACATTATACTATATGGATCAAGAGATATACTAGAATTTAAATACAAATCTAAAACAGGAAACACAAGAAACAAAAAAGACTTCTTTGAAGGAATAATAACAAACCTAGAAAGAAGATACATAGAAACAAAAAGTTCATGGATTAGAGAATGGATAGAAAACTATATGACAGAATTAGTTTGTCCGACATGCCATGGTTCAAGACTAGACGAATCAGTTCTATCAGTATTAATAGGAAAAAAGAATATATATGAAATGACACAACTAAGTATAAAAGACTTGCATATATTCTTAAAAAATCTAAAACTAACAAAACAACAACAAGAAATATCAGAACTAATACTAAAAGAAATAAACTCAAGACTAGAATTCTTAATAAACGTAGGAATAGAATATCTAACACTTAACAGAACAGCAGGAACACTATCAGGTGGAGAAGCACAAAGAATAAGACTAGCAACTCAAATAGGTTCAAGACTAACAGGAGTACTATACGTACTAGATGAACCAAGTATTGGACTACATCAAAGAGATAATGAAAGACTAATAAAATCAATGCTAGAAATGAGAGACTTAGGAAATACACTAATAGTAGTAGAACACGATACAGATACAATGTTAGCATGTGATTACTTAGTAGATATAGGACCTAAAGCTGGAATACATGGTGGAGAAGTAGTAGCAAAAGGTACTCCACAAGAAGTAATGAAAAATGAATTTAGTATAACAGGTCAATACTTATCAGGAAAAAGAAAAATAGAAATACCAGAAAAAAGAAGAAAAGGAAATAAAAAATACATAGAAATAAAAGGTGCGAAAGAAAACAACTTAAAAAATATAAACGTTAAATTTCCACTTGGAACACTTACATGTATAACAGGAGTATCAGGATCAGGAAAAAGTAGATTAATAAACGAAATACTATATAAAGCAGTAGCATCCAATCTATATAAAACAAAACTAAAACCAGGAAAATATAAAGAAATAAAAGGTTTAGAAAATATAGATAAAGTAATAGATATATCACAAGCGCCAATAGGAAGAACACCAAGATCAAATCCAGCAACCTATACAGGAGTATTTGATGATATAAGAGATGTATTTACTCAAACTAAAGAAGCAAAAATAAGAGGATACGATAAAGGAAGATTTTCATTTAATGTAAAAGGCGGAAGATGTGAAGCATGCTGGGGAGATGGAGTAAAAAGAATAGAAATGCACTTCTTGCCAGACGTATATGTACCATGTGAAGTATGCCATGGAACAAGATACAATAGTGAAACACTAGAAGTAAAATATAAAGGAAAATCTATATATGATGTACTAGAAATGAGAGTAGAAGAAGCACTAGAATTCTTTGAAAATCATCCAAAAGTAAAAAACAAACTACAAATGCTTATGGATGTAGGATTATCATACGTTAAACTAGGACAAAGCGCTCCAACACTATCAGGAGGAGAAGCAGCAAGAGTAAAATTAGCAAAAGAACTTCAAAAGAAACCGACAGGGAAAAGTCTATTTATACTAGATGAACCAACAACAGGACTTCATAGTGAAGACATAAAAAAACTACTAGCAATCCTACAAAGAATAGTAGATAATGGAGATACAGTAATAGTAATAGAACACAATCTAGATGTAATAAAAGTAGCAGACTATATAATAGATTTAGGACCAGAAGGTGGAGACGAAGGTGGAAATATAGTAGCAATAGGAACACCAGAAGAAGTAGCGAGTGTTAAACAATCATACACTGGACAATTCCTAAAAAAAATATTAGAGGAGAAATAATATGGGAAAAAAAGTAGATCCATTTAAAGAAACAATGATTTTAATAGGAGCAGCATCCGCATTTATATTTTACAAAGAAATGTGTGAAAAACCTTATAGAGAGCCCCACCATTATAGTCATACGGGCCAAGCAATAGTTGGAAAAACAATTGATTTAAAAGATTCAACAAAAGTATATAGTAGTTTTACAGATGCAGTACAAGAAATAAATACTGTTGGATATGTACAAAATCTAGAACAAAAATTAGTAATTAATGCATGGTATGAGTATAATGCAACAATAATACAAATAAGTGGTATGAACAATACAGGAATTAATGAAGAAAATATAATACAAGAAGGAGCTAAATTATTAGCAGTACAAACAGATAGTTACGAATATTACAATGTTGAAGATATAAAAGTGAAAGATTTAATAAAAATAAAAAAATATGAATAAAAATCCAAAAAAACTGGATTTTTTTGTTATAAATAAATTTTTTCTTGATAAAACAATAAATATATGTTAAAATTACACATGTAAAGGAGGTAAAACAATGAAAGCAAAAAATAATTTCAAAATTTTGTGGCATTATTTGAAAGATGAAAAACTGAAGCTAATTGCGTATTTGACATTAGTTATTTTAACATATATACCAGCACTAATTACATCTGTACTTTGGGGCTTTGCTTTGGAACATCTTACAAATATGAATTTTAAGATGTTTTTATTTTTCTTAATACTTTGGGAATCATTATACATACTATTCTATGTAGTATTTTCAATACCACGAGACTTCTTATATAATTATCTAGAATTAAAATTTTCAAAAAACGTCTTAAAAGACCTATACCACAAAATAACTGAACTACCAGCAATCGCATTCGAAGAAATAGGTGTTGGTGAATTCATAAACAGAATGGTAACTGACCCAGATAGAGTAATGGAATTATTAGCTAGACTAATCAAAATGACATGTAGATCAGTAGTAGTTATAATAGTCTTCATAATAGCTATAAAAACATCATGGATATTAGGACTTGAAATATTAGTATTTGGTCTAACGATGGGAATAATATCAAAAAAATTCTTCCCTAAAATCAAAAGTACACAAGAAAAAATAAAAAAACAATCAGACGACTATGTTAAATCAGCAACAGAAAACTTAACAGGAATAAGAGAAATAAAAGCCCTTGGCATAAAGAAAAACATAGAAAAAAGAATGTACAAAAATTTTGATAATTTATTCATTGAACAAAAGAAAATAAAAAAATACGAAATAATATACTATAACTTAAATAATCTAATATACTTTATACTACAATTCGTAATATTAATGACCTCAGGAGCACTATTTATTCAAGGAAAAATGACACTGGCACTCTTCATAGTAATTGAATCATATATTTGGAGAATAGATGAAGTTGTAGAGTCCATTAGTGACTTTGGAATAAACTATAATAAAGTATCAGTTTCATTAAAAAGAATAGATGAAATAGTAAACAATAGAAAATATCAAGATGAAAAATTTGGAAAAAAGAATTTAAAAAACACAAAAGGATTAATAGAATTCAAAAATGTTGAATTTAAATACACAGAAGATGAAGAACTAACACTAAAAGGATTAAATTTAAAACTTGAACCAAATAAAAAAATCGCAATAATAGGTAGAAGTGGAAATGGAAAATCAACAATATTTAACCTATTACTAAGATACTTTGATACAACAAAAGGAGAAATATTGATAGATGGAATAAACATAAAAGACTTAACAGAAGAATCATTAAGAAACAATATCTCTATAATAAGACAAACTCCATTCTTATTTAATATATCAATACTTGAAAATTTCAAAATAGTAAAACCAGACGCAACACTAGAAGAAGTAAGAGACGTATGTAAAAAAGCATATATTGACGAATATATAATGAGCCTTCCAAATAAATATGAAACAATAATAGGAGAAGGCGGTGTAAACTTATCAGGTGGTCAAAAACAAAGAATCGCAATAGCAAGAACACTACTATTAAATACGAAAATAATACTATTCGATGAAGCTACAAGTGCACTTGATAATGAATCACAAGAATACATCAAAATGACAATAGATAATCTAATAAAAGACCATACAATAATTATTGTTGCGCATAGACTATCTACAATAATAGACTCTGACATAATACATATAATTGATAAAGGAAAGTTGAGTGATTCAGGAACACACAAAGAGTTACTAAAAAAATCAAAAATATATAGAAGTCTATACAATACAGAAATGTAAGAACAAATTATTGTTCTTTTTTTCTTTAAGTGCTAAAATAAAACTAGGAAGTGGTTTATATGATAGATATGCATATACATACAAACAACTCCGACGGTACATACTCAACTCGTGAAATAATCGAAATGTTAAAAGAAATAAAAATTGAATTATTTTCAATTACAGATCACGATGATGTTTCAGCTTATAAAGAAATGAACGATATTTTACTACCTGATAATATGAACTGTATTCCTGGGATAGAATTTTCAGCATTACATGATAAATATAACTGTCATATCCTAGGATATGACATTAATTGTAATAATGAAGAATTACTAAGAATATGCAATCTAATTAAAGCAAAAAGAAAAAGAAAAATAATACAAGTTCTAGAATATATAAGAGATACTTTTTCAAAAAATAGTCATACAATAATAACACCAGAAGAAGAAATGAAAATCTTAAACAAAAAAGGAACAATAGGACGATATGATATTTGTGAAATCTTACTACAAAAGCCAGAAAACCAAGGACTAAAAAGAAGTGAAATCTATGATAAGTATCTAACTCCAAAAGGTTTAATTGTACATAGAATTCCATCAAAAATCATTATAGATACAATTCATGCAGCAGGAGGAAAAGCAATACTCGCTCATCCAAGAGAAGTTGAAGATGACTATCAAATAGATATTGAAAAATTTATTGAATCATTAATAGCTGAAGGGTTAGATGGAATAGAAATATATAATAGTATACATACATTAGGAGACGTAGAAAGATATCGTGATTTAGCGAAAAAATATGACGATATAATAATGGATAAATTTTTTCTAACAACAGGAGGAAGTGATTTTCACGGAACAAACAAACCTAAAATATTACTAGGAAAAACAACAAGAGAACACATAAAAATAAAAGAAAAAGACATATTTTTTCTATACTAAAATATACTTTAGTATAGAAAGAAGGAATATTTATGGAAACATTAAAAGTAGGAACTAAATCAAATCCTAGTTCAGTAGCTGGAGCACTCGCAAATGTAATAAGACAAAATGAAGTAGCAGAAATGCAAGCAATAGGTGCAGGAGCATTAAATCAAGCAGTAAAAGCAATCGCAATCGCAAGAGGTTTTATAGCTCCATCAGGAAAAAATCTAGTATGTATTCCAGCATTCACTGATATACAAATAGAAGGTGAAGAAAGAACAGCAATAAAACTAATAGTAGAAGCTAAATAGCTTCTTTTATTTTTTCGAAAAAAATGATAAAATACATATAGAGGCGATTTTATGGATCAAAATATGAAAAGAAGTATAATACTAGAACACTATCAAAATCCAAAAAACAAAGGATTAATTGAAGACGAAACATATATAAAAGTAAATATGAATAATGACTCATGTATAGATGAAGTAAATCTAATGGTAAAACTAGAAGATGGAAAAATAAAAGACGTAAGATTCGATGGAGAGGCATGCGCAATATGTACATCATCAACATCTATAATGATAGATACCTTAATAGGTAAAACAATTGAAGAAGCAAATGAAATAATAAATAACTTTTATAATATGATAGATGAAAAGGAATACAATGAAGATATACTAGAACAAGCAAATGTATATAATGACATATATAAACAACCAAATAGAAAAAAATGTGCTCTATTAGGTTGGTGGGGAATAGAAAAATCATTAAAAGAAGAGAATAATAAATAATTTTTTCTTTTTTTTTAAATATAATTTTAGTATAATAGTAATGGTGATTCATATGAAGAAAAACATAAACGAAGAAAAAGTAATAGAAATATCTAATATAAAAAATGAACCAGCCTGGATGAAAGAATTTAGACTAAACGCATATAGAAAATTCGAAGAATTAAGCAATCCAACATTTGGTCCAGAACTAAAATTAGATTTTGATATAATAACATACTATAAAAAAATAGATGATAAAATACATGATAAATGGGAAGATGTACCAGAAGAAGCACAAAAAACATTTTGTGAACTAGGACTTCCAGATGCAGAAAAAAAATACCTAGGAGGTATAGGAGCACAATACGAAAGTGAAGTAATATATCACAATATGATTCAAGAACTAGAAGAAAAGAATGTAATCTTCTGTGATACAGATACTGCCTTAAAAAAATATCCAGAACTATTTAAAGAATACTTCAATAACTTAGTAAAATACGATGAAAATAAATATACAGCACTAAATGGAGCAGTATGGAGTGGAGGAACATTTATATATATACCTCCTAAAACAAAATTAGATAGGCCACTACAAAGCTACTTTAGAATAAATACAAAAAATATGGGACAATTTGAAAGAACAATAATAATAGTAGATGAAGAATCAGATCTTCACTATATGGAAGGTTGTACAGCCCCTACATACACATCAGACTCACTACACGCTGCAGTAGTAGAAATATATGTAAAGAAAAACGCAAAATGTAGATATACAACAATTCAAAACTGGTCAAGCGATGTATATAACTTAGTTACAAAAAGAGCAATTGTAGAAAGTGGCGGATGCATGGAATGGATAGATGGGAATATAGGTTCAAAAATAAATATGAAATATCCAAGCTGCATCCTAAATGGAAAATACGCAAGTGGTAACTGTATATCAATAGCGGTTGCTAAAGAAAATCAAATACAAGATACAGGCGCAAAAATGATACATTTAGCCCCATACACAAAAAGCAATATAATAAGTAAATCAATCGCTCTAAACGGAGGAGAAGCAGACTATAGAGGAACAGTAAATATAACAAAAGAAGCAGAACACTCAAAAGCTATAGTAAAATGTGACACAATAATATTAGATGATAACTCAAAAAGCGATACAATCCCACAAAATAAAGTATCAAATAAAACATCAAATATAGAACACGAAGCAACAGTATCAAAAATAGATAAAGATAAACTATTCTATTTAATGAGTAGAGGAATAAATGAAGAAAAAGCAAAAGAATTAATAATCATGGGATTTATAGAAAGATTTAGAGAAGAACTTCCAATGGAATATGCTGTTGAATTAAATGCACTTTTAAAAAATTATTTTTAAGGAGAATATATGAAAAAAATAATCTTATTAATACCACTTTTACTTTTAACAGGATGTACAAATAAAGAAAAACTTTTTAAACAATACGCAAAAGAATACTACGAAAATCACATGAAAATGGTAAATAATATTGATTCTGTTACAATAACGCTAGATGATTTAAAAAACGCAGAAACAGAAGATAAATATAATTTATCAAAGCTAAAAAAATGTAAAAACACATCCAAAATAACATTATACTTAGATAAAAATACAAAAGAAATAAAAAATGAAAAAATTGAGCTAGATTGCTAAATTTAAAAATCTAAAAAAAAAATAATGCAGAAATTAAAAAAGTGATATACAGATTTTAAAAATTTGTATATTTTTTTTGATAAAAAATAAAAAACACTGATTTGATAAAAGAAAACAGCTATTATATACTTAAAATGAAAGGAGAAATAATATGTTAAATCAAACAGTAATAGTTGGAAGAATAGTAAGGGATTTAGAAGTACATGAAACTGAAAATGGAAACAAAGTAGCTCAATTAACACTAGCAGTTCCAAGAAGTTTTAAAAATATTGATGGAGAATATGAAACAGATTATATTCCATGTGTACTTTGGAGAGGAGTTGCAGAAAATACTGCAGAATATTGTAAAAAAGGTGACTTAGTAGGTATCAAAGGAAGAATACAAACAAGCCACTATGAACAAGACGATGAAGTTAAATATGTAACAGAAGTAATCGCTGAAAAAGTAACATTTCTTTCAACTAGAAGACCAGAAGCAGATAATTAATCTGCTTTTAATATGGAGGTAAAATGAATTATTATAATGAGATAAAAAATGAAATAATTGATATAGAAACATATAAAAAGTAAAAGACTATAGTAAAAATAAAAGAGAACTTGAAGGTTATTATAAAATTGGTCAGTTATTAATAGATGCTCAAGGAGGAAAAGAAAAAGCTAAGTATGGAAATAAAATAATAAAAGAATACTCAAGTATGTTAACTAAAGAACTAGGAAAGGGATACTCATGGAGAAACCTATATAATATGAGATTATATTATTTATTCTTTTCTGAAAATGAGATATTGCAGCCACTGGCTACAATATTGTCATGGACACATTACAGTATAATACTTCCTTTGAAAGAAATTAATAAAATAAAATATTATATAAATGAGTGTAAAAAACATAATCTTGGTAAAAGACAATTACAAGAAAAAATTGAAAATAAAGAATATGAAAGATTAGATAATAAAACAAAAGAAAAATTAATTAATAAAGAACAAACTGCTGTGTCAGATTTTATTAAGAATCCAATACTCATTAAAAATATTTATAATCATAAAGAAATATTTGAAAAGATATTAAAACAATTAATACTTGAAGATATTGATATTTTTCCAACTGAATTGGGTGATAGCTTATGCTATATAAAAAATATAAAATTAAATTAGGAGATAATACAATTATATAGATTTACTTTTATATAATATCAAATATAAATGTTACGCAGTTGTGGAATTAAAAGTAACTGAACTAATAAGTATATATATGGATCAAATACAAAAATACATGAATTATATAAATAAAAATATTAAAGCAAAATACGAAGATGAGACTATAGGAATAATAATATGTAGGAAAGATAATAAATTTGTTATGGAATATTGTAGTGATGATAGAATATTTAGAACAATCTATTTATTAAACTGAAAAAAAATGTTACAATGAATATGGGTGAATTATATGGAAAGGATGAATAAAGAACAATTAATAAGATTAATTGAATCTGTAAAAATAGATAAAAAAGATTTTTGGCTTTTATCATCAAGCGCACTTGTTATACGAGATATTTATCCAGATGCAGGGGATTTAGATATTGCAGTTACTAATAGAGGATTAGAACAATTAAAACAAAATTATAATTTGATTCCAAAAGGAAACGGATTTTATACTGTAACTGATAATGTTGAATGTGTATGTGATGGTGAAATAGAAAAACTAGAATTTAAACCTGAATTAATTGAAGGATATTTATGCCAAAATATTTATGAATACTTAAATTATCTAAAATCTAGTAATAGGGAAAAAGATAAATTAAGAATACCTATTGTTGAAGAATATATTAATAATAAAGAAAAAAAAAGAAACACCAAATACCATTAATAGGCATTAAAGAAAGAATACAAACAAGCCACTATGAACAAGATAGATGAAGTAAAATATATAACTGAAGTAATAACAGAAAAAAAGCAGATGAATCTGCTTTTTTAAAATAATTTTTTTCCTCGCTCATCATTGAGCATAACACTATCACCTTCAGATTTGTCTTTAAACCATCTAAGTACACTTGATGCTTTACCTGCAATATTAGTTTTCACAGCCATCTTAATCATCAATAATTCATCATCAGTAAATAACTTTGAAAGCTCGGGATTGGTTAGTATACTAATCATATTTGAAATTGCCATATCATCTAATTTGCCACCTTCAGATTTAACAACTCTCCCAGAAGAATCCTGTACTGCTGTAAACATTTGTAACCTCCTTATATACAAATATTATAGCATATTTGAAAACAAAAAGTCAATTATCGAAAAATAAACATTTAACAATTATATTACCAAATTATTAAATCAAAAAGAGACTTAGAAATTTTTTCTAAATCTTTTTTTGATTGTGAACTATTTAGGATTAATTACAATATCTACTTTTTTTCTTTAAACTCATCATAAAATAAATCATCAGGTTTTAAATGAAAAATACTTGCTATCTTAATTGCCATGTCATAAGTTAATCTTTTTTGATCATGTTCTAACTGCCAGTAATAAGGTTTACTAATTTCTAAAGTATCCGCCATTATCTGATTAGTAAACTTATTTTTAAGTCTTAATTCTCTTAATTTTTCCATAAAAATCACCGTCCATAACTAATTATACTTTAACTTTGAAGTAACTTCAATAGAAAATGATAACTTTTTAGTTAATTATGTACAAAAGTACATATAATTTGTTATAATATGGTTAACAAATTGTTTCGGGGAGGATTTTATGATAATAGGAAAAAGATTAAAAGAAGCAAGAATAAAAAGAAATATGTCACAAGAAGAACTAGGAAACTTACTTGGAGTTTCAAAAGTATCTATATGTGGATACGAAAAAGGTACAAGAACACCTACAATGGAAAACTTTCTAGATTTAATTAAAATATTAGACCTAGAACCAGACTATGTTTTAGGTAGAGATAAAAATGTTGTAAGTGAAAAAGACAAAACTTACAATGTTGTAATGGCTGATGAAGACATTCAAATAATCAATGAATTAAAACATAATAGAGAATTATATAATAAACTTTGTTCAGATCCAAAAAGAACAATTGAATTAATTGCAAGAAAATTGATGAAATAGTTACTTATTTCATCTTTTTTTGTTATAATTATAATGGTGATAAGATATGACAATAATAGATATAATAACAAAGAAAAAAAACAAAGAAGAATTAACATATGAAGAAATAAAATTTGCAGTTGATGGATATGTAAACGGAAGTATTAAAGACTATCAAATGAGTTCATTATTAATGGCGATAACAATTAATGGAATGACAAATAAAGAAACATTTGATTTAACAGAAATAATGCTAAATAGTGGTGAAAAGATAGACTTAGATGAATTACAACCAGTAGTAGATAAACACTCAACAGGTGGAGTAGGAGATAAAACAACGCTAATACTTGCACCCCTAGTAGCATCATGTGGAGTAAATATTGCAAAAATGTCAGGGAGAGGATTAGGATTTACTGGTGGAACAATAGATAAATTAGAATCAATTCCAGGATTTAATACAAGTATAGATATAAATAAATTTAAAAAACAAGTAAAAAATATAAAAGTAGCTATAGTAGGACAAATGGGAAATTTAGTACCTGCAGATAAAAAAATATATGCACTAAGAGACGTGACTGGAACAGTAGAATCAATACCACTAATCGCATCATCAATAATGAGTAAGAAACTAGCAAGTGGAGCATCATGTATAGTAATAGATGTAAAAGTAGGAAATGGCGCATTAATGAAAACACTAGAAGACGCTAAAAAATTAGCTAATCTATTGGTAGAAATAGGAAAACAACACAACAAAAAAGTAGTATGCTTTATAACAGATATGGACGAACCTCTAGGATACGCAATAGGTAATTCATTAGAAGTAATAGAAAGTATAGATACATTAAAAGGAAAAGGTCCAAAAGACTTAACAAATCTAGTTATAGAGCTTGCTTCATACATGGTAAGTATGGCAAAGAATATTACTGTAGAACAAGCAAAACAAGAAGTAATAGAAAACTTAAATAATGGTAAAGCATACAACAAATTTATAGAATTAGTAGAAAATCAAGAAGGAAATATAAATGATATTAAAGTATCAAATAATATACTAAGTATAAAATCAAATGAAGAAGGATATATAAAACACATTGATGCATTAAGATTAGGAGAAAATGCAAGAATTATAGGAGCTGGAAGATTAAGTAAAGAAGAGAGTATTGACTTTGAAGTCGGAATAGTTCTAAATAAAAAAGTAGGAGACTATATAAATAAAGGAGAAGAACTATTAAAAATATATATTAATAATAAAACACTGCCTGAAGAAGAATTTATAAAATGTTTCGAAATAACAAAAGAAAAAATAGAAGAAAATAAACTTATAAAAGAAATAATTGTGTAAATAAATGTAAAAAAATGCATTTCAACTTGCATTTTTTTATAATATGTACTATTATAAAAAAAGAAGGAGTGATAAAATGATTTATCCATCAATAGATAAATTACTAACACAAGTAGGATCAAAATATTTATTGGTAAACATTGTTACAAAAAGAGTAAAAGAAATCGAACAAAGCAATCATTTTCAAATGAAAGAAAATGAATACAAATCAGAAAAAAACATTGGAAAAGCACTAGAAGAAGTGTCAAAAGGACTAATACATTTACAATAATGTATTTTTTTTAAAACAAAAATACAGTAGAAAAAACTACTGCATTATTTTCGCATGAACAACTAATCTTTTATCACCACTACCGTTACAAGTAGACAAGGTAATCATTTTATCATTGACTGTATAATCGACACCAAAATCATAAATACTTCTACCTTTAATAAGGTTTATAAATTCTAAATATTCGTCATCAGAAAAATCAACATACAAATAATCATTTGTCGTATCAATTACATATATCGAAAAAATTCTAGCCTTAAACTGATTTGTAGGAGTATTAAAAGTTATATCCAAATTATTAGGATTCTTATACCACGATTCTTTTAAAACATACTTTAATGTAGCAAACATAGTTGAACCAATGGTATTATGACCATAAATAATTGTGTTCTTACTCAAGTTATTCATGTCATTTCTATAATCAATAAAAATCCATCCATTTGCGTTCTTATCTTTATTAAAATCATGATTCAAATAGAAATCATTATCATTAGATTGAACAATAGGATAATTAATACTTGTATTATTAACTTTTAGCCAAGCTTTTGTATCATTATTAATATTTAATAACTTATCAAATGATTCTTCGTATTTAGTATTATAAGCAGTTATAATTTCCTTCTCAACAACTTGTGGTTCAACATCAGGTGCTTCAACTGGTTGTTCTGGAATATCAAATTCATCAAATAAATCAGAAAAGTTATCAGTAATTTCATTAATTTGTTCAACATTTTTCTTAGTTTTATAATTACTTACTTTAATACTAATCAGAACAATAGATTCAAGTAACAAAATAATGAGTAAACAAGTTTTTAAATTTGTCAAACTAAGTTGCTTAATAAAATTCTTACTAATATAATCCATACTATATATAATTTTAACCTTTGAATCACAATTTTTAATTAGTAACTTATTAACAATCTTTAACTCTTTTAAACTATCGTTAATAATCTTAGTATTAGATAAATTTTGATAAATTAAAATTCTAATATTTTTTTTATTAGTTTTTTCTAATACAATATACATATTCTTAATCATTTCGAAATCATAATCATATATATATATCGTTTTCAAATTTCTATTAATTTGACAAAAAGTTTCAAAATCATTCAAATCTTCTTCATTCAATTTTTTAAATATTTTAATTGTTTTTCTATAATACATTTTAGTGTAATTAAAAAGTTTATTCTGATAAACAAAATTACTAATAGAAATAATCTCACATCTAAGATCAACAACAATACCGTTATTTGATAATTTTTCAAGCATAAAAGACGGAATTTCAAAACAATTTACATACTTTAAATAAGAAGAATTGAGAAGTTTTTCATAAATTTTATAATTAATAGTTATATCAGAATTTATATATAAGTGTGTGATACCTTTAATGTTATTAGTAATATCTAAAATAATCGGAACAATATCAAACTCATCAATAGATAAATTTTTAATTTTTTTATCTCTTATAATCTCATTTAAAAAACTAGACATAATATTAATATTATTCTTTAAGTAAGAATCGCTAAACAATAATTCATCATTTGAAATAACATTTGTATTAAGCAAAGTTTTAGATAAATCACGTTCTTGCTTTGTCTTATCAATCTTATATTTAAAAATAACTGTATCATCACTAAAACTAATAAGTATCTTCTTCATATTCCAACCTCTATCTTACCTATATTATTATAATACCACAAAAAACAATATTATAAAAGTAAAATATTATTTTTATTTAGGTATTAATTGAAAAATATTGTATAATAATATTGGGTGACTAATATGAAAATAATAACAATTAAAAAGAAGAATAATAAATATAAAATCGAATTAGAAGGAAATGTTGAACTTGAAACATATGATCAAGTAATTATAAAAAACAATATACTATATAAAAAAGAAATAGACGAAAAACTAAAAAATGAAATAGAAAAAGAAAATAAATATTATGAAACATACAATGAAATAGTAAAACTTATAAATAAAAAATTAAGAAGTAAAAAAGAAATAAAAGAATACATGAATAAAAAGCAAATAAATAATCAAGAAAAGATAATACAAGAATTAAAAAAATCAAATCTGATAAATGATGAATTATATGCAAAAGCATTTATACATGATAAAATAAGTTTCAGTAATGACGGTATAAATAAGATTAAAGGAGAACTTTTAAGACAAGAAATAGATGAAAATATAATTGAAAATGAATTAGAAAAAATAGATAAAGAACAAGAAAAACAAAAGTTAGAAAAACTAATAATGAAAAAAGTAAAAGCAAACACAAAATATTCAGATAAAATAATGAAACAAAAACTTACAAACTACTTTATAAATTTGGGATATAAGAAAGAAGATATAAATGAGATATTAGATAAAGCTACAAACAATAACAATGAGATTATAAAAAAAGAATATAACAAGCTTATAAATAAATATAAATCAAAATATGAAGAAGAAAAACTAAAGTACATAGTTAAACAAAAACTCTATCAAAAGGGGTTTAATATAGAAGAAATAAATGAAATAGTAAAATAAAAAGATAGTTAACTTTAACTAGTTACTATCTTTTTTTGACTCTGCAATTGATGAATCGTAAACACCTTTGATTTTAGTATCAACAATATTCATGTTATGATCTTTTCTAATTTTATCCCATGTAATTACCTCAATATTTGAATCAGAACTTAATTTCTTATCAACGATAGAATCTATAATTACATCTTTCAAATTATCAATAGGTTCCTTTTCACCTTTTTTTACTAAATATATTATGTGATAACCATATTCAGACTTAACTGGTTCAGAAGTATATGTTCCTTCTTGAAGATTATAAGCTGCATTGTAAAACTCTGCAACATATCCATCCTTTGTAACATTATTAATAGCACCACCATTACTTGCTGTAGCAGTATCATCAGAATTTTCTTTAGCTAAATCATCGAAATTAGCTCCATCGTTTAACTTGTTGATTAATGATTTCGCTTTTTCTAAAGCATCATTCTCAGCTGTTTTCTTTTCGTCATCAGTAGCACCATCTTTTACATCAGGAGTTATTAAAATATGTTTAACATCTAATTGTTCAGAAATTTCATCTTTATAATACTTTTCAATTTCTTTTTGAGTAACCTCAGATTTTAAATAGTTTTTAGCAACTTGCTTCTTATTATAATCAGCAACTATAACTTTTTTAAAATCTGCTTCACTAGAAAAACCTGAACTTGCAAGAGCTTGGTTGAAATCTTGACCATATTGTTCATATTGTAATTTGTATTGTGAAATCATTGAATCTGCATAAACATTAGCAGCTTCATTATCACTTATTTCTTGCTCCGCGATATATGAATCTATCATATCAATTAAAATAGATGTACCATATTGATTTTTCATTGAATCATAAAGTTCATTTGCAGTGAAATCCTTTCCGTTAATAGATGCTACAACCTCCTCACCATTACTCATTTTTGGTGATTTGCTACAACCAGTTACAAGTGCAACTGCACACATAATACCTAAAATCTTCTTTTTCATGATATCTCCCTTCAAGTATGTTTTTTCATACATAACAATAATACCAAAAAAAAAATAAAAAAACAATAATTTAGACATAACTAATCACATATTCACAAATTTTTCATAAAATAAGTTGAAAAGATAAAAAGGAGGAAAGATATTATGTGTAATAATACAGGAGTATCTGGTGCAGCTATTGTATTAGTTTTATTTATTCTTTTAATAATTATACTTGGAGCTTACATTTAAGGAGGTAAAAAAGTATGTCATGCGAAAAAAACTGTAATCAATCATGCGGACAAAATAGAAGCTCAGGATATATAATACTTATAGTACTATATATTTTATTAGCGATTATATTAGGATCAAGAGCATGGTAGAAGTGTGAGCATTATCTCACACTTTTTTAGGTGTATGTAAATAAATGTAAATACAAAAAAATATCAAAAAAAAACTTTACTTTTTACCACAAAATATATATAATAGTGGTAAGCAGTGGTAAAAAGTGGGGGAAAGTGGGTGATTTTACATGCTAATGGGAGAATATCATTATAGTATTGATGATAAAGGAAGATTAACAATACCATCAAAACTAAGGATTGAATTAAAAGAATCTTGTATAATTACAAGAGGATTAGACAAATGTCTATTCATATATCCACAAGATGAATGGAATAATATCATTAGCAAGTATAGAGAATTACCTAACACCAAAGACGCAAGAAACTTCATGAGATTCTTTTTATCCGGTGCTAGTATGTGCGAATTTGACAAGCAAGGAAGAGTAAAGGTAAGTACACCACTAATTGAATATGCTAACTTAGAAAAAGACTGTGTGATAATAGGAGTAAATGATCACTTAGAAGTATGGGACAAAAATCTATGGGATACATTTATGAATGAAAAACTTGATGACTTGTCAGATATTGCTGATAACCTATTTGGAACAAATATATAGGAGGATTTATGCATAAAAGTGTTTTACTAAATGAATGCCTAGAATATTTGAATCTAACAAATGATAGTGTGATTGTAGATTGCACACTAGGATATGGCGGGCATAGTAGCAATATACTAAAGAAAATAAAAAGGGGTTTTCTTTTCGCCTTTGATCAAGACGATGAAGCAATAAAATCAAGCACAAAACGTCTAGATGAAATATCCGATAACTATGAAATAATAAAATCAAATTTTAAAAACATAAAAAAAGAATTAGAAAAAAGAAATATTAAATCGGTAAATGGAATACTTTATGATATTGGAGTATCAAGCCCACAACTAGACGAAGACTATAGAGGTTTCTCGTTTCACAAAGATGCACGTCTTGATATGCGTATGGATCAAACACAAGACTTTAGTGCATATGAATTAATAAATAACTATGAATATAAAGATTTAGTTAGAATATTCATAAATTATGGTGAAGAAAAATACGCAACATCAATTGCGAAAAATATAATAAAAAATAGAAATGAAAAACCTATAGAAACAACACTAGAACTAGTTGAAATAATAAAAAATTCAGTCCCAGAAAAATATAAAAGAGAAAAACATCCAGCAAGAAAAGTATTTCAAGCAATAAGAATTGAAGTAAATAAAGAATTAGAAGTATTCGAACAAAGCTTAAAAGACGCTTTAGAACTGTTAGATATAAATGGAAGAATATGTGTAATAACATTCCATTCATTAGAAGATAAAATATGTAAAGATATATTTAAAAGTGTATCAGATATAGATAAAAATATGAAAAATCTTCCAATAATACCAGAAGAATATTTACCAAAATATAAGATAATCGCAAATATAAAACCATCAAAAGAAGAACTAGAAGAAAATCCAAGAGCTAGAAGCGCAAAATTAAGAGTAATAGAAAGGGTAAGATAGTATGAGCAAAAAGAAAAGGAAATTAAAAATATCTAAAGGTGAAAAACTGTTATATGCATGCGCAGTACTAGCACTTTGCTCAACTTTCCTTGTAAAAATTTTTTGTAGTGCTAGTATAGGAAATTTAAACATAATGGTTGAAAAACTAAAATCAGACGTTTCAACACAATCAAAGAAAAACGAATCATTAACAATGCAAGTTAATGAACTAACATCTTTTGACTATGTTAATAATATTGTGAAAAATATGGGATTGGCTTATAATAATGAAAACATTATAATAATTAACGAGTAGAAGGTGCTTAAAATGAAAACAAGAAATAGGAAACAAAATTGGAAGATGCCCAAGAAAATATATGCCTTTTTTCTTGTTTTTATTTTTGCCTTATTTATACAAATGGCCCATTTATCACTATTTAAAAATGTATATGGAATAAATATGAAAGAGTTCTCCTTAAATAGAAATACAACTTCGAATACAATATACGCAAAAAGAGGAAGTATATTTGATAGAGATGGAAATTCACTTGCAATAAATGTAACATCATATACAGTAATAGCGTACTTATCACCAAAAAGAACAGGTTCATCAAGTACAATTAAACATGTGCAAGATCCTGAATATACAGCATACAAACTATCTCCTATACTAGATATGTCAGTAGAAAAACTAACAAGCCTAATGAGTCAAAATGCGTATCAAGTAGAACTAGGACCAGGTGGAAGAGGAATAACAGAACTAAAAAAACAAGAAATAGAATCATTACAACTACCAGGAATTGATTTTATAGAAGATCAAAAAAGATACTATCCAAATGGTGACTTTGCTTCATATATAATAGGATATGCAAAAAAAAATGAAGATGGAAGTATTATTGGAGAAATGGGAATAGAATCAAAATACGATGACAGTTTAAAAGGTACAGATGGGCATGAGGAATATCAGCAAGATTTAAATGGATATAAAATACCTGATACTCCTGAAATAAGAACAAATCCAACAAATGGAAATGATATATATTTAACCATAGATTCAAATATACAAAGATTTTTAGAAACAGCAGTAAAAGAAAATAGCGAAAGATATCAACCAGAATGGATGGTAATGGCAGTAATGGACGCAAAAACAGGTGATATCCTTGGAAGTTCATCAACACCATCATTTGATCCAAATATAAAAAATATAACAAACTATGAAAATCCACTTGCGTCATACTTATTTGAACCAGGATCAACAATGAAAATATATACATATATGTGTGCGATGGAAACCGGAAAGTATGATGGTAGTAAAACCTATACATCGGGAAAATACAAAATAGGTGATGATACAGTAAAAGACTGGAACCAAGGATATGGATGGGGAAACATTTCATATGATTTAGGATTTGAATATTCAAGTAATGTCGCAATTGCAAATCTTGTAAATACAATACTTACAAAAGAACAATTAAAAGACTGCTATGAAAAATATGGTTTTGGAGACATAACAGGAATAGAACTCGGAAGAGAACTATCTAGAGATTTAACATTTAGATATCCAATAGAAGTTGCAAACGCAGGATTTGGTCAAGGTATACTAACAACTCCTATACAACACCTTCAAGCACTTACACTAATAACAAACAATGGTAAAATGCTAAAACCACATATAGTAGAAAAAATAGTAGACTCAAATACAGAAAAAACAATATATACAAGAACAAAAGAAGAAACTGAAAGACTTGTGTCACAAGAAACAGTAGACTATATGAAACAACTAATGTATAACGTAGTAAATGCAAATAATGAAGGAACAACAGGAAAAAAATATAAAATAGATGGATTAGACATAATAGGAAAAACAGGTACCGCACAAATTTATGACGATAAAAATGGAGGATACCTAACTGGAGAAAGGGACTATATTTATTCATTTTCTGGAATATTCCCTAAAGACAATCCTGAAATAATTATTTATGCAGCAATCAAAAAACCAAATTATGGAAATACTGTTGCTTTATCAGAATCAGTAGTAAGTTTAATTAAAAATATAGCTAAATATAAAAATATAAATACTAAACAAAGAGAAAAAACAAATATAGAAAGTTATGATTTAGAAAACTATATTAATAAAGATATAGAACAATCAAGACACCAATTACAACAAAAAGGCTTAAATATCATAACAATAGGTAATGGTGATACAATTGTAGACTATTATCCAAAACAAAAAATAACAACAAACGATAGAATAATATTAATAACAAATGGAAATGAATTTAAACTACCAAATATGATAGATTGGTCAAAAAGAGAGACAAAATATTTGTTAGACTATCTAAAAATAAAATATAAACTAAGTGGTGAAGGATATGTAACAGAACAAAATATCCCAGAAGGAACTGTAATAACAAATGAATTAGAATTAGAAATTAAACTAAATAAGAAAGTTTAATTTCTTTTTTTATAAAAAATGTAAAATATACTTGACAATATGTAAAGTTAATGATATATTATTGCCGTAAGGAGGCAAAATGAAAAATGTTAAGTTAAAAAGTGCGAGAGTCTTAAAAGACTTATCACAAGAAGATCTTGCAGAAAAAGTAGGGGTATCTAGGCAAACTATAATAGCGATAGAAAAAGGAGATTATAATCCAACTATAAATCTTTGTATTAAGATTTGTAAGATATTAGATAAAAAACTAGATGATTTATTTTGGGAGGATGAAAATGAAAAGAATTAATAAATTAGATGGAATATTTAACAACAATGAAATATTTAACAATAATCAAAAAGATGAAAGAGAACAACAAATTAATAATGAAATATATTCAGATGCATTAGCGAAAGTATGTATAATAATACAAATATTTTGGTTGTTATCAAGCTTTATAGCAAAAGATATTCAAATGCTACTTTATGCTAATTCACTAGTGTTTTTTACATCATTAATATGTTTTATAACAAATATAAAATCAATAAGAAAAAACGTACTTGGAAACAGTATAAGAAAAGCGACATTTGAATTTGGTGGTTTATGCATTCCGACATTTGTATTATTAATTTTCTTAATAATAAGTAGGATTTTTAATAAAGCTTCCATAATAGGATATATAACAGTAATTGTCTTTGTGATAATATACTATCCAACAATTAATATAATATATAAAAAAATATACGATAAAAATAGATAATAAAATATAAGTGAACTGGTAAATACTTTACAATATAAAAAATATATTTATATCATATAATCAAAAAAGGTGAGCCTATGTTAGAAATAGTAAATGGAATGAGTGAATATGGAGTTTTAAAAAGGTCCAAACTTTTTAAGGAAGAAAATATAATTGAGATGGCACTTCTTTTAAATGTTGGCTCAATTAAAGACTTAGAAAACACGGAAATTAAGAAAACTTGTGATGCATTGATAGATGTAAAAGAAAAAATAGAAATCTTAAAAGATAAATTGAAATGCAATAATACTGTAAGAATATGGTTTTCATCACTTGATAGCGAAGATTATAGTTTCTTTCTTTTTACAATATATTTAATAAATGAGATAAATAAAGAAGTAAAAATAAACATAATAAATGTTGGAACAATACCTAAGAATGACAAATTAAAATATGGCCCATATTGGAGCCTTGGATGCTTTTCTCCTAATGAAATAAAAGAACTTTTACAATTTGAAAGAACATTGACGCATGAAGAAATACAAATTTTATCAAAAGAATGGCTGAAATTAGAAAGTGAAAATTCAGACTTAAGAATAATAGATAATAAAAAATTAAAATCAGTGAACTATGAATTTCTAGACAAAACAATACTAGAAGAATTATCTAAATATGAAGAAGTTGATGAAATAAGACTTATTGTTGATTTAATGATAAGAGAAAGAGAAAAACATGACTTAGGCGGAATAAATGGAGAAATAATTTTTAGTTATAGAATAAATGAACTAATAAAACAAAATAAAATTAAAATAGTAAGAGAAAGATTATCAGTAAATGCAATTAAAGAATTAGAAAAAAGAACAGTAATTAAAATAGTAAAAGAATAATCAAATAAATAATTGACAAAACACCAAAGTCGTGCTAATATTTATGTAGACACGTGAAGGTGTTTTTATTTTAGGTAAAAATAAAGGAGTCTATATGAAGAAATTTTTTAAAAACTTAAAACAAGAACTAAAAAAAGTAAAATGGCCAAACAGAAAAGATATGATTAAATATAGTATCGCAACACTATCAATCATATTATTCTTCTTTGTATTCTTTACAGCTAGTGATTTAATTATAATGGGTATAAAGGAGTTAATGAAATAATGCAAAAAGAATGGTATGTAGTAAACACTTATTCAGGACACGAGAATAAGGTAAAAGAAAAACTAGAGATGCGTGCAAGCACTATGGGTATGGAAGACTATATCTTTAGAGTAGTTGTACCAGAACAAAAAGAAATAGAAATAAAAGATGGAAAAGAAAAAGAAAAAATCAAAAAAATGTTTCCAGGATATATATTAGTTGAAATGATAATGAATGATGAAGCTTGGTTTATAGTAAGAAATACTCCAGGTGTAACAGGATTTATCGGATCATCTGGTAAAGGAGCTAAACCTTTCCCATTAACACCACAAGAAGCAGACAAAATACTAAACCAAATGGGAATGAGCAGACTAGAAGTAAATACAGACTTAAATGTAGAAGATACAGTAAAAGTAATAGGTGGACCATTTGCTGGAATGTATGGTAAAATTAAAAACATTGATTCAGCTACTGGACTACTAGAAGTAAGCTTAGACTTATTCGGACAAGAAACAAATGTCGAATTAGAACTATCACAAATTGAAAAATCATAAAAAAATAATTGATATTTAAGAAATTTTGTGATATTATTAAATGGCTATATTTATTTTAATATAGATTTAGTGGGAGCTTATCTATGATTTGTGCTAAAAGCGGATTATGTACAAAGCATTATAACCACTCACGAAAAAGAAATTTATTAGGAGGTGTTTTTCGTGGCAAAAAAGAACGTTACAAAAGAAATTAAATTACAAATCCCAGCAGGAAAAGCAACACCAGCTCCTCCAGTAGGAACAGTGCTTGGACCAGCAGGAATTAATTTACAAGAATTTTGTACAAAGTACAACGATGCAACAAGAGACAAGATGGGAGATGTTATACCAGTAGTTATTTCTGTATATGAAGACAGAACTTTCGACTTCGTATTAAAAACTCCACCAGCTGCAGAATTAATTAAGAAATACGCTAAAATTAAATCTGGATCTGGAAAAGGTAAAAATGAAATCGTTGGAAAATTAACTAAAGATCAATTAAGAGAAATTGCTGAAACTAAACTACCAGACTTAAATGCATATACTGTAGAAGAAGCTATGAAAATAGTTGAAGGTACTGCACTTAATATGGGTGTTGAAATTTCAGAATAATACATAGTAAAACTATGTGGAAGGAATTTATCCGCTAGAACCACAGGAGGTAAAAATGAAAAAAGGTAAGAAATATGTAGAAGCTACTTCTAAAATAGAGAAGAATAAAGCTTATACAAAAGAAGAAGCTATTAAATTAGTAAAAGAAACATCAGTAACTAAGTTTGATTCATCAGTAGAAATAGCTATGAGATTAAACCTAGATACTAAAAAAGCAGATCAACAATTAAGAGGAGCTATCGTATTACCAAATGGAACAGGTAAAACTAAAAAAGTGTTAGTTTTAGCTAAAGGACCAAAAGCTACTGAAGCTAAAGAGGCTGGAGCAGACTTTGTTGGAGATATGGATATGATAGAAAAAATCGAAAAAGAAAACTGGTTCGATTTTGATACTTTAATTGCAACTCCAGATATGATGCCTGCATTAGGAAAAATTGGTAAAATCTTAGGACCAAAAGGATTAATGCCAAACCCTAAAACAGGAACAGTAACAATGGATGTTAAAAAAGCTGTTGAAGATGTTAAAAAAGGTCGTGTTGAATACAGAACTGATACATATGGTAACGTACACGCATTAATAGGAAAAGTAAGTTTCACTGATGAAGCATTACTACAAAACTTAAATGCTTTCGTAAATGTTATCTTAAAAGCTAAACCATCAGTTGTAAAAGGATCATATGTTAAGAACATAACAATCTCATCAACAATGGGACCTGGTGTAAAAATTGATTTAAATGAATTAAATTAGTCTTTACAAATAAAAAATAATATGTTAAAATTAATTCGTTGCAAAAAATAGTACCGTAGACAGTAGGAGTGGAAACACTTAATATTTCCTACCGAGGAACTTTTAAGTTAAAAACTTTAAAGCCTTACTGTCTATAGTAAGGCTTATTTGTTACGGTAAAAAAATAAGGAGGCGAAAGAATGGCAAACGCTAAAATAATCGAGAGAAAAG
The DNA here is from genome assembly GCA_946544685.1 of uncultured Caryophanales bacterium. The sequence goes on along the minus strand of CAMNML010000004.1, from coordinate 20,655 downwards.
CAGAAGTTGTTGAAGAAATAGCTAATAAGGTAAAAGAATCAAGTACTTCAGTATTATTCGAATACCAAGGATTAACAGTTTCAGAAACAAACGAGCTAAGAAGAAAATTAAGAGAATCTGGTTCTGATTATAAAGTATACAAAAACACTTTAACAAAAAGAGCTATGGATTCACTTAAAATCGATTTAGGAGAACTAGGTGGACCAAAAGCAATCGCATTTGGTACAGATGCAATAGCTCCAATCAAAACATTAAGCGATTTCGCAAAAGACCATCCAGCACTACAACTTAAAGTTGGTATAGTAGATGGAGAAATTGCTGATGAAGCAAAATTAAAAACACTTGCTTCAATACCAAGCAGAGATACATTACTTACAATGTTTGCTGCTGGACTTATGGAACATGTTAAGAATGTGGCAATATGCTTAGACTTACATGCTAAAAATTTAGAGGAAAATAATTAATTAAAGGGAGGAATATAAAATGGCAAAGATAAGTACAAAAGAAATAATTGATTCAATCAAAGAAATGACAATCTTAGAAGTTAAAGAATTAGTAGATGCAATGAAAGAAGAATTTGGTGTAGATCCAAGTGCTGTAGCTGTAGCTGCACCAGTAGCAGGAGCTGCTGCTGAAGAAGGACCAAGCACAGTTAACGTTGTTTTAGCAAGTGCTGGTGCTAACAAAATCGCTGTTATCAAATTAGTTAGAGAAGTTACTGGATTAGGACTTAAAGAAGCTAAAGACATCGCTGATAACGGTGGAAATATTAAAGAAAATGTATCTACTGACGAAGCTAACGAATTAAAAGCAAAATTCGAAGAAGCTGGCGCAACAATCGAATTAAAATAATTATAAATAATGGTTTTAAGCCTGTACATTTAATGTATGGGCTTTCGCCGTTTCTAAAAGGAGCAAATTATGTCTCATTATTTTACAAATGATTATGTAGAATCAAAAGAAACAAAAACAAAATGTATTATAAAAAATACAGAACTAACACTTATAACAGATAATGGAGTGTTCTCAAAAAGAGGTTTAGACTTTGGAACAAGGTCGTTACTAGAATCATTAGAAAGTATTGGTGGAAAAGTATTGGACTTTGGATGTGGATATGGACCAATTGGTATATATCTAAAAAAAACATTTAACTGTGATGTGGATGCAGTGGATATAAATGAGAGAGCCTTAAACCTTGCTAAAAAGAATGCTGAACTAAATAAAGTAAATATTAATATATTTGAAAGTGATATATATAGTAATGTAGAGGGTAGTTATGACTACATAATAACAAATCCACCTATAAGAGTTGGAAAAAAAATACTATATGAAATACTATTTAAAGCAAAAGAACACTTAAATAAGAATGGTGAATTATGGTTAGTAATTCATAAAGATCAAGGAGCTAAAACCTTAGTAAAAGACTTAGAAAAAGAATATAGTGTAGAAGTCAAAAATAAAAATAAAGGTTTTTACATTATTTGTGCTAGAAATAATTGACAATTTGATTTTGATTTGATACACTTATAAAGTGGCGACATGTACTGTCTTTTTGTGCGTGCCTAAAAAATTTTATAGTTATAGGGGTGAATTTAGTGGCTTATAAAGTTGAAAAATTTGGTGATCACCGAAAAAGAAGAAATTATGCAAAAAGAGCAAACGCAATTAAACTAGGAAACTTGCTAGAAATTCAAAAAAGTTCATATGATTGGTTCATAAATACTGGAATCAAAGAAGTATTTGAGGATATTTTTCCTGTCGAAAGCTTTACAGGAAACTTATCACTAGAATTTGGGGACTATTCATTTGAAAACTCAAGATATTCTATTAAAGAATGTAAAGAAAGATATGCAACATATGCAGCACCTTTAAAGGTACAAGCTAGGTTATTTAACCAAGAAACTGGAGAAGTTAAAGAACAAGAAATTTTCTTGGGCGATATGCCTATCATGACTGAAACAGGTACATTTATAATTAATGGTGCAGAACGTGTAATCGTATCACAATTAGTTAGATCTCCAAGTGTATACTTTGGTAGAGAAATTGATAAGAAAAATGGTAAATCAATTATCACTTCCCAAGTAATACCTACAAGAGGAACATGGCTAGAATACGAAACAGACGCAAGAGACATTGTATATGTTAGAATTGATAGAACTAGAAAAGTTCCAGTTACTACATTATTAAGAGCACTTGGACTTTCAAGTGACGATGATATCATTGACTTATTTGGAGAAAATGAATATTTAGCAAAAACAATTGCTAAAGATGTAAATAAAAATACAGATGAAGCATTAATAGATATTCATTCTAAATTAAGACCAGGAGAACCATCAACACTAGATAGTGCTAAAAACCAATTAATATCTAGATTCTTTGATGCATTTAGATATGACTTAGCTAAAGTTGGTAGATACAAATTTAATAAAAAACTAAACGTATTAGATAGATTATTAAATTGTAAATTAGCTGAAGATATAATTGTAGATGGTGAGTCTATAGTTGAAAAAGACACAATTATAACAAAAGAAATAATAGAAGAATTAAAACCTATTATGGAAGCTGGTTATGGAATGCAAGATGCTTTAATTAACGATGTATTAGATACATATAATAAAGTACAAGTAGTTAAAGTATACTCAAAAGTAAATCCAGAAAAAGTAATAAAAGTAATAGGAAATGACCAAAATATTGATGAAAAACGTTTAACTATATCAGACGTATATGCATCAGTATCATACTATCTAAACTTATTAGATGGAATTGGTAATTTTGATGAAATAGATAACTTATCTAATAGACGTGTTAGACAAGTTGGAGAATTATTACAAAATCAATTTAGAATTGGTGTATCAAGAATTGAAAGAGTAATAAGAGATCGTATGAGTACACAAGAAATAGCTGATGTTACACCAAAAACACTAATTAACATCAGACCATTAACAGCAGCAATCAAAGAATTCTTTGGTTCATCACAATTATCTCAATTCATGGATCAAACAAACCCAGTAGCTGAATTATCAAATAAAAGAAGATTATCAAGCTTAGGGCCAGGTGGATTATCAAGAGATAGAGCTGGAATGGAAGTTCGTGACGTTAATGCATCACACTATGGAAGAATTTGTCCAATCGAGTCTCCAGAAGGACCAAACATCGGACTTATAACTTCACTTGCATCATACGCAAAAATAGATGAATATGGATTCATAATGACTCCATATAGAAAAGTTGAAAATTGCAAAGTAACTGACGAAGTAAGATATATGACTGCAGATGAGGAATCAGAATACTATATTTCACAAACAACAGTTGAACTAAATGAAAATAATGAAATAGTACCTGCAAGAATTCCAGTTAGATATCACGGTGAAACAGTTCAAATAGAAAAAGAAAAAGTTGACTATATGGACGTATCACCACAACAAGTTATTTCAATAACAACTCAAGGTATCCCATTCCTAGAACACGATGATGGTAAACGTGCGCTAATGGGTGCTAACATGCAACGTCAAGCAATACCTTTACTAAAATCAGAAGCCCCACTAGTTGGAACTGGTATTGAAGCAATATCTGCTAGAGACTCAGGAGCAGTAATAATTGCTAAAGCTGATGGTGTTGTAGACTACGTTGACGCTAGAAAAATAATAGTAAAAACACTAGGTGGAAATGATACATACTACCTAAGTGGATATGAAAGAAGTAATGCTGGAACATGCTATCACCAAGTACCAATTGTAAAAATAGGTGACAAGGTTAAGAAAAATGAAGTAATAGCAGATGGTCCAAGTACTGAATTAGGAGAAATGGCACTAGGAAGAAACGTAACAGTTGCGTTTATGAACTTCAACGGTTATAACTATGAGGATGCCGTAATCCTAAATGAAAGATTAGTAAAAGATGATGTATATACATCAATACATATAGAAGACTACCAAATCGAATGTCGTGATACAAAACTAGGACCTGAAGAATTCACAAGAGATATTCCAAATATTGGTGAAGACGCAGTTAAAAACCTAGATGAAAACGGTATTATTAGAATTGGTACAGAAGTAAAAGATGATGACATTTTAGTTGGTAAAGTAACACCAAAAGGAATGGCAGAATTAACTTCAGAAGAAAAACTATTACACGCAATCTTTGGAGAAAAAACAAGAGAAGTAAGAGATACATCTCTAAGAGTTCCACACGGTGGAGAAGGTATAGTTCATGATATAAAAATCTTCACTAAAGAAGACTGTGATGAACTTCCTGCAGGAGTATCAAAAATAGTAAGAGTTTACATCGCTCAAAAACGTAAAATAAGCGTTGGAGATAAGATGGCAGGACGTCATGGTAACAAAGGTGTTGTATCACTAATATTACCAGAAGAAGATATGCCATACATGGCAGATGGTAGACCAGTTGATATTCTACTTAACCCACTAGGAGTTCCTTCTCGTATGAACTTAGGACAAATCCTAGAAATGCACTTAGGAATTGCAGCTAAAAACTTAAATGTTTATATGGCAACACCAGTATTTGATGGTGCTACAAAAGAAGAAATAATCGATGCATTAAAAGAAGCAGGATTAGATGAAGATGGAAAAACTACTCTATACGATGGTAGAACAGGTGAACCATTTGATAATAGAATCTCTGTTGGTGTAATGTACATGATTAAACTTCACCACATGGTTGATGATAAACTACACGCAAGATCTACTGGACCTTACTCATTAGTTACACAACAACCACTTGGAGGAAAAGCTCAATTCGGTGGACAAAGATTTGGTGAAATGGAAGTTTGGGCTCTAGAAGCATACGGTGCAGCTCATATCTTACAAGAAATGATTACTACAAAATCAGACGATGTTGTAGGACGTGTTAAAGTATATGAAGCTCTAGTTAAAGGAACAGAAATTCCAAAACCAGGAGTACCAGAAAGTTTCAGAGTTGCTATAAAAGAATTCCAAGCATTAGGACTAGATATAACAGTACTAAATTCAGATGGAAACTTTGTTGAACTTAAAGACTTAGAAGAAGCAGACAAAGAATCATATCTAAATACAGACAGTATTGATTTACCAGTTTCAAATGATGAACCTGAAGAACCAATCGCACCAGAAGAAGAAGACTTTGAAGATGAATACGCTAGTGAATTCGAAAACGAAGACGATTTTGAAGAATTAGATGATATGGATATAGACATGGAAGGGGACGATGAATAATGAACGTTAATCAATTTGAAGGATTAAGAATAGCAATCGCCTCACCAGAAAAAATTCGTGAATGGTCATATGGTGAAGTAAAAAAGGCCGAAACAATAAACTATCGTACTTTAAAACCAGAAAGAGACGGACTTTATTGTGAAAAAATATTCGGACCAACAAAAGACTTTGAATGTGCTTGTGGAAAGTACAAAAGACTAAGATATAAAAATATAATATGTGATAGATGTGGAGTAGAAGTTACAAGAAGCGCAGTACGTCGTGAACGTATGGGACACATCGAGTTAGCTACTCCTTGTTCTCACATTTGGTTCTTTAAAGGAATTCCATCAAGAATGGGATTAGTTCTAGACATGTCTCCAAGAGATCTAGAAGAAGTTTTATACTTCGTTTCATACGTAGTACTAGATCCAGGAGCAGCACCTCTAGAAAAGAAACAAACAATAAGTGATAAAGAATATAGAGCGTACTATGAAAAATATGGAGATACTTTTAGAGTAGGAATGGGAGCAGAAGCTATCCAAGAATTACTTAAAGAAGTAGACCTTCAAAAAGAAGTAGATACAATATTAAAAGAATTAGATGAAATAAAAGACTCTTCAAGTCAAAAAAGAATTAGATTAATTAAAAGACTAGATGTATTAAATGCATTCTTAGAATCAGGAAATAGACCTGAATGGATGATATTAAATGCACTTCCAGTTATCCCACCAGAATTAAGACCAATGATTCAATTAGACGGTGGAAGATTCGCAACATCTGACTTAAACGACTTATATAGAAGAGTAATAAACAGAAACAATCGTTTAAAGAAATTAATGGATTTAGGAGCACCTTCAATAATAATCCAAAACGAAAAACGTATGTTACAAGAAGCAGTAGATGCATTATTTGATAACGGTCGTAGAGGAAGAAATATTACAGGAGCAGGAAATAGACCATTAAAATCATTATCAAGTATGTTAAAAGGAAAACAAGGACGTTTCCGTCAAAACTTACTTGGTAAACGTGTTGACTACTCAGGACGTTCAGTTATCGTAGTAGGACCAAGCCTTAAAATGTATGAATGTGGTATTCCAAAAGAAATGGCACTTGAGCTATTTAAACCACATGTTATAAATGGACTTGTTAAAAAAGAAATCGCAACTAACATTAAAGCTGCAAAGAAAATGATTGAAAATCAAGATCCAAGAGTATGGGATGTAGTAGAGGAAAAAATCAAAGAACATCCAGTAATGTTAAACCGTGCACCAACACTACATAGACTTGGTATTCAAGCATTCGAACCAAAACTAATCGCAGGTAGAGCAATTCGTCTTCACCCATTAGTATGTGCTGCATTTAACGCAGACTTCGACGGAGACCAAATGGCTGTACACGTACCAATTAGTGAAGAAGCACAAGCAGAAGCAAGAATATTAATGCTAGGTGCTAATAACATACTTAAACCTTCAGATGGACAACCAATCGTTACTCCAGGACAAGATATGATATTAGGTAACTACTATATCACTATTGAAAAACCAGGAGAAAAAGGAGAAGGTAGAGTATTTAAAAATGATAATGAAGCATTAATGGCTTACGAAAGAAGAGAATTAACACTTCAAACTCGTATAGCTATACCAGTTTCATCATTTAAACACAAAGTATTCCCAGATTCATATAAAGGAAAATACTTAGTAACAACTCCAGGAAAATTAATATTCAATGAAATATTCCCAGATTCATTCCAATACATTAACGATGGATCACAAGAAAACATTGAAAAAGTAACTCCTAAAAAATTCTTCTTAGAACAAGGAGCAAATATTCCTGAGGAAATAGCTAAAATGGAATTAGTAAAACCATTTGGTAAAAAAGTACTTACTAAGTTAATTGCTCAAATATATAAACGTTACCAAACAACAGAAACATCTATAATGCTAGATAAAATGAAAGACTTAGGATTCAATTATTCAACATTATCAGGTATTTCAATTGGTATAGGAGATATAATTGAGTCAGAAACAAAAGAAGAAGTATTAAAAGAAGCTGAATCAACAGTTGCTCAAATTAATAAACAATTTAAACGTGGTTTAATAACAGATAGAGAAAGATATGAAAAAGTCGTAGCTACATGGAATGGAGCTAAGAATAAGATAGCAGACGAACTTGGAGATAAAATCAAACAAGATAAAGAAAATCCAATTTCAATCATGATTGACTCAGGAGCTCGTGGTAACTTATCTAACTTAAACCAAATGTCAGGTATGCGTGGACTTATGATGAAACCTACTGGTGAAGCTGTAGAAATTCCAATCACATCTTCATTCTCAGAAGGTGCAAACGTATCAGAATTCTTCTTAGCAACACACGGAACAAGAAAAGGTATGGTTGATACTGCCTTAAAGACAGCAGATGCCGGATACTTAACAAGAAGACTTGTCGATGTTGCTCACGATATAATTGTTAAAGAAGATGATTGCGGAACAGAACAAGGTGTTGTTGTAGAAGCATTTATTAATGAAAAAGATGGTACAGAAGTAGAATCACTACATGATCGTATCATTGGTAGATATACAAATAAGAAAATTATTAATCCAGAAACAAAAGAAGTTATGTTTGATAAAGATACATACATTACTGAACCAGTTGCAGAAAAGATTATTGCTGCAGGAATTGAAAAAGTTTCAATTAGATCAGTATTAACATGTAAATGTGAACACGGTGTATGTAGAAAATGTTATGGACGTAACCTTGCTACAGGATCAATTGTTGACATTGGAGAAGCAGTTGGTATCATGGCAGCACAATCAATCGGTGAACCAGGTACTCAGCTTACAATGCGTACAATCAACTCAGGTGGTGTTGCTGGAGACGATATTACACAAGGTCTTCCTCGTGTACAAGAATTATTTGAAGCACGTAATCCAAAAGGTAAAGCTAACATCGCTGAAATCACAGGTAAAATTGTTAAGATTGAAGAAGATGGTGGTAAATACATAATAAGTATCAAAAATGATGCTGAAACAAGAGAACACGTAACTAACTATAGTGCTAAATTAGCAGTAGAGTTAAACGAAGAAGTAAAAGCAGGTCAAAGACTAACACATGGAGCAATATCTCCAAAAGAATTATTAGTTGTAACTGACCCAATTACTGTTCAACAATATATCTTACTTGAAATTCAAAAAGTTTACCGTTCTCAAGGTGTTGATATCTCAGATAAGCACGTTGAAGTTATGGCAAGACGTATGATTTCAAAAATTAAAATAGTAAATTCAGGTGATACATTATTCTTACCTGGTACACTAGTTAATATAAATGAATTCTCAGATGTAAATAAAAAATTAATCATCGAAGGAAAACAACCAGCAACTGGTAGACCAGTATTATTAGGTATCACAAAAGCATCACTAGAAACTGATTCATTCTTATCAGCTGCATCATTCCAAGAAACTACAAGAATCTTAACTGATGCTGCTATCCATGGTAGAGTAGACCATTTAAACGGATTAAAAGAAAACGTTATAATTGGTAAATTAATACCAGCAGGAACTGGAGCAAAAGCCTATAAAAATATTGATTATAAACTAGAAGTTCCAGAAGTAACAGAAGAACCACTAGATATGCTAGAAGATGAACTATTAGCTTAAGATAGACGAAAGTCTATCTTTTTTATTGAAAATTTGACTTTTTATAAAAAAAGTGTATAATATACACTCATAAAAAGGGGGAAATATATGTTGTCGATAATACCAACAACATTAAAATTTATAGGACATTCAATAGTATATGCTAATGCATATATTCAGATTGAATTAAAAAGAAATAATTAAGATAGACAAAAATCTATCTTTTTTTGAGGTTCATTTTGTACAAAAAAAGTACATTTTGTGGTATACTAACACAATGGAGGGCAATCAAATATTATATTTAATGATTGTATTTGCAGTATGAAGAAAAGAAATTTAAAAAGAATATTACTAAAACTATGTTTATTTGTAATTATAATATATATAGTTTATAATTGTTTTGTTTTATATAAAAATAAATTATCACAAAAAGATAGAATTAAAGAAACATACGATAAAATTGAAATAGATACATTAAATGATAATTCAAAGAAAAACGATTTAGAAAGATATACGTATAAAGATGGATTTTATTCTGAAAAATTATCAGATGAAATTAAAGAAAAAATTACAGGTCATTCATTTCCAAAAAAATTTGATGAAAAATATACTTCAATTTCATATGATGATTTAAGATATCTAAGGTTAAAATATAAAGACTTTTATGGTAAAGAACATGATGATGGAGAAATGATTGTAAATAAAGAAGTCGCAGAAGAAGTATTGAAAATTTTTTATGAACTATATATAAATAGCTACCCAATAGAAAAAATCGAATTAGTAGAAAAGTATAATGCATCAGACGAGTTATCAATGCAAGACAATAATACTTCTGCATTTAATTATAGAATAGTTGAATTAGGTGATAAATTAGCTTGGCATTGCTTTGGATTAGCTATAGACCTTAACCCTTTATATAATCCATATATTCTTGGGAATGAATTGTATCCTAGTACAGCTACAGAATATGTTGATAGAAAAAAAGATTTTGCTGGAAAAATTGATCATAATGATTTAGCATTTATCACATTCAAAAAGTATGGATGGAAATGGGGAGGAGATTTCATATATTCGAAGGATTATCAACATTTCTATAAGGATATATATGACGATTCAATAAGACAAAAAAGAAGATAAATATATAATTTGTTGAAATAAACAATAATCAATTTATTAAAACTTAAAAAGATTTTGATGGAAGCTATTTCTATCAAAGTTCATCGTAGAAAAAAATAAAAAAATTGATACAAATGTATCAATTATTTTAATTTAGAACTAATAATCTTTCTTATAGCTTCAACTTCTTCATACTTGTCAAGCGAAAACTTATTCTCTTTACTAACAAGCATATAAGTTTTAAATATACCATAGAAACAAGCACCTAAAACAATAAATGAACCTAATGTATAAAAATTAAGAATAAGAAGTGCTATACCTATAACTAATAAAAATAAACAAATAAGTCCCATTACAATAAAATCATATTTCTTCTTGTTTTCTTGCTCTAAAACAGAAATTCTAGTTTTTAAATATTCAATTTGTTCATCCTTATTTAATTTCATACTTTCCATGTTAGATACAATATTATCATATAAAATTTCACTCTTAGAATCATTCTTACTAATATTAACCGTAATACTATCTTTCTTCATAAAATCGCTTCCTTTAGTGAAATATTATATATATATAACAAAAAAATGTCAAACAAAAATTGACATTTATAAAAATATATACTAAAATATACCGTATAAAAAACGCAAAGGAGAATTTATGTCAAAAATAAAAGAAGATAGTTTTATACTAGAATCACTAATTAATATATTCACCGTAGAAAAAGGAAATTTAAAAATATTATTAGAAAGAAAAAAGGAAGAACCATACAAAGGATATTGGATACTACCAAATGAGACACTAAAAAAAGATACAACACTAGAAGTAACTATAGAATCTATACTAAATAGAACAATTAATACATCAAAAATATATACAGAACAAAATTATACATTTTCTGGAATAGATAGATATCCAGGAAATAGAATAATATCTACATCATATATAGGGTTAGTTGATAATAAGATTATTAAATTAAACGAAGAAATTGAACTAAACTGGTTTAATTTAGATGAACTACCTAAAATAGGGTATGACCACAAAGAAATAATAGAATCATCAAAAGAATTATTAAAAACAAAATTAGTAAATACAACAATACTAAAAAACTTGTTTCCTAGTGAATTCACATTACCTGAATTACAATCAGTATTTGAAAGTATAATGAATAAGAATTTAGATAGAAGAAACTTTAGAAAAAAATTCTTAACTCTAAATCTAATAGAAGAAACAGGAAATAATAGTATAGGTGGAAGTGGAAGACCAGCTAAACTATATAAATTTAAAGAAAAAATAAAAGATATAAATTTATTTTAAAAAAGGGGGAAAATAAATTGATAAAGGTAAGTGTTATTGTACCAATATACAATGCAGAAAAATACATAAAAAAATGCGTTAATAGTATTATAAATCAAACATTGAAAGAAATTGAAATAATATTAGTAGATGACGGATCAACAGATAAGACAAATGAAATAATAAAGCAATTTGAAAAAAAAGATGAAAGAATAAAAACAATAACTCAAAAAAATGAGGGTGCAGGATCGGCAAGAAATAAAGGAATAGAAATAGCAACAGGAGAATTTATTAAATTTGTAGATGCGGATGATTATCTTAATAGAGATACATTACAAAAAATGTATGAAGCAGCAATAAATAACGATGCAACATTAGTAAGGGGAAACAGTACAACACTAATAGGTCCTTTTAAAGGAAATGACTTTTGTAATTGGGGAGATATAAAAGAACAAAGAATAATATTACCACGCGAAGAAAAAAATATAATTGTTACAGAATTTCCTAATATAGGAAATAAGCTATTTAGAAGAGATCTTCTGGAAAAAATAAGATTTCCAGAAAAACTAAAATGGGAAGACTTGGGAATTGTACCAGCGCTAATGGCAAATTCAGAAAAAATATATGATATGAATGAGCCAATATATAATTATAGAATACACATGAATACAACAGTAAAGGATTTCTTGTTTAAAATAAAAAATGTTTTAGATATAATTAGAATACTTGAATATTTAGAAACTATATTAAAAGAATCAAAACTTTCAGAAGAATATAAATCACAAATGGAAAGTATGTATATTTTACATACACTATATAGAGCAGAAAATGCAATGTTCTGGATTAATATATCTAAGGAACAAAAAAAGCAAATTATAGGATCATTAATTAATATAATTGAATTAAAATATCCAAACTGGAGAAACAACGAAATGGTGGAACAATACATGAAAGTAAATCCTTTATTCAACTTTGATATGAAAAGATTGGATAAATTTACAAAAGAATATAAACCTATAAATTCGCAAGAAGAAGCAGAACAAAATATACAAAAGATATTGTTATCAAAAAGTACAAAATAATGTGCTTTTTTTCATAAAAATATATTGACAATAATAACTAAAAAATGATATATTATTATCGCATTTAATTTTAAGGTTTACTTCGGTAAATCTTAAATTAAACACAAAATTGATACACCTGGATATGTGTAAAGGAAAGGAGATGAAAATATGCCTACAATAAATCAATTAGTTAGAAAGAACAGATCAGCAAAAGTAAGAAAAGCAAAAGCACCAGCTTTGAATATAGGTTTTAACAGCAAAGATAAAGTTAGAACTAGCCAAGATTCACCACAAAAAAGAGGTGTTTGTACTCGTGTTGGAACAATGACTCCAAAGAAACCTAACTCAGCATTACGTAAATATGCCCGTGTTAGATTATCAAACGGAATGGAAGTTACTTGTTACATCCCAGGAGAAGGACACAACTTACAAGAGCACAGTGTTGTTCTAATCCGTGGTGGACGTGTTAAAGACTTAATCGGTGTTAGATATCATATTGTTCGTGGAGCAATGGATACAGCTGGTATCGAAAAACGTCGTCAAGGTCGTAGTAAATACGGAACTAAAAAGCCAAAAGCTTCAAAATAATTTTAAATAAAAAATAAAGAGAGGAGGACTAACATGCGTAAAAGACGTGCAGTTAAAAGAGACGTTTTAGCAGATCCAATATATAACTCTAAGTTAGTTACTAAATTAATCAACAATATGATGATTGATGGTAAAAAAGGAAAAGCTCAAACAATTTTATATAATGCTTTCGATATGATTAAAGAAAAAACTGGTAAAGAACCAATGGAAGTATTAGAACAAGCAATGGAAAATGTTATGCCATCACTAGAAGTTAAATCTCGTCGTGTTGGTGGAGCAAACTACCAAGTACCAATTGAAGTAAAAGCAGACAGACGTCAAGCTTTAGGTCTTCGTTGGATTATACAATATGCTCGTTTAAGAGGTGGACACTCAATGGCTGAAAACCTAGCAAACGAACTAATCGATGCATCAAATAACACTGGTGCAGCAGTTAAAAAACGTGAAGATACTCATAGAATGGCAGAGGCTAATAAAGCATTTGCTCACTATAGATGGTAGAAAGGAAATATTAGTATGGCTCGTGAATATAGTTTAGAGAAAACACGTAACTTCGGTATCATGGCTCACATCGATGCCGGAAAAACAACAACTACCGAAAGAATCTTATTCCATACTGGTAAAATCCATAAAATTGGTGAAACACATGATGGTGCTTCACAAATGGACTGGATGGCACAAGAACAAGAACGTGGAATTACTATCACTTCAGCAGCAACTACAGCATACTGGAAAAATCATAGATTTAATATAATCGATACTCCAGGTCACGTAGACTTTACAGTTGAAGTATCAAGATCACTTCGTGTACTAGACGGTGCAGTAGCACTTATAGATGCACAAGCTGGTGTAGAACCACAAACAGAAACAGTTTGGAGACAAGCTACAGAATTTAAAGTACCTCGTATAATATTCGCAAATAAGATGGATAAATTAGGAGCAGACTTTAACTACAGTTTAAAAACTATTGACGAAAGATTAGGTGTAAACTTCGCACCAATCGAATGGCCAATAGGAGCTGGAGATGAACTAACAGGTATCATCGATTTAGTTACAAGAACTGCTTACGAATACGATGGTAAAGCAGAAGAAGAACCAAAAGTTATTGAAATTCCTGCTGACTTAAAAGATTTAGTAGAAGAAAAACGTGCTGAATTAATTGAAAAAGCAGTAGAATTTGATGACGAATTAATGGAAAAATACCTTGAAGGAGAAGAACTTACAGTAGAAGAAATCAAAGCATGTATCCGTAAAGGAACATTAGCTGCAGAATTCTTCCCAGTAATGTGTGGTTCAGCATACAAGAACACTGGTGTTAAATTATTACTAGACGCAGTAATTGATTACCTACCAGCACCTACAGATGTTGAATCAATCAAAGGTGTTGATAAAGATGGAAATGAAATCGTAAGACATCCATCAGATTCAGAACCATTTGCAGCACTTGCATTCAAAGTTATGACAGACCCATTTGTTGGTAAACTTACATTCTTTAGAGTTTACTCTGGACACTTATCAAGTGGTTCATATGTAATGAACGCAACAAAAGGAGAAAAAGAAAGAATCGGTCGTATCCTTCAAATGCATGCAAATAATAGAACTGAAATATCAGAAGTATACGCTGGAGATATAGCTGCAGCAGTAGGACTTAAAAATACTACTACAGGAGATACTCTATGTGAAGAAAAGAATCAATGTATTCTTGAATCAATGGAATTCCCTGAACCAGTTATTGAACTAGCAGTAGAACCAAAATCAAAAGCAGACCAAGATAAAATGGCTACAGCTTTACAAAAATTATCAGAAGAAGATCCAACATTTAGAGCAACTACAAATCATGAAACTGGTCAAACTATCATCGCTGGTATGGGTGAACTTCACCTTGATATCATCGTAGATAGAATGAAAAGAGAATTCAATGTAGAAGCAAATATTGGTAAACCACAAGTTTCATATCGTGAAACAATCACTCAAGTTGGAGAATGTGAAGGTAAATACATTAAACAATCAGGTGGTCGTGGACAATACGGACATGTTTGGATTAAATTTGAGCCAAATCCTGATAAAGGATATGAATTCGTTGACGCTATCGTTGGTGGTGTAGTACCAAGAGAATACATCCCTGTAACTGATAAAGGATTACAAGATGCATTAAAGACTGGTGTACTTGCTGGATATCCAATGATAGATGTTAAAGCTACATTATTTGATGGTTCATACCACGATGTAGACTCATCAGAAATGGCATTCAAGATTGCTGCTTCAATGGCTTTAAAAGAAGCTAAGAACAAGTGTAAACCAGTAATTCTTGAACCAATCATGAAAGTTCAAGTTGTAGTTCCAGATGAATACCTAGGAAACGTTATGGGTGATATTACATCACGTAGAGGACGTCCACTAGGACAAGAATCAAGAGGAAACGCTTTAGCTATTAACGCTATGGTACCACTTGCTGAAATGTTTGGATATGCAACAAGCTTAAGAAGTAATACTCAAGGACGTGGTAACTTCACAATGGTATTTGACCACTATGAAGAAACTCCAAAGAATATTGCTGAAGAAATAATTAAACAAAATGGAGCAAACTAGTCTAACTAGTTTCTCCCATACATAAATATGTAAAATTAATAAATAAAACAAAAAAGTACTTGCTATTTTAAAAGTATTAATATAAAATAATATATGTAATTAATAAAGGAGGAAATTTTAAATGGCAAAAGCAAAATTCGATCGTTCAAAACCACATGTTAACATTGGTACAATTGGACACGTAGACCATGGTAAAACAACTTTAACTGCAGCTATCTCTAAAGTATTATCTGAAAAAGTAGCTGGAAACGAACAAGTTGATTTTGCTAATATCGATAAGGCACCTGAAGAAAGGGAAAGAGGTATTACAATTAATACCGCTCATATCGAGTATGAAACTGAAAAGAGACACTATGCTCACGTAGACTGTCCAGGACACGCTGACTATGTTAAAAACATGATCACTGGTGCAGCTCAAATGGACGGAGCAATCTTAGTTATTGCAGCTACAGATGGACCTATGGCTCAAACTAAGGAACACTTATTACTAGCTCAACAAGTTGGTGTAAAACGTATGGTAGTTTTCATGAATAAGTGTGATATGGTTGATGATCCAGAAATGCTAGAATTAGTAGAAATGGATATCAGAGAAAACCTTGAAAAATATGGATATGATCCAGACAATACTCCAATTATCCAAGGTTCAGCACTTAAGGCTCTTGAAGGAGATCCTAAGTATGTTGACAAAATCATGGAATTAATGGATGCAGTAGATACTTGGATTGAAACTCCAGAAAGAGATACTGACAAACCATTCTTAATGCCAATCGAAGACGTTTTCACAATCACTGGTCGTGGAACAGTTGTTACAGGACGTGTTGAAAGAGGACAATTAAAACTTAACGAAGAAGTTGAAATCGTTGGTTTAAAAGAAACTAAGAAATCAGTTGTTACAGGAATCGAAATGTTCCGTAAACAATTAGACTATGCAGAATGCGGAGATAACGCTGGTGTACTTCTAAGAGGTATTGCTAGAGAAGACGTTGAACGTGGTCAAGTATTAGCAAAACCAGGTTCAGTTACACCACATACTAAGTTCAAAGCTCAAGTATACGTTCTAACTAAAGAAGAAGGTGGACGTCATACTCCATTCTTCAGTAACTATCGTCCACAATTCTATTTCAGAACTACAGACGTAACTGGTGTTATTGAATTACCAGAAGGAACTGAAATGGTTATGCCTGGAGATAATGTTGAAATGACAGTTGAATTAATTGCTCCTATCGCTATCGAAAATGGAACTAAGTTCTCAATTCGTGAAGGTGGTAGAACAGTTGGTGCTGGTAACGTTTCAGAAATTATTAAATAGTTATTAGTTAAATAATAAAAAATTTATATCCTTTGTGATATAGATTTTTTTAATATATAGTAGGAGAATTATTATGAAAAAAGGCACTAAAATATTATTAATTGTTACATCTGCTATAGTTGTACCTATAAGCATTTTGGTAATATCATTTATACTAACTAAGAAGGACTTTAAAACAATAGAAGTAGAAGTATACAGGAATACAATATTAAGAGATTTAATTGATGGAAATATAGAATTAATAAACAATCCTAAAATAGATACAACAAAAATAGGTGAGCAAGAAATAGAAATAGAGTATAAAAACAAAATATTTTTACACAAAGACAAAATAAAAATCAATGTAGTAGATACAACTGCTCCTGAATTAGAGGTTGAAGATATAGATGTTGAGAAAGACGAAAAAATAGACATTACGCAAAAATTCAAATGTAAAGACAACTATGACAAGAATCCTAACTGTTTTGTAGAAGGAAATTATACTACAAGTGAGCCGGGAGAATATAAACTAAAATATATTGGAGAAGACTCAAGCAAAAATAGATCAGAAAAAGAATTTACATTAAATGTTTATGAGACAAAATCATTATCTTCAGCAGGTTACGAAACTGTAGTTTGTACAAATAATCAAAGTACAATGGGAATTGATTTGAACTCTACAGTAAACGTATACTTACAAAGTAATAAGTTCAAAGGATTAGATATGACAATTGATATTGTTGTACCAAGTTCAATGTTAAGTAGAAAAGATACACTTGTTAGTGCCTTAGAAAAACAATATCAAAGTTTTGAAACAAAATATGGCGTAACACCTAAAACTACTGAAACTGATAATGGCGCAAAAGTTGAAATGAACATGACAGCAGAACAAGCAAAAGATTTCTCAGGAAGTAAAAATGATAAAGCAACAAGAAAAGATGTAATTGAGATTTTTGGAAAACAAGGATTCGAATGTAAATAAAAAAAACTAGATTATGGATGGTATAAAGCACCAGTTCCATTATCTAGTCTTTTTATTTTTGCTTGAATAAAATCATAACGACGTAATTCATCAAAATTATCATTTCGATAAACACTTGTTAAATCAACACCAGGTATTATTCCCTTAATAGGTCTATATCCCAAATATAATAAAGAAGCAAAATCCTCAACATTGATTTGATAAATAGGCAAATTAGGACATAATATAAAATAAGTATAGCTTCCATTAAATTCAATATATATACATTGTAATAAATCAACTAAATCTAATGAATTATGTCTAATTAACTCAATTGATCCAATCTTCTTCAAATCAGAATCATCGAATAATAATTTTTCAAGCTCAAAAATAAAATCTTTAGATTCATAATAACCAAATGACAAGCAATCAATATGTGAAAAAATAAATTTCAATTTTGCAACAATAGCGCATTCATCTGTAGATTTAAAAGAAAAATGCATTTTTGCATCACGTAACAATTGTTTTAATTGTATAATACTATGTTTAGGATAACCAAGCTTTATATCAATATCGCTCAATATATCATTGAAACTTTTATCCATTGTAACCATATTAGAATCAATATCTCTATAATAACAAGGACCAAATAAACAAGTATCGTCACCATAATGAATTCTTGACAAATCAGTATACCTACCAAATGTAAGATCAGCTACCCATCTTTCACCATTTATAAAGAAATTAACAAATGAATGCCAATACTTAATATGCTTATTATCAATTCCAAAATCGTTTAAAAGAGATGAATAAAATTTTGAAATAATATTACAATTTACTTGAATATCATCAAAGGAATTTGGATCAATCTCTCTATTTAATAATTGATAAAGAGTAGATAAACCTAAATTATTTATTTTAGTATCAAAACAAAATGATTCACCACATTTTAAATATAAATATCTAGCGACTTCTAATTCATTCAAACCAGACGGTACACTTTTTTTTATTTCATCATAAAGCATGAAAATCACCTAGTTAAATATATTACAAAAAAATAAAAAAAAACGCAATATGCGTTATTTATATAATTCTTGTTTTAATAATGAAATATTTTCAAAAGAAATAGACATATAATCTTTTTTTGAATTTCTTTCGCTCTCATTTATATTAGTCAAAGTATGAAATTCCAACTTTTCAACACCAGTTTCGTCAATTATTTGTTTAACAGTAGCATTTAATTCTTCACCTTTTTTTACAAATATATATTTAGTATTACCATTTGCTATTCTTTTTTTAACGTCGCTTATAATTTTATCACTTAAATTACTATTTTCCTCAAGAGATATAACATTAAATCCATATTTATCCAAGAATTTAAACATATCACTAGAAACAACAATAGTTGGATCACTTGAACTACTAGAAACTAAATTATATTTAGCTGACAAATTTGATAAATCAATTTTCAAACTTTCATAGTTTTGTTCAATATCATGTTTTAAATAGTGGTTATTTATATATTCATTCAAACCAGTCTTAATATTTCTTGCTATCATTAAAGCGTTAGATGGATCAACCCATAATTCTTCTTGATACATTGAAAACTCCATACTTAATGTAGCATCAATAATTTTTAAATTTGAATTATTCTTAAGCATAGATTTTAAATAATCCTTTTCATTGCTTAAACCATTAAAAATAAATAAATCTGCCTTACTATAGTCTTTAACTTGTTTGTCATTTAAAGTATAAATATCAGATACTATACCATCAGGATATATACTATTAATAGTGCTATTATCACCATATAGCCGATTGGTTATATACTCTATAGGATAAACAGAAGTATATATATCTATACCTTCCATAGAATCTTTCTTTATACATCCAGTAAATAAAAAACAAGAACATAAACATAAAATACTAATAAACTTTTTCACTTTTTCAACTCCTCAACAGGATCATAACCACACTTACTATTAAAAGGGTTACACCTTAATATTCTTTTGAATGTTAAAATACATCCTCTAAGACATCCATATTTTCCAATTGCTTCAATTCCGTAATTAGAACAAGTTGGAATAAATCTACACTTAGAATGGCTACTCAAAGGAAGTAATTGATACACTCTAATAATTCCAATTAAAATATATTTCATATCTACACCAATATAATTATACTAAAATTTAAAATAAAAGTAAATTTATTATTTCTTTTTTATCCAAATTTGATATAATAGTTACTGGGTGATTATTGTGACAATTTGTGAAAAATTTAATATAACTCCAAACCATGATTCATTATATGAAAAAGCATTTACTCATACATCATATGCAAACGAACATGGAACAACTAGTTATGAAAGACTAGAATACTTAGGAGATGCAGTAATGGAACTTGTAATAAGCGAATACTTATACAAGAATACAGAAAATGCAGAAGGAGAAATGACAAAACTAAGAAGTTACTATGTGTGTGAAAATGCACACTATGAGTACTCAAAACAATTAGGACTTAATGAATACGTATTACTAGGTAATGGAGAAGAAGAATCTGGAGGAAGAGATAGAAAAGCGATTATAGCAGATATCTACGAAGCATTTATAGGAGCAATATTTCTAGATCAAGGATTTGAATATGTAAAATCATTTATATATAAATATATAATACCAATAATAGAAGATAAATCAATAAGCTTCTTCACAGACTATAAATCTATACTACAAGAATTCGTCCAAACAGACAAAAGAGATTTAGTATATGAAGTCATAGACGAAACAGGACCTGCACACAATAAATCATTTACTGTAATTGTAAAAATAGATAATATTACATATGGTAAAGGAATAGCAGGAAGTAAAAAAGAAGCAGAACAATTAGCTGCAAAAGACGCTTTACAAAAAGCACAAAATGGGAGGTAATTATGGGAAGA
>CAMNML010000003.1 GCA_946544685.1 uncultured Caryophanales bacterium | reverse complement strand
GATGAAACAAGAGAAAAACTTGTGAAGGATGTGATTAGATTGAGTAATGATGAATTAATATTTGATGAATATGAACAAATGATGGGCGATAAACTAATAGAATATGAAGAAGAACAATCATTATTAGAAGAAGGACGTGAAGAAGGATATGACTCTGGTTTTCAAGATGGCGTTGAACAAGGTGTTGAACAAGGTGCAGAACAAACTAAAATAGAAGTTGTAAAAAGAATGTTAAAAAACAAAGTTGACTATGAAACGATATCTAATATAACAGAAAAAACAATAGATGAAATAAAAGAAATAGAAAAGGGTTTAGAATAAAAAAATAAATGGCTCCATTAAGTACTTGAAAAAGTACTTTTTAATATATTTAC
This sequence comes from uncultured Caryophanales bacterium, assembly GCA_946544685.1. The sequence continues at coordinate 76,094 of CAMNML010000003.1, read as the reverse complement.
TAACACAAACAAATGTATTATAATATATACAGGTGAAACACATGGAACGAATAATTATGCACATAGATGTAAATAATGCATTTCTATCCTGGACAGCACTTTACCTTTTAAAAAATGGTTCAAAATATGATATAAGAAATTCATATGCTGTAATAGGAGGAAGTGAATCAACAAGATCAGGAATAGTACTCGCTAAATCAACACCAGCAAAACGCCTAGGAATAGTAACAGGAGAAACACTCTACAGCGCTAGAAAAAAATGTAGAGTACTAAAAACATATGAACCTAACTTCAAATTCTATCAAGAAATGTCAAATAAAATGTTTAACTTAATAAGTAAATACACACCAGACATTGAAATCGCAAGTGTTGATGAATGTTACTTAGACTATACAAAAATAAAATCAATGCAAGGAGACCAATTAGAATTCGCAAGAAAACTACAAAAAGAAATATATGATGAACTAGGATTCACAGTAAATATTGGAATAGCCAATAATAAATTATGTGCAAAAATGGCATCAGACTTCACAAAACCATATAAAATACACACACTATATGATAATGAAATACAAGAAAAAATGTGGCCACTAGAAGTAGGAGAACTATTTGGAATAGGTAAAAAAACAGTACCAAAACTAAATCAAATAAATATATTCACAATAAAAGATCTAGCTAATTCTAAACCAGAAGACTTATATAAATACTTTAAAAATCAATCAGAATCAATGATTAATTGGGCAAATGGAATAGATAATTCACCAGTAATAAGTAAGCCTAGAATTCCAAAAGGAATAGGAAACGAAATAACGCTAGACCACGATATAACAGATATAAATGAACTATATAAATATCTATTACTACTATCAGAAAAAGTAGGAAATAGAATAAGAAAACAAAATAAATATGCAAGAGTTATAGTAGTAATACTAAAAGACAATAACTTTAAAAAATACTCACATCAAAAGAAACTAGAAACACCAACAAATAATAATGAAGAAATATATAATATGGCAAAAAAAATACTAAGAGAAATATATGACGATGAAAAAATAAGACTAATAGGAATAAGACTAGATAACTTAACAGACAAAAAAATAAAACAAGTATCTATATTTGATAAAATAGAAGAAGAAAAAAACATAGATGAAGTAGTAGATAAATTAAATAATAAATATAAAAATATTATAAAAAAAGCAACACTTATAAACACAAAAACAAGGCGAGATTAAACTCGTCTTATTTAAATGCACTAACAATACCATCAACATAATCATCTTGATTATCAACTAACTTATTTAAATCAGGCCAATAATTAATATATCCAAGTTCAAGTAAATATGCCTCAGCTCCTACATTAGATAAATAATAATTATTCTTACCAACAGACTTATTTCTACCATCAATATAAGCACCAGTAGCTATCCCACCAGTTTCTCTAATCATAAAATAATAATTAGTATCAGTAGTAATAGGATAAGGCTTATATCCACCATTTCGAGCCTCACTTACAGAAGTCTTAATATCTTCATTAGTAAAAGTTCTAACATAAACACCCTTAGACTCTTTAAAATCTTCCTTTTTAGAATAAGCAGTATCAACACTGTTAACTATATTAGAAGCTAAACTAGAAGCAAAATCTAACTTACAATTATTAGGCGCATAAACTTCAACACCACCATATCTCATCCTATCATCAGAACTATTAAGATGGATTGAAATAAAATATTTAGCCTTAACATCATAAGGTAAACTAGTTCTACTATTAGAGCCATATGGAGAAGGAAATGTATCATCAACACGAGTCAATATACTCTTAAGTCCAATAGAATCTAATTTTTTCTTAAGCTTTAATGAAATCTCTAAATTTAACTCAGCCTCTGTATGAGAAGCAAAAGAAGAACCAGGATCCTCACCACCATGTCCAGGATCAATAACAACATCATAATACTTATCAGGAAGCTTCTTATCTTTAACAGAAATATACATATAATCTTTATCTTTATTAGAAAAATTAATATTAATTAAATTATTCTTGCCATTCTTAGTAACAGTATAATAAGAAATATCATTATAATCGGTATCATTCTTTAAACTATAATACTTAACACTATCACCAGATGTAACCTTAATAAAAACTAAATAATCATCAATAGGAATATCATCTAAATAAATACCATCATTAATAAGACTAGAAACATAAAACTTACTACTCTTATAATTTAAATCATAAGAAAGTTCATTATCTAAACTTTTAAAAACTAACTTAATATCCGAATAATTATCCAAATCTATTGAACCAGATATATTCATGTGAGTTCCATATATATAATACTTATCAACAATCGCATAATCATCAACACCATCAAGTAAAGTATATATATCTTTAGTATCTTTAAAATATTTAAAATAAACAAAAACCCCAATTATAATTAAAAATATAAATATTAAAAACTTTTTCAAAAAAATCACCTAAATCATTATAGCTTATAAAAAAAACAAAGTCTATTAAATAAAATAAATTTACAAAAATAACAGAAAATAAAAAAACATGATATAATTAAATAGAGGAGATAACTATGAAAAAAAACAAAGGTGAAAATAATATAATAAATAATATTATAAAATTAATAATTTTATTAGTAGGTATAATTATACAAATAGTTGTATTTCTATTTCTTTACAGCGCAACTAATCAACTATCAAACTATGGAAGAATAATATTTACAGTAATACAATTCTTATCAGTAATATATATAATATATAAAGACCAAAATGCCGCATATAAAATAGTATGGATAATACTTTTAATGTTTTTACCAATTGCGGGATTTGTGGCATACTTATTATGGGGAAATAATAAATCACCAAAATACATAAAAGAAGAAATAAATAAAAATGATAATAAGACAAGAATAATACTACCTCAATATGAAGAAATAATAGATGACATAAAAAATTTAGATAGAAAAAAAGAAGCAAAATTTATAATAAATGGAACAAGCTATCCAATATATAATAATAAAAAAATAGAATACCTAAAAATAGGTGAAGAATACTATGAAAAACTATTAAAAGATTTAAAACAAGCAAAAGAATATATATTAATAGAATACTTCATAATATCAGATGGAAAAATGTGGAATGAGATATATGAAATATTAAAAGAAAAAAGAAAACAAAATGTAAAAATATACATTATATTTGATGCTTTAGGAAGTCTATTTAAAAAACCAAAACACTTAAAAGAACAACTAGAAGAAGCAAATATAGAATATCTAGCATTCAATCCATTAACTACTTTTATAAGATCATACATAAATTATAGAGACCATAGAAAAATAGTTGTAATAGATGGAAAAGTAGGATATACAGGTGGTATAAATATAGGAGATGAATACATAAATCTAACACATAGACTAGGACATTGGAAAGACTGTGGAGTAAGAATTGAAGGAGAAGCAATAAAAAGTTTAATATCAATATTCTTTACATTGTGGAATATGAATAAAGAAAATGTTAACTATGAAAGCTACATAAATGAAATAGAACAAACTTCTAAAGAACAAGGATATGTAATTCCATTTTCAGATAACCCACACAATAAAATTAATCCAATGCAAAACACATATATAAATATAATTAATAATGCAAAAAAATACATATACATAATGACGCCATACTTAATACTTGATAGTGAAACAGAACAATCACTAATCAATGCATCAATATCAGGAATAAATATAAAAATAATAACACCATACATTCCAGATAAAAAACTAGTAAATGCATGTACTAAATCATTCTACGGAAAACTACTAGAAGCAGGAATAGAAATATATGAATATAAACCAGGATTTATACATTCAAAAGTAATACTATCAGATGACGAAGTGTCAATAGTAGGAACAGCTAACTTTGACTTTAGAAGTTTTTACCTAAACTATGAATGTGGAATATGGATGTATAGTACTAAAGAAGAATTAAACATAAAACAAGACTTTGAAGAAACACTAAAACAATGCGAAAAAATAGAACTAAAAGTATGGGAAAAAAGAAAACTAGATATTAGAATAATAGAAGCACTATTAAGATTAATATCGCCATTATTATAGGAGGAATATGAAACAAAATAAAAAAGACTTACTAATAATATTCTTATCATGCCTAATTCCAGTAACATTATATATAATGTTTGAGAATAGTATTATGGAATTCGCAAAAAATAGTAATAACAATATTTGGATAAGAACCGCACCAATTATACTAATTCAATTTGGTATGGGAGGATTAGGCTGGATAATTGTAATGTTATATAGAAAAGAAAAATTCAAGGACTATGGAATTAATAATAAAAACACACTAAAAACAATACTATTGTCATCATTAGTATGCATACCACACTTTATATATTTATTACTAAATAATAAAGTTAATTCATACTTTCCACTTCAAGGAAGCATAGTGACAAGATTATTTCTACAAGAACCAAATCCAACAAAAACAATTGGATATATTATATGTATAATAAATTGGGGATTTATAGAAGCATTCTTCTACCCAGTTGTATCAAAAAAAATAAATGGGGAAAAACCTAAAAATAAATATCTAAATAAAGGCGCAATAATATGCGGAATAATATGCATATTAATACATGGAATGATTGGATTTGATTTAAACACACTATTTGAAGCATTAACAACATTTATATTAATATATGGAATGCTACTAATAAAAGAAGAAACAAATAATTCTTGGGGATGCATATTAATATTTATATTCTTTTGGAATGCATTTAGATAAAAAAACTTTGTCTAATTAATTATTTTGTGTTATAATTAATTAGGCTTTTTTAATCGAAAAGAAAGGAGAAAAAATGAGCAAAATAAAAATATTTGCGTTAGGCGGGCTAAATGAAGTCGGAAAAAACATGTATGTTGTAGAAGTAGATAAAGATATATTTGTATTTGATGCCGGTCTAAAATATGCAGATGATAAAATGTTAGGAGTAGACTATATAATACCTAACTATGATTATTTAAAAGAAAATAGAAAAAGAATAAAAGGAGTATTTATAACTCACGGTCATGATGCTCAAATGGGAGCACTTTCAGACATACTATTAGACATAAAAGAACTAAAAATATATGGAACAGCATTCACACTAGATGTGATAAGAAATCAATTTAGAGAAGATAATATTAAAACGGATAATCTAATTGAAATACAACCACATAAGAATATAAAATTTGGAAGAAACAGTATATTCCCAATAAGTTTAACACACTCTGTACCTGAAGCAGTAGGATATGTATTATACACACCAGATGGAGCAATATTCTATACAGGAAACTTCGTATTTGACTCAACAATGCTAGGATCATACGAAACAGATATTGGAAAATTAGCTTATGTAGGAAAACAAGGAGTATTATGTTTACTAAGTGAATCAATGTATGCAGAAAAAAAAGGATTCACATCTCCTAATCATAGAATATCCTCAGTAATAAGTGAAACTCTAAACAATAATAGCGGAAGAATACTATTTAATATATTTCAAGCACAACTTTATAGAATACAAGAATTATTTAATGAAATAATGAAAACAAATAGAAAAGTAGTAATAATGGGTAAAACCTTAGAAAATCTAATATTTAACTCTATAGAAAAAGGATATATAAACTTTGACAAAAATAGAATATGTAATATTCATCAAGTAAATGAGCCAAATGTAGTAGTAATTATATCAGATGAAAGAGAAAAACCATTCTCAAATATAAAAAGAATTATAAAAGGATATGACAAATTTATAACACTAACAGAGCAAGATACAATAATATTTGCATCTCCTGTATATGAAGGAATGGAAAAAAGCTATACAAAAATATTAGATGATATATCTAAAATAGGAGCTAATATAGTAACAATTCCAAATAAAAAATACTTATCATATCATGCATCAAGCGAAGACTTAATGCTAATGTTAGGATTATTAAAACCAAAATACTATTTCCCTGTAATAGGAGAATACAGACATCAAGTAGCCAACAAAGAAGCAGCTTTAAAAGTTGGAATAAAAGAAGAAAACATAATTCTAAAAACAAATGGGGAAGTCGCATCATTTGTAAATGGAAACTTATTAGAGACAGGAGAAACTGTAAAATTTGACGATATATTAATAGATGGTAAAACAGTAGGAGATATTGGGGAACTAGTTATAAAAGATAGAGAATCATTAAGCGAAAATGGAATAGTAATTGTAACAGTTACGCTTGATAAAAAAACAAAAAAGATCCTAGCTGGTCCAGAAATACTAACAAGAGGATTTATATATGTTAAAGATAATATAGATTTGATTAAAGAAGCACAAAATATTTCATTAGAAGTAATAGAAAGCAATATAGATCCAAAATATGTAGACTTTAATAAGATAAAAATGGATATAAGAGATAAAGTAGGTAAATACTTATATGAAGAAACAGAATGCAAACCTATGATACTAATAGTAGTACAAGAAGTTTAATACTTCTTTTTTCTTTACATTTAAAACAAAAAGTTGTATTATAGCATTCATTAGAGGGGTTAATTATGTTAAATATAGAAAAGCAAGCACAAGAAATAGATTTTATTTATAGACCAATACTAAATATACCAAGTACTGTATTATTCGGTACAGAAATAGAATTTGTTAAGGCTCTACATGAAGAAGTAATACAACAAATAGAAATATTTAATAGTACAGATAAAACAAAATACAGTAAGGTTAAATCATATTATGGTGATTTATTTAATTATGATAAATGGAAATGTGTATGGGATTGTACAGTAAATGAAAAAGATGAAAATGGAAACCTTTATGGTGGAGAAATAAACAGTCCAATACTTTCAAATACATACGAACAATTCGAAGCATTATCAAAAATTTGTGATTTATTAATAAATGTACCAGAAATATCAATAAATAGAAGATGTGGTATACATATACACGTTGATAGAACAATATATGGTAATGAAGCTAAACCATTTTTAAGACTATTAAAAATATGGATGCTATTTGAAGATATTATATATAGATTTTCGTACGGTGAGGGTAAATCAGCGCGAAGTTCTATAAATTCATATGCAAGACCAATAAATGAAAAAATATACAGTAAACTTGATAAACTAGTACAAATGGAAAATGAAACATTTGAAAGTGTAATAAAGGATTTCAAAAATAAAAAACAAGGGTTATCATTCTATTATACAAGTAATAATATACAAAAACTATTAAATACAATAGAAATAAGAACATTTAATGGAACATTAAATAAAGTTATTATTCAAAATAATATAAACTTTATTATACACTTATTGTTATATGCACTAAGTGAAGAATATGATGAAGAATATATAGACTACGAAATAAAAAGATTTCAACCAATTGAATTAAAAAGCTTTGGACGAAAAAATACAACAAAAGCTCTAACACTATCAAATTTAATATATAAAGATGAATTAGAACAACTATATTTCATGAAACAGTACTTAAAATGCTTCAAAAAAGAAGAAATAGTAGTACCCCAACAAAAACGGATTTTATTGATAAACAAATAATATTATGATATTATATCTTAGGAAGTGATTTAAATGTTAAAACCAGATTTATTAAAAGCAAAAATAAGAACAAAAGAAGAAGTATTAACCAAAACAAATGAATATATAGTAAAAGAAAATTTAAAAAAACTAGGACTAAATAAAAAATACTATGTAAAAACATATGGATGTCAAATGAATGAACATGACTCAGAAAACATAAAAGCAATCTTAGAAGACATGTCATTTACTGAAACTGACGATATGGAAAGTGCTGACCTAATACTTTTAAATACATGCGCAATAAGAGAAAATGCACATAATAAAGTATTCGGTATGGTTGGAAGAATAAAGAATTTAAAAGAAAAAAATCCTAACTTAATCGCAGGTATCTGTGGATGTATGGCACAAGAAGAAGTAGTTGTAAATGAAATACTAGAAAAATATAACTTTTTAGACATAGTATTTGGAACACACAATATACATAATTTGCCAAATATACTATATACTGCTATTAATAAAAAAGACCTAGAAGTAGAAGTATTAAGTATAGAAGGTGAAGTAATAGAAAACATTCCAGTAAAAAGAGACTCAAAATATAAAGCATGGGTTAATATTATGTATGGATGCGATAAATTCTGTACTTATTGTATAGTGCCTTATACAAGAGGAAAACAAAGAAGTAGAGAGCCTATTTATATAATAGATGAAGTAAAAGACTTAGTAGAAAAAGGATATCAAGAAGTAACCTTATTAGGACAAAATGTTAATGCATATGGAAAAGACTTAAACATAAATTATGACATGAGTAATTTATTAGAAGATGTTGCTAAAACTGGAATAAATAGAATTAGATTCGTAACAAGTCATCCATGGGACTTCAATGATTCTATGATAGAAGTAATAAAAAAATATGACAATATCATGCCATATATACATTTACCACTTCAATCAGGATCAGATAGTATACTAAAACTAATGGGTAGAAGATATACAAAAAAATCATACATAGAATTATATAACAAACTAAAGAGTGCTTTACCTAATTCATCAATAACAACAGATATAATAGTAGGATTCCCAAATGAAACAGAAGAAGACTTCAATGAAACACTAGATGTTGTAAATACATGTAAATTTGATGGAGCATTTACATTTATATTCTCTCCACGTGTTGGAACACCTGCAGCTAAAATGGCAGACAATGTAACACTAGAAGAAAAGAATCAAAGACTATATAAATTAAATGAATTAGTAAATAAATACTCTAAAGAAGCAAATGATAGATATTTAAATAAAATAGTTCCAGTATTGATAGAAGGAACAAGTGAAAAAGACGGGACTATGTTAATGGGATATACAGACACTATGAAACTAGTAAATGTAAAAGCACCTAAAGATTACATTGGAAAAATAATAAATGTAAAAATAAAAGAAATAAAAACATGGAGTATGGATGGAGAAATAGCTGAGTAATCAGTTATTTTTTTTTGAAAACATTTAAAAACATAAAAAAAAATAGTATAATATTAATGGATAAGGAGAGATAAAATGAAACCAGTAGTTTTATGTATATTAGATGGATGTGGAATAAGAGAAGAAAGTGACGGAAATGCATTTAAAAATGCTAATAAACCAACATTAGATATGCTATTTAAAAAATACCCTAATTCAATATTACAAGCAAGTGGAGAAGCAGTAGGACTTCCAAAAGGACAAATGGGTACAAGTGAAGTAGGACACATGAACTTAGGATCAGGAAGAATTGCGCTACAACCACTACAAGCAATAACTGAATCAATAGAAAATAAAACATTATTTAATAATGCTGAAATATTAGAAGTATTAAATCATGTAAAAAATAATAACTCAAACCTACACATATTTGGACTATTATCAGATGGTGGAGTACACTCACATATAAATCATGCACTCGCACTACTTGAAATGTGCAAAAATAATAATATAGAAAATGTATACTTTGATATATGTCTAGACGGAAGAGACACATATGAAAAAAGTGCTTTAAAATATTTAGAAATACTAGAAAACAAAATGAATGAACTAGGTATAGGAAAAATCTCTACAATAAATGGTAGATACTATGCTATGGATAGAGACAACAACTTTGATAGACTAAAATTATCATATGATGCAATAGTATATGGAAAAGGAAAAGTTTATAATAACTATAAAGAATTAATTGAAGAAAACTATAACAATGGTAAATATGATGAATTTGTGCTCCCTGGAATAATCAATAACTGTCCATTAAATGATGGAGACGCAATAATTACATTTAACTTTAGAAAAGATAGACTAAGAGAAATGTTTACGCTTCTATCAAATCCTAGTGCTTATGAACAACAAGCTAAAGAAAAAGGAATAGAAGTAAAACACTTTAACAATCTAAAAACATTAACAATGTTCCCTGTAACTGAAACAGTAAAATCAAAACATGCATTTAATGATTTAGACTTAAAAAATATATTAGTAGACTATCTACACAATAATCATATAAGTCAATTAAGAATAGCTGAAACAGAAAAATATCCTCATGTTACATTCTTCTTCGATGGTGGAAGAGAAGTAGAATACGATGACATGAAAAAGATTTTAATACCATCACCTAAAGTTGCTACTTACGATTTAAAACCAGAAATGAGTGTATATGAAGTAACAGATAATTTCTTAAAAGAAGTAGGAAACTTTGATGTAACAATCATGAATTTAGCTAATGGAGATATGGTAGGGCACACTGGAGTATACGAAGCCGCAAAACAAGCCGTAGAAGACATGGATAAATGTATTGAAAAAATATATAACAAAGTAATGGAACTAAATGGAGTTTTAATTATTATAGCTGACCATGGAAACTGTGATGTTATGTGGGATGAAGAAAAAAAACCAGTAACAAGCCACACAACAAATCCAGTACCATGTATAATAACAAAAGAAGGATTAAAGCTAAAAGATGGAAAACTTGCTGATATCGCACCAACAATGTTAAAACTATTAGAACTACCAATACCTGAAGAAATGACAGGAGATGTACTAATAGATGAATAAACTTTATACATTCTTTAATTATAATTGGTTTAAACTAATAAAAAAAAATATAAAAAATAATAAAATAGTAAAACTAGAAAAAAAAGAAAAAGAAGAAATATCTAATTTAGTATTCAAAAAAGAAATATGTGCAATTATATTTGTATTAATAAACTTTCTAATAACATATGTATCAGCAAAAGAAGTATATTCAATAAACTATAAAAATTTTATATTATTTAGAATACTAAAAGATAATTTTGTAACAAGCATATTTTGGTTTATATTTTTAACAATTCTTCCTTTTTTAACACTCTTCCTAACAAGAAAAAAAATAAAGTCCAAATATTACCTAATAATAAGTATAATATATATATTATCTAATCTATTTAATATATTAATGTCAATATACTTTACAACAGCTTTTATAAACACAAAAATATTAGGTATACTAGGACTTATAAACATAATTATAACTATAATAATAAATTCAAACATAATAATTAAAATAAATGAAAACTACCTAAAGTAGTTTTTTTAATAAAACAAAAGAACGGCACCCCCTGAGGGCCGTTCCTATAAAAGAATAAAAAGGGGTTGGCTAGTGTGATACTAGCGCCAATTCGCCTAAATCCGAATTGGTACTGTATATACTAAACTAAAAAGGTTTATTTGTCAATAAAAGTGAAACAACTTTTTTTATTTTTTTTTTAAAATCAAGGAATTTATAAAGATAAATGGTATAATACATATGAGGGATAAATATGGAATTAAAAAAAATCAAAGGACTTGGAGAATCAAAATTAAAACTTCTAGAAAAATTAAAAATAACAAATTCTAAAGAATTAGTAGAATACTATCCATTTAGATATAATGTTATAAAAAAAACAGATATCAACAATATTAATATAGATGATAAAATAATAATAGATGGAATAATAGAAACAACTCCAAATGTATTTTACTTCTCTAGAAAAAAAGATAAAATGTCATTTAAACTAAATACAAATGATAAACTTTTAAACATAGTTATATTTAATAGAGGATTCCTAAAATCAAAATTAAAAATAGGAGAAGCAATAACAATAATAGGAAAAGTAGAAAAAAATAATATTGTCGCATCAGTTATAAGAATGGGAAAATTACCAGATAAGCCACTAATTGAGCCAGTATACCACATAACAAATGGAATAACAGGAAAACAATTAAATCACTTTATTAATCTAGCTGACTTTAATGTAGAAGACTATATACCAGACTATTTAAATGAAAAATATAAATTCTTAAATAAAAAAGAAACACTAGACATAATACACAATCCTAAAGATATTAATAACTTAAAAATCGCAAGAACAAAACTAAAATATGAAGAACTATTTATGTTCATGTTAAAAATAAACTATTTAAAAAATAAAAACCATAAAATAGGACTAAAAAAAATAATAGACTTTAATAAAGTACAAGAACTAATTAATAATCTTCCATTTGAACTAACAAAAGACCAATTAAAAAGTATAAAAGAAATATATGAAGACATGGTAGATCCTAAACAAATGAATAGACTCTTACAAGGAGATGTAGGATCAGGAAAAACAATAGTATCATTTATATCACTTTATATGAACTATCTAGCAGGATATCAAGGCTCACTTATGGCTCCAACAGAAATACTAGCTATACAACACTATGAAAATATTAAAAAGATTTTACCTAATCTAAAAATAGAACTACTAACAGGTAAAACAAAAAATAAAAAAACAATTCTAAATAAATTAAAAAACAATGAAATAGATATATTAATAGGAACACATGCATTAATAAGTGAAGATGTTATCTATAATAATTTAGGACTTGTAATAACAGATGAGCAACACAGATTCGGAGTAAATCAAAGAGCTAACCTAAAAAATAAAGGAACAACTCCAGACATACTATACATGAGCGCAACTCCAATACCAAGAACATATGCACTTACAATCTATGGAGATATGGATGTATCAAGTATAAAAACAATGCCAAGTGGAAGAATAGAAGTAAAAACACTGTTAAAAAAAGATTCTGAAATAAAAGAAGTACTTGAACTAATGTATAAAGAATTAAAAAATAATCATCAAATATATGTAATAGCTCCACTAATAGAAACAAATGAAGAAATAGACATGGAAAACGTATATGAACTAGAAGAAAAAATGAATAAAGCATTTGGAAAACTATTTAAAGTAGGAATACTACATGGAAAAATGAATAATAAAGAAAAAGATGAAGTAATGAATGACTTTAAAGACAATAAAATTCAAATACTAGTAAGTACAACAGTAATAGAAGTAGGAATAGATGTTAAAAACGCAACAGTAATTGCCATATTTGATAGTTATAGATTTGGACTATCAGCTCTACATCAATTAAGAGGAAGAGTAGGAAGAAGCTCATTAGAATCATACTGTGTACTAATAAGTAGTAAAGAAACAGAAAGACTAAATGTATTAACTAAAACAACAGATGGATTTAAAATAAGTGAAGAAGACTTTAAACTAAGAGGTAGTGGAGATCTATTTGGGATAAGACAAAGTGGAGACATGTCATTTAAAATTGCTGATCTAAAAAATGACTATAATATGCTTCTAAAAGCAAAAGAAGACAGTGATTTATTTATTAAAGAACATATAAATGAAGATAAATATAAACATATAAAAGAGGCATTAGCTGCATCAATAAATTTAGATTAGCATATTGACAAAATAAAATAAACAATATATAATTATACTAGCGTGAATAGTTCACGCGAATATTCTCATATCTTAATAGGTATAAGAATGTTCAACCAAAACCCCCTGAAGGAGCCACTAAGGCTCCGCTTTTTGTATAAAAAAAAGGTGTTTTGGAACTTTAAAAATGATTTAGGCTCTAATTTAGGCTCTGTTTTCTTCTTAAAATAAATATGGTGTAAGTAAAATGTGACGATATAAATTGACAATTATTATAAAAATGTTATATTATAATAGAGGTGACAATATGTCTTTATGGAATGAAATTGAAAAACTAAGAAATGAAAATAAGGATAATCTAAATTATCCACATGTATATTGGATTAATTCTAGCAAAGGATTATTATATGTTAAAATAGGAGATATTATAAAAGAGGGTATAACTGTTTCAGAGGCTATAGAATTATTTAAGGATAATAAATATTTTATGAAAGAATTAAATTATTTATTAGAACCACTACCTAAACGTAATTCATGTAAAGAATTTATAATGTCGAATCATTTTATGGATGATGAAGTTTTTTATGATGTTGAAAATACAAAGATAAGATCTAATTTGAATTTTATTGATGAATTTACAAATTCAGTAGGTGGAAGTGAAGATGAATATAATGAATTTGATAAATTATATAAAATATTAATAACAGAAATAGTATATGATGAAGAATATGCATTTGAAGAAAAAAAATTAGATAGAAACAATGGTTTAACTGCTTTTGAAATTAAGAATCAAGATATAAAAAGAACAAAACAAGATAAAAAAGGAGTTTGTACTACATTTTCGATGAGAATAAGTGATGAGCTTACAAAAATAGGTATACCAAATAAAATGTTAGTTTCTTTTAAAAATAATATTATTCACTGGACAGTAATATACAAGATAGCTGATGATTATTTTGTCGAAGATATTACGAGAGATTTAATTTATTCAGAAATGTTGGGATTAGAACCAACACCTTTGTCAATGAGAATTCCAATTAATGAATTTTTATCTGAATATCCTCAAACACGTATTGTAGAGGATATATCAGATAACGGAAAGATGATGGATGATCTAAATAATATTCCTTTGACTTTAGATTTATTAAAAAAACAAAAATTAAGCTCTATTTAGGCTCTAAAATATCTAAATATGAGTAAAAAATAATAAAACAAAATAAAAAGGAAAGTCAATTAATACAAAGGTTTAACAAAATTTAAAAAGCAAGAAGACTAGTTTTAATTGACACCCTGAAGGAGCCACTAAGGCTCCGCTTTTTTTATGCTTTATTTTATAAGAAAATCCGAAGACTTTTAAAAAAAATCAAAAATTTTACCTACCCAGCTACCTACGCAAAATGAAAGTTTTTCAATTTGGTTATTAATTATTCCATTTTTGTAGATTAAATTAGTTCGTAAAATAGTAATATTACGAACAATTGATATTTTTAAAATATGATATAATGTTATATGAAAGTGAGTTGATTTTTTATGAATAAAGATGAAATTCATAACCTTGTAAAAGAACAACAATCTAATATATGTCAGATAGTGGCAATTAAGAATAATAAAATTGTTTATAGCGATACTTGGAATGAGTTTAAATCAACTGATAATGTTCATATTGCATCAGTAACCAAAAGCATTATATCTTTACTTATTGGAATTGCAATTGATAAAGGAATGATAGAAAGTGTTAATCAAAAAGTATTAGATTTTTTTCCTAATTATGAAATAAAAAGAGGAGAGAAAACAATACAAGAAATAACACTTTATAACTTACTTACTATGACAGCACCTTATAAATTTAAATCAGAACCATGGTCTAAAGTATGTATGAGTGATGATTGGACAAAGGCAGATCTTGATTTACTTGGTGGGAAAAGTGGAATAACAGGAGAGTTTAAATATACATCATTAGGCATCCATATATTAAGCAGTATAATAACCAAAGTAAGTCAAATGACTACATTAGAATTTGCAAACAGATATCTTTTTAAACCACTTGATATAGAAGCTAGAAAAAGTTATACAGTAAAAGATAAAGAAGAACATATAGATTTTGTAACATCAAAATTACCAAAAGAAAACGGATGGTTTTGTGATCCTGACGGAATAGCAACAGCAGGATTTGGATTATGTTTGTCGGCTATAGATTTAGCTAAAATAGGACAAATGTGTCTAAATAAAGGAAAATATAACAATAAACAAATAGTATCAGAAAAATGGATTGAACAAAGTACTACACCATATTTAAAATGTGATGAGAAATTTGCATTTATGCAATATGGTTATTTATGGTGGATTATAGATGATAAAAAGAAAATATACTCAGCTATTGGCGATAGTGGTAATGTAATATATATTAATAGTGATAAAAATATTGTTATAGCAGTAACATCTACATTTAAGCCATTAGTTTTTGATAGAGTTGATTTTATACAAAGGTATATAGAACCAAATATTTTAAAGTGTTCGGAAGATTAAGATATTAAGAGAATGTAAAAATTCTCTTTTTCTGTGGTAAAATATTATATAGATATATTGATTGCTACGATAAGTAGCATAAATGTAAAGTAATGTTGCTGTTATTAAATGAAACATCAATGTAGAATTAAAGTCAGAAAGAAGGAGATATTATGACATTAGGTCAAAAATTAAAAGAGATAAGAAAAAGATTTGGATTATCTCAAGAAAGTCTTGCTGAAATAATGAATGTTTCAAGACAAGCAATAACTAAATGGGAAAGTGATGAAGGACTTCCAGATGTAAGTAATTTACAAGAATTATCAAAAGTATTTAATCTTACAGTTGATTATTTATTAGATAATGATAATTCATTACCAGCTTTATCTATGAAGAAAGAATTAGATAAAGATAAATACGAAATGAATGGAAAAGGTTATAAACAAATATTAAAGGACTATTATACTGAACCTTGGGAAATTTATGAGTTATTAAGAAGTGAAAACAAAGGAAAACTTGCTAGAGTAGTAAGTGACTTTATAATTGGTGCTGGTGCAATGGAAACTGTAGATGCACTAAATGATACAACACCATATTATTTAATTAAAAAAGATGGTTTAAAATTATTGGTTAATATTCATGATTATATTCTTGAAGTAATAGAATTACCAGAAAATACAAATGATAAAAAGTTTGTTTATGGTAAGAATAAATTTAAACAATTTAAAAAACTAGAATTAACAAAATAATCGAAAGATTAAGATATACAGAACGGACGAAAATTCGTTCTTTTATGTTATAATTAATTATAGGAGTTGATAAAATGATATTAATTATTGAAAGTGTAGTATTGTGTTTAATATTTACTATAATGGTTTATATAATGTCTAGAGAACCAATTAAGATTTTATATAATTATCCTTCTAAAATTCAAGAAAGAGTAAAAACATTAAAAGAATATAAAGACAAAATTCCAACTCAAGAAAATAAAATAGTTGCAAAAATTTTTGCTTCGATTTTATTCCTAATAATATTATGTGTTTTATTACGTTATGTAAATGGATATGAAACATTTTTGGAAAGCTTTGGTTATAGTTTTTTACTATGGACAATAGTTAATTTATGGGATGCTGTTGTACTTGATATAATATGGTTTTGTCATGATAAACATTTTGTATTTAAAGGAACAGAAGATATGGTAGATGAATATCACAATTATTGGTTTCATATAAAAGGATTTTTTATAGGGGAATCATTAGCACTAATAATCTGTTCTTTGGCTGGATTAATTATACATTTCCTTTTATAAAAAGATAGTCGGAAGATTAAGATATTTAGATTTAAGTAGCAGATAAAAAAAGCTGCTATTTTTATGGTATAATAAATATAGGAGTTGAAGACATGAAAATAAAGACATTATACATTTTATTGGTAATAGTTTCATTATTCATTGTTGGATGTAATAAAGATAATGTAAAAGAGGTGGAAAGTTCAGTGAAAATAGTAATAGATGAAAAAGAATTTATAATTGATTTAGAAGATAATGAAACAGTAAAAAGTTTTATTAATATGTTACCTCTAGAATTAAATATGAAAGAACTAAATGGCAATGAAAAATATGTATATTTAGATAAATCATTACCAACAAATTCATCTAATCCTAAAAGAATTAATGCAGGAGATGTAATGCTTTATGGAAATAATTGTTTAGTAATATTCTATAAATCATTTGATACAAGTTATAGTTATACAAAAATAGGACATATAGATAATTTAGAAAATTTAGATAATGAAAATATAAATGTTAAAATAAAGGAAGATAATCATGAAAAATAAAATATTTATTACTATTACACTCACATCAATATTGTTAATAGGACTATTTGTAATAATAACTATGAAAGAAAAATCAAATATAATAAAAAATGGTATGGACTTTGAAGCAAAATGTATAGATGTTTATAAAAAAGGAGTAAGAGGAAGTCACCATAAACAAAAGACAGTATATGTATTTGAAGTAACTTCTCCAATTGAAATAAAAGGAGAAAAATTTGAAAAAGTAAATCCTAAATATACTGTTGGTATAACATATAAAGGAAAATATATAGATAACGGAGAAAACCATAATAAAATACATAATAGATATGAATATCAAATAGTAGAATAGGAGTTTAAAATGGCAACAACAAAAGAATATAAAGACTTTGTTTTAGAACAATTAAATTATATTAGAAAGTATTACCTGTAAATCTATGATGAAATTAATAAACCAGGAATATCTAACTTAATATCAATATATTCATCAATAACAAATAAAACAATAAAAGAAATAGAAGATATGTATAAAGATAAAAACTATAAAGAATTTAAAAATGATTTAGCAAATATCCTAGAAGAATTTATTCTTCCAATACAAGAAAAATATAAGAAATATAGATATAGCAAAGAATTATTAAAAATACTAGAAAGTGGCGCAAATAACGCTAGAACATATGCATCTAAAAAACTAAATGAAGTAAGAAATAACTTAGGTATAAAATATGATGAAGAACAAAATTGACACATATTCCCAAATATGATAGTATATACGAAAAAAAGGTGGGATGATCCATGTCAATAACTCAAACAATGTCTGAAGATGAACAATATAATTTAGAAATGATGCAGTATAGATTAGCAAAATTATTATATGATTATTCAATAAATAGAAAAACTGTAGATGAAGACTATATACGCAGAGTAATAGATACTGTCATAAATGGACGCGAATTAGTGGAGTATGTTAGAAAATATGAAATAGTAAAGACATTCGAAATCCAAACTAATGAACAAAAAAATAGTAATCCAATTGCAACATATGACGGTAGCTGTATTAAAATATCATTAGAGGGCATTGAATTTAAAATTAAGGAGTCACAAGATACTTATTTACATTTATTTCCATCAAGTCTAGAACAGTATCAATATATTAATTCAGTAATCACTCAAATAATATTACATGAATTAGAACATGCAAATCAAAAGAAAATTATCCAAACATCCCATAATATGGAGGCAAGAATACTATTATATAGTAATACACCAAGTATTGAAGGAAATATAAAAATAGGAGAAATAGATAACTTTATTAGAGAAAACAAAGAATATATAGAATATCTAATTCAAAAATTACAAAAAAAGATTGATGAATTTTATATATATGCACCGCAAGAACGATTAGCGGAAATCAGATCACATCAACAACTAATAGATATATTAAATAGCCTAGAAAGAAGTCCAAATAGAGTAATCAAATTCTTGTATGTTGGTAAAATAGATAGTATGTTTAGAGGATACAAAGATGGTATAATATCTCCCACAATTCATTATTTAAGAGGAATTGGAAATGAAGATATTTTAGAATTTTTTAATTGGTATGATCCTGATGAAGCTAAAGCAGTACTCAAATCAAAGCAAAATTATTCTCTAGAAGAAAGATTGATATATGGATTACCAATAACAAATGAAGAACGAGATAAGGAAAAAAGTAAAATGCTATCAACAATAAAGCATAGTTAAGAGAATTTAATTCTCTTTTTATTTTAAATTTGTTATAATCTATATAAAAGAAGTGGTGATAAATGAAACAATTTAAACATATTGGATCATATGGAATAATAATAGAAAATGATAAAATAGTATTAATAAAAAAAGTTGGAGGACCATACAATGGTAAACTAGACTTACCAGGTGGAACAATAGAATGGGGAGAAAAACCAGAAACAACACTAATAAGAGAACTAGAAGAAGAAATAGGAATAAAAGTTATAGAATATGAATTATTTGATGGAAACTCAATAACACTAGAATGGACACATAAAGGAGAACTAGAACAAGGACATCATATAGGATTCTTCTATAAAATAAAAAAATATCAAAATGAAATAAAAAAAAATATATCAATAAATGATATAAATGATGATTCCTTAGGTGCAGAATTCTATGAAATAAATAAATTAAAAAAAAGAGAATTATCAGATATTGCAAAACTAGAAATAGAAAAACTAGGATATAAATTAATAGATTAAAATTAATATTTAATAATATCAGTAGACAAAATTCGACAAAATATGATATTATTTAATCAGTAAGCGCTAGTACAGGCTTGAAAGAGTTTTTGTATTAGCGTTTTTTTAGTAGTTAGGAGTGTAAATATGAGTATTAGAAGAATAAGCAGGGCAATATTTATATCTATAGTGGCCTTTATACCAATAAGGGTATATGCAAGAAGTGGATGCTGCTCACATCATGGTGGAGTAAGTGGTTGTAGTGCAACCGGAATACAAGTATGTAATGATGGAACTTTAAGCAAAACATGTACATGTACACCACCAGCAGTATATGGATGTACAGATTCAAGTGCAAGTAATTATAATTCATCAGCAAATCAAAATGATGGTAGTTGTGTATACTACGTTTATGGCTGTACAGATCCAAATGCAATAAACTATAATTCATCAGCAAATCAAGATAATGGTACCTGCTTATATAATATATTAGGATGCACAGATATATCAGCTGAAAATTATAATCCGAATGCAAATCAGGATGATGGAAGTTGCAAATATAAAATTATAGAGGAAGATAAAAGTGAAAATATTACAGAGAATACAAAAAAATCTAACGATTATTCAAATAATAAAGCAGATGAAAACTCAAATGAAGAAAGTGATCCTGTAAGTACTATCCTAGGATTAGGAACAATTGCTGGTGGAACATATTTATATAAGAAAAGAAAAAATAATAATTAAAATATACACTTTATCCATATTTTTTTCTTTCATGGTATAATTATTAAAGAATATTTTAAGTATTATCAGAAGGAGTGTTTTTTATGTCTAATAGAAATTTTTACAGAGTTGTAATATCAAATAATTTTTTAGGAATTAGTAAGGAAATAAGTGCACCAAATAGATATGAGCTAGATCGAAGAGTTGAAAATCAAAAAAGAATTTGGCAAGAAAGAGTTAATAGAGAATTAGTTAGACAAAATAAAGAACAAATGAAAAATCAAGCAGAGAGATTAACTAATAATGATCAAAAAATAATGGAACAATATGAATCAATTATAAAGAAAATTTATAAACAAACTTCTAAAAAATACTATGATTCATTATTAAGAAAAGATGAGTATAAATCCTTTTCTACACAGTTAGTGGCACCAGAATTAAATCAAGTTTATACAGAATTGCATGTTCCAAAGAAAAGTTTTTTTGAAAATATATTTAAAAGTAAACTAGAAAAAAGATTAGCGAAAGAAAAAGAAGCTAACGAATTATTTCAAGTAAGAGAAAACTACTATAATACGGAATTGGAAAAACAAAGGAAAGAATATGAAAAGGAAAAATCTAAATTTATAGAAGAACAAAACAAGTATAATGACACAATTAATTCAAACAGAAATAAGTATGAAAATGGTGATGTAGGACAAATAGAAGAATATTTTTCATTTGTATTATATAGTAGTAAATATCCACAAGAATATATCAAAGATTTTGAATTACAATATATTAAGGAAAATAAAATTCTTGTTGTATCATATTATTTACCTAATGAAGATTTGGTTCCTAGAACAGTACAACATAAATACGTTTCAACAAGAAACGAAATAGATGAAATCAAATTAACTGATAAAAAATTTGAAAAGTTCTATAATGATGTTATTTATATGTGTTGTTTAAGAACAATTAAAGAATTATTAGCCTCTGATGACATGAATTATGTTGATGCAGTTGTATACAATGGCTGGCTAAGATATATTGATAAGAGTACTGGTAAAAACGCCGAAAGTTGTATTTTAACAGTTGAGGTTGATAAAGATAAATTTAATGAAATTAATTTAGATAATGTTGATTATAAATCATGTATAAAAGGATTAAAAGGTATATTTGCTCCTAATATTTTAACTTTGACCCCTGTAGTTCCATATTTAAATATAAGTAGAGATGATTCAAGATTTATTGAAAGCAAAGAAGTAAATAATATAACTATGGATGGATTTAATTTAGCGACAATGCCTTGGGAAGATTTTGAATATTTTGTTAGAGAACTATTTGATAAAATGTTTAATGTCGACGGAGGAGAAGTAAAAGTAACTCAAGCAAGTCATGACGGAGGAGTAGATGCTATTGCATTTGATGATGATCCTATACGAGGTGGCAAATTTGTAATCCAAGCTAAAAGATATAATAATGTTGTCCCAGTATCAGCTGTAAGGGATTTATACGGAACAATGATCCACGAAGGCGCAACAAAGGGAATTTTGGTTACTACAAGCTATTATGGCAAAGAAGCTTATGATTTTTCAAAGGATAAACCAATAACACTAATAGATGGTCAAGCCCTATTAGGTTTATTAAATAAATACGGTTATTCAAATTTAACAATAAAGATTGATAAGTAAAGGTGATTGTATGGGGATAATTGATAATATGATAGATTCAGCACGTAAAACATTTGGATTTAAAGATGCAATTTTTTATAAAGAAAAAAGTGATTTACAAGATAGATATGATGCATTAAAAAAATTAAATGAAGAATATCCAAATAATGAAGAATTAATGAGTGCAATGTATTTTATAAAAAAGGGTTTTGAAGGTGAAAATGAAATAGCATATCAACTAAAAAAATCTAATATTGGAATGTACGTATTAAGAGATGTAAAAGTTAAATATGAAGATTTAACCGCACAAATTGATTATGTTATTATAACACCTGTATTTATCTATTATGTTGAATGTAAAAACTTAGTAGGTAATATAACAGTTGATGAAAAAGGAGACTTTATCAGAGAATACACTATTAATGGAAAAAAGATAAAAAAGGGAATATATTCTCCACTAAGACAAGTAGAAGCACAAAGAGAAGTTCTTAGAAAGATATGGAATAGTAATGCTACTATATTAGATAAATTTTTTGCTTCAAAAAACTTTGATAATTATAGAAGAGTTCTAGTTGTAGCAGCTAATAAAGATACTATTTTAAATACTACTAAAGCTCCTAAAGATATAAAATATAAAATATTAAGAGCAGACTCATTAATAAGACAAATTGAATATGATATAGAACATAGAAATAAAGAAGTTGATTATTTTGACTCTCAAAAAACTATGGAAGAAAGAGCAAAAGCATATATAGAAAATTCAATAAAAGAAGATATTAATTATTATGAATATTATAAAAATAAGTTTTGCAATAATATTCAAACAAATGATAATCTAAAAGAAAAATTAATAGAATTTAGAACTAAAAGATCAAGTGAAATGAATATACCAGCTTATTATGTATTTACAAATGAAGAACTTGATAAACTAATAGAAATAAGACCTAAAACAATAGAAGAATTAACAAATTCTAATATATTACCTGATATTAAAATTAAAACACATGGAGAAAAAATAATAAGTATTATTAATGGATAAACAAATAAGAGAATTCGATTCTCTTTTTATTTTAAATTTAATGGGTAAGAGAATAATGCCATAAATTATAAATAGAGGGAAAATGTTACTGTTTTTTCTTGAAATATTATTGAAATTAAAAATTATATGATATAATCTAATTAGAACAGTTGGGGGAGGTGGTTCATATATGGTTTTTTCTGATTTGGTTGATGTTAAAGAAAATAGTCTTATAAATATTGATGAGGAATTATTGGAAATCTTGCTCAAAGATATGACTACAGGAAAAAATATATATTGGGCAACCGATAATTATAGTTCAAGGGGCATGGGATATAGAATGTGGGACAGAATAAGAATTGAACTTATAACAGGTAGATACGGAAATATTATAAAACCAAGAACAAAAAAGAGTAAAATAGATCAAGAAAAGAGAATCCGCGATAAAGCAGAAGTATTTACACCTTCTTGGATTTGCAACAAACAAAATAACTTAATTGATAATATTTGGTTCAATAGGGAAAATGTTTTTAATAAAGAAAAAGATAACTCCTGGATAACAGTAAAGAAAAAAATCAAATTTCCAGGGGAAAAGAATTGGACTGATTATGTTCAAGATTTGAGATTAGAAATATCTTGTGGAGAAGCACCATATTTAGTAAGTAGATATGATACTGTCTCTGGAAAAATTATTCCTGTAATGGATAGAATTGGATTATTAGATAGGAAAATGAGAATTGTTAATGAAAATTGTAATGATGCTGATGAATGGGTTAAATGGACAAAAGAAGCATATAAAAGTATTTATGCTTATGAATGGCAAGGTGATTCTTTATTAATAGCTAGAGAAAATCTTTTATATACATTTACGGATAACTATATGTATAAATTTTCTGAAAAACCAAAACTAGAATTAGTTAAAGAAATTGCAAATATTATTTCTTGGAATATATGGCAAATGGATGGCATAAAAGGAGTTGTTCCAAATAGCTGTAAGAACGAGAGAATTGTTAATTACACTCTATTTGGGGATGAGCTTATTGAAACGGTATGTAAAGGATGTAAAAAGGGTAATATAAGGACACATAATGGAACATATTGTAAAATAATGAATTGGAAAACAAATAGAAAAATGAAATTTATTTCACTATTTAAGTAGGAGGTATTCTTATGAATTTATTTGATTCACTTTTTGAATATAAATTGATATATATTTTTGAAATAAGAGATGATGCTCACAAAGGATTATTAAAAATTGGTGATGCAACAATAAAAACTGACTGTGAACCTAATCAATTATCTCCTGGGTGTAAAAAATTAAATCAGGCCGCTTTAAACAGAATAAAAAAATATACAAATACTGCTGGTATTGAACCAATTTTACTTTATACTGAACTAGCTGTAAAAGAAGTGAATAGTAAAAAAGGAAAAGTATTAAAAGCATTTAGAGATCACGAAGTACATAAAGTTTTAGAAAATTCAAACATTCCTAAAGCACATTTACCAGGTTCAACAAGTAAAGAATGGTTTAAAGTATCTTTAGAGACTGCAATTAAAGCCATCAACGCTGTTAAGAATAATAAATCAAATTTATCCAATGTTTCTATTGATGTATATGCTCCAGTTATATTTAGACCTGAACAAGAAGAAGCAATAAATAAAACTATTTCGGTTTTTAAAAATGAAAATAAAATGTTATGGAATGCAAAAATGAGATTTGGCAAAACATTGACTGCTTTGGAGGTAATAAATAGATTAAAATTTAAAAAATCAATAATTATTACTCATAGACCAGTAGTTGATAGCGGCTGGTATGATGATTTTAATAAAATATTTCATGGGCGAGATAATTATATATACGGTTCAAAAAATAGTGGCTATAATTTACCTTCTTTATTATCATCTGGAAAAAATATAGTTTATTTTGCTTCCATACAGGATTTAAGAGGATCTGATGCAGTTGGTGGAAAATTTAATAAGAATAATGAGGTATTTGGTACAAATTGGGATTTAGTTATTGTTGATGAAGCTCATGAAGGAACTACTACAGCGCTAGGTGATGATGTAATAAAGAAAATAGTTAAATTTGATAGTAACAGTTCTACCAAATTTTTAGCATTATCCGGTACACCATTTAATATCTTGACGGATTATGATACAGATAGCATATATACATGGGATTATATCATGGAACAAGAAAGAAAAAATAATTGGGATATTGAACATTTTGGTGATTCTAACCCATATGATGAATTGCCACAATTAAAAATATATACGTATGATCTTGGAAAAATTATTAATAATGTCTTATATGAAGAATTAGATGACAAAGCATTTAATTTTAAAGAGTTTTTTAGAGTGTGGACTGGAGATAAAAATATTGATAAAAAAGATATTCCAACTGGTGTAAAAATCGGAGAATTTGTCCATAAAAATGACATTTTGAGCTTTTTAGATTTAATTACAAAAAAAGATGAATCAAGTAACTATCCTTACTCAACAAAAGAATACAGAGATTTGTTTAAACATTCGTTATGGATGTTGCCAGGAGTAAAAGAGGCAAAAGCATTAAGTACTTTATTAAAAAATCACCCAATATTTAGTATGTTTGAAATAGTAAATGTTGCAGGAGATGGTGATGATGATGTTCCATCAGACGATGCTTTAAAAATGGTTCGAATGGCGATTGACAATGCAGGAAAAAATGGATATACAATAACTTTGTCATGTGGAAAATTAACAACAGGCGTAACCATCCCAGAATGGACGGCTGTTATGATGATGTGCGGTTCATATTCAACATCGGCTGCTAATTATTTACAAACAATTTTTAGAGTTCAATCACCATGTAATATTTATGGTAAAATTAAAACTGCTAGTTATGTATTCGATTTTGCTCCTGATAGAACTCTTAAGATGGTAGCAGAATCAGTGGCTATTTCAACAAAAGCAGGAAAGACTAATGGCACAGATAAAGCAATTTTAGGAAACTTTTTAAATTATTGTCCTGTTATTTCAATAGACGGTTCAAAAATGAATGTATATAGTACAAATAAGTTATTACAACAATTGAAGCGTGCATATGCTGAACGTGTTGTTCGTAATGGCTTTGACGATGCTACTATTTATAATGATGAACTATTAAAATTAGATGGAGTCGCTTTAGAAGAATTTCAAAAATTGAAAGGGATAATTGGAACATCAAAAGCATCTCATAAAACTAATGAAATCGACATTAATCGACAAGGATTCACTGATGAAGAATATGAAGAACTAGAAAAAATAGAAAAAAAGCCAGTAAAAACCAGAACTCCTGAAGAATTAGCAAGATTAGAGGAATTAAGAAAAAGAGGGAAAAATAAAAAAGATGCTATATCTATATTAAGAGGAATTTCTATAAGAATGCCATTATTAATATATGGAGCAGATGTGGATTTCTCAGAGGATATATCAATTGAACAACTGACAAATTTGGTAGATGATTCATCATGGGAAGAATTTATGCCTGCAGGCATAACAAAGGAAATTTTTAATGAATTTATAAAGTATTACGATTCTGAAATATTTATAGAAGCAGGAAAAAATATTAGAAAAGTAGTAAAAAATGCAGATGAATGTGAACCGCTTGAGAGAATTAAAAGAATATCTGAATTATTTAATTGCTTTAAAAACCCGGATAAAGAAACCGTGTTAACTCCATGGAGAGTTGTAAACATGCACATAAGTGGGGCATTAGGAGGATATAGTTTTTATGATTCGGAATATAAAGAAACGTTAGATAATCCTGAATTAATTGATCATGGTTCAATTACAGCAGGTACTATAACAGACACAGAAGCAAAAATATTAGAAATAAATTCAAAAACAGGCTTATATCCACTATATGTTGCATACAGCATATATAAAACAAAATGTAATAAATATAGTGATTTAAACAATAAAAAAAAGGAAGAAATATGGGATGAAACAGTTAATAAGAATGTATTTATTGTTTGTAAAACTCCTATGGCTAAATCAATCACCCGAAGAACGCTAGTTGGATTTAAAGATAAAAAAATAAATGCTCATTATTTTGATGATTTAATAAATTATTTAAAAAACAAACCAGAAAAATTCATAGAAAAAGTTTTAAAACCAAGTTATTGGGGAATTGAAGGAAGTGATAAGATGAAATTTAATGCTATTGTTGGTAATCCACCATATCAAGAAACAAATGATAAAAATTCACGAGATATTTCAATTTATAATTTATTTATGGATTCTGCATTTAAAATATCAGATATAGTTTCATTTATTACACCAGCAAGATTCTTGTTTAATGCTGGAAGTACACCAAAAGAATGGAATAATAGAGTTTTGAACGATGAACATTTTAAAGTTGTTTGGTATAAACCTGATAGTAATGATGTTTTTCCTAGTGTTGATATCAGGGGTGGTGTAGTTGTTACATTAAGAAATGTAAATGAGAATTATGGAAAAATAGGTATATTTACTCCAAATTCAGATTTGAAAACAATACTAGATAAAGTAATAAATCATCCGGATTTTAATTCATTTGCAAATATTGTATATACAAAAAGTAGTTATACTTTAACAAATGTGTTGTATAAAGAACATCCAGAATTTAAATCAAGATTGACAAAGGGAAATGAAAATATTGTTGATGCTAACATATTTAATAAAATTCCAGAAATTTTTTATGATAACAAGCCATCAAATGGAGAATACTTAAGAATATATGGAAGAGAAAAAAATAATAGATTGTATAAATGGATTTATAAGAAATATATAGCTGATAACATTAATTTAAATAAGTATAAAGTATTTATAACAGGGGCAAATGGAACAGGAACAATGGGTGAAGTGTTAAGCTATCCAATAGTTGCTGAACCAGGCGTTGGACATACTCAAACTTTTATGAGTATTGGTGCTTTTGATAATTTTGAAACAGCAAATGCATGCTTAAAATACATAAAAACAAAATTTGCTAGATGTTTATTAGGAACATTAAAAGTTACACAAAATAATCCAAGAGATACATGGACAAACATACCATTGCAAAATTATTCTAATAATTCGGATATTAATTGGAACTTAAGTGTTAAAGAAATTGATCAACAATTATATTCTAAATATAAATTAACTCAAAAAGAAATTGATTATATAGAAGAAAATGTTCTAGAAATGAAATAATCAATTATAAAAAAACAGATATGATTATTAAATATCTGTTTTTAAATATCTAAAAGATTATAAAACAAATAAAATATGTTTATGAAAGGTAAAAATGTTTGCTAATAGAAAAAATAATGATATACTAATAATAATGATGATTATGAGGTAGTATAATGAAAAAATGTATAGTAAATAATGATATCAAAATATATTATGATATAGATTTTAATGAAAAAATTATTGATTTAGAAATATGCAATCATGCGACAAATTGGCCTGTAACATATATTATATATAACAAATCTAAATTAAAGGCCTATATTGGTGAGACAACAAATTTTAAACATAGAATGCTGGAACATTTAAACAGTGAAAAGAAGAATTATCTTAATAAAGTATTATTCATAGATTATAAGTATGCAAATAAATCTACAATATTATATTTAGAATCGTTTCTAATCAGAGGAATGTCAGTTTCAGGAGAATTCTTTAACGAAATTATTAATATAAAATCAAATTCAAACAAACATAATTATTATAATGAAAAAAAAGATAATAAAATGTGTATGGAGGTTTGGAAAATACTAAAAAATACTATAGGAATAGTTAATTCATCGTATGAAGATATAGTACAAAAAAATGAATATAAATATTCACCTTATATAGCACTGAATGAAAATCAAAATAGTGTATTAAATAATATAATAGAAGAATTAATAACCAATAAAAAAAATAAAATTGTTGTAAATGGGGAATCAGGGACTGGTAAAAGTGCAGTTGCAATTCAATTATTTAAAAGAATAACAGCTTACTCAAATTCAAATGGAATGATAACTGAAGATATGGATGGCGAAAAATTAGATAGAATTATTAAAATAAATGATACATTTTGTAATAATAAATATAAAGTTATTTATATAGCACCAATGAATAATTTTAGTAAAATTGTAAGAAAAAGTATAAAGAATATAAGTGAATTAAGAAAGAAAGATTTGATTTTACATGAGAACACATTGAATAACATAGACTTAAACAACTTAAGAGTATATTCAGCATTAGATTTACATAAAATAGTCAATATAATCGATAAAGATAGACCGATATTTGACTTGGCAATTGTTGATGAAACGCATAGATTAAATAGAAGATATAATCTATCTAATGGCAATGGGTATAGATTTTTTGATGATATGAACAAAAAACTTGGTTTAAAACATAATAAGAATAAGGACGACGGAAATCAAATTGATTGGATTTTTAAAATAAGTAAAAATCAAGTATTCTTCTATGATGAAAGGCAAAGTATAAGATCATCTGATATTCCTAAAAAATATCTTGAAAAGAAGTTTGAAGACGCACATAAAGAAAAATTGACAATTCAAGAAAGATGCCTTGGAGGAAATGAGTATATTGATTATATTAAATCTATTTTTAGCGATAATCCACCAAAAAATAAAATTAGATTTAATAATTATGAGTTCAAATTATTTGAAAGTTTTAAAGAAATGAAAAATACAATAGAAAATTGTGAAGGAAAGTCTTTATTAGCATCAGGATATGATTTCAAATCAAGAAAATCAAGATTTGATAAAAAAATAGGAGAAGTAGAAATTAAATGGAATCAAACGAATGTAGATTGGGTAAATAATAAAAATAAAAAACAAAATGAAGTTGGGTGTATTCATGTTTTGGGTGGAGTCGATGTTGATTATTTAGGAATAATTATTGGAAAAGAAATTGATTATGATGTAGAAACAAAAAAAATTAAGGTAAATAAAGAACTATATAAAGATAAAATAGGAAAAAAATGCATCGATAACGATGAACAATTAATCTTTTATATAGAAAATATCTATTACATTTTATTAACAAGAGCAATGAAGGGAACTTATCTATATGTAGAAAATTCAAATATGAAAAAGTATTTGGAACAATATATAGAAACGAATTAATAGTACTAAAAAAAATCATTAAATAAAATACCTAGATAAGTCAGTACAAATAGTTGAATATGAGTTTAATGAGGAATTGAATATTCTATTATATTTAAAAAAGATTATAAAAAAATAAATATGATTAAAAAAATTTTTAAAACAAATATCAGATGGTAAAATAGATCTCTTAACAGTATATAAATCAAAAGGATTAAAAGTAATACTATTAAATGCAATTAACAGTTTATACGGCTGCTAATCAAATAAAAGATAAACCTTTAATAAATTATTAAAAGAAAAAGGTATAGAAGAAGCAAATAAAATTGCTGATACAATTATTAAAAATACATATAGAACATTAATGACTAGAGGTATGAAAGGTTGTTATGTCTATTGTGTTGATAAAAAATTACAAGAGTATTTGAAAAATAAATAAAGTGGCTAAATTAGTCGCTTTTTATAGTATAATAATATATCAACGGAGGGAATGCTATGAATGATATGGATAATAAAATAAAGTTTTGCAAACTTTTTAATGAAATATTCGACAGTCAAATACAAAAATATTTGGATTTAATAAATGATGCAAACAATATTCCAAGAGAAAGTCATATTTTCTTAGAATCCGCCAACAATTCAATAAATAATTGCATCAAATTAATTAATGATGACGAATATGTTGATTCATTATGCTTACTTAGAAGTGCATTTGAAGCAATTATGTTCTCATTAGCAATCTATTTTGACGATGAGACCTATAAAGTCTACAAACATTACGACTCGAATATTTATAGGAAAGTATTAAATGAAAAATATAAAAAAATGAAACAAAAGGATCAAAAGTTCAAAATGCGTGATACTGATAAAAAAACAAAAGATTTGTTAGCACCTGCAAAGATGAGAGAAATTGTTGCGAAAAACTATAAAAAAGTTTTTGATGAAGTATTTTATGGGTGTAAAAGTGTTAAAGAAGTTAAAGAGGAATTAAGAATATTCTATAAATACTTATGTGACTTTACGCATCCATCAATTGTAAAAACATATGTGTTTAAAATTCAAAATGACGATGATAGTCTAAATAATATAAGAGCAGTTTTTAAACTGAATATAAATTATTGCAAAATATTATTACTATTGGCATTAAACTTTTTTACATCAAAAGATGATATGAGTGATATATATGATTTGTACGCACTTTTATTTCTATTTGATATTAACATGATAACAGATGTAGATAATTTAAATAAGTTATTAAAAAAATATGAAGATTATCTTTATTTAGAGATAACTAGAAAATATTTCATGAATAATGATAAAAGATGTAAAGAACTCCAAAAGGAAGTAAAACTTTTAAACGAAATGGATGATTTTAGTGAAAAATTAACCGAATCAATAAAAAACATAATAATCAAATTTGATGCAATGAAAATTTTAAATAAATATTTTGAAAAACAATAATTGTAGAGCACATAAAAGTTATAAAAAATTACAAGATTGTTTGACAAATCAAGCAAAAGGTGTATAATGTGGTTAGAAGATAGAGTGTATTTCATTTTTTACAATGAAATATGCTTTTTTTGTTTTATAGGAGGTTACATTATGTGGATATTTAATAAAGAAAAAAAGAAAAAAAACAAAATACAACAGAATAATCATTGGAACATTAATCTATTATCTCTAGCACCAAATTATGAAATAGATAATTTAAATTGTTATGATTACATCATAGAAAAATGTCTCACAGAGCCAAGACTTTCTTCTGCAAAAGCTAAATCTCCCGAATTAAAAGAATTAAAGAATAGAAATATTGCAGTTACTGGTGATTATGGCTGTGGAAAAAGTTCGATTATAAATTCTTTCTTTGCTAAGCACAATAATTATAAATTTATCACTGTATCAATGGGATTATATGGAAATAACACAAAAGAAAGTAACGACGGGATTGCAGACATCTATTCATATATATTAAAACAAATTTTATATACTGAAAGACCAATGAAATTACCGTTCTCAAAATATAAAAGAAACGATATGTCGGGTAAATATTTCTACATTCCTAATATATTAATTGCTTTTAGTGTTATTTTGTACCTTCTATTATTTTTGAAAATAATAAATATTAATAATATATTCATATTAGTAATTACCGGATTATTTGTTATTTTCGATATATTATATTTACTTCAAAAGTTGAATATCAAAGGGATATCATTAGGCTTGCCTATATTACCCGGAAATGTTGAATTTACTAATAATAAAAACAATGAATGGTTGAATGAGAATATTGAAGAATTAATTCATTTTTTTCTAAGTACTGATTATTCAATTGTTGTGTTTGAAGATTTGGATAGAAGAGAAGATTATCCGGAAATAATTAAAAATTTATCTATGATTAATTACACAATTAATAACTCTATAAAGAAAAAGACTATACAATTTGTTTATACTATTAGTGATAGATGTTTCGTTGACCCTGAGGAAAGGACAAAATCATTTGATGCAATTATTCCTATTAAGCCTTTTGTAAATGATTTTAACTCTATAAATCGTCTTGACAAGCTACTTTCTAACAATAATGTTAATTCTTTTTCAAATTATGGAGAATGTTTGAAGTTATCTTGTAAGTACTTAAAAAACCCTAGATTGATATTTGATTTTGTAAATGAGTTTTCTATATATTATAATAACGATTTGCCTGATAAATCAAAAGAGGAATTATATTACTTAATACTTTATAAAATATCACATCCTAAAAATTTTTATGAATTTATAAAGAAAGAAAATATATTTGCTCAATATTATAGTAGAGAATTTGAGGAATTTTCAGCAAAAGAAAGCGGAATGGATTTTTCGTTAATACCGATTTCACATAAAGTTGAATTGCTTGAAGCATATAGAGCAAAAAATCTTAGCACTCTAAACCCTTTAGATCAATTTGAAAAAATGTTAATTAATCGAAATGTAATCACTAGAAATTTTGATCGTTTATTTGTTAACCGTAACAACATGCTTGATAAAATTAGTATAGATGATGAGATAATTTTAGGCAAAATCAGAAATGACGAGGATATTTCAAAGGATAAGCTTTCTTCAGTCGATACCATTTTTCAAGAACTTGATATTACTGATTTTCAGAGAGATTCAATAATTAATTTTGAATTAATAAAATATGCAAATAAAAATAATGATAAATATATTCAACAATTTATTGATTCGATAACAGAAGAAAAACTCAAATTTATTGTAAATAACGAAGATAAAATGTTAATTATTCAAAAATATAAAAATGAAGTTGGAAAATTATGGGCTGTCGCCTCTAATATGAATAAAAAAGACTTACAATCAATTGAAGTTATTAACAGACTACTTTTTTATATTTTTAAATATTGTGATGTAGAATACATACAAACAACTGATACATCCATTATTCAATATCTAAAAAGTACTACTTCGTATTTTAAGGTATTTAGTGAAAGATATGATGAGATAAAAGATAAATATCAAATGATAGAATATGTAGTTAATGATGATGTAAATATTTCAAAATTCTACCCAAATATCTTAAAAGATGCATTTGTTACTGACAAATTAAAAATGTCATATGAAAACATACAAATTATAAGTGAGATTTTTAAAATTGGATTAGAATCACCAAAAATAATTAGCAACATTAAAAACATTAAAGATAAAGAAATACAAAATAAAATTTTAGAAAAAATTGATATAATTATTGATATCTATATATCTAGACTTAATAAAATTAATATGAAAGATGAAGATTTGATTTTTTTAATAGGCGATACTTCATTATCAATATCAAATATAAATAGGATAATAGATAAATCGGCTAATAAAATAAAATTACTGGATGATTTTGAAACTGTTACTGAATGTTATGAACATATAGTAACTACCTCGAATTATGAATTTAGTGTGGATAATTTAAAATCAATTTATAATAAAAATAAAGAATTATTAATTACAAATAATTCGTATATTATAGAAAATATAAATTTAATAGTAAGAAAAGATTTTAACAAAGAAATACTTGAATATATAGTAAATAATGTTCTAGTAAATTTGAATTATAGTCAATTAATATCATTGTTAGATTTATTCGAAGAAAATAATATGAGTGATTATATAAAAGTCACCTTAACAAAAAACTCTGACAAGATAATTTTAGAAAACTATGCTACATTACTTTGTTATGATGAAAATTTGAAATATTTATTAACGAAGGGGCAAATAATTAATACTTCTTATGAGCCTATTATATTTCGATTGAATTCTATCGGGTTAATATCATCTTATGAACATAGGGGTACCTATTATATTGTTAGAATCAAAAGAAAATATAAAATCCATTAAGCAACCAAATCCCCATCAAATTTGACAATTCCAAATAAAAGTGATAATATTAAACACATAAAAACGAAGAACAAGAGGAGTAAATTAGATTAGTAGTTAGTAGGAATGAAAGATCACCGACTGAAAGTCTTTCTTAACGAAAAGTAATTGAAGGTAGCTTGGGAGTTGTATATCTGAAATAATAGTAAGATATAATGTTAGTCGCATTAAGACTTTAAGGTAGTAGAAATACTATAAATTAAGGTGGTACCACGAGCAATTCGTCCTTTGGGATGTATTGCTCTTTTTTTAATAAAAAATGTAGGAGATGATAAATATGAAATATATAATAAAGGGTGATTATGGACGAGTCTGATATTTTAATCAAAATAAAAAAAGAAAAGGAGAGATTAAAATGTTAGATAAAAAATATGATTATAAAGAAAAAGAAATAAAATGGATGGATTATTGGAATAAAAACAATATCTATGAATTTAAACCAGATCAAAGACAAATATACTCAATAGATACGCCACCACCAACAGTTAATGGAAAAATACATATAGGACATATATTCTCATACACACAAGCAGAAATGATTGCTAGATACAAAAGACTAAGAGGATATAATGTATTCTATCCATTCGGATTTGATGACAATGGACTACCTAGTGAAAGACTAGTAGAAAGAGAACAAAACAAAAGAGCACATGAAATAGGAAGAGAAGAATTTAATAAACTATGCTATGAAACAACAAATAAATACGAAGAAGACTTCAAAACACTATTCAAAAGAGCAGGCTTCAGCGCTAATATAGATAATGCATATAAAACAGTAAGCGAATCATCAGAAAAAATAAGCCAACTAAACTTTATAGAACTAGTAAAAAACAATGCTTGTTATCATAAAGAAAGTCCAGCTCTATGGTGTAACGAATGCCTAACATCAATCGCACAAGCAGAACTAGAAACAAAAACAATAAAAACTCAATTTAATTATATAAACTTTAAAGCAGAAGATGAAACATTCACAATCGCTACAACTAGACCAGAATTACTACCAGCAATAGTTGCAATCTTCATAAATCCAAATGATAAAAAACATAACCACTTAATAGGTAAAACAGCTCAAATACCAATAATAAATATAGAAGTACCAATAATGGCAGATGAAAAAGTAGACGAAAATAAAGGAACCGGAATAGTTATGTGCTGTACATTTGGAGACCAAACAGACATAGAATGGTGGAAAAAATATAATTTACCACTAAAAAACATATTCACAAAAGACGGAAAAATAATAGACGAAATACCAAACTATGGTGGACTAAATATAAAACAAGCAAGAGAAAAAATAATAGAAGACTTTAAACAACAAGGATACCTAATAAAACAAGAAGAACTAGAACACGAAGTACAAACACACGAAAGATGCGGAAAAGAAGTAGAATACACAATAATGAATCAATGGTTCATAGACATAATGAATCATAAAGAAGACTTCATAAAACTAGGAAACGAAATAAACTGGTATCCAAAACATATGCATACTAGATACAACGAATGGGTAGAAAACATAATGTGGGACTGGTGTATATCAAGACAAAGATACTTTGGAGTACCATTTCCAGTATGGTACTGTAAAAACTGTAAAAAAACAATACTAGCTAACATTGAAGACCTACCAGTAAACCCACTAATAGATAAACCAAAACAACCCTGTAGTTGTTGCTGCAACGAATTCATACCAGAAAAAGACATAATGGATACATGGCAAACATCAAGTATAACACCACTACTAAATATGAAATACAAAGAAAAAGACTCACTAGAAGAACTTCTAAAACCAATGGGACTAAGATGTAATGCACACGATATAATTAGAACATGGGACTTCTATAGTATAGTTAAAAGCTACTATAACTTTAATATGAAACCATGGAATGATGTAATGATATCAGGATTCGTTATGGCAAATAAGGGAGAAAAAATCTCAAAAAGAAAACAAAACTCTAAAATGGAACCATTCGAACTACTAGAAACATATGGAGCAGACATAGTAAGATACTGGGCAGGATCAGGAAAATTAGGAACAGACATAATATTCAATGAAGAAACATTCCTAAGAGGAAAAAAACTAATAAATAAAATATGGAATGTTTCAAAATTTATTGAAATGCACCTACAAGACTATAAAGATAAAGACTTTGAAGACTTTGAATACATAGACAAATGGATAATAGGTAACTATCAAAAAATGGAAGAAGAATATAAAAAATATCTAGACAACTATGAGATAGGACTAGCCCTTAATACACTAGAAAAATTCTTTTGGAACTTCTGTGATAATTACATAGAAATAGTAAAACATAGACTATATAGACCAGAAGAATTTGGTAGTACTCCAAGATACTCAGGACAAAAAACAATATATACACTACTATATAAACTACTACAAGACTTTAGTATATTCTTCCCATTTATAACAGAAGAAATATATCAAGAACTATATAAAGAAAAACCATCAATACATATAACAGAAATAAAAGAACTAAACTATGACTTTAAAAAAGAAATAAAAACAGGAAATGAAATAATAGAAATAATAAGTAAAATTAGAGGAGAAAAATCAAACAATAATCTATCACTAAAAACAATAATAAAATACTTAGAAATAAGTCTAGACAATGACTTAGAAGAAGCTTTAAATAAATGTATAAAAGACTTTAAAGCAACACTATTCATAGAAGAAATAAAAATAAACAACCAAGAAAAAGGATTCAACATAGAAAAAATAGAATTAGAAAAAGCCTAGAAACATTTCTAGGTTTTTTTGAACACAAAATAATAATTTTTTTTAACACATCTATATAATATGTTAAAAAAGAGTGCAATTTTATTATATTTATAATATAATATAGTTAGTTTGGAGGGATAATATGGCTTTATCAAAAAAAGAATTCTTAGACATACTAAAAGGAATTAAAATGGATGATGTACTACTTTTTAATACAAAACCACAAGATAAACAAATATTCATTATCTCACCTTCAAGAAATTTCCCTGGAAAATATAATGTCTATGAATGTAGTGATTTAGGAGATAGTTTTAAAAAATATTTTGGTTGTAATATTGAAGTTAGTGAAAAAAATGGAGAATTGTTTGTTAAAGTATTTCAAGGGTATAAAGTAGAAGGGTATGATTCAAATCTTACTTGCACATGGTCTAGAAATCCTATTGATGAAACTAGTATACAAATAAAAGAAAACCAAATAGTTGAAAAAATAATAATAGAAGAAACAGAAAGACAAAAATCGAAACGCCAGGCTTCTTATAAATATGCAAAAACAGAAGAAACAATGAAATCATTGATTTTGGCAGATGTTACAATAAGAGCAAAGAATACTAGATTCAGAGATGACGGACGAGGTGAAGGTTATTATTCATATGATGAAAAAACAACTCAATTTGAATATGGACTTTCTACATTAGTTACAATTTTCTCAAGTTGTATAAAACAATATGGATTCCAAGAAGATATAAGCTTTTTCAATAATTATAGTGAATTGATGAAAATGATAGAACAAAAGAACCCAGAAGATGCTGAAAGGACTATAGAATTAAATAAACAAGCAGCAAATAGACTAGGATATGCATATGTAAAATTTTTAAAGTATTTAGCAAATAATAACATAGAAATTGATAAAAACTATAAATATGAAAACACATTCTCGAAAAACGGTTTTGGAAGCGATCGTAAATATATTATTACTGTTTCAGAACCAATTGAAAAAATCAGAAAAGGAATTAGTAGATACATTCAAAATGTTTTAGGAACAGAACAATGTACTTTATTTGATGATGAAACATCAAAATTATTAGAAAAAATAAGAAGCGGATGTAGTAAATAATTATACTATGAAAAACCCTAGAAACATTTCTAGGTTTTTTTGAACATAAATATATAAAATAAAACAATAAACTGATATAATAAATATATGAAAAAAGAAGGTAGTAATATGAAATCAAGCTTTATAAAAAATATAAAAAAAACATGGCCATATGTAAAAGAAGCAAAAATAAATCTAGTAATGTATGTAATAGTAAGTGTAATAGAAGCAATAATAAGCGCAATAGTACCACTTATCTCAGCTAAAGTAATACTAAATATAACAGATGGATTAATAAATCAACTAATATATGCCGCACTAACAGTATTAATAATCTCATTAATTAAACACCTAATGTCACGACTAAAAGGATATAACTATCTAAAAATATTTAAATCAACAAGAATAAACCTACAAATAGCTGTAGCTAGAGAAACACTAAAACTAGAAGTACAAGAAATAGACAAATCATCATCAGGACTATTTATAGATAGACTAAATAAAGACACAGAAGATATATCAGGAATGTTTATGGAATACACATACTGGACATCATACGCAATAACAAATATAGGAGTATTAGTAGCTATATTCATACTAAATAAATACTTATTTGTATACGCACTAATAACAGCTGTAATAATATTCCTAATAAATAAAAAGAGACTAAGTAAACAATACGAAGTTCAAAAGAAAGTAAAAAAACTAAGTGAAAAACAAACAGGTCTAGTAAGTGAAATAGTAAGAGGTATGAGAGACATAAAAGTACTAAATGCCAGTAGAGCCATTCTAAAACAAACAAATAACAAAATAGTAGAAACATCAAACGAAATAGAAAAAATGGAAAATATAAGAAGAATATACACTTATATAGAAAATAGCTCAAGAGAACTACTAGACTTCATATTTATACTATATGGATGCTTTTTATATAAACACAACTTACTAACAATACCAGCATTCGTAATAATATATAACTATCAAGGTAAAGTACAAAATCTATTAACAAGTATTGTACACTTACTTGAATACAATAAAAAATTCGTAGTATCATCAGATAGAATATATGAAATAATAGAAAATAAAAAATTCAAAAAAGAAAAATTTGGAAAAACAAAAATAGAAAAGCTAAAAGGAAATATAAAATTCAAAAACGTAAAATTTGGATATGATGAAAAACAAATAATAAAAGGAATAAACTTTGAAATAAAACCAAATGAAAAAGTAGCCTTCGTAGGAAAAAGTGGAGAAGGAAAAACAACACTCTTCAACCTAATAACAAAACTATATAATAGAAATGAAGGAGAAATACTATTTGATAATATAAGTATAGATGATCTAACAGAAGAATCACTAAGAAATAATATGTCAATAATAACACAAAACCCATACATATTTAACTTCTCAATAAAAGAAAACTTATTACTAGCAAAAGAAGACGCAACAGATGAAGAAATAAAAGAAGCATGTAAACTAGCTAGAATAGATGAATATATAGAATCACTACCAGATAAATATGACACAATGCTAGGAGAAAATGGAGTAATACTATCAGGTGGACAAAGACAAAGACTAGCAATAGCTAGAGCGTTACTAATGAAAACAGAAATAATACTATTCGATGAAGCAACAAGCGCACTAGATAATGAAACACAAAGTGAAATACAAAAGGCAATAGATAACCTACAAGGAGAATACACAATATTAATAATCGCACATAGAATATCTACAATAGTAAACTGTGATAGAATAATGCTTATAGAAGATGGAAAAATAACAGATACAGGAACACATGAATATCTATTAAAAAACAATAAAACATATAAAAAATTATGTGAAACAGAAATAAATGAATAGCTGATACAATTAAAAAAATTGATAAAATAAGATAAGAAAAGAGGGTATAAAAATGAGACTAATAGGAGCAAATTTAGGAGTTGAAGAAGGAAACTATGCTCTTTTATCTTCACGCGCAAAACCAAACACGCCTTTATTTAATATTTTACATTATTTAGAAAAAATGTATTTTGAACTTGTGGAACAATCAAAAACAACAACCGTAAATGAATTTCCAACAAAAGATGATCGTGTTATTCTTATACCTGGAATGACAAACCATAGATGCAGTAAAGAAATTGATGTTTTAAGAGGAATATCAGAATATGGAGTTTTAGCATCTGAATGGTTTGGTCACCTTGAAAGTGAAATGGAAGGAAGGTTTTGTACATTTGTAGATAGAATTAAACCAGAAACATATCCAAATGCTGAAAATGAAAATTTTAGAAGACTAAACGATAGAGCAGAAACTGTAATATTATTCTTTGATGATGAAAATGAAATAATGAAAAAATTAATTCATTTAGACTATTTTGAATATCAAAAAATAAAAAAAACAACTACAAACAAACTTCAAGAAATATATAGTAAAGAAGAAATGCAATTGTTAGGCGGAGTAATTGAAGAATTCTCACCTGCTGGAAAGGACTTCCATGACAAAGAAGACAGACTATACTATTACTGGTCAGCAATCCCCGGAGGAATTCCACCATTACTAATCAATGGAATATGCATAAAAAATAATGAGTACACTGATGAATATATTGATGAATTGAGTAAACTATTTCCAAATGCAACCATATTTGGAGGTAATCTTAAAGTAATATATAAACCAACAAAAAGAAAACAATACTAAAAAACTTTAATTAATCAGCATTAAGCTGATTTTTTTAAGCATAATTATATAAATTAAATAAATAAACTGATATAATAAATACAGGTGATATTATGCAAAACCAAGAAAAAGTAATCGAACTTATAAATACAATAGAAGAACTATTTGACTACTTTGATATAGACGATATTATTATGACAAATGATTATGATAATAATCTAGAAATATTCAGTAATAAACTAAATCAAATATTTAAAGACGGATTAAATGATGAAATACTAGAAATGATATCAAAAATAGAAAAAAAAGAAATATTCTATATTAATCAAGTAGAAGAATATAAAAACAATAAAATAAGAAAACAAATAGTAGAATACTTAGAAAAAATCCCACTATACTTTGACTATGAACTAATAAAAAAACACATAAAAGAAAACTATAAACTAGCAAATTATGTAAAAGAACAAGAAAAATTATTAGAACTTTTAGAACTAAATGAAAAAGTAATATTACTAATAGATGTAAAATATCTAACAGAAGAATTTATACTAAAACAAATGAAAAAATCAAACCTAATAACACAAATATTCTTAGGAATGTATGGAAAAAACAACTTATACGAAACATCAATGTTCTATAGAAACAATAAAGAAATAAATAATCTATTATATGAACAATCAAAAGAATATTTAAAAGAAGATATATATAAATATATAAAAGCATCAGAACTAGTAAAAAATAATATAGATATAGCTAAATTAGTATTAAAACTAAACAATAAATTCTATCCATATATAGGAAATAATATAAAATACAAACTAAAGGAAGAATAATATGATAAAAATAAATGAAAAAGAAATAAAAGACTATAAAATAAAAGTATCAATAGATCCATTAAGCACAATAATAAATGGAAAAAGAATGAAAACAGAATCACCATATATATGTATAGAAACAAAAGAAAAAATAATATCAATAGAAACAATATACCCAATAAACTGGTTAAAAGACTTAAAAATAAATAAAATAATAGACATAAAAAAATACATATCAGAAATAGAATTCATACATGATGGATTTTTAGAAAATACAATATACGATATAGAAGAAAGTACAATAGAAAAATTAGAAGAAAATAAATACAAACTAATAATAAAAACAACAAAAGAAATTAAATTTGAATTTAATGAAATAATAACGGTGATATAATGAAAGAATTATTAAATATATGCTATAAATTCTTCAATAGATTCATAACAGGAGAAGAACTAATAGAAAAACTAAGTAATATAAAAAACAAAGAAATAAACAAAATTATAAAAGAAATAAAAAATATAATACAAACAACACCAGATGAAGAAGACGAATATATAAAAAAAGAAAAACAAACAATAAAAAAACTAATAAAAAGATTAGAAAATATTCCAAATAAAGACGAATTTATAAATAAACAACTAGAACAACTAAAAAAGGACTATAAAAGAAAAAGAGACTCTAAAGAAAGATGGTTTAAAATAACAGATTATATTAATAACAATGAATACTTTAACAAATGCTTTGAAAATCTATCAGACTATGAATTATTAGAATTCATTGCTCAATATATACAAGCACCATTCCCACCAAGTATAAACCAAGACGAATTTGAAAAATTAGTTAAAGCAGGAATAAAACACGATAAAAGAGAATGGTTATGGAGACTAGCATTCAACTACGAAAGAAAAAATATAAACTTTGACTCAATAGTTGACTACTTCATAAAAGAAAAAGATGGATACTATTTAACAGAACTAATAAGTGCAGTTGGTGAAAACTTAGACCTTGATAAAATAATAGATAAAGTAAATGATAAAGAATTAATGGAAGATCTAAAAACAAGACAAGACATAATAAAACACTACTTCTCTGAAGAACAAATAAATAGAATAAAAGAAAAACTAGAAGGTGATTTATGAAATATTGTATAAGTAAAGATGAAAACTACTATAGAGCCTTTCCTGATTTATTATTAGACAAAAATCTAATATGCGTATTTGCTGAAATGAATGAAGAAACAAAAGAATATAATCTATGTATAACAACATCAAACGATAAAGGAAAAACATGGAAAGAAAGAAAAATAATAAAAGAAAAAATAGACAACAACGGTAGATGGGATGCTCCAAGAATAAACAAAATAGAAAACGACATCATAATAACATCATCATGGTATTTAAATGATGACAAAGATAAAAAGAATAGCTATATCTATATGTTTTATTTAGATGAAAACTTAAACATAAAAAAAGAAATAAAAACAACAATGACTGGAATTGTACCAGATAAAATACTAGTTCTAGAAGACAAATGGATACAAATAACACAAGAAAGAAATAAAAAACTAGACACAATTATATACTATAGCTATGATAAAGGAAAAACATGGACAAACAAAAAAATACTAAAAACAGACGAAAGATATAATCTATGTGAAACATCAACAATAAAAATAGACGATAAAATAGTAGCCCTCATGAGAGAAAACTCAGACCAAGGAATAGACGCCCTAAAAACAATATCATACGATAATGGAGATACATGGAGCGAAATATATAACATGCCAATACCAGCATGTCATAGACCAGTAATAACTAAACTAAAAGAAGGATACTACCTAATAACATATAGATTTAATCAAGGAAAATTCATAGGAAGAGGAATACACGGTCAAAACATAATGGGATGTTTAATAACAAAAGAAGGAATGTTAGAAACAAATAGAGACAAAATACAATCAAGAATATTCCCAATAGACTATGATAGAAATATAAACTCAAACTGTGGTTATACAGG
The DNA here is from genome assembly GCA_946544685.1 of uncultured Caryophanales bacterium. The sequence goes on along the minus strand of CAMNML010000003.1, from coordinate 31,970 downwards.
AGTAGTACAATTTGAAGATGGAATGATCTATGTTGTATCACATATAGTAGATGACAATAAAGTAGTACAAATTAGAGGATATAGTTTTTATTTAAAAGACTTAATAATAGAAAAATAATACAGGGAGGTATAATTTTGGAACACATAATGAAGCTTAATGCTCAAGCATTTGAAAGAATAAAACAGGGAAAAAAGAAAAGAGAATATAGAATAAATGATGATAAAAGAAAGCAAGTAAGCGTTGGAGATATTATTATTTTTTAAAAACTACCAGAATTAGAAGAAACAATAAAAGTAGAAGTAACAAATATATATAGATATGATAATTTAGAAGAAGCAATTTCAAAACATTTTGAAGAAGACTTTAAAGAACGACACTCTAGTATAGATGAAACAGTTAATTCTTTTTATGAAAAAGGATACTATACAAAAGAAGAAGTAAATGAAAACGGTGTTGTAGTATTTGAAATAAAAAAATCAAACATACCTACAATAATAATAGAAGCACAAAATGAAATATAAAAAACAAAATAATAAATATATAAAGTCACTATAAAATAGTGATTTTTTTATAAAAAAACAAAGAAAATTAATAATTTTTATATTTTGAGGCATACTCATAATGTAATAATAGGAGGTAAAATATGAAAAATAAAACATTTAAAATTATATCTATAGTTGCTTTATTACTAGGAATAGTAGGTATTACGCTAGGTTATGCAGCATTTTCAAGCACACTAAAAATTGAATCATCTGCAGAAGTAGTACCTAATGAATCAAGCTTTAATGTAGACTTCTCATCAAGTAATACAAGTGTTGTAGAAGATGATATAACACCAACACTAAACACAAACGTTACAGGATTCAGCGCAACAAATGCAGAAATAGATAATACCAGTAATCCAGTAATATCTAATTTACACGCTACATTTACAGAACCAGGACAAAGTGCTACATACACATTCTATGCATATAATAGAGGAGAGTATTTAGCGTACCTAAACAGTATTATATTTACAGGAAATAAAACATGTACAGCAAGAACTAATACAAATCAAGCACTAGTTGACACAGCGTGTACTGGTATATCATTAAGTGTACAAGTAACAGGAATAGATGCAACTACAACATCACTTGCGTCAATAACAAATCATACACTAGCTATAAACTCAGCAGACACAATAACAGTAGTTATCAACTATGCAGCAGGATCAGGAAGAGCAGACGGAGACTTCGATGTTACATTCCCAGATATCACACTAACATACAATCCAATTGACTAATAGAGGACATTAAAATGAAAAAAGGATATAAGAAAATACTAATACTATCCTTAGTATTAATTATAATATTCCTACTTGATTTATTCATTTTTAATTTCTTTTCTTCTTATAAAATGAACTTATTCTTATTTATATTACTTATATTTTTTAATAAAATCTTTGTTATAGAAAAAGATAAACATAGATATATAAAAAATATACTATTTGAAATATCAATATTTATAATTTCATTTTTTTTACTATACTACTTACTAGGACTATTAGTAGGACTAGCTAAAAGTACTAATTACATAAACCTTTATGGACTAAAAATATTTATAATCCCATTAATAATATACACAATACTTAGAGAAATACTCAGATATAATATGCTTAATAAAGCAGACAATAATACACTATGCACCATCATAGTAGTAATTGTATTTATAATACTAGATATGGCATATATAATTGACTATACCAGTAAAAACACAATACAAAAACTAATCACACTTACTATACTACCAATTATATCAAGAAACATATCATACTCATACATATCAAAAAAAACAGGATACAAACCAATTATAATATTTGACTTACTATTTGGACTATATCCATACCTAATATCAATAGTACCAAATCCAAGTGAATACATAGTCGCTATAATTCAATTAATAGTACCAGTAATATTTGCATTCAACATGCTAAAATTTGTAACTAAAAAAGAAGACAAATTCATAGATAGTAAAAACTATAAAAAAACACTAAAATCATCAATACTCCCCACAATAATTATAATAACGCTAGTATACTTTTATAGCGGTTACTTCAAATATCACGCTGTCGCTATCGCAACAGGAAGTATGACACCAAAAATAAAAAAAGGCGACGTAGTAATAATAGATAAAAAATATAATTACGAATCTCTAAAAGAAGGAGACATAATCGCTTTTAAAAAAGGTAACTACATAATAGTACATAGAATAATAAAAAAACTAAAAACAAATAACTCGTATGCATACTATACAAAAGGGGATGCTAATAACAGCATAGATGACATATTAATAGAAAAAAACATTTATATTGGAAAACAAATAAAAAAAATACCAAAAATAGGATATCCAACTGTATGGTTAAGTGAAAGTAGGTGAGTAAGATGAAAAAAAAGCTATGCCCTAAATGTAACCCTATAATTATTGATATTGTATGTACTATACTTTTATTATTAGGGCTAATTATCTGTATAATCAATGCATTTGAATACACAAAAAAAGAAGAAATAATATATAAAGAAACAAGCAAGGTTAATTACAAAGTATACTTAAAAGACAATAATTTCTATGAAACACCATACCTTGAAGACGGTATGGCATATGTAGCAACCCTAATAGATAAAATACATATAAACTATGATTACTTACTTACATCAAGTACTAATACTAACTTAGACATTGACTATAAAATAATTGCTAAATTAATAATAGGAAGTCAAAACAATTCAAAAGTTTTCTTTGAAAAAGAATATGACTTAACAGAATCAATCAAAGACAAAATGAATGACACAAACACTTACCACATTAATAGAGAAGCAATAATAGACTATAACTACTACAATGATTTAGCCAATAAATTTAGAGCTAGCTATGCAGTAAATACTATTAGTAACTTAGAAGTACAACTAATAGTAGAAGAAAAAAACAGTGAAAACAATAACCATAAAATGAACAATCAAAGTGTTACATCACTTACAATTCCACTTTCCGAACAAGAAATAAATATATCTATGCAAGAAAAACAAATTAACGATGTAAAAACACTTCTAAAAGAAGAAAAATACCACATTAAATCAAAAGAATTTTATACAATGAGTATTATAATACTTGTACTTATACTGACACATATAGGGTTTATAATAAGATACCTTATAAAAAAACATCATAAACTAACTAAATACGATAAATATATAAATAGACTATTAAACGGTTACGATAGAATAATCGTTAATGTAAAAACACCACATAATAAGAATAAATACGAAATAATACGCGTAAATAATTTTCAAGAACTAATAGATGTTAGAGACAATACAAAAGAACATATAAACTATCATATAATAGAAGAACATAAGAAATGTGAATTCTATGTTACAAATGATAAAGACTTGTATTTATATGAAGTAAACGATACTGATTTTGATAGGAAAAAATAATGCATAAAAGAATAACACTAACATTTATTATAATTAGTATATTATTTTTATCAGTCGCATACGGATCAGTATCAAATACACCAAGAGTAGAAAACATTATGGCTACAGTAAATCCAATCGGAAGCGCTAGAATAACAAACATTACAGTTCAAAACGTAACAAATGGTGGACTAAGTAATTCAGAAGGGTATAATGTTGACTCAATATTTGGAACAATAAATCTACCAAATCAAGATTCAACAATTACATATAAAATAGACGCAACTGTTTTTTTATCAACAGCAATGAAAATAGTAGACATAACAGGAATTAATCCAAATCTAGAATATGAAATAACAGACTATACACTGGGAGATACACTATGCAATAAAAATAATGAATGTAACTATGGAGCAACTAAAGAATTCTATATAACAATTAAATATAAAGAAGGATTGTATGATAGTAATAATACAAGTTATCCTATTAATTTATCAGTTCAATTTGAAGAAGTAAGCTATGTAGCCCAAATAGGAAATAATAAATATGAAACATTACAAGAAGCAGTAGACGCTGCACCTAAAGACAATACAGAAACTACAATATTACTATTAAAAAACACTAGTGAAATTATAACCATACCATCAAATAAAAATATAATACTTAACTTACAAGGAAACACTATTAGTAATAATGGAGTAGGAGCAGTTATTACCACTCATGGTAGATTAGTTGTGTCAAACGGTACTATTACATCAGACACAACTTTTAGTGCAGTAGACGTTGAATTATCAGGTACACTTATCATTACTGGAGGAAGAATAATCGCAACAGGAACAAGACAAACTATATATAATAGAGGCAATGTCACCATAAGTGGAGACCCATACCTAAGTTCAATATCAACAATAAGAGCAACCATACAAAACACAGGAACAGGAACAATGAATATTACAGGTGGAACAATTGTATCAGCAAGTTACTATGGTATAGAAAATGTAGGAACCCTTACTATTGGAATAAAAGACGGTACACCAAATACAACCCCAGTAATTCAATCAAACTCATACGCAATAAATTCAACAGTAAACTATAATTTCTACGATGGAATACTTAAATCAACAAAAACATCAATAGTTAATAAAGAATCATATATATCTGATATAGAAGAAAACTACGAAAAAATAAAAAACACAGAAAGAATAAATAATATTCTTTATAACACAATGTATCTTGGTAAAGTCGCAAATGTAACATTTGATCCAAATGGTGGAACTGTAACAGAACCAGAAAAACAAGTAGAATTAAATACTAATGTTGGAACACTTCCATCACCAATAAGAACAAACTATGAATTTAATGGTTGGTATACCGAAAAAGAAGGTGGAAGAAAAATAGATGCAGATGAAATAATAAATGATAATATAACTTTCTATGCACAATGGACAAATGAAGAAGATTTAATAACAGCAGAAATAAATGGTACAACATATAATACTTTACAAAAAGCAATAACTACTGTACCAAAAAATGGTACTACAACAACTATTAATCTAAAAAGAAATACAAGCGAACAAATAACAATAGCGACAGGTCAAAATATAATAATAAACCTTCAAAACTATACCATTAATAATAAAGGAGTAGCCCCAGTTATTAGTAATAACGGTACTCTTACAATTAGTAATGGATACATTAAATCCAATACAACACAAGGCGCAATTAATAATGAAAAAAACGGAAACCTTACTATAATAGACGCTACTATAGAAGCAACTGGAACAAAACAAGCACTATACAATAATGGTGGTACTGCTACTATAACAGGTTCATCATTACTTAGTGCAACATCTGATAGCAGAGCTGCTGTACATAATCTAGCAAACGGTACTATAACAATTACAGGAGGTACTATCATATCAACTGGATTTAATGCAATAGAAAATGTTGGAACACTTAATATAGGTACAAAAGATGGAAATATAAATAATAATCCTACAATAAAATCAATTCAATATGGAATTAATACAACAGGAACACTTAATATCTATGATGGTATAATTAAAGGTAAAATAGACACTATAAATGGTACTATTAATGATATAGAAGAAAATAGTACAAGAATAGATCTAATTGAAACAATAGACGAAGAAACATATCATATCACCTATCTACAATAGAACAATATAGATATGAATAATATAAAAAAATTGACTTAGCCACCGAAAAAAGTATATTATTAATAGGATTTGAGAAAAATAATTGCGACCAGCCTACCATTTTTAACGATTATATTCTTTGAAATTAATTATATTAAAAAGGAGTAAATATGAAAAATAAAATAATACTAGGAACAATAATAACAATAATATTTGTAATTATAATAATTCTATTAAATCAAAAAGATATAGAAGAAGAACAACAATATGAAATACTAGAAAATCCAAACATATCATATAAATATATAGATACATATGAACAGTATAAAGAATTTATAGAAAAAAAAGAAAATGAAATGACAAAAGAACTAAAAGAACAAGATTTCATAAATAAAAAATACTTGTTCTATACAATGCCAATAGATTCATGCACAGAAACAATAGAAAATGATAAATTAGAAAAAGAAAAAGACAAATATAAAATATACTTTGATGTATCATATAAGTGTGGAGTATGTCCAATAAAGCAAATAACATTTATTTATGAAATAGAAGAAGAAAAAGAAGTAGAAGCATATACAAGAACAACAAAAAGAGAAATATGTGATCCAGATATTGAAAAAAAACCAATGATATATATTTATCCAGAAGAAGAAATAGACTTAACAATAAAATTAGGAAATGAAAAAGACTTACTGTATACATATCCAAAATATAAAAATGAATGGAATGTAAGAGTATCACAAGACGGAAACATATACGATTACAACACTAAAAGAAACTACTATGGACTATATTGGGAAGGAATAGATAACTACAAACTAAACATGGATGAAGGATTTGTAGTAAAAGGAGAAAACTCAGTAAAATTCTTAGAAGAAAAACTAGAAATACTAGGACTAAATGAATATGAAATAAATGAATTTATAGTATATTGGATAGATAAACTAGAAAATAATGAATACAACTTTATATCATTTAGAAATGAAAAAGATATAAATATGCCACTAGAATTTAGTAAAGAACCAGATACACTAATAAGAGTAATGATGGACTTTAAAGAATTAGATAAACCTATAAAAGTAAAAGAACAACAATTAAAAAAAGAAGAAAGAAAAGGATTTACAATAGTTGAATGGGGCGGAACATATCACAAATAAACAATATGAAAATATTGCTTTTTTTGATAAATAAAAAAAGTAGAAAATTTATAAAAAATGTTATATAATAATATACAGTATAAATAGGAGTGTGAACACATGGATGAATTTTTAGAAAGATTTAAAAAAAACCTACAATATTACTCAAATTTATCACAACAACAAAGGCAAAAAGACTTTAATGAAATATATGGTGATTTTGATTTGAAAGAAATATACTTGGCAGAATTATTAATCGTCAAAAGTCTACTTGAACAAGAAAAAACAACAAATAATAATTCGGTAAATATTGATGATTTTATAGATAAAATAGATGTGTTATACACTGAAATAGATGGATTAAATATTGATGAAATTAGTCAAAAAAAGGAAGAAATAGAACTTTTAATAGTTTCATTAAAATTAGCATTAAATAGCCCAGTTTATATTGATGTGAATCTAGAGAAACTAAAAGACTATGATTTTAATGATGAATTGGGCAAATATACCCAAAGTAATGCTCAACAATCATCCTATTCGTTATTGAAAAATTTAAAAGAGACACTTGATTCAAAAATTGAAAGTAATAAAAAATCATTAACCCAAAAAGAAGAAAAAATAGAACAAGTACAAAATATAATAATAACAATTGAAGAATTACAACAAAATTTTAATGAAGGAAAAATTGATGGACTTAAATTCTTAGCTTCAGCACTTAATTTGTTTCAACAAGGATATTCAGAAATAACAAAACAAATTGTTTCAGCAAGCAATGGTGTAATAAATGTTGGTGATAAAGCAAGTAAGGACTTTTTCAATTTTAGAATAAATAAAATCTTATCACAATTCAGAAGGGAAAAAGAAGAAATTCATAGTGAAATCCAGAAAAAATCAGATTATACACATTTAATGAAAACTATCGCACAAAATATAGGTGTAGATGGTCGATTAATACAGTTTATAAGCAATGAAAACATTGGAAAGTATATAGAATATATTCAAAGAGAAAATTTTGAACAAACCGTTATAACTAATATGGTATTCAGCTTGTTAAAAGAACAAGCACGATTAGCTAGAAAACAAAAAATCGAACACATAGTAAATATAATAAAAGAAAATATATCAGCAAAATACCAAGCTAACATTGATAAATTACAATCAAGTAATGCAAAACAACCTGAATCAATGGGAAATCAAAATTTACAAAAAGAACATGACGAAATAACTGAAGAATATGCAGAGTTATTAGAACAAGCAAAGCAAATAATAGTTTCAGAAATGAACAATAGAGAAACAAGTGTTGATTTATCAATTGATAAAGATAATGAAATAGAATATATCATTTCACAAGAGTTACAAAGTGATTACATTGATAAAGAAAAAATAGAAGCTGCAATGGAAGAAATTAAAAATGAAAGTAGCGAATGTCAACTAAGACTAATAATTCATGGATTAAAATATCAAATAGGAAATAGCAATGATAACAACATGGAAAATAGAATCGCTTTAATAAAACTATATATTAAACATTATCAAGAATGCAAAAAAAGAATAGAAACGAAAAATGAACAAGTGCTACAAGATGAGCAACAAGCACGACAAGAGTTTAAACAAAAACAAGAGAATGCAATAGAAGAAGCAAGCAACCTTATAGGCGAAATAGAAGATAAAATTAGCAATTGTGAAATTCAATATTTGCCAAAAGAAGAAAAAGAATTTATAGATGCAATTTTACATGCATATGAGGGTATTGACTTGGATCTTAGGAGAGACGAGCTTTTATACCCATTAAGTTCACGTAATCTTGATTTTGAAACTTTAAAACTTTACCAAATAAATAAAAGAATCAAAATAATAATCACTGAGTTAAAAACGACTATAGAACTGATTGATGAAGGATTAGAACTAGAAATAACTGATTATTTAGAGATGCGAAAAAATATAGCTGAATTATCTGGTTTATTAAAAAATTATTCTTTGATTGAAGAGCAATATAATCAAGCACAAGAAAAAAAATTAGAAGAACTAATAGAACAACAAACAACTGATAACGAAGATACTCCATGTATAGTAGTGTTTTTTGAATGGGAAGATGGAACAACACAAGTTGAAAAAAGATTAATAAGTGACTCAAAAGTATTCGGAAAGTATGGACCTAGTGAAATTAAAAAAGTAAATTACATGATTAATTATTTTAAAAATACAATGCCAGATAAAATTCAAAAATCAGCCCCAGTATTAGGTAATAGCCAAAAGGAAAATCGATCTAAACCATTAGGATATTTTGGATATCGAGTTCAATTTGGAAATAGTATGCGAACAGCATATCGACAGCTACCCGGTGATGTACTTGAAACTAATAAACCTGTATATCTAATAGAATCATTAGGAATAAAGGCATCAAATGAATCTGAAGTATACTCTGATGTTACAAAAAATGATGCTGCAATCCATAATTTTATTGAAAAATATAAATCACTAAAAAATGCAACTCCAGACGAAAGAAAATTATTCATAGTTAGACAACAAGAACATGAAAGAAGAATAAATGAATTGCTACAAGCCGAAAAAGAAAGGGGGAATAATGATGCAATCTTTAAGTAAAAGTCAAAATACTATAGATGTATTGACAGAAATATTAAATAATCTCCCTCCATCTAGTACTGCAAGTATCTATCAAATTGCAAAGGCTGAAATAGAAAAAGATGTCTTTACTTTACTTAAGTATCAAAATTTATTTAAAGAGGAAACTCAAATAAATTTAAAAGACTATTTTCGTTTGATGGATACATTAAGAATTTTAAATAATAGTGAATTTGTTACCTTATCAGAAGCACAAAAGAAAAGTATACAACAACACCCAATCTATACAACTCTAATACAAATTCTTGATAAAAAAATTAATGAACTATCGCCAGGAAGTGATATAAGAGAAATAATTAAACAAATAAATGAGAATCCCTATGTGGTTACTGAAGGACAAACGATAGACCAAATAAATAATATAGTAAGTAAATATATAATTCCTTCTACAACAATTTTGGAATTGTTTAAAGCAATTACACAAGAAATTAATCGCCTATCGGCATTGAATCTTTCAAATACAAGTCAAGCAAAAAATAAAAAAAATTCACAAAAAGAAACAGGCAAAGGTTTAACAGAAGAAGAAATACAAACACTATTACAACAATATAATTGTGATATTAGTAAAGCAAACGAAAAACTTCGAAAAGAAATCCCTAAAAAAGGCAATTTCCAAAATATAGTAGATATAATTAAATGGTGCAATGAGAATAACATTCCATTTGATATAGAAAAATATGAGTATTGCTATTTAGCATTATGCTCAAATACTGCCATATTAAATGAAATGAAAAAAATACTGAATGATGAAAAACATAAACTTGATTTCACACAAGTATTAAGAAAAGTTCCTGCAGCATTTGGAAATAAGTACAGTGTAATAGTCAATCATACAAATGGATGTTTTGAACACTTTAAACAAAATATAGAACTAATAAGTCAACTTGGATATGATGCTAAGAAAATAATAACTGCACCATCATCGCTTATAGCGTCTGCTGCAACAACAGGACACAATATTGAGGTTTTAAAACAATATGGATACAGCAACTTAGCAGGAATAAATTTTGCGTTGTCTAGTTTAAAAGCGCGTAATATTCAATTAATATTAGATCAATTAATCGAAAGAGGAAAATTAGAAGAATTTATGACTAAACAATCATCAAGAATTGGACAGTTTGCAGATATTTCTCGTTATTTAATCCAAAGCGGAGAAATAACAGAAAAAGAAACATATAAATCTACTATTTTTGATGAACAAATCGATTCTGAAATGGAACAAACAATAGATAAACAAGAAATATCTACAACACCAATTGATTATGCAAATTATAGTGATGAGCAAATTGATGAATTAGAACAATTTAGAAATTCTGAAAGAACATATTTATTTAGTAAAGACAATCAATCAGCTCTTATTTCAATAATGAAAGTTAAAACTATATATCCTATATTATTACAAGCATACCCTGAATTAGATAGAGATAAATTATTACTATTCGCAATTACATATAAAAGTATGCTAACAAAAGATCAATTCGATATGATAAGAGGAATTATTTTAAAGGAGAAAACATTATGAACAATTTAATAGATTTGGGAATAAGTGAAGAAACATTAAATAAAATCATAGAAGTAAATGGTGATGCAATTATCTTGTCAATCGAATGTAATGAAGAAAGTATAACAAACATAATTAATTACTTAAAATATATAGGAATAAAAAATATAGATGATTTACTTACATATGAAATAGACTTCTTTCTAAATGACTTTGAAGAAATAAAGAAAAAACTTAGAAGAGAAAATGTCATGGATATATATAATATAAATATGGATTTTACATATATAGAAAAATTTAATTAAAAATTCTAATTTAAGTAAATTAATAAACTACATATGTAAATAGTATATGAAGAGAATTAATTTCTCTTTTTCTTTTACATTCAATTTGATATAATAATAAAGTAGTAGGAGGTACAAATGATAGGAAAATGGAATAAATCAGTAATATTAAGCTACTTAGGGTTGCTATCAACAACAATAGGAATATACCTAGTATTTAATAATAAAATAAGTTATGCTTTTGCATGTCTAGTAATATCAGGAATATGCGATATGTTTGATGGAACAGTAGCACGTAAGTGTAAAAGAACAGAAGAAGAAATAGAATTTGGAATACAACTAGACTCACTAATAGATACATATAGTTTTGGAGCATTTCCAATAATAATCTTTTATGGAATGGGACTAACTGAACCATACCATATACTAATATACTTTATATATGGAATGTTTGCAGTAGCGAGACTTGCTAATTTTAACTTATCAGCAACTAATACACCAAAAAAATACTATACAGGACTACCTGTAACATCATCTGCAATAATATTCCCTGCGTTTTATTTACTATCAAGAATATTAGAAACAAATATATTTAATATAATATATACACTAATTATATTAATAGTTGCTATACTATTTGTATTAAATATAAAAGTAATTAAACCAAAAAATAAGGCCTTAATATTCTTACTAATACTAGGAATAATAGGAACAATAATACTAGTTATATGACAAAAGTATACAATAGAACAACTAAACAAATAATAGAAATAAAACACATAGGAGAAAAACCACTAAATATAATATATAACAATAAAATACTATTAAAAATAGCTACTTCAAAACTAATTTCAAAACTATATGGAATATATAATAAGACTAGAATAAGTAAAATAAAAATAAAAAAATTCATAAAACAAAACAATATAGATATGAATCTATATGAAGAAAAAAACTACAAAACATTTAATGAATTCTTTATAAGAAAACTAAAAAATATAAAAATAGAAAAAGAAAGAAATACACTAATAAGTCCATGCAACTCAAAATTATCAGTATATAAAATAAAAGAAAATCTAAAAGTAAAAATAAAAAATCAAGAATATACATTAGATGAACTGTTTTGTAATGAAAATCTAGAACAATATAAAAATGGATACATTTTAATATTTAGACTTGCAGTAGATGACTACCATAGATTTCACTACATAGACGATGGAAAAACTTTAAAAATAAAAAATATAAAAGGAAAATATCACACAGTAAGTGAAACATCAAAAAAATATAAAATATACAAAGAAAATCATAGAGAATACAGTATATTAGAAACAAAAAATTTTGGACAAATAATATACATGGAAGTAGGCGCTATGATGATAGGAAAGATAATTAATCATAATAAAAAACAATTCAAAAAAGGAGAAGAAAAAGGATACTTTCTACCAGGAGGAAGCACAGTAGTAATCGTAATAAAAAATATTGAAATAGATAAAGATATTATCGAATATAGCCAAAAAGGAATAGAAACAATAGTAAATGTTGGAGAAAAAATAGGAAAACATATATATAACTAAAAAATGGCATAAATTTATTTAAAAAAGAAAAAACTTATGATACAATAACAACAATGAAAGAAGGAATAACAATGGAAAAAATAGAACTAGGTGCAATCCCATATTGCGCATTAGGAAGAAAAATAAACGGATATAATCCAGATACAGATATAGACTTTATTAATAAAAAAATCAGCTTATATCAAAAAGAATTAGAAAGTATGGAAAAGGAACAAAATAAGTATCATTTGCCATATGTCACAATACTATCATCAATAATGGCATTTATAATTGGTTATTCAGTTACAAAAGAAGAAAATAGAGAAATAATAATAAAAACAATCCTAGGAAATTTAAGTGATGCAACACTTTCGGCATTGAAACTAGCACTTGCTATAGCGCCAATAACACTAATAGGGGAATACTTATTGACAAAACAGCAAAAAATATATGTAGAAGAACAAAAAAATGAATTAGAACAATTAAAACAAATAAAACTAGAATTAGAAAAAATAATGAACTATACAGAAGAAACATATGAAACAACAATTAAAACAATACCAATACAGTATTACGATGTAAAAAAAGATAATTTAGATTATAATGAAAATGATAAATTAAGACAAATCAGAGAGGCAAAACAAAAATTGGTAGCTGCAAAAGCAAAACTAACAGAAGCAGCCAAGCAAAATGTAACAACCATTCCGAAAAAAAAGATAAAAAAAACTCCAAAAAATTATAGACCAAGGACATAAAGTAGACAAAAGTCTGCTTTTTTTGTTATAATTACACTATAAGGAGGTAAGAAAATGAAATCAAAAACACTTATAACACTAACCATAACTCTATTATTAGGACTACTTATAGGATATTTAATTCCAAATAAAACTAAATTAAAAACATTACCAAAACCACAAATAACAGAAGGACAACGAGGACAACTTGGTATAGATAAAAATATAAATGAAGAAACAATAGATAATTATTTAAATAGAGAAGACTCAGTATATAGAGATATGAGAATGTTAAAAGATCCAGGAAATTACGAAGCAATAGGTGGTGATTCATATCTATCAGGAATAGTAAAAGGATTTGAAGTAATACCATATCCATATCTAACACAAGTAAAAGGATTACCAAAAGAAGTAGGAGAATCATATAAAGGAAAAACACTATTCACTCAATTAGAAGATGGAACATACAAAGCAAACTATAAAGAATCATTAGAAATATTAGAATATTATTTTCCAAAAAACAAAAATATATTTCTAATGTGTGGTGGCGGAGGATACGCTGGTATGACAAAACAACTGCTAGTATCACTAGGATGGGATGAAAATAAAATATATAATGTTGGTGGATATTGGTATTATAATGGAAAAAACAACATTCAAATAAAGAATAATGATAAATATGACTTTTGGAAAGTAGTATATCACGATATAGACTTTAAAAATCTAACAGAGGTAAAATAATGAAAAAACTAATAATTGTACTACTTCCAATACTAATACTAACAGGCTGTAAAAAACAAGAAAAAATAAATCTAACAAATAAATATTATAACGAAGGAAAATTCATAACAGTAAACTCATTAGATAATTTAGAACAAGAAACATATATACTATATACATACAATAATTACTGTACATTTGAAATACCATGCGACAAAATATTCAAAGAATATATGGAAAAATATAAGATAGACTTTATATCAATTCCATTTAAAGACTTTAAAAATACAAAATACTATAGTAAAGTAAAATACGCTCCATCAATAATAATAGTTAAACAAGGAAAGATAATAAGCTATCTAGACGCTAATAAAGATAAAGACCTAAAAAAATATCAAGATGTACATGAATTTGAAATATGGATAAATAAATACATTAACACAAAAGAATCACAAAGTTGAATTCTTTTTGTATTTTGATAAAAAAAATTTGACAAATTGTGAAATAAGTGTATAATATAACGCATTCATGAAAGGGGATTATTTAAAATGAATATTGAATTTTTTAAAAATTATTTAGAATCACAAAATTACATGATTCAAACATGTAACGAAAAAAGCTATTACCTAGATGCAGAAGGAAAAATTGTTGCTACATACTGTAAACAAGAAGAAGCAGAAGTAATTACAGTGTATTTTAATGATGAAAAGAAACAATTAAGATCACACTATAACAAAATTGCTTTTTCTATAATGGAAAATGCAAACGGAGAACAACAAATAAAAATAGGTGGATTGCTAGGTGTAGAAAATGATGGAATATACAAAAATGGAAAGTTAAACTTTGGTGAAAATCGCGAATTATCAAATATGACACACAATCCAGATGGATTTGATCAAGAAACTTTAGGATCTGTAGGAACAGTAACAGTAACAGAAGATGATAATGTAGAACTATCATTAGAAAACTACGTAATAAGAGGAATTTCTCAAGGAAAAAACGAAATGGGTCCTATAAAATTAGTTCCAGGACAAATAGTAATAGACCAAGCCCAAAAAAGATCTTTAACATTATAATAATTATATAAGACTCAAAATATTGAGTTTTTTTTTCTTTAAATATATAATTATAATAGGTGGTAAATATGAATCTATCAAAATCATCATACTGTAGAGGTATACAATGTAAAAAAATATTATGGCTAGAAAAACATAAACCAGAAGAAATGGAAGAACAAAATAATGATAGAATACTAGAGCAAGGAAATGACATACATGAAATTGCTAGATACTTGTTTGGAAGTCATATAAACATAAAATACACTGAAAACCTAAATCAAATGATAGAAGATACAATAAATACAATAGAAAGCTATAAAAATGTAATAATAACAGAAGCATCATTCAACTATAAAAATAACTTTTGTAGTGTTGATATTTTAAAAAAAGAAAATAATAAATATGAAATATATGAAATAAAAAGTTCAACTGAACTAAAAGATATATATGTAAATGATGCATCATACCAATACTATGTACTAACAAACCTAGGACTAAAAGTAGAAAAAGTATGCCTAGTGCATATAAACAGTAACTACGTAAGAATAGGTGATTTAGATTTAGATGAATTATTCATAAAACAAGACATAACAAAAGAAGTAAAATGCTTACAAGATAAAGTAAAAACAAATATTAAAGAAATAAATGAATATGTAGAAAATAAAGAACAACTAAAAGATATAGATGAAAACTGCTTTAATCCATATCCATGTCCATTCTTTAAATACTGTACAAAACACTTACCAGAAAAAAACATATTTAGTATTAAAAGAATGCAAATAAGACAAAAACTAAAACTATATAATAAAGGAATATATAGTTATGAAGACTTACTAAAAGAAGATATAAATGAAAACTATAAAAGAACTATAGAATATGAACTATATGATAAAGAGGATTATATAGATAAAAACAAAATAAAAGAATTCTTAGATACACTAAAAGAACCCTTATACTTCTTAGACTTTGAAACATACCAAATGCCAATCCCACTTTATAACTATGTAAGTCCATACGAACAAATTCCATTTCAATACTCACTGCATATTCTAGATAAAGAACTAAAACATAAAGAATTCTTAGCTGAATCAGGGATAGACCCAAGAAGAAGTCTGGCAGAACAACTAACAAGAGATATACCACTAAATGTAACCACTTTAGCGTACAATATGGGATTTGAAAAATCAGTAATAAAAAGACTAGCCAAACTATATCCTGATTTAAGTGATCACTTAATGAATATACACGATAATATAAAAGACTTAATGATACCATTTCAAAAAGGATACTATTATACTAAAGACATGCATGGATCATACTCAATAAAATATGTCCTACCAGCGCTTTTCCCGAACGAAAAAAGTCTAAACTATAAGAACTTAGACTTAATACATAATGGTAGTGAAGCAATGTCATCATTTCAAGATTTAATAAATAAATCAAAAGAAGAACAATCTTATATAAGAGAAAGGCTTCTAAGATACTGTGAGTTAGACACATACGCAATGGTAAAAATATATGAAAAATTAAAAGAAATAGTGGAGGAATAATTATGAATGAATTAGAGCAAAAAATAAATTACATATTAACAAAAAATATAAGAATCATTGAAGAATTAAAACAACATCCATCATTTATAGAATTCATTGAAAAAATGAAACAAAGTATATTTCAAGCATGTGCATCTAATACTGAAAAAATTATTAATTTAATGGAGAAATCAGGAACAATAACATACGATGTGGAAATACGAGTTGAGAGAGAAAACAAAAAAGTTGTAGTAGAAAAAACAAGATACAAATTAATAATAAAAAGCGATTCAGAAACATCATTAACATACACTCTTATAGAAGAAACTCCACCAAAATTTGATAAAGAAGGAAAAACAATAAGAGAAAAAAATGCGATGGAACAAGAAATAAAGTTACTATATAAAGACAAAGAACCATATACAACAATAACAAGCAGGTATTCATCAATAGATACAAAAGATTGTAAAGCAGCAGAATGTAATAATACATTTAGTGCAGAACAAGCAGAATATAATCAAGAAGGAATAATGATAAAACGAGATATAAAACAATACTCACCTTATAAAATATCACAAATATTTGATAACATAACTCCAAATACTATGTTATACATACCAAGAAAAGCATTCACTCCAGGATTAAATGAATACAATACATATTCACATCATACAATAATGACAAGAAATAAAATTCATACAGCTAATCTATATTATGAAGATAAAAAAGAAGGTATAATATATAAAGGAAATATTATGTTAAGTCAAGAACATGGTTTAAAAGATATGACTATACCATCAGGAATTGACATATCTAATCAACCAAAACTTATACCAAAATTAACAGAAGAACAAATAAATGAAATTATAGGAAAAGAAACAAATCCAAGGGTAAAAGAAGGAATATATAAATACATACAAGAAACAGAACAACATAAAAAATTATAAGGAGGTAAAATGAAAAAACACAACGATATAAATACAGAACTAATAATACTAGTATTTCTAATAATATGTTTTATATCATATACTCTAATAAAAAATAAATATGAGCCTCAAATAAAAGAAGAACAAACAATAAATGAAATAGATACTAAAGAAAAAACCAAAGAAATAATGGAAAAGTATTATACAACTGTATATGATAAACTATCATCAACATACTGTGGAGACCTAGACTATAGTGATGTCTTTGAAGTATATTATTTTAAAACAAAAACATTTAATACCAAAGAAGAAGCAAATAACTACTTTAAAACATTCCTGTCAAAAAAATATATAGAAGATAATATCATAAAAAACTTCCTAGAAAAAGAAGAAAAATTATATTGTTGGTCAACAGAAAGAAGTTCACTAGAATATGAAAAAAATAGTTTTGAAATAACAAAATTCAAAGAAGAAAAATTTAAAATAGAAGTAGAAGGAACCTATAGAACACTAGAAAATGATCTAAACCCACAAGAAACATTTACAGGATATGCAACAATAATAAAAGAAAACAATGAATGGGTATTAGACTCATATAGAGATATTTATGGCGAGGAAACAAATTAGTTTCCTTTTTATTTATTAAATATAGAAAAAAATAAAAAAATTTTGTTATAATTATAAAGGAGGTAAAAAATGACAACACTATACTTAATAAGACATTCAGTAAGAATGAAAAGAGATGATATAGAAACATACAATACAACACAACCTAGAATTATAAGAGAAGAAAAAATAGTACTTTCAAGTGAAGGAGAAAAAAGAGCTGAAATACTAAGTAAAGAAGAAGAACTACAAAACATTGATGTACTTTATACTAGTAACTGCGTAAGAACACTCCAAACAGCTAAATATATGATGGAAAGTCAAAACCTAAAAGCTAATATAGACGAAAGACTAGATGAAAGAAGAGTAGGAATAATAAATGACCAAAAAGTACCCGATTGGTTTATAAGACAATATATGGATGAAAACTATAAAACAGATGGTGGAGAATCACAAAAAGATGTTAGAAAAAGAATGGATGAAGTAATAAATGAAATTCTAGAAAAACATAAAAACAAAAGAATCGCAGTATTTACACACGCATACGCAATAACATTCTATCTATTAAAATACTGTAAACTAATAAGCATTATAGATGAAAAATTCAAATACGAATATAATAGAAAAATAATATTTGAAAAATCAATAAACGCACCAGAAGTATTTAAACTAACATTTGATGGAAAAGAAATAAAAAATATCGAATTAATAGAGTTCGATGATTTACCATTTTGCCATGGAGTATAAGGAGGAATTATGAAAACAGAAAAAAATATATTAATCGCATTTTTATTAAACTTATCCTTCTCAGTATTTGAACTATTCGGAGGACTATTTACAGGAAGTATCGCAATACTATCAGACTCAGTACATGATATTGGAGATGCAATGAGTATTGGACTATCATATATACTAGAAAAGAAAAGTAAGAAAAAACCAGACAATATTTATACATATGGATACATTAGATACTCAGTAATAGGAAGTATAATAACATCAACAATACTATTAACTGGATCAATATTTGTAATATATGAAGCAGTAAAAAGACTAATTAATCCACAAGAAATAAACTATAATGGTATGATTATAATATCTATAATAGGAGTATTAGTAAATACATTAGCAGCACTGGCAACAAAAGAAGGAGACTCACTAAATCAAAAATCAGTAAACTTACATATGCTAGAAGATGTACTAGGATGGGTAGTAGTATTAATAGGTTCAATACTAATAAAATTCACAAATATCACATATATAGATGCGATATTATCAATAGGAGTAGCCCTATTTATACTAAGACATGCAGCTAGAAATATAAAAGAAGTACTAGACTTATTCCTAGAAAAAACACCAGAAAACATAGATATAGAAGAATTAAAAAATCACTTAAAAGAAATAAATGGAATAATAGATATTCATCATATTCATATAAGAAGCATAGATGGTTACAACAACTTTATGACACTTCATGCAGTAGTAAAAAAATATGATTCAGAAATAAAAAAACAAATAAAAGAAGAACTAGAGGAACATGGAATATGTCACTCAACAATAGAACTAGAACTCGAAAATGAAGAATGCAAAAATAAAACTTGTAAACTAGAACACCATGAACATCATCATCACCATCATCATCACTAATGAAAAAAACAACAAAAATAATATTAATACTACTAATATTTATAACAATAGTAGTATTCATTCTATATAGATATAACTATATACCACATAAAAAATATACAAATGATTATTTCAATATAGAAACATATAAAAGTAAAATAGATAAGGATAAAGATGGAATAGATGATCAAACAGATATATTAAATAATACAAGAGAATATATTAAAACAAAGCCTAAATATAAAAGTAAATACTATGAAACAGGTTATCCAAACGATGAATATGGAGTATGTACAGATGTAGTAGGAATAGCTCTTAAAAATGCAGGATACAACTTAATGGAACTAGTAAACGAAGATATAAAAAATAATCAAGAAAAATATAATATAGAAGTAATAGATAAAAATATAGACTTTAGAAGAGTAAAAAACCTAAAAATATTCTTTAAAAATAACGCAATAAATCTAACGACAGATATAAATAAAATAGAAGAATGGCAAGGCGGAGACATAATCATATTTAAAAACCATATCGGAATTGTATCAGATAAGAGAAACAAAAAAGGAATACCATTTATAATACATAACCAATCCCCATATCAAAGTAATTATGAAGAAGATATACTAGAAACAAGAAATGATATAGTAGGACACTATAGAATGAGTTAGTAGGTGATAATATGACAGAAGAACAAATAGAACAATGTATTGAAGAATTGGTAAATGAAATTAAATCAAAAAACTTTGAAGGAACAGACGAAGAAATAAAAATTCAACAGATAATGTATTTTGATAAATATGTAAAAGATAATATTGATTATGGATTTGAAGCAGTAAACTTTCAAATGCAACATCCAAATGAACCAAATCCATATGAAAGTGCATTTAAAAGAGAAGGATTCTTTATGACAAATGAAGAAACAAAAAAAAGACTAGCAGTTTGTGGTAGTATTAGCTTGATTGCAAACTATGTGCTCACAAAGCTAGGAATAAAATGCGAATATGTTTGGGGACACTTTAACATAGGGACAGAAGAAAACCCAGTATATTTAGGACACAGATGGAACAAAGTTACAATTGGAGAAAAAAGTTCTATGCTAGACTTTACTATGGAAATGATAATTCATAATATAGGAAAAAACGAAACATATTATAATGCTGCGCAACAACTATTAGGAACTGAACCAATAGAAGAATATGACTTTTTATTCTTTGATACTCTACCACAAAAAGAAACAATAGGTGGATTCAAAAAAAATGAACATGGTGAAACCATAGATGATATAGATGAACAAGGCCATTTAAGGAATGCATCAAATGGTGCAAAAAATATTATCCCTAATCTTGTAAGACTAGATAAGAATTTTTTATTAAAATATAAAGAACAAATAAAACAAAATAGGACATACTAGCTAACTCAACCACAAGTTCGTGTTAAAAAGAAAAGATTTATAGTATCATTATTACCAGAAAGGAGAACCATTATGGATCAAATAAAAATTGGTAAATTTATACAAAATAAAAGAAAAGAAAAAAATATAACTCAACAAGAACTAGCTGAAAAATTAAACATAACAGATAGAGCTATATCAAAATGGGAAAATGGTAAATGCATGCCAGATGTAGGAATAATGCAAGAACTATGTGAAATACTAAATATTACCATAAACGATCTGTTCAGTGGTGAAGTGGTAAATATGAAAGATACTGAAAAAAAACTAGAAGAAAATCTACTTGAAATGACAAAACTAAAAGAAGAAAAAGATAGACAATTACTATCGCTAGAAATATTCATAGGAGTAATATCTTCAGTAATATTTGTAGGATCTGTTCTAATAGTAGGATGGTTAGAACTATCAAAACTACCAGCAATAATAATAATCACAATATCAAGTATATTGTTTCTAGTAGGTATGGGACTAGCCCTAAGAATAGAACAAACAGCAGGATACTATGAATGTAAAAATTGTCATCACAAATATATACCAACATATCAAAGTGTTTTCTTCGCACAACACATCAATAGAACAAGAAAAATGAAATGTCCAAAATGTAACAAAAAAACATGGCATAAAAAAGTAATTACAAAATAAAACTTGAATTTACAATAAATTTATGCTAAAATGTATTTAGTGAAGAAAACTTCATAAAATAAAAAAGAGAAACATTTGATTTTGCACGTGAATGTTTCTCCTGTTAAAAGGGTTGACACTCTACATTGTTAGAGTGTCTAGTTTTTTATAACAAATACCAATAAGGTAATAAGTGATAAAACGATACAGATGTATCTCAAAAGTTTAATAGTATAAACTCTCTTGTTCATCAATATCACCTCCTTATCATAAAAGAAAAGGAGAAGACACTCACATCAAATGTTTCTAATATAATTTTACAATAAATTAACTATATAAATCAAGTAAAAAGAGAATATTTTACTATTCTTTTTATAGAAATTATTTTATTTCTTTGATACAATAAAATCGGTGATACTATGAAATATGAATACTATTATGTTGAAGATGAAAATAAAAAAACTAACTGTATAATAAGAACATTTTGTAAACTATTTAATAAAGAATATGAAGAAGTAAAGCAAGAACTAATTAATATTGCTAAAGAATTAAACTATGAAACATATGCAGAAATAGAAGTATTTGAAAAATATCTAAATGATAAAAACTATATAAAACTAGAACACAAAGAAGAACAAATAAAAAATCTAAAACTAGAAAATGGAAAATATGCTGTATTTTGCTATGATAAAAAAGATTATTATCACATGTTAGCAATAATAAATAATACAGTATATGATAAAAAAGAAGACAATCTAAATCTATACACAATAACAATCTATAAGGAACAATAAGTTCCTTTTTTGTGTATATTAGATTCCTTGTAAATTAAAGAAAAATATGATATATTATTGTAAGTAAAAGAGGGATGAAAATGAAGAAAGATAATTCTAAAACAGTAGTATGGATTATAATGATAATAATGGGATTTTTATTAATAAAATCATGTGGTAATAATGATAATGAAACTATTGAGACAAAAACAAAATCAAAAGACACATTCAAAATAATCGCATCAACAAGTACAAGTTCTGTTGATAATGAAATAATTAAATACGGAAAAAAGAACAACATCAAAGTAGAAATAGAACACTACGGTGACCTAGAAATAGTAGATATTCTAAATCAAAATAGTAAAGACTATGATGCAGTATGGATATCAAATTCAATCTGGTTATACATGTTAGAAAAAAACAATATTACAGACAGTAAATCAATAGTAATAGACCCAGTTGTAATGGCTGTAGAAAAATCTAAAGCTAAAGAACTAGGACTAGACAAAGAAATAAAAAATAAAGACATACTAGAAGCAATAAAGCAAGGAAAACTAAAATACATAATGTCTTCAGTAACACAAACAAATACAGGAGCCACTGCTTACTTAAGTTTCTTAAATAGTTTAGCTGGAAATCCAGAAGTGCTAACAAGTGATATGTTAAAGAAAGAACAACTTCAAAATGATCTAAAAGACTTCTTTAAAGGAGTAGAAAGAGTATCAGGAGACGAAGACTATCTAACAGAAATATACTTAAACGGTGACTATAACGCAATGATTAATTATGAAAGTAAATTAATTGAACTAAATAAAAAGTTAGTTAAAGAAAACAAAGAACCACTATACTTAATATATCCAACAGATGGTGTCGCAATAAACGATATGCCATTTGCTTACATAAACAACGATTCAAAAGATACAAAAACAAAAGAAAAATTCAATAAACTTCAAGAATATCTAAGAAGCGATGAAATGATAAAACTACTAGAACAAAAAGGATATAGATCGTGGTATGGAGGAATAAAAAAAGATACAGATCAAAATACATTTAATAAAGACTGGGGAATAGATACAACAAAATATCTAAAAGATATGAAATACCCAAGTAAAACTGTAATGACAGAAGCAATAAATCTATATATAGAGTCCCTTAGAAAACCAACACACGTAGTATTCTGTCTAGACGTATCAGGAAGTATGTATGGAGATGGACTAGATGAACTAAAAGAAGCAATGACATATATACTAGACTATGAAACAGCATCACTAGATAATCTACAATTTGGAGATAAAGACAAAATAACAGTAATAACATTCTCAAGTGATGTAGAAGATATTTATCCAACAAAACTAGGAAGTGAAACAAAAGAAGTAATAAAACAAATAAATAATCTAGAAACAGTAGGCGCAACAAATATATATGCACCAAGTATAGAAGGATTAAAAATACTAGAAAGCGAATCAAATGACTATACAAAAACAATAATACTTATGACAGACGGTGCTTCTAATAATGGTAAATTCAAAGACCTAAAAAATTACTATGAAAAAACTAGTAAAACAGTACCAATCTATAGTATTACGTTTGGTTCATCAAGTGAAAGACAACTAAAAGAAATAGCTGACTTAACAAATGGAAAAATCTTTGATGGAAAACAAGGACTAAAGAAAGCATTTAAAGAAGTAAGGAGTTATAACTAATGAAAAATAAAGAAATAACTTCCGCAATACTTGGAAGCACATTCTTCGCAATACCATACCTAGGACTATCAGTCGCACTTGCGCCATCCCTAGTAATAGGAGGTTGTGCATTCCTAGCGTCAGAACTAATGTTTTCAGGAGTAAAAACAAAAGAAAAACTAAAAAATACAAATAGATCATTATACGAGAAGATTGGGGAAGCAAAAAAAGAACAAAAACAAATTAAAAATTTAATACCAAAAGTAGAAAAAACAGAAACAAAAGAAGACTTAAAAGAAATAAATGAAACAATAAATAAAATACTAGAAGAAGTAGAAAAAAATCCAAAAAAAGAAAAAAGTCTAAACAACTTCTTTGACTACTACTTACCAGTATTAATAAAAATAACTACAAGATATGATGAAATAGAAAATACAAGACTAACATCCAAAGATGAAAAAACATTCATGACAAAAGCAGAAAAAATTATAAAAGACACAAACAAAGCATTCAAAACAATACTATCAAATCTATATCAAAAAGACATAATGGATACAGATGCAGACATGAAAGTATATGAACTAATGTTAAAAGCAGACGGAATAGTAGAAGACAATATAATAAAGAGTGAGGTGCAAGATGAAAAATAAAAAAACAATAATAGGTATAATATTATTTATAGTACTAATTGGAACAATTATATTAATAAAATATCTAAAAGATGAAAAAGGAATAACTCTATCTAAAAATCTAACAACAGTATATGTCGCAACAGGTGGAGGAAAAGAAGACTTCCTACAAGATGAAGATATTAAAAAAATACTAGAAAAAAAATACAAACTAAACGTAGTATATGATACATGGAGTAATGGAAAAACAATAACTAAACCATTAATAAGAGAAAGCGTTAATCTAGGAAACCAAGATATAATAAACAAACTAAAAAACAATGAAGATGTACAAATTAATACACCAGGAGTATCAAAGTATGACGCATTATTTACATCAGACCAAAGATTCTATGACTACTATAAACTAGCTCCTAATAAAGAACTTGGAGAAGCAGATAGATATACAGTACTAGAAGGTGGACTAACACTAAATACTCCAATAGTAATATATAGCTGGGGTGAAGTAGTAGACGCTCTAATTAAAGAAAAAATAGTTACAGAAACAGATGGTGTATACTATATAACAGATATGGACAAACTTATAACATACATCTTAGAAGGAAAAAAATGGAAAGATATTGGACTTAATCTATATGGACAAATCAATATCGCATCAACTGATCCAGTAACATCTTCTCCTGGCGCAACATATTATGGACTATTATTATCAATCCTAAGTGAAGCTCAAGTAACAAATGAAAACGTTGACAAAAACTTACCAAAATTAAAAGAATTCTATACAAAATCAGGATATATGAATAATACTCCAGCAGACCTATTCGAAAGATATCTAAAAACAGGTATGGGTGGAGAACCAATGATTGTAGACTATGAAAAAAGTATAATAGACTTCGCAAATAAAACACCAGATGCATTCAATCAAGTAAAAGATGATATAAGAATATTATATCCTACACCTACAATATGGAACTCACACTGTTTTGCAGCATTTACAGAAAATGGACAACTACTATACACTGCTCTAAACGATCCAGAAATAGGACAAATTGCTTGGGAAAAATATGGATTTAGAACTGGTGTAACAGGTGGAACATACGATGTATCAAATATTGGAATAGGAGTACCTCAAACAATTAAAAGCACAGTATCAAGCTTAAAAATGGATACATATAACAAACTAATTGATTATTTAAAAGGAAACTAATTTATGGATTTCAAAAAAAGAAGAACAATAATAATAATAATAGCAACAATAATACTAATAACTAGCATTATAGCCATAAAAAGTGTCGACAAATCAGAAGAATATATGAAAAGATGTACAGAACCAACAACAGGAATAGTAATTGACTATAAAATGACAACAACTACAAAAAAATATGGCTCAGGTATAAAATACTTCCATCACATTACAACAAAATATACGGTAGATGGAAAAGAATATGAAACAAAAGGAATCTATAAAGGAAAAAAAACAGAATCTTTAAAACCAGGAGATAAAATATATATCAAATACAATCCAAATAATCTAGAAGAAATAATACCAAAATTTGCGACCGGATATTTAGCAATAGATGAAAGCCTAGATAAAAAAATAATGATAATCATACCAACAGTATTAAGCCTATTAACACTACTTGTATATTTATTTTACTGTAATAAAAAGTATTACAATCCAATTAATAAAAATAATTAAGGAGTATTTATGGATAAAGAAGAAACTCTAAATGAAATAAATAATGAATTAAAAACATATATAAATGAATCAAGTTTTATTTCAATGAAATGCAGAAATAAACTATTAAAAATGTTTGCAGATGAATTTAATATAAATCTAGATATATCAACTTATAAAAATGTTGATTTAGAAGTATTAGAAGACTTTACAATTAGTTATAGAAATAATATATATAAACCAGAAAATAATATAACTAATTTAGAACAATTTATGAATAAATATAATACATTCAAAGAGAAAGCAGACAGTTTAATAAAAAAACGTGAAATAGATTTCGAACATAAAAATGATTTAAAAAATATAGGTAACCTAATCGTTGTATTATGTTTGATAATAGCTTTCATATCAATAATAATTCTAGGAATTGTAGCTTTATTAAAAGGTCACTATTTTGATTGCTTATGGTTTGTAGCAGTTGTAGCTCCATGGTTATTTCCTAAATTTAAAGAAAGTTTTACTAATAGATTTATTAGAGCAAAAAATTATTTAAAAAGACTTATTGAAAGAATAAAATAACTAGGAGGATTTATGGGACTATTTAGTATATTTAAGAAAAAAGAAAAAAAACAAGATTTAAATAAAGAATATTTATCTATAGATGATAAAAGTTTTGATGAACAAGATATGCTAAACAAAAACGAAGTATATGAAATATTCAAAAAATACCAAGGATACGAAATAACAACCAATCTATCAGATAAAGAAAAAATAAATAAAATAATAAATAGTCTAATGAAAGAATTAAATGAATTAAAAATAATGTGTAGAAACTATGATGAATATGATAAAAAATTAGACTTAAGAGGAATCACGTTAGATAAAGTAAAAAAATTAAACATTCTAGAATCTTTAGCATTAATAACTCTTATGCAAAGACAAGACTATTGGACTGGAAGCACTGCTTCTCCATATATAGGATATACAAAAAGTGGAATACTACCAGAATTAATTAACAGAATAATTAGTTTATATGAAAACAAGGAGAATTAAATATGAATGATGAAAAATTTTGGAATCAAGCATTCCTAGAAGATATGAAAAAGCAAAAAACAGATTACCTAAATGATATTTGGATGGAAAAATATAAAGATATAATAAATCAAAATAATACTGGTATCGCATTAGACCTAGGATGCGGATTAGGACAAGACTCAGTATATCTTAAAGAAAAAGGATATGATGTTATAGCTTGTGATATATCATCATATGCATTAGGACAAATTAAAGAAAAATATCCAAATATCAAAACACAACACCTAGACGTATCAAATAAATTACCATTTGAAGATAATTCAATTAGTCTAATAAATGCAAACTTATCATTACATTATTTTACAATGGACAAGACAAAAGAAATATTTGAAGAAATAAGAAGAATATTAAAACCAGGTGGATTATTTATTGGAAGAATGAACTCAGATAAAAATAACTATGTAAATGAAGATACACAAATTATAGAAGAAAATTTATATTATGAACCAAAAACAAATAAATATAGAAGATTATTTAATCAAGAACAATTCGATGAATTAACACCTAACTGGAATATCATAATTTTAAATGAAGACGAAACAATAAGAGCAGGATATAAAAAATACACTTGGGAATTTATATTGGAAAAATAGGTGTACACATGTTAAAAAGAACTATAATAGAACTAATAATTATAATTTTTTTCCTTTCTCTGGTATATTCTCTAATTGGACTAACATTCAATATTTTTAGTTTGAGTAAAGAATATAAATACTTAGAGACATTTAAAAATAAAACAATAGGAACAGTAAAAGAAGTTAAAGAATATCATGGTTCGCCAGAAAGATATACAAGTAATCTTACTATAGATTATGAGATAGATGGAAAAGAATATAGTTTATCTGAAAGGTATAAATCTTTAGAAAATTTAAAATTTAATGCTGAAGAACAAATAACTGTTGTATATGACAAAGATAATCCTAATTATTGTATTCCTGAATCAATATATGAATGGCAAAAAGATAACATTAAACTAACTAAAACTGCATGTGCTTACAATATAATAAAAATATTATTAATAATAGCAGTTGCTTCATATATTGTAAAAAATTACATAATAAATATAATTAAAATTTAATTCCGTGTAATTACACATAATTAAAAATAATCAGTATGTTCAAAACGAATATACTGATTTTTGCATTAAAAAAACAACCATAATAGTTGTCTCTTTAAGCGGCGCTTGGCGCCAACACGGGTTTGATCCAATGAATTAATTCATCAGACACAAAATGTATGAAAATTTGCATACATTAAAATATAACATAAACTAAATGAAAATCAATAGCTTTTATTATTATTTTATAAAAAACATCAAAAAATAAATTCTAATTCCGTCGAATTCGATGGGTTTAAAAATGAATTTTTTATGAAATCAAACATATTTAGCGCTCTAAATCAATTGACTAAATAAGAGAATTATAATAAAATATAATATAGATTATTAGGAGGATTTATGGAAGGTTTAGAATTAAAAGTAGAACAAAAAGTAAATGAAGAAAGTATAGAAAATCTAACAAGTGAAAAAGTAACAGAAGAAAAAATAGAAAACTCACTTAACTATGATATTCTAACAAAAGAAGAACAAAAAGCTATAGATGAATTCAATAGTAAAATTGATGTAACAGATACAACTCAAGTAATTCAATATGGAGCCGCAGCTCAAGAAAAAATATCTGAGTTTTCAGACAGTATCTTAGAAGATGTTAAAACAAAAAATCTAGGAGAAACAGGAGACCTACTTGCAGACCTAGTAAGTCAAATAAAAGCATTTGATAAAGATGTATCAGGTGGTAATAAAGGATTCTTCGCAAAACTATTTAACAACGCTAAAAAAGAAGTAGACTTCGCTATTGCGAAATACAGTAAAATTGAAAAAAATATTGATACAATTGAAAGTGGACTAGAAAAAGATAAACTACAAATGTTAAAAGATATTAGTATCTTTGACACAATGTATGAAAAGAATCTAGAATACTTTAAAGAAATATCTTTATACATAATAGCTGGTGAAAGAAAACTAGAAGAACTAAGAAATAAAGTATTACCAGAATTACAAGAGACTGCTAAAAAATCAGGAGAACAACTAGACGTACAAAAAGTAAATGATATGGAAAACATGATAAATAGATTTGAAAAGAAAATCTATGACTTAAAAACAACAAGAATCATATCAATACAAATGGCTCCACAAATTAGACTACTTCAAAACAATGAAGCAGAACTAGTAGAAAAAATCCAAAGTTCAATAACAAATACAATCCCACTTTGGAAAAACCAAATGGTACTTGCATTAGGAATAAATAATGCTAAAAACGCACTAAAATCACAACAAGCAGTATCTAAATTAACAAACGAAATGCTAGTAAAAAACAGTGAAACACTAAAACAAGGATCAATAGATATAGCTGAAGAATCAGAAAAAGCTATAGTTAATATTGAAACAATTAAGAAAACAAATGCTGACTTAATTGAAACATTAGATAAAGTAATTGAGATTCATAAAAACGGAAGAATCAAGCGTCAAGAAGCAGAAAAAGAACTTGAAACAATCGAAAAAGAACTTAAAGATAAGATGCTTGAAATTCATGTTGAAAAATAATGAATACTGACTATTTTAAAGACATATATAAAGACTTCTTTGGAGTAGAAACACTGCCAAAAGAAGAAAAAAAAGAAATTGAAGAGAGTAGTCAAAATACAATGATTACTCTTTTTGATAAAATAAACAAACTATATATAAAAGATGAATCAAAAGAATTACTAAAAAAAATAATAGAATATATGAGAAAATATAATGAAGGTATAGAAACTAACTATATACCATTCAATATATTAATAGAAATAAATAATAAAGAAACAAAAGAAGAACTAACATATATTCTAGAGACTGCTTCAATAAACTTTAACTATATTAAAAATAATAACAAAAAAACAATATCTTTAATAAACTTAGAAAAAGATATTAACTACGATGTAGGATTTATAACTATAACAAACTTAAAAGGAATAAATAATATAGATATTCAAGAACAAACTAAATTATTTAATAACCTAGAAGAGTTCTTACAAAAAGAAGAAAAAACAACTACTTTAGTAATTGGAACAAAAGAAGAAATAACAAACTTCTTCTTAGGTAGAGAAAATATAAAAAACAAATACTTTACATTTAATATAATAGGAACAAATCCAGATATTCAAGATATATATGAATCTATACTAGAAAGCACTAACATAGAAGATAATATGAAACCAAATCTATTAGACTACATAACAAAAACATATAAAAATGATGACTATGTAGAATATAGAAATAACTTAATAAGATATATATCATTCAATAAAGAATTACCAAAGATAGAAGAAAAGAAAACATTAGAAGAAATATTCAAAGACTTAAATGATCTAGTTGGACTAGAAAAAGTAAAAAAAGTTCTATATGACTTAGTTGATGTTATAAATTTAAAAGAAAAAGCTAAAGACCTAACAATAAAAGACATGAATCTTCATATGGTATTCCTAGGTAATCCAGGAACAGGAAAAACAACAATAGCTAGAATCATATCAAATATCTTATATAATCTAGGATACATAAAAGAAAATAAACTAATAGAAGTATCAAGTAAAGACCTAGTAGGACAATATGTAGGACAAACCGCTCCTAAAACAATGGATGTAATAAACAAAAGTTTAAATGGAGTACTATTCATAGATGAAGCATACTCACTAGCTGTAAAAGGAGAAAACTCATATAATGCAGAAGCAATAGCTACACTAATACAAGCAATGGAAAACTATAGAGATAAATTAGTAGTAATATTTGCTGGATACACGAGTGAAATGCAAGACTTCCTAGACTCAAACTCAGGAATAGTATCAAGAATAGGATATACACTAGAATTTGATGACTATACAACAGAAGAATTAATAAAAATATTCATGGGCTTCGCAACAAAAAATGGATTTATAGTAGATGATGAAGCAATTAAATATCTAGAAGAAGTAATAAACGAAAATAGAAATATGAAAAACTTCGGAAATGCTAGATTTGTAAGAAATATATATGAAAAAACAGTAATAAAACACGCAACAAATGTAAAAGATAAAAAACAAA
>CAMNML010000002.1 GCA_946544685.1 uncultured Caryophanales bacterium | reverse complement strand
TGAATGTTATAAAAAGCGATATTGCTGATGATAATAGAATTATATGATATTCACCTTTTTTGAATATTTTTTTATTAATAATTATTAATACTATTAAATCTAGTATTGATATCAATAATAAACTATTATTTAATTTGTTATACTTATTAAATGAATTTGAATAATCATCAAATGTTTTTAATAATCTTATTTCATTTTTATATGTTGATGTGATTTTATCAACAAATTCATTTTTTTCTGTTTCATCATATTTTTTTTCTTTTTTATTTTCATATTCTTCTATATTTTTATTTAAATTACTTTTTATAAAATCTGTATTAATTTCTACTTTTTTATTGTTAAAGAATGCATCAATAAATTGTTTTGTATCTTTTTTTATATCGTTTGTTGTAAATATATTTTCAACGAAGTATTCTTTATATCCTTTTTTTCTCGCTATATATTTCATTAGATCAATTGTTTCGTTGTACATATTTTCGTAGTAATTTTGATCTAATTTTTTTATTACATAGCTTTTATTAAATACTGTTATCTTTAAAATGAACATTAGTGTTATTGCAAAAAGTAATATTGATTCTACTATTAGTAATGAATTGCTTATTATTTTTCTTGTTTGATATTTCATGCTTCACCTACTTTGCAAATACTACAAATCTTTCTTTTGTATTTTTTGAATTTGTTGTATAGAATATTAGTTTTTCTTCATTGCTATTTATCTCTAATGAATTTGAAAATTCATTTTCACTTTTTTTTCTTATTTTTTCTACCTTATATGAATATGTTTTATACATCGTTCTAAGTGTTATTTTGTCATTTTCTTTTAGTTTTTGTATATTTTTTAAATATTCATTATTTACCGCTATTAATATTGTTCCTCCATCTCCTGGGAAGTATGATTCTTTGTGATGTATAGCTCCATAATTTAATAATTTATCATCACCTTTATATACATTTGTTTTAATCTTTAGTGTTGGTATTTCTAATATAGCCCATATTGTTTCTTCATTTGGATAATTTGTTCTTTCGGTTTTTGTAACACTAATTTTTGTGTTTTGTTCTTTTATTTTTTTTATATTAATATTACTTATAATTATAATAGCAAGCGCTACTGATATTACTGAAGATATTATTATCTTTATTGTTTGTGTTATTTTTTTATTTTCAATTATTTTTTCTATGTCCATTTTCTACCTCCATTAATGATTGTATTATACTAATTATTTGCTATAAAATCAATGGAATTGATACAAGTTAATAAAAAAAATAAGGTAAACCTTATTTATTTATCATATTTAACAAGTTAATTTTAAACATATCTTTATCAGAATGCTGTTTTGATATCATAACTCCTTTGTATGTTACAAGTTCTGATTGATGTCCTTCAGATAATATTTCTTCAGGAATTAATGTATCAAGCATTATTATTTTTTCGTCTTCATATACATGATATCTTAATTTGATAGTACCATGCACTTTTACGAATAAAGCATCTGTTGGTAATGATAATTCATATGTTACGTGTCCTTTTTCTTTATTTTCTGCTACTATTTCACCTAGTAGTTTTCCTTCTTTAAGAGAAGGATAATAATCGAAATAAAGTTTTTTGTATGCGAGTGTATTATATTTCTTTAAAGAACGTTCTAACTTATGGAATTCATTTTCATTCATGTACTCGAAAATATATACATCCTTCACTTTAATAACCCCCTTAAATGTAAATTTCTATATGAAATTTTACCATTTTATCTTAAAAATGTCAAATTTTAAATTTCACAGGTTAATTTTCCTACCATATTATATTCTTCATCTAATAGTTTTTTATCATCTTTTGTACTCCATTTTATGTCAATTTTTTTAGTTTTTTCTCTAGTTTGATATTTATACATTGTTATTTCTTTATAATCGTCTACTTCTTCTTCATATGTTTCAATTTTAGTGCACATACCGTTTGATAATTTATATCCTTCTTCACATGTATAAAAATTTTCTTTGATATTTCTTTTTACTGTATATACCTTACATGTATCTCTATCAAGTTCGAAATGTGTTCTTTCACCATCTGTTGGACATGCATATTTTATTGTAGGTTCTTTTTGTATATTTCCTTTATAACACATGTTTTTTCTTAGTGTATATCCACTAGGACATGTGTAGTCTTTAGCAGCGCTTATTTTATTTGTTGCTTCTTTACTTATACATGTATTTCCTTGTTTAATATAGCTGTTTGGACATTCTTGTTTTATCGGTTCTTTAGTTATTTCTTTTTCTTTTGTTTCTTTTTTTGTCCCAATTTTTGTTTTTTCTATTTTAGTTTCAACATTAGTTAAATCATTTGATTCTACTTTTTCTTCTTGCCATGTACTCCAATCACTCCATTTTGTATAACTGTTTCCTAGCTCTTTTTCATATTGATATATACATATGAATTTTTTATCTTGATTTGTTTTGTTGATAATTATTTCTTCTTTTTTTTCATTACAATCTAAGTATATTTTTGTTTGTGCTTCTTCTTTTTTTACGTATGATTCTTTATTACATGCATTGCCAGTTGTATCTTTCAATTCGGCTATTAAGTTTTCTTCAATTAATTTGTCTAATGTTACTTCTGTTTCGCTATTGTTTTCAAAATAAATGTTGCTTGCTATTTTCATGTTATTTATATTATCATTAAATGTTTCATCTATGTCTGGTTTTAATTCTTTATATAATAATTCATTAACATAACTTTTTTTAGGAAAAAAGAAGATATAGATAAAAATTATTGTTAATATAACTAATACATTAAATAATATTGTTCTTATGACGCTTGTATTTTTCATATAATCACCCAATTGGTATTGTATTATATCATATTTTTCTTTAAGTTTAAATAATTTATATTTTAATTTTTACTATTGTTGAACCATTATTGTTATAAAGTGTCTTATAATCTATAACACTCTTATTTTTTCTAAGTGTTTCATCAACAGTTTTTCTAAGTATTCCGGTTCCAATTCCATGAACAATTATTACTATTTCGTTTTTCATTTTAATATTATCTTTTATAAAGTCATTTACTTCTACTCGCGCAGTTTCTCTATCTAATCCATGAAGATCTATCTTTGGTAATGATTCTGTAAATATCACATCTTTAATTTCCATTGTTTGTTTCTTTCCATTTTTTATATTTTTCTAAATCACTATTAATTAGTTTTATGCACGTTCCAATTACTAACGTGTCGTCTACAAGTCCTACACCAGGTAATGCATCTGGTATAACATCTATTGGTGCGATTAAATATAATAGTGCACTTATAAGCGCTAAAATTGATTTAATTGGTATGTCTTTATATTCTTTTCTTAAATAGCTTTTTGCTAGTGATATCATTGTTGGTACCATTGACATCGCTTCTCCTGCTATTGGAATTGTTTTTAGTGCGTTATCAAGTCTTTTTATAAATTCATTTTTTTTATTTTCATCATTTAGTATTTTTTCTGCTTTTTTATATCCTTTTTCTAATGTTTCTTCTGCATCTTTTTTTGTAAATTCTTTCATACTTATACCTCCATATATATTTTATCATATTTATGCATAAGGAAAAAAGACTTAATTAGTCTTTTTATAATAAATAATTGTTTTGTTTATTATTTACTTAGTCTTTCTACTATTTCATTTATTTTATTAATTAGTTTTGATTCATCAATATTAATTTTCTTATCTTTCATTAATATATTTCCATTTACCATAGTCATTTCGACGTTATTTAAGGCATTATGACATAGATTTGTTATTATATCTATATTAGGCGCTGTATTAATATCATTCATGTTAATCATTATTATATCGGCTTTTTTTCCTATTTCAATACTTCCTATAATGTTTTCCATACCTAGTGCTTTTGCTCCATTTATTGTTGCCATTTTTAGCGTTTCATATGATGACATTACTGTTGAGTCTTCGTATTTTCCTTTTTGTAGCAAGTCAACTAATGACATGTGGTAGAAAAGATTTAAGTTATTTCCACTTCCTTGTCCGTCTGTTCCTAGTGCGATATTTACATAGTTTTTATATTTTGTTATGTCCGCTATACCGCATCCAAGATCTAAATTACTTATTGGATTGTGTACAAAGTGAATGTCTTTATTTTTGAAATACTCTAATGATTCATCATCTATAAATGTTGCGTGTGCAAGTATTAGTTTATTATTTACTAATCCTGTTTCTTTGAGTACTTCTAATGGTGTTTTTCCATATGTTTTTATTGTACCTTCTATTTCTTCTTTATTTTCACAATAATGTATATGAAGTGGTATATTCAGTTTTAAAGCTAAGTCACTACATTTTTTTAGATATTTTGTGTTACAAGTGTATAATGCATGGGGTGCTACTGAGAATTTAATTAATTCGTTGTCTTTATTTTCCTCATATAGTTTTAAAAATTCTTCTATTCTTTCATCACCTTTAGAATCATTATCCATTAAAGTTCTTGTGAATAGACATCTTACTTTTGTTTCTTTTAGAGCTTTTAGAATTGCATCACAGTTAAAGTACATATCATTTGAACAAGTTGTTCCTGTTTTTATCATTTCAACTATTGAAAGAAGAGCTCCATAGTATGTATCTTCTTCAGTCATTTTGTCTTCTATTGGCCATATTTTTTTTGTTAACCAATCTTGTAATTTTAGATTATCGTTTGTTCCTCTAAATAGGCTCATAGGAATATGTGTATGGGCATTTATTAATCCTGGCATTACTATTTTATTTGTTGCGTCTATTAATTCATCGTATTCACCTTTATAATCTTTTACTAGATTAATTATTTCATCATCTTTTATTACAATGTCTATGTTTTCATAAATATCTCTTTTTTCATCCATTGTAATTACTGTTCCATTTTTAATTACTTTAATCATTTTATCACCATATTAATGATAACATAAAAAGACTAGTTTTTCTAGTCTTTACGTTTAATAACATTTTTTTAAATTTGTGGTATTGATAGTTCTGTTTTTGTTTCAAATTTTGTTACTTCTACTGTTCTAGTTGAATTTTTATAATACAATGGTAGTTCTGTTTCATTATCTACATATATTACAGTTTCTTCATTATTATAGCTATTAATGTTTACATATTTAGTACATTTTCTTCCTAAATATGTTACTTCTTCTTTTTTGTTTGAATCATTTATGAGATATTTATCCATTGATGATGCGAAAGAACTTATTTTTGCATATATATCTTTTCTATATGCCTCTTCTACTCCATCTTTGAAAAGTGCGTTTTTAAAAATCTTTCCGCCATCTTTCCATGTGCCATTTTCTTTTTTGTATAGATTTCCTGTTTCTCCTGTGTATTCTGATAGATAACCTTCATCGTTATTTAAAAATAATATTAGATTTTTTTTAGCTGATATTTGATGAGTACTTTCTTTTTCGTTTGCTGTACCTTTATATTCTATGTTAAAACCAGATGCTTGTGATATAGCGTACATTTTATCTTCATAATTTATTTTTCCGTCTTCATTATAGTCTTTATATTCAATTTTTGAAGTTTTTCCTCCTGAATTTTCTGTTGAACTATCTTTTTTCCCACATCCTACAAGTGTTATACAAATTGTTATTAATAATAAGCTTAATATTTTCTTTTTCATATATTTTCTTTCTCCTTTTCTTTATAAGATATATCATAAAATATTGTTTTTTTCAATGAATTCTTACTGTTATCATTTTTATCACTCCTATGGTTATTATATCATAAAAGTATTAGAATAATCTAGCCTTAATTTCTTCATCAATGAAATTCAATTATTTAAAGAAATACTTTTATATATTTCCTAGAAAACAAAGATTAGACGTAATATATCATTCTTATATTTTACAATAAGAATATATAAAATAATATAATAAAAGATCAAAATTTTGACCTTTTATTATAAAATTCATTTATTATTAATTTTTGGCTATACTAACACTACTGACAAAGAACTTGTCTTTATGTTTAATAACATTTTTTTAAATTTGAGGTATTGATAGCTCTGCTTTTGTTTCAAACTTAGTTACTTCTACAATTTTACTCCCATATTTAAAGTACAATGGTAGTTCTGTTTCATTATCTACATATATTACACTTTCTTCATTATTATAACTATTAGTCGATCTATATTCAGTGCATTTTCTTCCTAAATATGTTACTTCTCCTTTTTTGCTTGAATCACTTATGTTACTAGGTTCCATTGATGATTTTATAGAATATATTTTATTACATAAAATTTTTTTGTATGTTACTTCTGTTCCATCTTTAAAAAGGTTAGCATTACCCATTTTTCCATCATCTCTCCATGTGCCGTTTTCTTTTTTAAATAGATTTCCTGTTTCTCCTGTGTATTCTGCTAGATAACCTTCATCGTTGGTTAAATATAACATTAGATTATTTTTTGCTGATAATTGATGAGTATTTTCTTTTCCGTTTATTGTAGTTTTATATTCTATGTTAAATCCAGTTGTTTGTGATATAGCGTACATTTTTTCTGTAAATTCTATTTTTCCATCTCCATCATAGTCTTTATATTCAATTTTTGAAGTTTTTCCTCCTGAATTTTCTGTTGAACTATCTTTTTTCCCACATCCTACAAGTGTTATACAAATTGTTATTAATAATAAACTTAATATTTTCTTTTTCATATATTTTCTTTCTCCTTTATTGCCGCAATTGCTGCTGCTAGTCTTGCTGTTGGAACTCTATATGGTGAACATGATACATAGTTAAGTCCTATTTTGTTACAGAATTCTATGCTGTCAGGGTCTCCTGCATGTTCTCCACATATTCCAAGTTCTATATTAGGATTTGCTTTTCTTCCTAAATTTGCTGCTAGATCAACTAATTTTCCTACCCCTTTTTGATCTATTGATTTAAAAGGATCTCTTTCAAATATTCTTTTATCATAGTAATCGTTTAAGAATTTAGAAGCATCATCTCTTGAGAATCCATATGTCATTTGAGTTAAGTCATTTGTTCCAAAGCTGAAGAAATCAGTAATACTTGCAAGTTCGTCTGCTATTAAGG
Source organism: uncultured Caryophanales bacterium (assembly GCA_946544685.1). Next base: position 96,821 of record CAMNML010000002.1, on the reverse strand, counting down.
TTGCTCTTGGTATTTCTATCATTGTTCCAACCATATAATCAATATTTACTCCAGTTTGTTTTATTATTTGTTCTGCTGTATATGTTACTATATTTTTTACGTATTTTAGTTCGTTTGTATCACCTATTAATGGGATCATTATTTCAGGTTTTACTTTTATACCTTTTTTAGTAACATTTATTGCTGCACTAATTACTGCAGTTGTTTGCATTACTGCTATTTCTGGATAAGTGATTGATAGTCTGCATCCACGGTGTCCCATCATTGGATTGAATTCTTTTAATGAATCGATTCTTGCTTTTAGTTCGTTGTACTCCATGTTTAGACTGTGAGCTAAATCTTCAATTTCTTCTTCTTTTTTTGGAAGGAATTCATGAAGTGGTGGATCTAAGTATCTTATTACTACTGGTAATCCATCCATTGTTTCAAATAGCTTTTCAAAGTCACTTCTTTGATATGGCAATATTTTACTTAATGCGAATTTTCTTTTTTCTAGGTCTGGTGCTGCTATCATCATTCTAAAATTAAATATTCTTTCTTCATCAAAGAACATGTGTTCTGTTCTACATAGTCCTATTCCTTTTGCCCCAAACTTCTTTGCTGTTTCTGCATCTTTTGGTGTATCTGCATTTGTCCTTATATCTAGTGTTTTAATACTATCTGCCCATGACATGAATGTTTCAAAGTCTCCTGATACTGTTGCTTCTTTAGTTTTGATTTTAGTATCGTAAACGTTTCCTGTTGTACCATCTATTGAGATATAGTCTCCTTCTTTTAAAACTTTTCCATTAGGAAGTGTTAATGTTTTTTCTTCTTCATTTACTATCAAGTTTGTACATCCTGATACACAACATTTTCCCATACCACGTGCTACAACTGCTGCATGAGATGTCATTCCACCATGTATTGTTAGTATTCCGTTTGCGTCTTTCATTCCTGTTATATCTTCTGGCGATGTTTCTTTTCTTACTAGTATTGTTTCTTCTTTTCTCTCTTTTGCTGCTGTTATGTCTTTCGCATTGAAGTATATTTTTCCAGTTCCTGCTCCAGGGGAAGCTGCAAGTCCTGAAGTTATAGGAGTGTTGTTTTTTAATTCTTCTTCATCAAATGTATCGTGTAGTAATTGATCTAGTGTCGTTGGATCTACTTTTAGAAGAGCTTCTTCTTTTGTTAATAATCCCTCGTTTACCATATCTACAGCTACTTTTATTGCTGCTGCTGCAGTTCTTTTTCCATTTCTTGTTTGAAGCATGAATAGGTGCCCATTTTCTATTGTGAATTCCATATCTTGCATATCTTTATAATGCTGTTCTAGTATTTTTGAATTTTTCTTAAATTCTTCGTATACATTTGGCATTATTTCTTTTAATGAGTCAATAGATTGTGGTGTTCTTATTCCTGCTACTACATCTTCTCCTTGAGCATTTATTAAGAATTCTCCGTATAAATTATTTTCTCCTGTTGCTGGATTTCTTGTGAATGCTACTCCTGTACCAGATGTATTTCCTCTATTACCATATACCATTTCTTGTACATTTACTGCTGTTCCCCAATCGTGAGGGATATTATTCATTCTTCTATATACTTCTGCTCTTTCATTGTCCCATGATCTAAATACTGCTTTTATTGCTTCTATAAGTTGTACTTTAGGGTCTTGTGGAAAATCAACACCTTTTAATTCTTTATACAGAGATTTAAATCTCATTACGACTTCAAACATTCCATTTGCATCTAGCTCGTTGTCTAGTTTCACACCTTTTGATTCTTTTACCTTAGTTAGTACTTCTTCAAACTTATTTCTATCTAATTCATCTACTACATCAGCATACATTCCTATGAACCTTCTATATGAATCACATACGAATCTTGGGTCATTGGTTAATTTTATTAATCCTGATGCCACATTATCGTTGATACCTAGATTTAATATAGTATCCATCATTCCTGGCATTGATGCACGTGATCCACTTCTTACTGATACTAATAATGGATTTGATGGATCTCCAAATTTTTTATTTGTTGTACTTTCTAATTTTGTTATATATTCCATTATTTGATTTACAGTTTCGTTGTCTATATTTTTATTATTTTTATAGTAATTATTACATGCTTCTGTTGTTACAGTGAACCCTCTAGGTACAGGTAAACCAATATTGGTCATTTCGGCAAGGTTTGCTCCTTTTCCTCCTAGAAGTTCTCTCATATCTTTATTTCCTTCGTTAAATGAGTAAACAAACTTCATTTTTATTCCTCCTATTTATTCTACTTATTAAGTATAGCATATTTTTAAAAAAACATAAAGAAAAAAACTATTATTAAATAGTTTTTCTTGTTGGTTTACATTTTGTTTTTTTAGATTCTATAAATCTAAATTTGTAATATTTTAAATAATCGATTAGTTCATTATAGTATCTTTGATATGTGTTACCGATTTTTTTTGATTCTAATAACTTTTCTTTTAAATCTTTTCCTTTATAAATATGTTTTACTGCTTCAATATAGATAAACAATGGTTCTGTTACAACTTTTTTTCTAATGCCCTCATATGATAACAAATTTCCTGCAAAAATGCATAAATCTTTTAGTTTTGCATCTTTACCTATTACCTCTTTTATATGATCTTGTAGCCCTATAGATAGTCCTAATTCTTTTAGCGGCTGCGCTAATAAATTTAATTGTTCACTTGTTAAATTTAACATCGTATCACTCCTTATTGAATAATATTAATATATCATTTGTTTTTTGTCAATTCTTTATGAACTTTCTTTTTATTAATTATTCTTTTTTTTAAAATGTGTTAAAAAAAGTTGGTTCCCCAACTTTTATTTAGTATATTGTAAATTATTTTCTTTTTGATATGGTTTTTGAAATAATTCTCTTAATTTATTTTCATTATATCCAATGTATGTAATTATTTTTGATGCTTCATTAAAGTCTTGTATTTTGTCACAGTTTTCTAGTAAGTTGTATAGTTCTGAATTATTATCACAAATATTAATATTTTGTTCGGAATCACTTACTAAATATGTATGTAGTACTGTATTGAAATCCCAATTCGTTACTCCATATTCATTAAGTATTCTTGCTTTTGAGTCACTTAATACTTTTTCAAGTCCCATGTTTGTATATGTATACATTTCACCTGTTTCCCAGTTATTTCCTACTCTAACGTCTCTTATGATATATGGCAAGAAAATATTAACTGTATATAAATTCATTAGTTCCATTGTGTCTTCATCACTCATTCCTAATGAGTTTTCATAGAAATAGTTTAACATAGTAAATGGATTTGTATAGTCTGTATATCCATGTTTTGGTAATACATTGTTAATTCTAATTCCATCTATTATAATAGAATCTTCTTCTATTATGTAGTTTTTTGGATTATTGATTATTTTATTTCCTTCATATCCGTTTATTGCGAATGCATACATTTGAATAATATCATCTAAACAAATATATTCTTTACTTGTCATTATTTCATCTATAGTTCTATTGAAATCTTCTATGTTTCCTAATTCATATAAGTCTAAACATTCTTTGTATTTTTCTTTTGTTTTTTCAAACAGTGTGTCGTATCTAAGTCTTTCTTCTTCTGTTAAATTTGTATGAAGATTTCTCTCTATTTCTTGTGTTAAAGATGTAATATTGTAATGACTGAACATTGCATATGAATCTTGAACATTCATATATCTAATATTTGTTCTTTCGTCTGGTTCTGTATATATTGGTTCTGTTATTGTTTCTAGTGTTTGTGGTTGTCTTATATCAATTCCTGTATATACTTTTTTTGTTTCATATAATTCAGGTTCTTCCATTGTTTCTTTTACACTTTTAATTATTTTTGTTGTTTCTGGTGTAGTTTCTGTTGTCACAGTTGTTGTTTCTGGTGCTACAGTTGTTGTGTATGTCGTTTTGCTTAATTGTTCTTTGTTTTGTTCTGTTGTTGTGTATGTCGTTTTGCTTAATTGTTCTTTGTTTTGTATTGTTGTTGTATATGTCGTTTTGCTTAATTGTTCTACCTCGTATGTTGTTTTAACATATTCATTTGTTTTTTCTACCTTTGCGTCTTTTACAGTGTTTTGTACTGGCATTTCAGATACAATCTCTTTTTGTACTTTTATATTTTTAGTTTTTGCAGTAGAGAATGGAACTGCACTTATTAATGTTACTCCTGATAAAGCAACGCTTGTAAGTTTGTTTTTTATATTTTTTTTCATTTTAAAACCCTCCTATTTTTTAACTCTTACACCTCTAATATGCATAAGATTATAGAAAGGTTGCATTTTTTTAATTTTTTTTTGCTCTTGGATGTGAATTTAAAAATACTTGTTTTAATCTTTCATTTGATATATGGGTATATATAGCGGTTGTTTTTAGATTTTCATGTCCTAATAATTCTTGTACACTTTTTAGGTCTGCTCCACTATCTAACATGTGTGTTGCGAATGTATGTCTTAGTGTATGTGGAGATATGTTTAGTTTTAAAGCTGATTTTTTTAATGCATCTTTTACTATTAGTTCTACCTTATTTGTTGATAATTGTTTTCCTTTTTTATTTATTAATAGGTAATCGTTTGCTATATTTCCTTGATAGAATTCCTTGTATGCATTTAAATATATTTTTATTAATTCTTTAGCTTTTTCTCCAAATAATACTATTCTTTCTTTTGAGCCTTTTCCAAGTATATCTATTTGGTTTTCTTTTATTTTTATGTCTTTTATTTTTATGTTTACAAGTTCTGATACTCTTATTCCTGTTGAGTATAAAAGTTCTATTATTAGTCTTTCTTGAATTCCTTCTTTTGTATCAATTTCAATGGAGTTTAGTAATCTTTCTATTTCTTCATAATTTAGATATTTTGGAAGCTTTTTTTCTTTTTTAGGATTTGATATTAATGTCATTGGGTTATTGCTTATTATGTTTAATTTTATATTGTACTTAAAAAATGATCTTAGTGCTGATATTTTTCTTGATACTGATGATGCTTCGTATTTATTATCGTGCAAGTAACTTAAGTATTTTCTTATGACGTTATAGTCTATTTTTTTTATATTTTCTATTTTATTTTCTTTTAAATATTTGTTAAATAATTCTAAATCGTTTTCATAGCTTATTATTGTTTTTTTAGAGTATCCTTTTTCATATTCTAGATATTCTATAAATTTTTTTATTAGTTTTTCCATTTTATCACCTATTTATAGATACATCGTATCATATTTATTATTTTTTGTCAGTATTTTTTCATAGAAAAAAATATCTAGATTATTCTAAATATTTTATTTATATTTTTCATATTTGCATTGTTCTATTACTTCTTTACCTAGAAGTGTGATTGCTTTTTTAGGACAATTGCTGATACATCTATAACACATTGTACATTTGTTTCCTGGTTGTGCTTTTCCATTTACTATTTTTATGTTTTTCATAGGGCATAGTTTAGCACATAGACCACAACCTATACAAGCATCACTTATTTTTAGTTTTTTTGAGTATGTTTTAGTTTTTCCGTAAAACCATAGACGTTGACCTAATAGTCCTATTATGCGGTGATATGGTTTTACTCCTTCTTTTGGATATTTTCCTTTTTTTATTTCTTGAGCTACTTTTTCTATTTTTTTGTCTGCTTCTTTTACTATTTTTCTATTTTCTTCTATAGATTTTTTTAACATTTTATTGTCGCATACTGCATCTGGCATGTGTATTTGTAATCCACCAAGTATTTCGGCTCCGTATTTTTTTAAGATTCTGGCACTGCAACCTGCACCATCTCCACTAAATGCTCCCATAGTTGTTAAACATAGTACTTTTTTACCTTTCCATATGTTTTTGTTTTTGTTTATAAAGTCTTTTATCATATATGGACAGCTTGAAAATTGTGTTGGATATCCTAATATTATTGTTTCTTCTTTTTCAATTTCACTGACTATATCTTCACTTTCGATGGGCTTTATTTTTGCATTTTCATCTAATAGTTTTACTAATTTTTCTATACAATGTTTTGTATTTCCTGTTCCACTTAAGTATACTGCTAACATATTTCCTCCTACATTTTCTTTTAATAAGTTACCATATTTTTTTATTTTTTTCAAGATTTCATTGTCAAATTAAAAAGTAAGTAGTTTTTACTTACTTAATTGATATTCCATGATCCATCTGAATTATGGCTTAAATGATTAGTTGAGATAGATATTACTGGTCTAACGTAGTTATATCCACCGTGACTAACATCTCCTTGAGAAATCATTAGTATTGATCCTTTTTTTGTTCCTGGTGTTATTAACCAATATGTTGAGAATGCACTATCAGCATCTGGGAAATATAATGTTCCTGCTTTTTGTTCTGCATTTCTACCTAATAATGCATCTTCGTATCCTTCTTTTGAATGCATTAAATTACCTGTTATTGTATCTCCATTAGCATATCCAATTTTTACATCATATCCTGTGTATCCATCTTCATTTTGTTCTCCTGTTTCAATTACAAATCTATCTATTGTATATTTTTGGTTATAACTTGAAACAAATTGTTGTAAGCTTAAACCTCCTACTGCAGTTGCTCCTTTGTCTTTTAAATCTTCAGTTAATAGATAACTCCATCTTTCTGTATTGGCTAATTCTCTTAGCATGTAACCTCTTTCTTGTAATGGTGAGATTTTTCCATTTTTTTCTTGAGTTACATATCCAGCTGATAAAGTTGGTAATGCATTTTTATCTTTAAGCATATCTCCATATATAATATAGGCTGTATCATTTTCAACTAAGAATAGTCTCCAATCGTTTAATTCGATGCCATTTGTTGTTATACTGTAATTTACTTTATCACCATAGTTTTCTGCAGTTATATTATTTGTGTTTGTTTCTGATGTGTTTGATCCTTCCTCGTTTTTATTTCCACATCCTGTTAAATTAAATAGTAATGTAATTGCCATACTTATGGTCATTAATGATTTGAATATTTTTTTCTTCATATTTTATTTCCTTTCTAATTTTTCTATTATATTTTATAACAGTTTCTATCATACGTCAAGTTTTTTTTAAAATTAAAAGTCCTCCTTAATTGGAGGACTTTCTATATCATATCTTCTAACTTATCGTCCATTTTGTTCATCATTTTGGACATTTTTTTCATTAATGGTTTATTGTATTTTTGGTACGCTATTACTGATAACCCACCAAGACCCATTAACATCATGGTTTTTGCCATTTTCATAAAATCACCTCGCTAGAAGAGTTTGTATATAATTTCTTATATACGTTAATATTATTTTCGAATTTTTAATTATTATTCAAAAATTTTTTTAAATTTTCTTCTAGTGATGTTTTTCTTATATATTCATTAGTATTATTTATACTATATATGAATGCTTCTTTTTCTCCTAGTATTATTAGTTTTCTTTTTGCTCTTGTGATTGCTGTATAGATTAGTTTTTTATAAAGCATTCTTTTATATGTTCTTGATATTGGAAGTATTACTATATCAAATTCGCTTCCTTGGGATTTATGTATGCTTATAATATATCCATGTTTTATTTTATTAAAGTCTTTTGGTAAATATTTTACAAGATTTCCATCATAGTCTACATATATTTCGTTCTTTTTTGATTCTGAGATGTTTGCTGGAATAATTTCTTGTATTACTCCAATGTCTCCATTAAATACATTTTCTTCTGGCATATTTACTAATTGAAGTATTTTATCGTTTTCTCTAAATATAATTTCTCCGTATTCTATTTGTCTTTTACAGTCATCGTATGGATTGAATACTTCTTGCAATGTTTTATTTAGTTCATCTATTCCTGTTATTCCTTTATACATTGGCGCCATTACTTGGAATTTTTTGTAGTTATATCCTTTTTCTTGCAGTTGTTTTGATATATTTATTAAGCTTTTTTTTATATTTTCTGTATTACATTCTAGGAATGTGTAGTCTGATTTTTGTTCTGTGAAGTTATCGCTTAGTTCATTGTTTCTTATTTCTTCTGCTAGTTTATTTATATATGAGTCTTCTTTTTGTCTATATAGTATTGTTAGTTTTATTGTTTTTATTAGTTCTGAATTTATTAAGTCTTTTAGTATTTGACCTGGACCAACGCTTGGTAGTTGATTGTCATCTCCTACTAGTACTAATTTTATATTGTCTGTTAGTCCTTTAAAAAGACTGGCTAAAAGATTTATGTCTATCATACTAACTTCATCTATTATTATTAGTTTTTGTTTTGCTTTATCATATTCGTTTACTTGGAATTCGTTTTTTTCTTTATTCCATTTTAAGAATCTATGTATTGTACTTGCTGGAAGCATTGTTGATTCTGATAGTCTTTTAGCTGCTCTTCCAGTTGGCGCTAGAAGTGCGATTTCGTTTTCTGGTTCTTTTTCTATTTTGTTTAGGTCTTGGTATAGTCTTGTTATTCCTTTTATTATTGTTGTTTTTCCTGTTCCTGGACCACCTGTTATTATCGTTATGTTTTCTCTTAAAGCGCTTTTTATTGCTTCTTCTTGTTCTAGATTATAGTCTATATTTGAGTATTCTTCTAGTTTTATTATGTCGTCTTCTAGTGTTTTATATTTACTTTTCTTTTTTTCAGTTAGTATTTTTATTTTTTTTATTATTTCTAGTTCTGAATCAAATATTTCTTTTAGATAGTATTTTTCATAGTCTGTTATAATTTTATATTCATTTATTAATTCTTTTATATAACTTTTAAATATATTTAGATCTAGTTCTTCTTTTAGATACTTTGTTAGGTTATCATATATTTCTTCTATTGTTAGATATGTGTCTCCATTTTTATATGATATTTGTTGCATTATATATATTATGCATGCTTTTATTCTGTTTTCGTCTAATTTATCTATTCCTGATTCTATTGCGATTTCGTCTATTTTTGAAAATGATATATTGTCTGTTTTATCTAGTATTTTATATATATTACTTTCTATTTGACTTATTGTATTGTCTTTATATAAGTTATATATTTCTAGTGCATCTTGCATGGCGAATCCTAGTTCTGTTAGATATACTATTGTTTTATGGCTTTTTTCATATGTATTTAGTGTATTATAAATTGTATCTGCTTTTTTCTTTGTTAGTTTTGGTATTAGTGATAGACATGATTTATCTTCTAGTATTTGATCTAGGCAATCATTACCTAGTATTGTTACTATGTTTCTGGCTAGTTTTTCTCCTATTCCTTTGAAAAGATCACTTGAAAGAAATTCTACTAGTCCTTCTGTATCACTTGGTTTTAGTCTTTCATATTCTGTTACATTATATTGATATCCATATTTAGGGTGCTCTATCAATTCTCCATAAAATATATAGTTATCGTCTTGCTTTAGTTCTGCAAAGTATCCTGTAATTGTTAGTGTTCTATTTATGAATGTTTCTACTTCTTCATCGTTTGTATCTGTTACTTTGAATATTCCGATTATATATCCTTTTTCACTTTCGTATATACTTTTTTTATATATTCCTTTTATGTATTTTTTCATGTTACCACCTAAATCATTATAGCATACATAAGTTCTCTATTCAATACAAATTGTTGTTTCATCTATTAATTTATAGTCTTTATATTTTAGTTCTCTTGTTAGTTTGAATAAAGCCATATCTTTTTGTTTTGCTTCTATCATTATGTCTATGTTTTTGTTTTGTGTTTTTAATATATTTGTTAGTTCTATAAAGTCATTTATATCTATATAGTCGTGATGTGATCTAAATTCTTTATTGTTCTTTTTTGATGATAGATGCATTTTAGGAGTTATTCCTTTCCAGGTATTTATTATTTCTTTTATATGTTGTTCTAGAGGTTCTACTTTATTACATTTATAGTGGTGGTAATCTAGTACCATGGGAATATTTAGTGTCTTACATATTTTTAGTACATCTTCTATTTTAAATACTTTGTCATCGTTTTCTAGTATTATCATGTTTTTTGATTCTTCGTCTAGCTTTTTAAAGTTATTTATAAATCTTGTTATACTTTTTTCTATTCCGAAAGCGCTACTACCTATATGAAGTATCATGTATGATTCTATATTCATTGTTTTTAACATATTTTTATAGAATTTGATTATATTAATAGTGGAGTTAACAATGTTAGGATTTGTACTGTTTAGAACACAGTATTCATCTAGATGTATGTCTACTCTTAGGTTATTTTCTTTTATTATGTTTCCTATGTATTCTAGTTTTTCTTTAAATATATTTAGTAGGTTTAGTTTTATATTTGGATGTGTAGCTAAGGGTATTATTTTTGATGACATTCTATAGAAATGTATATTGTTTTTAATATTGTATTTTAGTATTTCTTCTAGATTATTTAAGTTTTTATTTGTTATCTCTATTAATTTTTCTTCCTTATTTCTTGTTTTTTCGTAATTTGTATATGTTATTGTATGTGATGAGGTTATGTCTAGTGTTTTTGAAATACATGCATATCCTAGTCTAATATTCATTTTATCACCCTTATTATTATTTTCTGAAAGGAGAGTTTTTATGAGTTTAAAAAAATCAAGAGTTATTGCTTGTATTGGTACAATTATTTTGGCTTTTATTTTTCATTTTGCTTATGAGATGTTACCTAATTTTTTATTTTCTATATTTTTTCCAGTGAATGAAAGTGTTTGGGAACATATGAAGATGCTTTATAGTTCTGTTGTATTTTATGGAATAATTGATTATTTTTTAAATAAGAAGTATAACATTGGTTATAAGAATTTTTTTATGAATATTTTTGTTTGTTCAGTATCTAGTATTATTATTTATTTAGCAATATTTTTACCACTATATTACAGTATTGGTGAGTCTATGTTTATTTCTATTGGCGTAATGATTATAACTTTTATTATTGTGTATGTACTTAGTTATTTTATTTTAAGTCTTGATGATAAAGATTATAATTTCTTATGGGTTGTTTTAATTATTTTTGGTTATGTTATATTTACTTATTTAACTTATTATCCTATTAAAACTCAATTATTTTTTGATACTCAGTATGAGATATATGGAATTAAAAAGAGGAACTAATTGTTCCTCATCTATATATAAACGCTAAAGCGATAGCGTTGCCAAAGAAATATTTGGCTCATTATTAATATATGTATTAATTTATTTTATATTCAATATATTATATTCTTATGATTTTATTTTGTGATAAGAAAAAAACTATCTTGTGATAGTTCTATTGTTTGTTTTAGATATATTTTCATTTTGTATTTTTTTATTTTCTTTTTCCAACTCTTTTAAACTCTTTTCTGGAGTTGGTAAGTCTTCTGGCATTGTTCCACCTAGACGTTTAATACTATTTCTAATCTCTTTACCTACTTCATAATGAACAGAATTCGCAGTATATTCATTATCTACATTGTCTCTTTTTAATTTAGCTTCTGTTTGAGCAATTCTAAATATATTATCCGCAAGTTCTTCACTGCACATGTTATCTAATATATCTTCTCTATATCTGAGTTTTTTTCTTCTAAATATATCATCAGCTGTTTCGCCATTATATAATCCTTTATATCCTGCATTATGAAATCTAGCTAAGTCTTTTACTCCACTATTAACGGCGGTTATATTTAAATTGAAATTACCTTTTCTTGCTTGATTTCTTCTATATAATCTTTTCTCATCTTCAGTTAGTTCACTATATTCTTTTTCAGATAACTCTTGTTTTCTTGTTTGGATGGCAAAGTAAGTTTGAGCTAACGCAATCGGCTTTTTTCTTGAATCACCATTTTGAGCAATTAAATAACAGGCATATCTAGATAATTTATAATCATCTACTTTTCTTTTGCCACCTTTACCAATACTTATCAATTTCCCAACCCCGGGAAAATGATCATTAACATTGTACCCACTGTTTTCACAAGCAATTTTAGCATTGTTAATAGTGTTAGAAAACCTTTCCCACTTGCTATATTCGAGTAGTGGCATTAATTCTCTTGCTTCCCAATATTCATTACCAAATTCATCTATATGTTTTATTTCTTCAAATATTTTATTTGTATATTCTTTTATTTCATTCATTTTATTTCTCCTTCTTTCTTTCACTTATAATTAATTTTAAATATATTTCATCATTAATTTTGTGTTAACACAACATTTTTTTATTTTTTTGATTTATTTTTATGCTAGTTTACTGTTTATTCATTATCACACAAGTTCATATTCTCTTACTGCAATTCTATCATCTGAACAATATTCTATTACAAACTTGTTTTCTCTTTTACAGATAAGAATACCCATTGTATTATTATTACTTGTTTCTTTTATATTTTTATCAATATAATTCATATATTTTTGTACTTGTGAAATATATTCTGCTTTAAATTCTGTTACCTTTAACTCGACCACTACATAGCAGTTATATTTAATATTGAACAATAACAAATCAATGCGATTTTGACTATCTCCGATTTTAATTTTATATTCACTACCTACAAAAGATAGATTGCCGCCAAGTTCTTTCATAAATGATTCTATATCTTCTAATATAAGTTGATGTAGTGATTTTTCTGTTAATACTTCTATATTATCTTTATTTCTAATTAAAATAGGATTTGGAACTAAATCTTTTATTTCTATGTTTTCATCATGAATTAGTTTGTTTTTAGTTTCTATAGATAGTCTATTATATTCTTTGCTTTTAATTCTTCTTCCTAATTCTCTATAGCCAAGATTATTATTTATAGCTAAATTTATATAATATATGATTTCATCTACATTTTTAATAGGTAATAATTCACGATAATGTGACCAACTTAATTGTGAACGCAGTGCGTTCACTTTTCTATCGCTGAATATTAAGTAGAATTTTCTCATATTTATGAGATTTCTATAACTATATTTTTTATCATTTAATTCTGATATTAACTTTTTTGAGTATTCTTTTATCAACTTATCACCATATTTGGCTCTTACTTTTCCTCCTTGGGCTTCAAAAATTAATTTGCCAACATTGTAATATGTTTCTACATCACTTTTATTTTTACTATAGTCTTTTACTTTCTTATATATTTCGTTACTTATTAATAGTCCTTTTATTTGTTCATAATAATTCATGTTTTCTCCTTTCTAAAAATGGTCGACATTGTCGACCATTTTCTATGGTTTATATGTTTCTATTTTTAATTTATTATTTTTAATTTTGAATATAATGCTTCCGTGTTCATCTGTTCTATATATTTTTGAATTTTTTAAATTATCTAATACTTCTTTATTGGGGTGCCCATATCTATTGTTTTTACCAAGTGATATTACTGAATATTTAGGATTTATTTTATTTATAAATTCTTCACTACTACTTGTTTTCGATCCATGATGTCCTACTTTTAATACATCTATATTTGGTAGATTATATTTATTTAGTATTTCTTTTTCTGTTATTGATGATGCATCACCTGTGAATAAAAAATTATAATTATTTAGTTTTGTATATATGACATTTGAGTTATCATTTTCATTATCAAATTCTTTCGTCCCTAAAAAGTATAGTTTATTTTTATCTATATTTATTTCTTTAATGCATGAATAATGTTTTATTTTCTTTTTATCTAATGTTTTAATTAGTTCTTGTTCTAGATTATTGTACTGTCCACAATTTAAAATTACATTTTCCACTTTGAAGTTATTAATAAGATTTATTGCTTCTCCTGCGTGATCGAAATCGGCGTGCGTTAGAATTAAAAAGTTTAGTTCTTTTATTCCTAATGATTTTAGGTATGGTATTGTTTTTGTTTTTACTAATGATTGATTACTATTTCTTATACCTCCTGTATCTATTAGTATTGTTTTATTTATATTTAATAGTATAGAGTCTCCTTGTTTTACGTCTAGGTATGATATTTCTTTAGGTTTTATTATTGATCTTATATTTGTGTGTAGTGTTATTAATAGTATTAAAGGTATTATTGTTTTTATCTTTTTATTTTTTAGTCCAATTATAAATATTAAAATTGTTATATAGTAAAGTATTATTATATACCACGGGATATGGGCTAGTATTATTTTTATATTTAGTTTTTCTAGTATTATTGATAAATTTTCTAATATATTAATTGATATTTGAAATATATTATCAAGTGGTTTTATTATTATTGTTATTATGGATAATGGGAATATTATGAATGATACAAATGGTACAAATATAAGGTTTATTAGAGTGGTTATTATATTTATTTCGTGAAAGTTATTTATAAGTATTGGTATGCTTGTTATGAATGATATTAGACTTGTTATAAATAGTTTTGATATATAGTTTTTATAGTTATTAATTACATTTGATGATAGTATTAATGATGCTGATATTGTGAAGCTAAATATGAATCCAGTGTTATAGATATAAAATGGGTTATATAGAACTAGTATTATTAAATCTATTATTAGTAAGTATATTGTTTTAATATTTAAATTTAGTGTTTTATTTAGTGTTAGTAGTATATAGAGAATTAAGGCTCTTAGTATTGATGGTGAGTAGTTTGTAAGAAATGCGAAGAATATAAAGAATATTATTATAATTATGTATTTTATGGTTTTGTTTATTTTTTTTAATATGAATAGTAGTATACTTGCGAACAGTGATAGATGCATTCCTGATACTGCGAATAAATGGCTTACACCATTTGATTGATATGTTGTTTTTATGTTATCTTCTATTTCATTATTATCACCTAGTAAAAATGTTTTTAGGTAATTACTTGTTTTATATTTTTCTATATGTTTTATTATTTTATTTTTTATGTTATATTTAATGTCTTTATTTTCTTTTATAAGTTTTATAGATTGTGCTTTTATTATATAGTTTATTTTTTTGCTTTTTAAGTATTTTTTATAGTTAAACAAATTAGGAAAAGTATTATTGTTTGGTTCTTCTACTTTTCCTTCTATTTTAATTATATCTCCTAATTTATAGGTATTTTTGCCTTTATATGTTACTAATATTTTTTGTTTTTCTTTTAAATCTATCTCTGTATATTCTTCTTTTTCTTTTATATTTGTTATTTTTCCTATTACTATATCATTTATTTGATTTGTTTTTTCTATCTTTATTCTTATATATGTGATGCCTAGTGTTATTAATAAAGATATTAAAATTATTTTATATAGTAATGTATTCTTTGAATTTATCAAATGTTGATTCACCTATACCACTTATATTTTTTATTTCTTCTATTGTGTTGAAGTTTCCATTTTTTTCTCTATATTCTATTATTGCTTGTGCTTTAGATTCTCCTATTCCTGGAATTGTTTGTAGTTCTTCTAGTGTCCCAGTGTTTATCGATACTTTATTGTCTTTTGATGCTTTTGTTTCTTCTTTTTTTGTTGTATCTGCTTTTTTCATACATGCATTGTTTATTGTATCTGGGCATGAGCATTCTTTTTCTATATATTTTATTACTGTTTGTGTGGTTGTTAGTTCTTTTTTTAGTTTTTCTATTTCATATTTATTATAGACTATTATAACCATTTCGTCTGTTAGATTTTTACTTAGATTTAGAAGTGTTGTATCTGCATTTTCAGTTAAATTACCTGATGCTTTTATTGCGTCGTTTACTCTACTTCCAACATTTAATTCATATACTCCTGGGTTATTTACTTCTCCTTTGATGTCTACTTTTATTTTTTTTATTTCTTCTTTTTGTTCTTTTTGTTCTTCAATAGGTTGCTCTATTGAAACTTCTGTTACATCTTCTTGTTTACTTTGATTGCTGATTATTACTAGTGTTGCTATTAAGGCTATTATTAATATAATTATTACATATTTTCCATATTTAATTATTTGTTTCATTTTATTCCTCCTTTTAGGCATCTATAATTATCATACGAGATAAATTTAATAATTCCTTAAAAAAAAGAATAAAATTTTCATTTTATTCTAAATTTAGTTTATTTTCTAAGTTTTTCTTTGTAAGTATATAGTAAACTGTTCCTATTATTAGTGATATTAGTGTTACTATTATTAACATTATATTTAATATTTGTGATTCTGGTATTGTTTGATTTAATGCTTCTACATATTCAGGGTTTAATAGTAGTGGCAAATATATTAGTGTTGTTATTACTTGTGTTATATTATAAATTACAACTCCATATATTATTGAATATAGTAATTTATTTGTTGAGTGTTTTTGACCAAATGATATTGATACATATATTAGTAGTGTATTTGTTATTTGTCCTACAAACGTTGCAAGTGTGAAAAGCGCTACTGTTATTTTATATTCTCCTATTTTTTCTATTATAAATTTTATTGCATCTATTATATTAGATGGAGCGACATTTACTGTTATTAGTAGTGTTATTACTGCTACTATTAGTGAAAGCACTTCCATTGATATAAGTGATGTTAGTTTTGATATAATTATACTATTTTTACTTACTGGTAGTGTATGTAGTAGGTATCCTTCGTCTTTTACTGTTTGTTTATAGAAATTTATTATTCCAACTACAAATGTTATAAAAACTGTTCCGATACATACAAGTATTGATAGTCCGGTTATAAGCACCATAGGTATTCTGAATATTGATGATAGTTCGCTCATTCTGATAAATATATTTGATATTATTGATAAGATTAATGATATTCCATATATCGGTAGCATTGTGTGTATAAGTGTTTTATAATCATATTTTAATAGTTTTTTTAGCATTTGAATTCCTCCCTAAATACTTGATCTATTGTTTGATTTCTTTCTGTTCTTATATTGTCTGCTGTATCGTTTAGTATTATTTTTCCTTGATTTATAAATATTACGTTATCTAATATTGATTCTATGTCTTGTATTAAATGTGTTGATATAATCATACTTGAATTATTGTCAAAGTTACTTATTATTGTTTCTAGTATGTAATCTCTACTAGCAGGGTCTACTCCTCCTATTGGTTCATCCAATATGTATAAGTCTGCTTTTCTACTCATTACGAGTATTAGTTGTACTTTTTCTTTTGTTCCTTTTGACATTGTTTTTAATTTATCTTCTTGGTTTATTTTTAATTTTTTTAATAAATTAAGTGCTTTTTTTCTATCAAAGTTGTCATAAAAATCCTCAAAATAGTCTAGTAATTCTTTTACTTTAAAGTTCATGTTTAAGTATGTTCTTTCTGGTAGGTATGATATTATTTTTTTACTTTCTATTCCTGGATTATTTCCTTTTATTTTTATTTCTCCACTTGTTGGTGTTAGAAGGTTGTTTATTATTTTTATTAACGTTGTTTTACCACTTCCGTTTGGTCCTAATAATCCATATATTTTTCCTGGCTCAATAGTTAGATTAATGTTTTTTAGTGCTTCTTTTTTTCCATATGACTTTGTTAAATCTTTTGTTTCTATTAGATTCATTTTAATTCTCCTTTTCTTTTATTATTTGTATTATTTCGTTTTTGTCTATTTTAAGTTGTTTCATATCATTCATGAATTCGTCTATTTTTTTGTTAATTAATTTGTTTTTTTCTTTTTCTATTATTTTTTTGTTTTCTGTTATGTATTTTCCACTTGTTCTTTGTGTTATTATTAATCCTTGTTCTTCTAGTTCTAAAAGCGCTCGATTTATTGTGTTTGGATTAATTTTTAGTTCTAGTGCGAATTCTCTCACTGATTTTATTTTTTCTCCTGGTTTATATTTATTTGTTATTATATCAAGCTTTATATTTTCTTCTATTTGAATATAAATTGGAATGTTTTTATTGAAATCCATGCTCCCTCCTTTGTATTAATTAACTAATACAGTTATACACCTGTTTTTGATTTTTGTCAACAAAAAAATGAATTATTTTTTTAATTCATTTATTGCTTCTTTTATATTTGATACTCCTACTACTTTTATATCATAGTTTTTTTCTTGTTTTACTTTGATTGCTTCTTCGTAGTTTTCGCCGTTTGGTACTAAGAATATATCTGCTTTATTTTTTACTGCGCCTATTAATTTATATTTTACTCCACCTATACTTCCTACATTACCATAAGCATCTATGGTTCCTGTTCCTACTACTGTTCTTCCTTTTGTTAAGTCTTCTTTTGTTAAGTATGAATATGTGGTTAGAGCCATCATCATTCCTCCTGATGGTCCTGATTCTCTAGCTTTATAATCAATATCTATTTTATGGTTTGATTCTATTTCAAATGTTTCTCCTAGGGTTATTCCTATTATTGTTTTATCTTCATAGTTTATATATTCTGCTGTTCTTGTGTATTCTTTATTATTATTTATTACTTTTAGTTTTATTTTTTTTCCAACTTCTTTGTTTAAATTTTGTAGTTCTTTTATATTGTTTATTTTAATACCATCTGCTTCTATTATTTGATCACCAACTTTTAAGTCAGTTTTTGATTCTTTTAGTATGTGTGTTGCATATACTTTGTTGTTCTTTGTTTTGAATTCCTCGTTTGATTCTTTAAATCCAACATATAAAGCGTTTGATAGTGCTTCTTTTAGGCTTAGTGTGTCTCTAAATCTTGCATCACTCTCTGATTCATTATCGTATACTACTTCTTCTTTTTTTATTATGTCCCAGTTTTTATTAATCTTTGCGATTATATATGTTGGTATTGTTGCGTTCATTTCTGATACATATGCGAAGTTCATTGTTCCTTCTAATCTGTTCTTTTCATCTATTTGTATTCTTTTTGATATATCTATTATTCCCCCTGGTGTATCTATATAGTATGGCAGTTTATATGTCATTGTTACGAATAAAAGTATGACTATTATTAAAAATTTATGTTCTTCTTTTATATAATTTTTTATTTTTTCATATATTTTATTAAGCATAGTTTTATCCTTTCTTTTTAATATTATTTTTTATGGAGAATTATATGAGAAAAATTTTTGAAAGTGTTTTAATTATGGTTGTTCTTTTGTTTGTTATGTTTGAAATATTGACGTCTTCGAAGTCTATCATGGATACTATTAGTTTTTCTTTTGGTGTGTGGAAGAATAATATATTTCCTTCGTTATTTCCTTTTTTTGTTTTATCTCATATTCTTATTAATTATGGTTTTGTTGAGTTTGTAAGTGAATTATTCAAACCTATTATGCTAAAATGTTTTAAGCTTAAAGGTGTTGGAGCTTTTGTTTTTATTATGAGTTTAGTTAGTGGATTTCCTAGTAATGCGAAGTATGTAAGGGAACTTTATCTTTCTGGTTTAATTAATGAACATGAAGGTTCTAAAATTCTTACATTTACTCATTTTTCTAATCCTCTTTTTATATTAGGTACTGTTTCTATAATGTTTTTAAATAATAAGGAAGTTGGTATTTTAATATTGTTTTGTCATTATTTAGGGAATATTGTTATAGGATTTCTTTTTAGAAATTATTATGTAAGTGATACTGAATTATCTTCTTTTTCTTTTAAAAAATCTATATTAGAAATGCATAAAAAAAGGATTTCTAGTGGCAAGTCATTTGGTGGCGTTGTTAGCGAGGCGTTGTTGAATGGTATTAATACTCTTTTTCTTATTTTTGGCGTTGTTACTTTCTTTTTAGTTGTTACTACAATTATTGATAATAATATTAATTTACCTCGCTATTATCAAAGTATTTTAAATGGTATATTTGAGATGACTCAGGGACTTAAGTATGTGAGTCTTTTAGATATTCCTTTAAAGATTAAAGGTACTTTGTCTGTTATGTTTATTTCTTTTGGTGGATTATCAGTTCATATGCAGGTTATTAGTATTTTGAGTGATACTAAGATTAAATATTATCCTTTTTTTGTTGCTCGTGTTATTCATGGATGTGTTTCTTCTTTACTTTTTTATTTTTTATTTGATTATTGGTGTTTGTTTATTTAGCTTTCGTAGAAAAAGTTGTCTGTTCCATCGCTAGTATAGAATACTTTATTTATTATGTCATATAGTCCTACTATGTTATCTGTATTTCTTTTTGCTGGCACCATATTTCTAATCATGTTATTATTTTCAAATATTTTAAAATTGTATATTTTTGCATCATATTTACTGAATGAACTAACTGTATTTCCTAGTAGTATCATGTTTGTTGTATTATCACTTGTTTTTTCTGCTACTTCTAGTGTTTCACCTTGAAATGTTACTTGACCTGATTTCATTGTTAGAACACTTCTGTTTGTTGGGTTTTCATATGATTTTGAGTATATTTCTCCACCTGCTGCTCTTGATTTATCTAACCAGTAGTAAAGCATATTATATTGCGCTAATGGACTTCCAAAGTTAGCATTGAATCTATTTTCGGCGCTATCGTCTGATCCTATTATTGATTTTGTTGATTCGTTTGTTGTTCTTGTGTTCTCGTTTTCCGCAAGTTCTATATCTAATCTTATTTCTGTTGTTATTTTTGCTTTATAGTTTAAATCTATTTTTTGATTTCCATTTGATTGTATGTATGGTATATATGTATATTGCGTTAACGGAGGAATTATTTTGTCACCGTAATTATTTGTTGTTTCATTTTTATTATATGGATATACTATATTTATTCCAAAGTTTTCATCTTTAATTATAGTGCTATATATTGGGACGCTAATATTGAATATTTGTTCATCTATTTGTGATTCAATTGTGTTTATATTCATATCGTCAAAAAAAGCTTCGTTTGTTAATTTTATGGTTGTATTATCGTATGTGATTGTTTTGTTTATATCGTTTACTTGAAGTTTTTTTACACTTCCGTCTGCAAATGTGAAATTAATACATATTAATGATTCGTCACATTTATCTATCATTACTGCTTTTTTTTCGTTCAAATCTGAGTATATTTTATTTGTTATTATGTATTGCTTATTTAACATATCTGTTTTTAAACCTGATTGTTGATATACATCTTTTAAATTTATTATTAATTGAAATAGCAAAACTATTATTACTGATGACAGTATAAATGTAGATAGTAATTCTACTAGTGTAAATCCTTTGTTATTCTTCATTTTCCACCTCTAATATCTTGATATATCTGCTTGATAGTTTCTTTTTATTTCTGTATCGGATAGTGCTCTTTCATAAATTAGTACGTTTTGTATTTCCACGTTTGAATATGTTGTGTCTAGATATTGTAATGATAGGTATATTGGATTCGGTGATATTGAGTACTCACCTGGTGCGTCAACTGTTTGGATTAATTCACCATCTATATAAAGTTTTGCATTTTTATTATCGTATGTTGCCGCAATGGTATAGTATTTATCCATATCGTTGCTTGTGCTTGTTCTAGTTATTGTGTATGTGTTACTATTTTTTAATGCTTGTCTTATTATAAATGAATGTGGTTCTGCTTTACCAACATATATACTTATCCCGTCGGCAGGATTGGTTGATGATACGTTATCTATGAACATTAAGTAGTTACGTGCTGAGCCGTTTTCTGTTGATAGTATTTTTACTCTTGTTTCTAATGTTAATCCTTCTGCAAATTCCATATTTTCTGTATTTTCTATAATTCCATAGTCGTCTATTCCGTCAAATGTTATAGATTTATTATTCCATATTGGATTATTGTATAGTGTGGCATCTGTATTATGTCCACTTAGATCTTTCCACGTGTTTATGTTACTTGAATGTCCGTTTCCTGTATTGTTTATTCCATCTAAATGTGTAATTAAGTCTCTTTGAACATATGCATTTCCTTTATTAAATCTCATCGTTGCGAAAGTATCGTTATCGTATTTTATTATTATTCTATAGTCATTTGATGAATTTAGTGTTTTTATTTGATTTATATATTTTTTTGTTTCGTTGTCTAAATTTGCCATATTGTTTTTTATTTTGAATAAATTTTCTTCAGTAAAAATGATTTGTTTTATTTTTGATTTTTCAAATAATTGTTCACAAAAAGCATTTGTTTCAAATATATTAATGTTGCAATCTGTGATATCTAGATATCCTTCAGTCCTATTTTGTAGTATTTCTATAAGCTTGTCATAATTATCTTCTTTTATGTAGTTTAAAATGTTATTTGCTAAATACATTCCTTCAACTGTATCGTACTTAAAACTGTATTGATAACCTCTATTAATATTCTTAAATTGTATATACATGAATGTTAATAAGCCTATTACTACTGCAGATAATATCAATACTTCTGTTAGTGCAAATCCTTTATTGTTTTTCATAAAATTACCCCTTTATCTTGTTTTTAGTCTAATAATATTATATAATAATATTAGTCTAAATGCTAGTAGAAATGCTAAATGTTTAAAAGAATTTAGAGGGGATGATTATATGCTTAGACAAATAGATTTTGAAAAAACACCTGTAGTTGAAGCGATTAACGATATATT
The DNA here is from genome assembly GCA_946544685.1 of uncultured Caryophanales bacterium. The sequence continues at coordinate 74,566 of CAMNML010000002.1, read as the reverse complement.
AGTTGACGCTAGAAAACGAGGCGCGAGTGATATTCACTTTGATCCACTTGCTGATGTTATGAAAGTAAGAATTAGAATTGATGGTTTGTTACATGATTATACTGAGGTACCTAATTCAATTAAGAAAAACTTGATAACACGTATTAAAATTATTTCTGGTATGAATATTACTGAATCTAGATTACCACAAGATGGTGCTATAAAGGCAAATATTAAAGATGTTGATCTTGATCTGCGTGTTTCTTCAATTCCTACAATCGAGGGTGAAAAAATTGTTATTCGTATTTTGGATTATAGTATGAGTAATTCAGGTCTTGAGACTTTAGGGTTTAGTGAGGTTAATTTAAAAAAGGTAATACAAATGATTAATGTTCCTAATGGCATAATTCTTATTACTGGTGCTACTGGTAGTGGTAAATCTACTACTGTTTATTCAATTTTACATAGACTAAACAAAGAAGAGACAAATATTATTACTGTTGAAGACCCTATTGAAATGAATATTACTGGTATTAATCAAATTCAAACTAATAGTGAAATTGGTCTTGATTTTGCGACTGCACTTAGATCTATTTTAAGACAAGACCCTAATATTATTATGATTGGAGAAATTCGTGATACTGAAACTGCGAAAATAGCTGTTCGTGCTTCTATTACTGGTCACTTAGTTTTATCTACAATACATACTAACGATTCATTAAATACAATTGAGAGACTTTTGGATATGGATGTTGAAAGATATTTGCTTTCTAGTGCGCTTACTGGTATTATATCCCAAAAATTGGCTCGTAAGTTATGTCCACACTGTCGTCAAAAAAGAGCTACTAGTGATTATGAAAGAAATATTTTTAAGAAAGTTTTAGGTAGAGATGTTAATGAAATTTATTCTGCAGTTGGATGCGATGAATGTGGCAATGGTTATAGTGGTCGTATTGCAATCCACGAAGTATTGATGATTAATCAAGATATCAAGGATGCTATAAGTTCTAATGTAAGAAAAGATGAATTAAGAGAGCTTGTTTATAATTCTGATGTAATTACATTACTTCAAGATGGTCTTGAAAAAGTTGAGTCTGGTCTTACTACTTTTGAAGAAATTCTTAAATTAATCGAACTCGAAGAAGATGAGAAATTAGCTAATGCTTCTAGTTTGGAAAAAGCTATTAAGTATTCAAATATAGCTAATAATTCTGAAATTCATTCTTCGGTTTCTCAAAATACTGTTCAGTCTACTCAACAAATAAATAGTGAACAGACTAATGTTTCTAATACTGATGCAACTAGTAGTGTTGCGAATAATTCTAATGATATTCAAAATAATGTTCAAATAAGTAATCAAAGTGCTCCAATTAATGTTACAAACAATGACAACATTCCATTGGATAATTCTAGTGCCACAAATAATTTGAATGTTAATGCTGGCTTAAATAGTACTTCATCGAACGATTCTACTGATTTATTTAATATGGATTCAATTATACCCGATCATAACTCATCAATTTCATCTAACAATTCTAATTCAAATTTTATAAATACTAATGCTGATTCCACTAATAGTGAATCTGAGGCTGCTACTTCTTTTAATAATAGTGTTGATAGTAGTAACGACAGTGATGATAAAACTGAACCTGTCTCTAAGGGCATGGGTCTTAATGATTTATTGAATAGAATCAAAAAATAACAGATTTCTCTGTTATTTTTTTTCGTATGTAGTTCCTTCCCTCGTATCTTTTATGATTATTCCCATATTTAGTAGTTCTTCTCTTATTTGATCTGCTTTTTCATATTCTTTATTTTTCTTTGCTTGATTTCTTTGCTCTATTAAATTTTCAATTTTTTCTTTTTCATCATCTGCTATATTTTGTGTTTCTTCTTTTAGTAAATTTAATGATAGAACTTCATCAAATGATTTTATAAGTTCTAGTTTTGTATTATTGTTAATGTCTGATTTTAGTACATCGTATAGAGTTGTTATTGCTTGAGATGTATTTAAATCGTTTGATAGCGCTTCTTTGAATTTATTATTATATTCTTCAAAGTTTGTTTCATCTATTTTTGAATCATCTGTTTTGATATTTTTTATTTTATTTTTTAATTTATTATATTCGTTTTGCGCTCCATCTAATATATCGTAACTAAAAGTTAATACATTGTGGTAATATGATTTTAAGCATAGATATCTATAAGCAAGAGGATTATAACCTTTTTCTTCTAATAATGATACTGTTAGGAATTCTCCTTTTGATTTAGACATTTTTCCATTTAAATCGTTTAAGTGCTCTCCGTGAACCCAGTAATTACACCATTTGTGTCCTAGATATCCTTCTGATTGAGCAATTTCGTTTGTATGATGTGGGAATATATTATCTATTCCTCCACAATGGATATCTAAGTATTCTCCAAGGTTTTTAATAGCAATACCAGAGCATTCTATATGCCAACCAGGATATCCTAATCCCCATGGACTATTCCATTTTAATTCTTGATCTTCAAATTTTGATTTTGTAAACCATAATACAAAATCCGCCTGATTCTTTTTACTTTTATCTTCTTCTACACCAGCTCTTGCCCCTACTACCATTTCATCTTCTTTGTGATTTGTTAATACATAATAATCATCTAATTTCGAAGTGTCAAAGTATACGTTTCCACCAGATATATAAGCTAAACCTTTTTCTAGAAGTTTTTCTATTATTTTTATGTATTCTTCTATGTTTTTTGTTGCTGGTGATACTATGTCAGGCCATCTTATGTTTAGTTTCTTGCAATCATTTTTAAATTCTTGTGTGTAGTATTCTGCTATTTCAAGTACAGTTTTATGTTCTCTTCTCGCACCTTTGAGCATTTTATCTTCTCCGGAGTCTGAGTCACTTGTTAAATGTCCTACATCTGTAATATTCATACATCTTGTCACTTCGTATCCTATATATTTTAAAGATTTTTCCAAAATATCTTCGAATATGTATGTTCTTAGATTACCAATGTGGGCAAAGTGATATACTGTTGGTCCACATGTATACATCTTTATTTTACCTGGTTCATTTGGAATTAATTCTTCTACTTTTTTTGTTAATGTATTATATATTTTCATTTTTTTCACCTTCTTTTAAATTATATCATATTTTTTATATTATAGTCATAGGTTCTGGGTCCTTATTATCAAAAAAAACAGGTTTATCACCTGTCTTATTTACATATGGTGCAGGTGAAGGGACTTGAACCCCCATGCCTTGCGGCGCTAGCTCCTAAGGCTAGTGCGTCTGCCAATTTCGCCACACCTGCATCAATGAGTGGTGGACCCTATAGGACTCGAACCTATGACCGCACGGTTATGAGCCGCGTGCTCTAACCAACTGAGCTAAGGGTCCAAATAAATTTTTGTGTCATAACTAACACTGCTCTTTAATAATATCACATTAGCACGCGGAATGCAATAATTTTTTTTAATTTTATTTATTTTTTTGTTTTCTCGAATTCAACGATTTTTATTTTTTGCATTTTTTTCATAACCGTTTCTTATTTTTTATTTAGTTAAATTTTTAATTTTTGTATTACTTTTATTACTATTTTTCAGAATTGATGATTTGCTATGTAATTTAGTATATGATAACCTACATAAAAAGGAGGTGAAAAGATAAATGCTAAATGACGATTTTAGAGCCCTTATTGACAAATTTAACATTATTTCTAACAAAGGATGGATTAAAGCAATTAATAAAAGTCTAGGTGCTATAGGACTTACATTTGAACATGAACTTAATAAGGAGCCAGATACTGATTTTTTTCCGGATTTCAATTCTGTTGAAATTAAATGTCTTGGACGTTATAGTAGATATCCTATTGCTTTATTTGCTTGCTCATTTGATGGACCTAGTGAAAACGAAATTAGCAGATTAGCACAATCTTATGGGTATTTTGATTCTGTATTTACCGATAAAAAAATATTATATACACCTTTAAGATTTACTGAATATTCTATTGTAAAGGATTCCTATGCTTTTAAGTTACTATTTGAAGATGATAAAATATTTTTATGTGTTTATGATTGTGATTATCATCTTCTTGAGAAAAGAACTTATGTTTCGGTTAATACATTATATGTTCATTTTATGATAAAACTTCAAAATCTTGCTCTTGTGCGTGCAAGTAAAAAAATGATTGATGATGTTAAATATTTTCGATATTACAGAATTAGTTTGTATAAACTAATTAGTTTTGATAGATTTATTGATTTATTAAAGAAAGATATTATTACTGTTAATTTAGTCTGTAGGTTGAGCAAGTGTGGATATAAGCTTGGTCGTTATTCCAATCAGAGTCTTGTTTTTCAAATTAAGTCTTGTTATCTTACAAGACTCTATAATTTGATATATTCTTGCGAAAATGGTGTTTCTAACATAAGCAATTAATATTTTTAAAAGATGATACTTGTTATTAGTTCGACGGCTAAATCTTTTGTTTCTTTATCTATATTTCTTATTTCTTTTACCACATTTATTATACATTTTATATCTTTTAATTTCATTGTATCTGTTATCCCACTTTTTTCTAAAATGCTAAATATTGTTTCTATTAACATTTTCCTTTTTGTATCATCATGATTATCTAACCATTTTAGCATTTTGTACTGTAAATCTCTGCTTTTTTTAGAAAGCTGCGTTTCTATTAATTTATCATTTTCAATTATCCATGTTGATGGTATGTGTGACGCAATAGTTTTTTTGTTTGTTCTCACAGCTTTGTACTTATCGTTTCTTAGCATTACCCCTACTACACTGTTTTCTGGAACTATATGTTCTAGTTTTTTTCTTATTAATTTGTATTTAAAACTTTTAAATTGTTTTAGCCTTAAGCCTGGTCCATCATTACTATATATTTTTTTTATTTTTAGTTTTTTAAATATATTTAATTCCATAGATGATATTTGGGCCAAATTTCCACCTTTTGAGTGCCCTCCTACTATTATTCTTGGCCCGAATAATTTTGTTGCATTTTTTAAGTATTTTATTGCGTGTATTTGTGCGGGAACTGGATATTTGTATGATAATTCAAAATCTTCTTTCCATCCTACTATTAGGTGATCTGTTCCTTCAAAAGCAACATATCTTAATTTTTTATTTATTATAAATGTTACTGCGCTAAATTGTTCTTCATCAGTTGCTATATAAATATAGTTTTGAATTTTTATATTTTTATATCTTTCTGAATTTATTAGTTTTTCTAGTATTAAATATGCGTCTTTTTGAGCCCATCCCGCTTTAGCGATTTCTTTATATTTATGTCTTTCTAGATATATTTTTCCCATATTCTCTATTGTGTTTATACCTTCTATATAGCTAAAGTTTAGGTATGAGATTAGTGACAAGATTATATTGTCTATTTCATTAAATCCTTTTTCTTTGAATGTTATATTTTTATTTTGTTCTATATAATCAAATACTGTCATTACTGCCATTTTTTCACCTTCTACATAAATATTATAATACTTTCTATTTTTTATAACAATAACTTTTAGAGTAAATAAAAACTAACTATTTCTAGTTAGTTGTATACAATTGGTAGCGACGAGTGGATTCGAACCACCGACCTACTGGGTATGAACCAGGTGCTCTAGCCAGCTGAGCTACATCGCCATTTAAACAGGCAAATTAATTGTATCACAAATAGATTTTTATGGCAATACTAAATTTGCCTTTTTTTAAAATTTATTGAGGTGGTTCATTTTGAGCTTTATATTTCTCTATATAACTATTTTCTAAATTAGTTAAATCATTAGGACTCATAAATAATAATACCGTGTTATGGTATTTTAATAGTTTTGTTATTTCTTCTTTTTTTAAGTGTTCTCCATTTTTTAAATTGTCTATTATTAAATCTGATGTTATACCTTTGTAATCTTCTTGTTTTTCTCTTGATTTATATATATCCATTATATATGAGTAATCTATTTTGTTTAGTTCTTTTGATATTTGTTTATAAAATTGTTTTGTTCTTGAAAATGTATGTGGTTCAAATATTCCTATTATTTTTTTATCTTTATATTTTTGTTTTGCCCCTTCTATAAGTGCTTTTATTTCGTTTGGATGATGGGCATAATCATCTATAATTATGTTGTCTAGTACTTTTGTTTCTTTGAATCTTCTTTTTGCGCCTTTAAATGTTTTTAGTTTTTCTTCTATTTGTTTTAAATTTATATTGTTTAGATAACATGTGCTTATTACTGCAAGTGAATTTAACAACATGTGACTACCATAAAATGGTAAATTAAATTTATATTTGTATTCTTTATTTATGTATAAGTCAAATATAATTCCTTCTTCGTTATATTTTATATTTTTTGCTTGAAAGTAATTGTTTTCTTCTGTTCCATAATAGTATATATTATTGTGTTTTATTTTCTTTGTATATATATTATCTCCACAAGCTATTACGGTTTTTGCCTTATTTGAGAATTCTTGATATGCATTTATTACTTCTTCTATATTTTTATAGTAGTCTACATGATCTAGATCTATGTTTGTTATTATTATTGTTTTTGGATTATATTTTAGGAAGTGTCTTTTATATTCGCATGCTTCTAGTACAAAGTATTCACTTTTATTTATATTTCCACTTCCATCCCCTATTAAATAGTTGGAGTCTAGTACATGTGATAACATTGATGATGTTGTTGTTTTTCCGTGACATCCTGATACAGCTATTAGATTATATTTGTTTGTTATGATACCAACCATTTCTTGATATGTGTATATTTTAAGATTCTTTTTTATTGCCTCTTTTACTTCTATGTTTTCTTCATTAAATGTATTTCCTTTTACTATTATCATTTCCTCTTTTATATTTTTTTTATTAAAATTTAATATTTTTATATTGTTTTTTATTAGATTTTCTTCTGTAAAGTAGTGTTTTTCATAGTCACTTCCTTGTACATTATATCCTAGTTTTTTCATTATTATAGCGAGTCCGCTCATTCCAGAGCCTTTTATTCCAATAAAATGATGCATATTTACCTCCTATAATAACCTATTCTTTTTAAAAAAATAGGTACGAGGTTGTTTATTTTTTATATAGTTTGTGATAAAATTATTTCGTTGAGGTGATTTTATGTTTAAAAAATTAGATATTTTAGATGAGTCTGATAAGCATTTAAGGACTAAGTCTGTTGATGCTGAGTTACCTTTATCTAAAGATGAAAAGAAGTTAATTCAAAGAATTATTGATCATCTTACATATAGTCAAATTGAAGAGTTTGAGAAAAAGTATGATTTACGTCCTGGTATGGGGCTTGCTTTTCCTCAAATTGGTATAAATAAGCGAATTATTGTAATAGTTCATGAGTATGAGGATGGAAAGTTTGATAATTATGTCGTTGTCAATCCTCGAATTGTTTCTAATTCTGAGGAGATTATTGCAGCTGAGGCTGGTGAAGGATGTTTATCTGTTAATCGTGAGGTTGAGGGACATGTTCCAAGGTACGCTCGTGTTACTGTTGAGGGGTATGACGAAGATGGTAATTTGATTCGTGTTCGTGCTCGTGAGGATTTGTCTATTGCTTTTCAACATGAGATTGATCACTTGGATGGTATATTATTCTATGATAGAATTAACAAGGATAAGCCTTTCTTTAATGAGGGTGAAATAAGATTAATATAGTCGTTTTATACGGCTTTTTTTGGAGGTTTTATGTTTATTTATAGTGATTCTAATAAGCGTTATCATACTCTTGATTATTTTTATAAGCATAAGTTTGGATGTAAGGTTTTTAAGATTAGCTTAAATGGTGGTTTTACCTGTCCTAATATTGATGGCACTGTTGGTACTCGGGGTTGTATTTATTGTTCTAGACTTGGTAGTGGTGAGTTTGCTGGTAAGTCTAAGGACGATTTGGTTAAACAGTTTAATGATATTAAGGGTGTTATGAATAATAAATGGTCTGGAAAGTATATTGGTTATTTTCAGGCTAGAACTAATACTTATGCATCAGTCCCTGTTTTGAAGGAAAAGTATGAGACAATTTTAGGAATGGACGATGTTGTTGGACTTTCTATAGCTACTCGTCCTGATTCTATTAGCGATGAGTGTTTAGATTATTTAACTGATTTAAATAAGAGAACTTTTTTAACTGTTGAGTTAGGTTTACAGAGTATTCATGAGTCTACTAATAAATTAATTAACAGATGCCATACTTTAGATTGTTTTGTTGATATGGTTAATAAGTTACGAGAAAGAAATATCAATGTTGTTGTTCATATTATTAATGGTCTTCCATATGAGACTCATGATATGATGATTGATACTGTTAAGTTTATTAATAAGTTAGATATTCAGGGTGTTAAAATACATATGCTTCATATTGTTCGTGATACTGATTTGGCCAAGATGTATGAGGAGAATCCTTTTCATGTTTTAACTCGTGATGAGTATGTTAATATTGTTTGTGATCAATTGGAGTTATTAAGACCTGAGATTGTTATTAATAGAATTACAGGTGATCCAAAAAAAGAAGACTTAATTGAGCCTTCTTGGTTACTTAAGAAATTTTGTGTTTTAAATGAGATTGACAAGGAGCTTGTTAGAAGAGATTCTTATCAAGGTAAAAGATTGGAAAGTGATTAGTTTCACTTTTTTTCTTTTGGTATTTCAAAGTAGAATGTTGTTCCATTGTTTTCTTTTGATTCTACTCCATATTTGAAGTTATGGTTTTCAAGTATACTTTTTACTATAGATAGGCCTATACCTGATCCTACTTGTACTCTTGAATGAGTTTTGTCTATTTTATAGTATTTATCCCAAATATGATTTAGTTCTTCTTTTTTTATTCCTTTTCCTGTGTCTTTTATTTCTATTTTTATATTTTTCTTTTCTTCTATTAGATTTATATATACTTGTTTATCTTCTCCTGTATAGTTAATTGCGTTATTTATTAAATTATATATTACCTGTTCTATTCTTTTTTTGTCGGCACTTACTATTATGTTTTCTTTTTCTTTATATTCTATTTTATAGTTATCTTTTTCTATATATATGTCATATCTTTTTATTATTGATTTTATTAGTTCATTTATGTCAAATTTTTCTATGTTTAATGGTTGTGTGTTTGAGTTTATTTTTGATAGTTCTAGAATGTCATTTACAAGTATATTTAGTCTATCTGTTTCTTCTATTATTGTGTCTAGATTTTTGTTCATTTTTTCTTTGTCTTTATGTGTTACATCTCTTATTAGTTCTGCGTATGCTTTTATCATTGTTAGAGGTGTTTTTAAGTCATGAGATACGTTTGCGAGTAATTCTCTTCTTATGTCTTCTGTTTTATTTAGTTCTTTACATGCATAGTTTAGTGTTTTAGATAGTTCATCTATTTCTTCTATTTCGCTTTCTTCAAATTCTATTTCATAGTTTCCTTTTGCCATCTGGTTTGCTTTTTGTTTCATTTTTATTATTGGGTCTGATATTATTTTTGATATGAAGTATGATACTATTAATGATAGTATTATTACTATTAGCGTTACATAGAAGAATTGACTTTTTAGTATTGTTACTGTTGCGTCTAATGGTTCTAGTGATGCGCTTACAAAAATGTGTGTTTTATCGTTTAGTTTAAGTGCGAGAACTAGGGTTTCGTTATTAAATCTTTGATTTTTTATTGTGTATCTTGCTGATGAATCGTTTGATTTTATAAAGTCGTTTTTATAGTTATATGTGTCTTGTGGATTTGCTGTACATCCTTTATTGAATGTGTTTGATAAGTATACTAGTTTATTGTTTTCTACTAGTTCTATACATACTCCTTTATCGTGTGAGATACTATCTAGTGTTTGTTCTAGATTTTCGTCTGTATAGTTTGATGCGATTGTACCTACTGTTGATACTAGTTCTTTTGTTTTTTGCCATTTATAGTATTTGTCTAGGAATATTATTTGAAACAACCATAGAAATATTAGTATACTTAATGAGAATATTATTAAGTATAACCATATTTTTCTTCTTAGATTACTTTTTGATTTCAAATTTATATCCTAGCGCTCTTACTGTTTTTATTAAGTCTCTATATTGTTTTAGGTTGTTTCTTAGCATTTTTATGTGTGTATCTATTGTTCTATCGTCTCCATAAAAATCATATCCCCATATTTTACTTAGTAATTGTTCTCTTGATAGGGCAATGTTTTCGTTTTTTACAAAGTATGATAGTAATTCAAATTCTTTTGGTGTTAGTTTTATTTCTTCGTTATCTATATATACTGTATGTCCTTTGAAGTCTATTTTTAGTGTTTTATATATATATTCATCTGTTTCTTTGTTTGTTCTTTTTAGGATTGCTTTTATTCTTGCGATTAGTTCTTTTGGTGAGAATGGTTTTGTCATGTAATCGTCTGATCCTAGGTCAAATCCCATTAGTTTATCAAATTCTTCTTTTCTTGCTGATAAAAGTATTACTGGTATATTTTTTATTTGTTTTATTTCTTTTAGTGTACTAAATCCATCTAATTTTGGCATCATTATATCTAGTACTATTATATCTATGTCGTTTGTTTTTATTTTTTCTAGTGCTTCTATTCCATTTTCTGCTTCTAATACTTCATAGTTTTCTAGTGCGCAGTATTCTTTTATTACTTCTCTTATTAGTGGTTCGTCATCTACTATTAATATTTTCATTGTTTCACCTCTATATATAATTATACATGTAAATTTGTAGTTTTTGTGAAATTTTTTAAAAAAAACACCTATTGGTGTTTTTGGCTTATTATAATTAATATATACCCTACTATATAACATACTATATCTTTTATATCGAATGTTCCTCCTAGTGCGGTTTTTAGTATTTTATTGTTATTTGATATAAGTGTTGTTATATTTAGTAGTTGTAGGAGTTCTATTATTAGTGCGAATATTAATATATATATAGCTAAGTGTTTGATTTTGTTTGGAAGTATTATTCTTAGCATTGTATATATGCATGGTACAACTAATATATCTCCTACATTTTCTCTTATAAATCCTTGTTTTAGTGTCCCTATTAAACATTCAATTGTTAATAGAATTATAAATATTATTATATATTTATATCTTTTCATTATAATCCTCTAGTTTAACACTTACTAGTTTAGATACTCCTGATTCTTGCATTGTTATACCATATAGTGTATTTGCGTATTCCATTGTTTTTTTCTTGTGTGTTATTAATATGAATTGGGAGTTCTTTTGCAACCTTTTTACATATTCACCAAAGCTATCTACGTTTACTTCGTCTAGTGCGGCTTCAACTTCATCTAGTACACAGAATGGTACTGGTCTAGTTTTAAGTATTGCGAATAATAGAGAGATTGCTGTAAATGTTTTTTCTCCTCCTGATAATAGTGAGATGTTTTTTAGTTTTTTTCCTGGAGGGCATGCTTCTATTTCTATTCCTGTTTCTAGTATATTTTCTGGGTCTGTTAGTTTTAGTGATGCATTTCCACCTTTAAATAGTTCTTTGAATGTTTGTTCGAAGTTTTTATTTATTATTTCGAACGTTTTCTTGAATTCTCTTGTCATTACAGTATCCATTTCTTTTATTATTTCTAAAAGTGTATTTTCTGCGTTTATTAAGTCTTCTCTTTGACTTATTAGGAATTCGTAACGTGTGCTTATTTGTTCATATTCTTGTGGTGCGTTTATATTTACTTCTCCTATTTCTTTTAGTTCTCTTTTTAGTGTATTTACTTTTGTTCTAGCTGTTTCTTCGTCTAGTTCTAGTCTATATAGGCTTGTTGCGTGTTCATATGTCATGTTGTATGTTTCGTTTAGTGTATTTAATAGTGTATCAAGTTTTACATCAAGTCTATTTACTTCTATTTCTAGATCTTTTAGTTCTTTACTTTTTGAGTTATAGATACTGTTTTCTTTTTTTACAAGGTATTCAAATTTTTCTTTTTCTTCTAGTAAGTCATGTTTTTCGTCTTCTAGTATATTTATGTTGTTTGTTATTTCTTCTTTTTGTTTTATTGATTCGTAGTATTCTTTTAGGATGTTTTCTTCTTCTTCTGATAGTTTTCCGTCTATTATGTTTTGTGTTCCATTTATATCATTTTCAATGTCTTCTAGATTTTCTTTTAATTCATTATAGTATTTTTCTTTGTTGTTTAGTGTTTCTTCTATATTTATTTTTTCTTTGTTTATTAAATATAGTTCGTCTTCTTTATTTTTTAGTTCATTGTCTATTTTGTTTATTTCATTTTCTATATTTTCTATTTCTAATTCTTTATTTTCTTTTTCTTTTATTTTGTTTTCTAGTTCATTTTTTAAAGATATTATATTTGTTTGTTTTATAGTACCGCCAGTGATTGATCCTCCAACGTTAAATACGTCTCCTTCTAGTGTTACTAGTCTATATCTATAGTTTAGTTTTTTGCTTATTTTATTTGCGTTATCTATATTATCTATTACTAATATATTTCCTAGTTGATTTTTTACTATATTTTTATATGTTTGATCGTATTTTACTAAGTTTGATGCGATATCTATACATCCTGGTTCGTTTAGAATGTATTTATCTACTTCGTTTAGTTGTTTTTCTTTCATTACTGATAGTGGATAGAATGTAGCTCTACCTAGATTGTGTTGTTTTAAATAGTTTATTGCATATTTTGCGTTTTGTTCGTTATCAACTATTATATTGTTTATGCTTGCACCTAGTATTGTTGTGATTGCTTTTTGATACTTGTTTTCTATGTCTATTAGGTTTCCTAGTGTATTGTGTATTCCATCTAGTTTAGGGTTATTTAATATATTTCTTACTGATTGTGGCAATGAATTATTTGTTTCTATTTGTTCTTTTAGATTATTTATTTGTTGTTTTAAGTTTAATGATTCTCTTACTGTTGTTGATAGTTTATTTTCTAGTGTTGTTTTTGTAAGTTTTGTTTTTGTTATTTCGTTTTCTTTTTCGTTTGATTTTTCTATTTGTTCTTGTAAGGTGTTTTTGTTTTTATTTATTTCTAATTCATTAATACTTATTTCATTTTTAAGTTTTAGTTCTTTTTCTTTTAGTTCTACTAGATTATCATGTAGTTTTGTATTGTTTACTTCGTATTTTTGTCTTTCTAGTATTATTTTTTTTCTACTATTTAGCTTTTCTGATAGTTCTGTTAGTTCTAATAGTTTTGTTTGTGATTCTTTTATTTTATCTTCTATTTCGTTTTGTTTTACCTTGTATTCTAATAGTTTTGTTTCGTTTGTTGTGTTTGTTGTTGTAATACTTATTATTTCTTTATTTATTTCTTCTATTTTTGATTTTTTGTCTTGATATTTATAATTTAGATTTGTTATGTCTTTAGCGATTAAAGCGATTTCTATATTTTTTAGTTCTTCTTTTTTTTCTATATGTTTAAGTGCTTTTTCGCTTTCTTTTTTTAATGGTTCTACTCTTATTTCTAGTTCTTTTATAATATCATTTACTCTTGTTATATTAGTGTTTGTTTTTTCTAGTTTTCTTAGTGCTTCTTCTTTTCTATGTTTATATTTTAGGACACTTGCTGCTTCTTCTATCATTGTTCTTCTATCTGTTGGTTTAGCTGATATTATACTTTCTATTTGTCCTTGAGATATTATATTAAATGATTCTTTTGCCATACCGCTATCTAGTAGTATGTTTGTTATATCTTTTAGTCTACATTGTTCGTTATTTAAGTAGTATTCGTTTGTACCGTCTCTATATACTCTTCTTTTTATTGCGATTTCTGAAAAGTTTAGGTTTATATAGTGATCAGTGTTATCGAATATTAGTGTAACTGATGCGACATTTGAGGCTGGTCTTGATTTACTTCCTTGGAATATAACGTCTGTCATATTTCCGTCTCCTCTTAATGATTTTACTGATTGTTCTCCAAGTACCCATCTTATTGCGTCTACTACATTACTTTTTCCTGAACCATTTGGACCTACTATACCTGTTATATTGTTTTCTAAGTCTATTGTTATTTTATCCGCAAATGATTTAAATCCATGTGCGATTATTTTCTTTAAATACATATTACCACCTATTTTTTTGTCATATAATTATTATAGATTATTTAAAAAAAATAGTAAAGATTATTACTATTTTTTATTGTATTTTATATGGATTATCTACTGTTCCTTCACCTTTTAAGTTTATTGATTGCCTCAAGAAGAATACAGGTCTATAGTTATAATTATTTGATGATGCAAATGTGTGAAAGTATCCAAGTTCTGATATTGTCCAAATATTCGAACGAGAGTTTGTTCCTGCAGATAGAGTGTATTCTTTTTTTTCTATGTACATCCAATTGTTTTCATCTGTACATGGCCATCCTCCTATTGGAGTATGTTCGTCTTTAGTACCATCACCATTATCATCATAATAGTAGTTACTATTATATCTCATGTTGACGTTTACACTAGTACATGCAGAGTTTGTTGATGATTCTACAAAATCTGTTATATTTGCGAGCGCTATTTTACCATTCCATATGTATGATTTTTCTTCTTCTTTTTCCATTTTTAATGACTTTGCTGGTGTATTAGTTGAATTATTATATACTCCTCCAACATAAAAATCGTGTTCTTGAATATTGCTTTCTATTTTTGGATTGTTATTAATCCAATCATTGTTTAGATATTCTTTTAAATAGCTTCCTGTGCTTACTGTACCTATTATTGATGTATTGTTTTCAAGCATTATTGAGTCTAGTTCTTTATAATATTTATAATTAAAATTATTGCTTAGAGCTATATCATTATAATAAATATTTTCCTGTTTATCCCAAACATTACATCCATAGTATGTTCCAGAACTTATTTTACAATAACTGTTTTCATCATTGTTTCTTGATTGGAATGTTCCGCTGTCATTTTTCAAATCCCAACTACCTGCTATTTCGGTATTTCTTATTACTTTTATCGTTCCATCTGGTTCGAATGATATTATTCTATATAATTGTTTTGTTTCATTATTTCCTTCTTCTAACTCAACAAAATTTTGTGGTTCTTTTCCTCTATATACAAATCTATCTTTTATAATATTAGATCTATATAATCCAGAATTTTCTTCTACTAATTCTATTTCAACACCATTTCTTATAAGTGATTTTTTACAATTTGTTACTATTTCGAAAGTGTAATCATTATTTTTATATGTTGCTTTTATTTTGTTTTGCAAATTAATATCATTATATTTGTCATCTTTTAATTTTTTATTTAAATATCCATTTTCTGCTAATGTGCTTATATCTATACAATATGATATACCTTCTATTTTCTCATAACCAGTATTTTTATATATATAGTCTTTTGCTGCATCTTTTATTAGTATTTCTGTTGTCTCTTTTATTCCTTCTTTTGATTTTTTTATTTGATTTAGAATTGGTGGAAATGCGATTATAATTATTATCCCAAGAATTACTATTGTCCCTAATAACTCAACTAACGTGAATCCTTTTTTCATATATCCTCCTAATTTAGTAGTAAATCGCTTATCAAATTAAATATCGATACAAGTGTATCTATTATTGTATATTTTAAGTCTTTAATTTTGTTTGTTTTTGCTTCTTTATTATCTATTTTTAATATCACAGAATCTTTATCTTTTAATTCTTCAATTTTAGAGTTATATCTTTTATATTTTTTTATTAATTCTTCTTTTATTTCTTTTTCTCTTATGTTATATATATATAATATTTCTTTATTTATATACACACTATCTTTTATAAATGTTTTTTGGTATTTTTTCATTTCTTCTATATCGCAAATTATATAATCAACATTTTTCTTTTTAAAAATTTTTCTTATTTTCTTTATTGATATTTTTTTTAACTTTTGTTTTTTTCTTGTACTCGTGTTTTTTGTTTTTGAGTTTAAAAGATTACAGTTTAATACTCTTTTATTTTGTTCTAATAGTTGTGATATTTTTTCGTCTACGCCTATGCCTAAAACATTACCACTTACTACTCTCGCTATATCATATATTTTCATGATTCACCTACTATATCATTTATTATGTAACTTGTTAAAAGTAGTCCTGCAGTTCCTGGTACGAATGCATTTGAACCTATAGTTGTTGTTTTTGTTTTAATTGGTGGTTCTGTTGATGCTACTACCTTTATCTTTTTGTTAATTTTTTCTTCTTTTACATATTTTCTTAGTTTTTTTGCTATCGGATCGTATTCTGTTTTGTCTAGTGTGGTTATTTTTAATAGTTCTGGATGCATTTTATTTCCTGTTCCCATACATGTTATAAATTTAATATTATTCTTTGTACATATTTTTATTATTTCTTTTTTTATTTCTAATGTATCACATGCATCTATTATATAGTCATACTCTTTAAAGTCTATTTCGTTTATATTTTCTTTTGTCAAAACTTTTGTTATCTTTCTTACTTTCGTATTTTTATTTATTTCTTTTGCTCTTATTTCAGCTACATCTGTTTTATTCTTATTGATTGTTGAATCCAGTGCTAGAATTTGTCTGTTTAAGTTTGATTCTTCAAATGTATCTCCATCTACTATTGTAATTTTTTCTATTCCACTTCTTATTAGCGTTTCGAATGTATAACCTCCTACTCCACCTAATCCTATTAATAGTATGTTTTTTTCTTTAATCCTTTTTATTATTTCTTTATTGGTTATTAGTTCTAAACGACTTAAATTTTGCATTCTTACCACCTATAGTAATTTTATCAAAAAAGGTTGCTTTTTTCAATATAAAAAGTAGATTGCTCTACTTAATATTGTATTCCCCAAATTACATGATGTTTTGCTTCTTTACCGCAACATACACATTTTGTGTCTATCGGTTTCTCGTCTGTTATACATCTTGATTTGCATCCTTTTATTTCTTTAATTTTGAGTTCACATTGTTCGTCGCCACACCACATTGCATGAATAAATCCTGGTTGTGTATTTAATATTTTTTCAATATCTTTCATATTATGTGCTTCAAATGTTAATTTGTTTCGTCTGTTTAGAGCTTTGTTATACATATCTTTTTGTATTGTTTCTAATAGTTTTTTTGTATATTCTATTATGTTTATATCTTTATCTTCTATCATTTTTTCTCTTGTATCACGACGCGCAAATGTTATTTTATTTTGTTCTAAATCTCTTGCGCCTATTTCTATTCTTACTGGTATTCCATTTACTTCTGCTTCTGCAAATTTGAATCCTGGTGATTTTTCTGAGTTATCTATATATGATGTGATATTGTTTTCTTGTAATTCTTTGTTTATTTTATTTGATACATTTGTTATTTCTTCACTATTTCCGATTGGAACTATTACGACTTGCTTTGGAGCTATTCTTGGAGGTAACACTAGCCCATAATCATCACTATGTACCATTATAAGTGCTCCTATCATTCTTGTGGTTGTTCCCCATGATGTTTGATATACATATTCTTCTTTGTTTTCTTTATTAGTAAATTTTACATCATATGCTCTTGAAAATTTTTGCCCAAAGTAATGTGATGTGCTTGATTGTAGTGCTACTCCATTATACATTAAAGCTTCGTTTGTTAGTGTATATTCTGCTCCTGCAAATTTTTCTTTTTCTGTTTTTCTTCCTTTTATTGATGGAATTGCTAGTACATCATTAAAAAAGTTGTAGTATACTTCTAACATTTTATTTGTTTCTTGCTTTGCTTCTTCTTCTGTTGCGTGTATTGTATGTCCTTCTTGCCACAAGAATTCTCTTGATCTTAAAAATGGTCTTGTTTCTTTTTCCCAACGTAATACATTACACCATTGATTATATAGTTTTGGTAAATCTCTATGTGATTTTACATGATTTTTATAGTAATCGCAGAATAGTGTTTCACTTGTTGGTCTTATACATAGTTTTTCTTCTAATTCTTTTTGACCTCCTATTGTTACCCATGCTACTTCGGGTGCAAATCCGGCTACTAAGTCTTTTTCTTTATTTAATAAATTCTCTGGTATCAATAGTGGCATTTGGCAATTTACGTGACCTAATTTTTTGAATTCTTTGTCTAGTATTTCTTGCATACGCTCCCATATTGCATATCCATTTGGCTCTATGGCGATACATCCTTTTACCGAAGTATAATCTGCTAGGTTTGCTGCTCTTACTACGTCTGTATACCATTTAGCGAAGTCTATATCTCTACTTGTTATTTTATTATTTTGTTTTTCCATTTAAAACACCTCTTTTGTATTATACTAAAAATTGTATTATTTTTAAAGAGGTTTTTAGTCTTTATTGTATATTATCATGGCTGAAAAGCAGTATATTTGTTCTTCTCCAGATATACTTAAAGCCACTTGGTATTTTATGTCTATTATGTCTCCTTCTAGTGTGTCTAAAAATTTATTTATAGATGCTTCCAAGTCAAGTTCGTGTGCTTCATCAAAAAGTTTTACTTTCATAAAAAATCACCTATTTTTATTATAGATGATTGTTTCTTATTTTTTTGTCATTTTTTAGTCTTTTAATTCTTTTCTTATTTTTTTATAATTTGGAGTGTATTTTTCTACTTGATGCCAAAATGCTTTTGAATGGTTGAAGTGTATAAAATGAGATAGCTCATGTATTATTACGTAATCTAGTTTTTCTATATCATATTCTATTAGTTTTGAATTTAGTGTTACTGAATTATCTCTTATATTACATACTCCCCATCTTGTTTTCATTTCTCTTATTTTTAATTTTGGATATGGTAT
This sequence comes from uncultured Caryophanales bacterium, assembly GCA_946544685.1. Next base: position 55,896 of record CAMNML010000002.1, on the reverse strand, counting down.
TTCTTCTTGATATCTATTAAAATTGTAGTCAAGTCTTTCTTTAAATAGTTCTTTTATTTTATTACTTAACCACTTATTTAAAATTTTTTCATTATTCACAAATATTGCGTCGTCTAAAATTTTCACTCCATCAACTTCATCTATGAACACTTCGTATTTTTTTCCTAAAAAATAGAAGTATTCTTTCTTTTTTATTTGTTTTATTTGTTGTTCTATCATTTTTTTTATTGATTCTGTATTATTATCTATTATTTTTTTTATGTATTGTTTACTTGAAAATATATTTGTTGTTACATATATTTTCAAATCATCTTTTACTCTTATGTATGTATTTTTATTATTCTTTTTTATTATTACAACTTCGTATTCTTTATTATCTATTATGTATTTCATTTGTTTTAAATATATAATTATCAAATATTTTCGTAATAATATTAAAGAATAGGTATGAGAATAACATTAGAATTAAATATATAGCTAATATACCATTGTCAATCATTGATAATGAGAATAAGTTTTTAAATCCAAATATTGCAGTTATAAATGATATTATCATTGTTATTAATAGTGTTGTTCTTACTAAGTTCAAAGGTGCAGATATTCTATATATATGCATGAATCCTGTTGTAGCAAGAAGTAATACTGCTAATGTTGATATTGTTTGATTTGAAATACTTGTCACATTTGCAGCTATTATTAATAATATCATATTAAACGCAATTGTGAGTGATGTTGGAATTGCGACTTTTATTACATTAAGCAAAAAGTGTTTTTTTACTATTTCTTTATTTGGCTCAAGTGCTAAAATAAATGCAGGTATCCCTATTGTGAATGTACTAGTTAATGTAAGTTGTATTGGCATAAATGGATATGTTCTATCTACCAATAAAAATAGTAAAAGTAAGAATGTTGCATACAGTGTTTTGGTAATAAATAAACTTGCTGATCTCTCAATATTATTTATTGTTTTTCTTCCTTCTAGCACAATTTTAGGTATTGATTTGAAGTCCGAATTTAATAATACTAAGTGTGCTACATTTCTTGCTGCTTCTGATCCTTCTCTTACAGCTATTGCACAGTCTGCTTGTCTTAGTGCTAAAACATCGTTTACACCATCTCCGGTCATTGCAACTGTGTGCTTATTGTTTTGCATTGCACTGACTAATGTCTTTTTTCCTTGGGGTGTAACTCTACCAAATATTCTATATTTATCTGCTATTTCAATTAATTGTTCTTCTGTCATATTTGTAGTATCTATATATTCTTCCCAAAATGAAAGACCTATTTTTTTTGCTATTTTTGATACAGTCTTTGGATTATCTCCTGATATTATTTTTACTGTTACATTATTTTTTTCGAAGAATTCAATTGTTTCTTTTGCTTCATTTCGCAACTCATCTTCAATTAAAAATACTCCTAACGGTTCTAATTCATCTATATTTTTTCCTTTCGCAAGTAGTAATATTCTATAGTCTTCATATGTGTTTATTATTTGTTTTAAGGGTTCAATGTTTTTTAATAAATATTCTGGTGCTCCTATTGCATACGTTTCATCTTCAAACATTACTGCCGAATATTTTTTTTCTGATGAAAACGGTATAATTTCTTTTACTTTTAAATTATTTGTTTTTCCATATTTTTTTGTTAATGCATTCATTGTTGCATTATGATTATCTAAGTTATAGCATATTTCTTTTATAATATTATCTATATTTTCATCTTTAATTTTTATATAGTCTTTTACACTCATTGTTCCTTTAGTTAGAGTTCCTGTTTTATCGAAACATATTGTGTCAACTCTTGCTAAGTTTTCTATGCAGTATAATTCTTGTATTAGTACTTTGTATTTTGACAATTTTATTACACTTATTGCCATTACAGTACTCGTTAATAGCATTAATCCGTCTGGTATTATTGCAATTATTGCTGCTGTTGTATTTAGTACTGCATTAGGAATGGTATTATTACTTATACATGTTTGCTTATAGAAAAATAGTATTCCAATTGGTATTATTAAATATGATATTACTTTTATTATTTTTTTTAATGATATCATTATTTCTGATGATGTTTGTTTTAGATATTTTGCGTCTTTTGATATTTTATAAGTATAGTTTTCTTCTGCTACGTGTATTACTTGTGCTTTGCATTTACCACTTACTATAAAACTTCCTGATAGTAGTGTGTCTTTTTGATGTTTTTTTATCGGGTCAATTTCTCCTGTTATTAGCGATTCATTTACTTCTACTTCTCCCTCTACTATTTCACAGTCTGACACTATTTGATTTCCTATTTCTAGTATTATTATATCGTCTTTTACAATTTCATTTGAGCTTATTATTATTTCTTTGCTGTTTCTTAATACTTTAGATTTTTTTTCTGTGACTAGCGATAGTTTGTCTATTGTTTTTTTACTTTTTATTTCTTGTATTATGCCTATAGTTGTATTACATAGAATCGTTCCTAAAAATAATAGATTTTTATAGGAGCCGACTGTTAATACTATTAATCCTAAAAATAAATTTAAAAAATTAAATAGTGTGCATATATTTGTCCTAAATATGTCTTTTATACTTTTTGTTTTTATTGTTGTGTCATGATTAATTTGTCCTTGATTTATTCTTTCTAATACTTCGTTTTCTGTTAGTCCTATTTCTGTATTTGTTTTCATAAAATCCCCTATCTATTATTTTTCTATGTAGTATGCATAGTATTCATCGAATGTTATTTCTTCGTCATGTATTATTTTTGCAGCATTTTCTCCTACATATCTATAATGCCATGACTCATAATCATATCCTGTTATATCTTCTTTTCCTTCAGGATATCTTAGTATGAATCCATACTTATATGAGTTTTCTTTTAACCAGTTGAATTCTTTTGTTTTATCAAATTCTGTTGTTCTAACACCTAGCGTTAGAATGTCAAATGCAAGACCTGTTTGATGTTCTGAATGACCTGGTCGTGCTGCATAGGTATCGATTTTGTCTTTTTTTATTTTTTCGTATTCATCGTATGTTTCTTGTTGTTCTTGATAGCTTCTATAGGCTGATGATATTACTAAATTTATTCCATCGTTTTTTGCTGCATCATACATTTTTTTATAATATTCTAGTGCCTCTTCTGATGTTTTATTTCCGCTATATGCATATTTTGCTGGTATTGTTATTATATTTGTTGGTTCGTATGTTTCTGAAAGTTTATTGTATTTATTTACAAGCATTAGTTCTTTTTTTTCTATGTTTGTGTCTTTTATATTTGTATAATAATCATTTTCTCTATTTACATTTATTGTTCTAACTATTTCTTCTATGTGTTTTTCTTCATGTTGTTTTTTATAATTTATGTATTTTTCTAGATTCTTTTGCAGATAGTATTTTTGATTCATAAAATCTACAATAGTTTGATTATATTCATTTTCTAGTATGTATTTTATGTTTTCATCTGAGTCACTTATAATTGTTTTAATTTCTTCTGTTGTATACCCTATTTTTTTTAATTTATACTCATTAGTTTTATGGTATTTAGTTATATCTATTGTTATTTTTATGCCTATTGTTATTAATATTAATAATACTAATATTACGAATTTTTTTATTATTGATTTTTTTATTTTTCTTTTTTTCATATGTGCCTACCTTCTTTATTTATTATATCACTTATGTCTAATTATGTAAATTAGTGTTATTGTTTTATTTACTTATTTATTTATTTATTGATATAATATTTTATGTTAGGAGGATTTTTATGAATAAGAAAAGGAATTATTTTATTATTTCATCAATTGTTATCATATTTTTATCTATAATTTCTATTGTAAATGCGGATGCATCTAGGGAAGCAATGCTTGAGATGGTATCGAAAATACCTGGATCTTTTGGTGAGAGGTTATCAAGTGTTTATAGTAGCAATTCAATTTTTATTATTCCTAGTATTATTTCGATTGTCATTAGTTTTGTTATTCTTGTTATAGCCTTTATGGATAGGATTATCTCAATGAAAAATTTTGTTTTAGGTATTAGTATTGCTTTATTTATTACTTCTGGAAATACTTTTGTTTCTATACTTTCTATTATAAATATTATTCTTGCTGCTACTATTAAGCAAAATGTTTCTAAAGTTGAAAAGAAAGATATTCCAAAATTAGAACGTTATTCTAATGGTAAAAAAGGAGTTATAGGCGCTATTGTTTGTTTTATTGTTTATTTTTCTCAAAGTTTTATTCCTAATTTAAATAATTATATTTATTCTATTTTTATTTATCTAGTTGTTCTTGCTATATTGGTTTTTATATTTAAAGATAATTTAAAAAGAGATTTTATTACTTTTAAAAATGCATATAAAGAATATATTTTATTTGTTTTGCCTAGACTTGGTATAATTTATATTATTTATTTTATTTGTAGTATAATTTGTGTTGCTGTTAATAAAAATATGCCTGTTAATCAACAACAAATTGAGGCAATGCCTATATGGTTTACTTTTCCTTTAGCTGCATTGTTAGCGCCTATTGTTGAGGAAATATTATTTAGAGGTTGTATAAGGAGATTCATTAAGAATGATATTTTATTTGTTATTGTTTCTGGATTGTTATTTGGTCTTCTTCATACAATAAGTGAAGGAAGTATTATCGGTGCTTTATTTATGGCTATCCCTTATTCTATTTTAGGTTGTGGATTTGCTTATATTTACGCTAAGACTAATAATATTATAAATAATATATTGTGTCATGCTTGTCATAATACAGTTGTTATGTTATTACAGATAATATTACTATAAAAGAATAGACTTGTGTCTATTCTTTTTTTATCACTTTTGTGGTTGGTATTTATTGGTTATTCTTTTTTTATTAAGCATTTAATTTTAAAAGATACAAGTTTACTAATCTTGTATCTTTTTTATTTGTTCTTCGTAATTTCCATTTGTTATAAAACTACCTACTACTAGTATATCTGCATTTTTTGCTTCTTTTTTTGTTATATCATTTATACCGCCATCAACTTCTATTAGGTATGTGTAGTTATTTTTTTCTCTTATTTGTTTTAATTCATTTATTTTATTTGTTGATTTTTCTATATATTTTTGTCCACCTTTTCCAGGTTCTACGCTCATTACAAGTACTAAATCTACATATTTTAGTATATCTTTTATTTCTTTTACTTCTGTATTTGGCTTTATAGATATTCCTGCTTTAATATTATTTTGTTTTATATATTTTATTAGTTCTATATGTTCGTTTGTTGCTTCATAATGGAATGTTATTATTTCTGGATTTAGGTTTATGTATTTCTTTATGTATTCTTTTGGATTGTTTACCATCAAGTGTATATCTTTTGGTTTTTTTGTTTGATTTATATATTTCTTTATTTCTTCATATTCCCATGTTTTATTTGGTACGAATATTCCATCCATTATATCTATGTGAAAAAAGTTAATGTTTAATTTATCTATTTTTTGTATATTTTCTTTTATATTTTCTTTTATTCCTAATATTGATACTGATAACATTTTTCACCTCTTTATGAATTTTAAGTAGTTTTCATATCTACTTTTTAATATATTACCTTTTTCTAATTCTTCTTTTATTTTACAGTTTTTTTCACTTATATGCATACAATCTTTATATTCACATTCGTCTCTATATTGATTGAATTCAACAAAATTATCTCTTATATCTTCATTTTTCATATCAATAAATTCTAAACTTGAGAATCCTGGTGTATCCGCTATTAGGCCATTATATAAGTTTAATAATTCAACATGTCTAGTTGTATGTTTTCCTCTTCCTAGTGCTTGTGATATTTCATTAGTTTTTAAGTTTAACTTATTATCTAATTTATTTAGTAGTGTTGATTTTCCTGCGCCACTTTGTCCTGTAAATACTGTTTTTTTGTTTTTAAATTGTTTTTTTATTTCTTCTATTTCTGTATTTTTATATACTTGGTATCCTATTTTTTTATAGTAGTTTATTATTGTTTCGATATTATTTAGTTCTTCCTTATTTAATAAGTCTAGCTTTGTGAAGCATATAATTGGTTTTATATTGTTATATTCTATTATACATAATAGTTTATCTAATAGATTTGAAGAAAAATCTGGTTCTTTTGCACTTGTTATTATAAATGCTTGATCTATATTTGCTACAGGTGGTCTTATTAGCTCGTTTTTTCTTTTTTGTATTTCTATTATGTATTTTTTTTCACTATCAAATATGCAATTATCTCCAACAAGGGGAGTTATTTTTTCTTTTCTAAATTTTCCCCTTGCTTTACAGATATATTCTTTTTCTTCTGATACTATTGTATAATCATTACTTATTATTTTAATTATTATTCCGTTCATATTAATTCTCTTGTCCACTAGTGTTTTGCGTATTATTTTGTGTATTTTGTTCAGTTGGTGTTGTCTCTTGTGGTTTTTCGGGTTCTGGTTTTGGTTTTTCTTGTGGTTTTGCTTTGGCTATTGTGATTTTTAATGGATATCCTTCTTTAACTCTTGTACCAGCAACTCTATCTTGTTTTATAATTGTTCCTTCTGGATATGTATCAGTCTCTTCTTCTACAAATTGTACTGAAATGTTATTTGTTTGACAGAATCTTTCTATCGCATCTTTTGTCCATTCTTCTTCTACAAAATTTGGATAGTTAACTATTAGATTTGGAATAATTAGTGTTACTGTGTCACCTGTTGCTAATTTTGTTCCTGCGATAGGCCTTTGTTCTAAAATGTTAAATTCTTGTACTTCTTCGCCTTTTTCTACATCTCTTTTTTCTTGATTTACTATTATTCCATATGCTTCTAATTTTCCTTTTACTTCATAAAAGTTTGATCCAACGTAATTTTCTAGTGTTACACCACTTTTTCCTGATGAAATTATTAGTGTTATTGTTGTTCCTTTTTTTCTTTTTACTCCGTCTTGAGGATTTGTTTTAATAACATAGCCTTCTTCAATTGTATCACTTTCTTGTTGTTCTTGTTCTTCATTTACAATAAAGCCGGCATCTTTTAATTTTCTTTCTGCTTGCGCAACACTTAGATTTGCTACATCTGGCACAGTTATTTCTTTGTTTTTACTTATTTTAGGGAATATGACTAAAAGTATCATCATCAATATAATTATTAGCGCTACTACTATGCCTACTATCATTATTACTTTATTAGATTTTTTTTCTTCTAGTTCTTCTAGTTCATCTAGCTCGTTTGTTTCTTTTGGTATTTCTTTTATATTCTTTATTTCTTTTGTATCTTCTAAATCGTCTGTTTCTGAGTATGGATATACATAGCGTTTTTCATTAATTCTATCTTCGTCCAAGCATGTTTGTATATCATTATACATTTCTACTACTGTATTGTATCTATTTTTTGGATTTTTAGCACATGCTTTTAGTATTATATTCTCAACTGATTGTGGTATCTTATCGTTTATGTTACATACACTTGGAATTTGATTTTTCATTTGTTTGATTGCTATTTCTACCGCGTTGTCTCCTCTAAATGGAAGTGTTCCAGTCAATAATTCAAACATTACTATTCCTAGTGAATATATATCGCTTTTTACTGTTGCTCCTTTTCCGTTTGCTTGTTCTGGTGGTAGATAGTGAACTGACCCCATTACCGAATTTGTTTGTGTTAATTCGTTACTATTTAGCGCCATAGCTATTCCGAAGTCTGTTATTTTTACTATACCATTTTCTTTTATTAATACATTTTGTGGCTTTATATCTCTATGTATAATATTGGAGTCATGTGCACATGCAATTGCTGATGTAAGTTGAGTCATAATATCTATTACTTCTGGTAGTGTTAATGCTCCTCTTTTTTTGACTAAGTTTTTAAGTGTTTTTCCATCAACATATTCCATTACAATATAGTATTTTCCGTCATCTTCACCTACATCGTACATTTCTACTATATTAGGGTGGCTAAGTGATGAAGCTGCGATTGCTTCCCTTTGAAATCTTCTTACAAATTTTTCATCATCGGCTAAATCTCCTCTTAAAATTTTTACTGCTACATTCCTATCTAGTATTATATCATGTGCCAAATAAACATTTGCCATTCCACCTTCGCCAATTGTTCTGATAATTTGATATCTATCATTTATTTTTTGACCTTTAATTATCACTTAATTCACCATCTTTCTTTAAAAAAGCTACTGATACATTATCTGTTCCGCCTCGATTGTTTGCTTTTATTATTAACTTATTTACTTTTTCTTCTATCGATAGTTCTTCATTTAGTACTTTTGATATTTGTTCATCGTCTAGCATATTGGTTAATCCATCACTACAAAGGAATATACCTTCTACATCTGTTTCCACATCAAATATATCCATTTCTACTGTAGTTGTTGCTCCTAATGCTTTCATTAATACATTTTTTCTGGGATGATCTTTTGCTTCTTCTTCTGTTATTTCACCCGATTTAACTAATAAATTTACTAGAGTATGATCATTTGTTATCTTATGAATTGCATTATCTTTATAAACATATCCCGAAGAATCTCCTATATTTCCGAATAAAAGATAGTTTTGCGTTAAAACTGCTAATACAATTGTTGTACCCATTCCTTCACTTTCAGGATTTTCTTCTGTGTACTTATATATTTGAACATTTGCTTCACTTACTACGTTTTTTATCCATAATATTGCTTCTTCTTTTGTTCCTAGTTTTCCTAATTCTTTGAATTTTTTTCCTATATTTGATATTGCAATACTAGATGCGATTTCTCCTCCACGATGTCCGCCCATACCGTCTGCTACTGCAAGTAGCATTTCGTTATTATGATTTTTTGTTATTATAACACTGTCCTCATTGTGATCTCTTACTTTTCCTGGATCTGTTAAATACGCATATTCCATTATTTTTCCTCCTCATAATTAGATCTTAGTTGTCCGCATGCTGCACTAACTTTTCTTCCAAATTCTTTTCTAATTGTTACGTTTATATTATTCTTTTTCAATATATCATAAAATTTCATTATTTGTTCTTTTTTGCTTGATTTAAATTTTATATGACTTGTTTCGTTGTATGGTATTAAATTAACATAGCAATTAATCCCTTTTAGCAATTTTGAGAGTTCTAGCGCACACTCTTCTGTATCGTTTACTTTATCTAACATTATATATTCAAATGTCACTCTTCTATTTGTTTTATTTAGATATTCTTTTACTGATTCTATTAAATCTTCTATAGGGTATGCTTTATTTATATTCATTATTTCATTTCTTATTTTGTTATTTGGTGCATGTAGTGAAATCGCTAAATTTACTTGTTTTGGATTATTAGAAAATTCTTTTATTTTTGGAACAAGTCCTGATGTTGATACCGTTATATGTCTCGCACCTATATCGATTCCTTTTGGTTCATTTATTATATCTATGAATTTAATTACATTGTCATAATTATCGAATGGTTCTCCTATTCCCATAAGTACAATATGTGATATTCTAATTTTCAAGTCTTCTTCTACTTGCAATATTTGAGATACTATTTCATGTGCCTCTAAATTTCTTACCTTTTTTAGTCTTCCGCTTTCACAAAAGGCACATCCCATATTACATCCCACTTGCGTTGAAACACATAAACTATTACCATAGTCATGTTTCATTAAGACTGCTTCAATTTTATTATTGTCTCTTAGTTTGAATAGATATTTACAAACATCTTTACTTGTTTGTTTTGTTATTATTTCTAGTCTTTCTATTTTAAAGTTTTGTTTTAATAGTTCTATTGTTTCTTTTTTTATATTTGACATTTCGTCGAATGATTTAATTCTTTTTTTATATAACCATTCATATATTTGAATTGCTTTGAATTCTTTTTCGTTATTTTCTTTAAAGTATTCTTTTAATTCACTTAATCGATAATCATATATATTCATATTTACACCCTATTAATAATTATAACAAAAAGTTCTTATTGTATCAATTCTCTTTTTATTTTTTAACAAAAAAACTATACATTTTTTGTATAGTTTTACGATAGTTTTTCTTTTTCTTGGTTTAATTTTATTTTACAATCACATAAGAAACAGTATTCTGACGTTGTATGAACTTTTGCGCCACAGTTTGTACAATAGATGTCATTTGTTGTCCATCTTTGTATATCTATTGATGGTATATTCTTTTTATAATTTGTTGCTTCTTTTTCTTCACTAAATTGTGATATTGATAATTTCTTTTTTGCATATTTTTTTATTTCTATTTTTGTTTTTAGTTTTTCTATTTTATCCTTTAGTGTTTCTTTTTTAGCAATTTCTTGTTTTAATTGTTTTTTATTATTTTCTAAATTATTACTGCATTTAACTGTTATTTTGTTAAATCTTATTTTACCATCTTTTGTTGTTTCTTTTTTTGCTTTTGGTTCTTTTATATTATTTAATGTTTCTTTTATTTGTTCTATTTTGTTATTTAATACATCTATATTTAATAGTTGCATTGTTATTATTGTTAATATTAGTATATTTCCTAAAACCATTATACCTATTCCATATTTGTACGATGCATAACAGTTATATAGTTCGTTTATTTGTTGTAATCTTTGCTTATTGTCTATAATAAATTTGAATACAATTATTAAAGATAAGATTGATGGAATATATAATAATTGTTTGTAGTTTAATTTAAGTAGTATAGCCATTGCTGCAACTAATATAATCATTAAATATCCGTTTTCTTTAATAAAACTAATATTTTCGCTTGCTATTCTGATTGCTGGTAAAAATGCTCCTAATGCTATTAAAACAATTCCAATTATAATTATTATATTATTCTTGTTTTTCATTAATATTCCCCCAAATCGAATGTGTTATATTATAGCACTATTTCTTTATTTGTCAAATTTTGCAAAGAAAAAAGCACTTTTTGGTGCTTTTAAAATCTTACTTTTTCTTTTATGTAATCAACTAGTTCATCTATTTTTATTGTTACTTGTTTCATTGTATCTCTATCTCTTACTGTTACAGTGTTATTATTAAGTGTTTCTTCATCTATTGTTACACAGTAAGGTGTTCCTATTACATCTTGTCTTCTATATCTTTTTCCAATGTTTCCTGTTTCATCATATGAAGTCATAAATTCTTTTGATAGCATATTATATATTTCTTCAGCTTTCTCTTGATGATATTTTTTCATAAGTGGTAGTACAGCTACTTTATATGGTGCAATTGCTGGTGAGAAGTGCATTACTTCTCTTGTTGTATTATCATCTAATGTTTCTTCTTCATAACTATCACATAGTACTGCAAGCAATAGTCTATCACATCCAACTGATGGTTCAATTACATATGGAGTGTATTTTTCATTTGTTTCAGGGTCTAAGTATTTTAATTCTTTTCCAGAATGATTTGAATGTACTGTTAAATCATAGTCTGTTCTATCTGCTATTCCCCATAGTTCTCCAAAACCGTTTGGATAGTTGTATTCGATATCTGTTGTTCCCTTACTATAGAATACTAATTCTTCAGGTTTATGTTTTCTAAGTCTTAGGTTTTCTTCTTTAATTCCTAGGTCCTTTAAGAAATTCATACAGTATTCTTCAAAGTATTTAAACCATTCCAAGTCAGTTCCTGGTTTACAGAAAAACTCATACTCCATTTGTTCAAATTCTCTTGTTCTGAATATGAAGTTTCCTGGAGTTATTTCGTTTCTAAATGCTTTACCAATTTGTGCGATACCAAATGGTACTTTTGCTCTCATACTTCTTTGAACATTCATGAAATTAACAAATATTCCTTGAGCTGTTTCTCCTCTTAAATATACTTTGTTTTTTGTATCTTCTGTTACACCCATGTGTGTTTCAAATAGTAAATTAAATTGTCTTATATTTGTGAAGTTTGTTTTTCCACATTTTGGACATGGAATATTGTTTTCTTTTATGTAATTTTCTAATTTTTCATTGTCCCAACCGTCACCAGTTTCTTTACCTTCAGAAAATTCTTCTATTAATTTATCTGCCCTATGTCTTGATTTGCATTCTTTACAATCTATTAGTGGATCTGAAAATGATGATACATGACCTGATGCAACCCATACTTCAGGATTCATTAAGATTGCTGCATCTAATTCATAACTGTTTTTATTGTCTTGTACAAATCTTTTTCTCCATGCATCTTTTATGTTATTTTTTAGTCTTGATCCTAATGGACCATAATCCCATGTGTTTGCTAGTCCATCATATATTTCTGAACCTTGATAAATAAATCCATATTGTTTGCATAAATTAACCATTTTTTCCATTGTAATCTTTTCCATATTATCACCCTTTCAAATAAAAAGATTCTTTTAGTTTGTAAGGACCCAATTGGGCGGTTCCACCTTACTTATTCTAAAAGAATCAGCTTTAAGTATATTGCTCTTGGTTTCCAAGCCAGTCATCGCATTTAAATATTACATGTTTATTTTATTACTTTTTTTATTATGTGTCAATAATTATTAAAAAAATAAATATCTGTCTTATTTTAGCTTTTTAATCCATTTCTGGATTTCCTCCATATGAAGATTTATAATTTTTGTTTGCTATTATTTTATCTCTTCTATTTGCATTAATGTGATATCCATTTTCAATATAAACCTGATAAATCGTATTTACTGTATGGGCCCCTATTGTGTTATAGTCTGAATTAATCCATTCTGTCCATGTCATATCCTTTTCTGCTGTAAGGTTAATATTATCTACTGAAAATTGAATTAATTCAGTAGTATTGCATTCACCTTTTATTGCTTTTTTTACTTCATCTTTATCTATTGTTACGTAATAATCATCATATTGTAGGCACCCTGATATAACATTATTGTTAATTGATATATTCCCTGCATTTGGTTTTTTTCCTGTTGCTAGAATTTCTACATTTCCCATATTACCATCGCTATCTATAATGTATGATTGTCTATTATATGGTTGGTAGTTTGAATCCATAATTTTTTTTAGATAAGTAGTTTGAATTGCATTTTTATATCCATGCGCTGATGTTACTATAGATTCTTGTCTTGATTTTTCTACTATGTTTAATATCAGTGGTACTGTTATTACTGCTATAATTGCTAGTATTACTATTATTGCTAATAATTCAATAAGTGTAAAGCCATTCTTTTTATTCATACTTCCTCCAATTATTATATTTTTTGTTGTTTTTTATACTATATAAATACTCTATATGTAAAGAATATTGCTGATATTATTCCTAGTATTATTCCAGCAAATACTTCTTGTGGTTTATGGCCTAGTTTTTCTTTTAGTTTTTTCATGCCTTTGTCTTTAAATATTTCATCATATATTTTGTTTATTGCTTCTGCTTGAAGTCCACTTTCCATTCTAAGTCCCATTGCGTCATATGATACTATAAGTGTAAATATTACTGCTATTGCGAAGGTTGGACTATCAAATCCTAAATTTAGTCCTAGCATCGTTGTTAGAGATGTTGCGAATGATGCATGTGATGATGGCATTCCTCCTGCTCCATTAAATAGTCTTCCCCACAATAATTCTTTATTCATTATTGATTCTATTGTAAATTTTATTATTTGACATATTAATAGTGTCAAAAATGGTACTAATAAAAATTTATATTGATTCATAATTCACCTGCTTTTGATAGTTTTTCTATCATTTTTTTACTTTTTAGATATAGTCCTGTATATCTATCATAATAATTATCTAAGAAGAAGTTTATTTCTTCACATACTTTATTTGATATTTCTATTTTGTCTATTTTTCCAATATCTACATAGTAAAACATTCTTATTAATTTTATTGTTTTTTCATCTACTATTGTTTCTTCTTTTCTACAGTTTCTACATAGGTATCCACCTGCATCACTTGATATTGTTATTATTGATTCATTTCCACATATTGCGCATCTATCTATTATAGGCATTACTCCTAAGTATTTTAGACATTTTAGTTCTAGTATGTTTGTTATTATTTGAGGATTTAGTCCTGCTTCTATTTTTTCTAATGATGCGATTAGGTTATCATATACATCTTCGTTACTTGTTTGTTTTATAACCTGCTCTACTAGTTCTAAAATATATGATGCATAGCTTATTTTTATTATATCTTTTTTTATGTTTTTATAGTAGTTTATTACATCTATTTCTTTTAAAGTTGAAAGTTTTCCTTCTTTATATACTATGTTAAAGTTACCATATGTAAGTTTAGTAGATGAGCTTCTTAATGGACTTTTAAGTGTTTTTGCGCCTTTTGCGAGTATACTTATTATTCCGTGTTCTTTTGTTATTACATCTATTATTTTGCTTGTTTCACTATATGATTTTTCTTTTATTATTATTCCTTTAATACTTTCTATCATATTTCTTCAAATCTATATTTTTGTTTAATATCTGGATATTTATTATGATCTACTACTGATAAAAACATTTCTTTTGGTCTTACCCATATTTGTTCATCTTCATCGTGTTTATATACTACTAAATCTTCTAATGTTTCTGAGTCTTTAGCTAAATATAAAACTGTTATTATTTTTCCTTTAAAGTGTTTATATTTCCCTATTTTTACTTCTCTCATTTTTTTCAACTTCTTTCATTTTTAGATAGTATTCTATTTTTCCTGTGTTTTTAAATAATTCCCATAATAATTTTTTCATTTTAATCACCTATTTTATATTGGTGATTAATTTATTTTTTATTCCATAAAATCGTTATATCCAAATTCTTGTAAGTATTTTTCTTTATCTCTCCATTTAGGAATTGTTTTTACGAATAAATCTAAGTATACATTTGAATTTAATATTTCTTCTATATCTTGTCTTGCTCTTATCCCTATTTCTTTTATTTTACTACCATGTTTTCCTATTACTATTTTCTTTAGTGAGTCTCTATCTACTATTATTGCGACGTTTATTAAGTATGATCCTTTTTGTTTTTCTATATTTTCTGTTACACATGTTATTGAGTGTGGTACTTCTTCGTCTGTTAGATTGAATACCTTTTCTCTTACTGTTTCTGCTATTATGAATGGTATTGTTTTATTTGTATACATATCGTCTTCATAGTATTTTATAGAGTCTGGTAAGTAGTTTTTTAATACTTTTGTTACTGTATCTATGTTATTTTTCTTTAAGGCTGATAAAGGTATTATTTCTTTAAAGTCGTATAAGTCTTTATATTCATTTATTTTTAGTAATATTTCTTCTTTATTTATTTTATCTATTTTATTTATTATTAATATTACTGGTTTATTTGTTTCTTTTAACGATTCAATTATGTATTTATCGCCTTTTCCTAGTTCTTCACTACCATCTACTAAAAGTAATATTATGTCTACATCTCCTATTGAGTAATATGCTTGTTTATTTAGTGTTTTACCTAGTTTATGGTTTGGTTTATGTATTCCTGGTGTATCTACAAATACTATTTGGCAATCGTTGTCATTATATATTCCTTGTATTATGTTTCTTGTTGTTTGCGGTTTACTTGATGTTATTGCAACTTTTTTACCAACAATACTATTTATTAGTGTAGATTTACCAACATTTGGTCTACCTATTAGTGTTACAAATCCTGATTTCATTTTAAATCATCCTCATCAAATGGATATGGGCATAATTCTTCTACAGTAAATTCTTTTGTTTCACCTTGATTGTTATAGCATATAACTTTGGCAGTTTTATCGAATAGTTCTGATATTACTTGTCTACACATGAAGCATGATGTACTTATTTGTTTACTGTCAAGACACATTATGTGTAGTTCTTTAAAGTCTCCTTTTTTATATCCTGAAGCGATAGCACTGAATATAGCTATTCTTTCAGCGCATACACATGCACCGTATGAAGCGTTTTCTACATTTACTCCATTGAATGTTTTTCCATCTTTCATTACCGCTATTGCAGCCACTCTAAAGTGTGAATATGGACTATATGAATTTTTTCCTAGTTCTAATAATTCTTCTTTCATGTTTACCTCCTATATGTATATATTTAGTATAGCACAAATAATATTTTGTTTAAATGGTTTTGTTCTATTTTATTTTTTATTTTTATATTGTATAATTATTTTAGATATGATAAGGAGGTGAATTATGAAAAAGTATATTGCTGAGGGTGTAGGAACTATGATGCTTACTTTAATAGCTTGTGGTGTTGCTGTTATTGTTGGTAATATCATTACTCCTTCTTTAGCTTTTGGTCTTGTTATTGTTGCTGCTGCTTATAGTATTGGAAATGTTTCTGGATGTCATATTAATCCTGCTGTTTCTATTTCTATGGTTGTAGCTGGTAAGATGGAAGTTAAAGAGTGTATCAAATATATCGTTTCTCAAGTAATTGGTGCTTTATTTGGTTCTTTACTTCTAGCTTTATGTTTAGGAAGTTTTGAAGAGTTAGGCGCTAATGGATATGGTTCTATGCTTGGTACAACTGAAGTTACTATGTGGATTGCTCTTCTTGTTGAAGTGATTTTAACATTTATTTTCACTACTACTATATTAGGTGTTACTGATAAGAAAGAAAATGGACATGTAACTGGTATCGTTATCGGTTTAACTTTAGTTTTAGTTCATTTATTCGGTATACCTTTTACTGGTACAAGTGTTAATCCAGCTCGTAGTTTAGCTCCTGCTATTTTACAAGGTGGAGAAGCTTTAAAACAAGTTTGGGTATTTATAGTTGCTCCAGTTATTGGTGCAGTACTTGCTGGATTATTCTATAAATTTGTTTTAAAAGAAGAGAAAAAATCCAAATAATTAAAAAAGGCCTTATTTTTATAAGGCTTTTATTATTTCTATTATTTTTGGTATAAATATTATTAGTCCTGATACTACTGCAACGCTTGCGAATACTAGCACTGCTCCACTTGCCGTATCTTTTGCTATTTTAGCTAGTGGGTCTTTTTTAGGACATATTAAGTCTACTATTGCTTCTACTGATGTATTTATTAGTTCTGTTGCGATTACTAGTCCAAATAAGATAAAGCATATTAACCATTCGTATTCATTTATTTTTAATACTAGTCCTAGTATTATTACTAGGGTTGCTACTATTGTATGAACTATTATATTTTGTTCATATTTGAATGCATATTTTATTCCTTCTAGTGCATATTTAAAACTATTTAAAAGTCTTTTAAGGCTTCTTTTTTTTAGTTTATCTCGTGATACCGAATCCATTTAATATCTCCTCTTGTTTACCAAACATTATTTTTTCTTCTTCTTTTTCCATGTGATCGTATCCAAGTAGATGTAGAAATCCATGTACTGTTAGGAAGGCTAATTCTCTTTTTTCTGAATGACCATATTCTTTTGCTTGTTCTTTTACTTTATCTATTGATATATAAATATCTCCTAGTATTCTATAGTTTTCTAGTTCTACTCCTTCACTATCTTCTAGTGCGAATGATATTACATCTGTTGGTCTATCTATGCCTCTATATTCTTTATTTATTTCATGTATTCTTTCATTGTCTACTATTATTATGCTGAATTCTAGTTCTGTATCTTCTAATCCTTCATATTTTCTAGCATATTCAAGTAATGGTTTTAGAATTTTTAAATCTTCTATTTCTTCATTTGTTTCATTAAATATTTCTACATTATCCATAAATTCACCTGTTTCTTTGTTAATTATATCATATTTTGTTTATTTATTCTATATTTTCTTCTTTTATTATTGTTTCATAGTCTGTTATGTCTTCATATACTGAGAAGAACATATTTAGTTCTAGTTCATTTTCTTTAATATTTGTATTTAGTATTTTATGATTTATTATGTATTCATTTTCTTTTAGATTTGATTTTATTTTTTCTATTCCTAGTTGTTCTGCTTTTTCTAAAGCTTCTTCTTTAGTTAGTATTTGTTCGATTACATTTTGTTCTGTTTGATTTTGTATAGTTATTGAAATGGGAATTAAGTTGTTTTTTATTATTGGTTTTTCTTCTATTTTTTTGTTTTTGTATTTGTTTTTTGTTAGCTCTATTGTTTTATTTAGTATTTTTATCGCTAATACTTTCTTTTTATTGTTTGTTAGTTTTGTTTCGTTATATATAAATGGGTATGATATCTTTATTTCATACCATGTTTCCCCATATATTTTTCCTTGTGCGGGTACTGTATTTTTTATTTCATTTTCTACATAAATATTACCACTTATTACTATATCTCCTTTTTTTACATAGTTATTTATTTCTTTTATAATTTGTCCTTGTTCTGCTTCTATTTTTTTTATTATTGCGTCTTTTTTAGCTATTATATTTCTATTTAATGGTTGTTGTTCTTGTTCTTTAATAATTCTAGTTTCTACTCTTACTACATATTTTGTCCCTATTGTTTCTATTTCTAGCCATTCTATCTTATCTCTATTTTTGTTTATTATTTCTTTTTTTATTTGTTCTATTTTTTTGTAGTCTTTTTTTAAAGTTTTTTCTTTTATTCCATAACTTTTTAATTCTTGTTTTAAGAAGTTTCTTGTTTCTTCGTCATTATGTATTATATCTACTTCATATATTATGTTGCACAAGAATATTAATAAAGCGTATCCTAGTATCATGCTTATTATTATGTATTTATTTTTGTTTATTTCTTTTTTTATTTTTATTAATCCATATTCTTCTTTTTTTTCTATATTATATATTGTTTTTAGTTTTTTTACTTTTTCTAAATCTTTTTCATATATAATTATTTCTATTTGTTCTTTATTTATTTGATTACTATTTAATATATCTATATTATTGTTGTTTAGTCTTATTATAAATCTATTTATGTTTTTGCCGGTGATTATTAGTTTTATTTTACTTTTTAAATTGTATATTATTTTATTTTTCATGATTTCATCTCTATTTCTTTAATACTTCCTGTTATTAGTATTTCATTGTTTAAGAGTTTAGAAACTGTTATATCTTCTCCTTTTATACTTATTTTTCCTTTTTCGTATTTTACAATTACTTTATCATCATCTAGGTATTCTATTTTTTCATAGTTTGATATATTTATTTTATTATTTAGTAATATCATTTTAAATTCATCGTCTAATAAATAGTCTCTTACTTTTCTTACTAGTTTCACTTTATCACCTATATAAGTTTATTGTTTTATTATTATTTTTATGTTTTTTTCGAAATTACAATTTTTTATTATTTGTATTTTTAGTTTTACTGATTTTTATTTTTTCTTATACAGATTTTAATCATCTGTATTTTTTTATTACTGTTTTTTAAAATCACTCATTTGTATTTATTTTTTCTATTTGTTATAGTGTGTTTGTGGAAACATTAAGCACTTAATTTTCCTTTTGAAAGGAGAATTTTATGGATTATATTTTAAAGAAAAAGTTAGAGAGCATTGGATTTAAATTTAAGTATCCTCCTAAACCTGGATATGTTGTACCTATATCTGATGATAGAATGTTTAGAATATTTTGTCGTGATAAAAATAATAGAAAATTTGTGGCTAAACTTATTAATTTAGTTACTGGTATTGATTTTGATTTACTTGTAGAAAGAATGGTGATTATTGATTCAACTATTTCAGATGATAGTGTTTCTAATCATCTTAATGATCAGGATGTTGTTGTTACGATAAATAATACAACACTAAATCTTGAGATGAGTACAAATATTTACAATAATAAAAGAAAAAATGAAAGAACTGCTTTTAAGTATGCTGGTAATCAATATAAAGTTGGTAGTTCATATGAAGATGAAGTCTATATATTTTATCAAATATGTATAGAAAATTATGAATTATTTAAAAATGACTTTCTAATAAATGAAGTTAATATGATTACTGTTACAAGTGGTAAGTATGAAGTTGAAACAAATGAATTTAAAAAATTTCATATTAACTTGAAAAAGTTAGATAATGGGTGTTATAATAGTTACGAAGAAGTTAATAAGTTCTTTAAATTCTTTACTCTTGATAAAGAGAAAGATTTAGAAGAATTATCTAAGGGAGATGAAATATTAATGGAAGCGTATGAACATTTAAAAAGTTTAAGTCATGATTCAATACCTATGAGCAAACTAGAAGAACAGGAACTTGATGAATATTGTCAAAGATTAGCTATTATGGATGCGAAGAATGATGGTATTAAACAAAGAAATATTGAAATAGCTAAAAATCTATTATCCGAAAATATAGATATAAATATAATATCGAAATCAACAGGTCTAACAATTACTGAAATTAAAGATATTATGTAAGTAAATATTATATGTTTTTTCTAGAGGAGACGAGATATTAATGGAAGCGTATGAACATTTAAAGAGCTTAAGTCATTAGAGCAAGGTCTTGATATTGATGTTATTTCAACAATAACTGGTTTATCTATTGAAGAAATAAATAATTTATAATAAAAAACTATATAGATTTTGTCTATATAGTTTTAATTTTATTCACTTCTTAGTTTAACATTTAATTTTGTTTCTACTTTTTCTATTATGTTATTGAATACATTCATTACCTCTTCATCAGTTAATGTTCTTTCTGGTGATTGGAATGTTAGATTATAAGCTATAGATTTTTCATCATTTCCTACATTTTCTCCTGTATATACATCAAATACTTCAATATTTGTAAGAAGTCTTCCACCTGCTCTTTTTATTTCTGTTTCTATTTCTTCATTTGTCATTTTTAGTGGTACTATAAATGCGATATCTTTCTTTATTTCAGGATATTTTGATGCTTCTTTATATTTTATTGGTTTAATATCCTTTATTAGTTTTGATAAAGAGATTTCCATTACATAAACATCATCTTTAAGTGTTTTTGGATGAACTCTTCCTATTATTCCAATTGGTTCTCTATCAAGTATTATTCTAGCACTTATTCCTGGATGCATATTATCTATATTGTCTTTTATGAATGAATATCTATTTTTAAATCCTGCATAGTCTAATAAATTTTCTGCTATACCTTTTATTAAGTAAAAGTCTGTTTTAATTGAGTTGTTTTGCCATTTATTTGTTATATAGTTTCCTCTCATTAATACAGATATTTTTATGTCTTCATCATAATTTTTATCATAAGTTTTACTTATTTCATATAACATTATGTCTTCTACTTTTCTTGTTTTATTATAGTTATATACATTTATTAATGATGGTATTATAGTTGTTCTTACTACACTTTTTTCTGTACTCATTGGATTTGGAAGAATTGCATTTTCTTTATTTTCGTATCTAAATGTACTAGCCATTTCTGGTGATGTTAGTGTATATGTTTTTGTTTCATTAAATCCTAATGTTCTAAGTCTCTTTGAGAATATTTTTCTATATTTTACATCTCCTACATATCCACCTTTTCTCGTTTCTAGTTTTGGAAGTGTTGATACTAGTTTATTGTATCCATATAGTCTTCCTATTTCTTCTGCAATGTCATTTACATTAGGATCTATATCTAATCTTCTTTTTGGTATTGTTACAATAAATTCATCGTCTTTTATTTCATATTTGAAGTCTAGTCTATTTAGTTCTGTTTCCATATCTTTTTTATCTATTGTTATACCTAGCATTTTATTTATGTCTTCTGCTTTAAATTTAACAATTTTTTCTGTTTTATCTACATTATCATATCTAACAATTCCTGATAATACTTTCGCATTTGCATATTTTTCTAATAGGTGGCATGCTCTATTAATTGCATATTCTGTGTATTCGTAGTTTAGACCTTTTCCATATCTTATTGATGCTTCACTTTTTAGATTTAGATTTTGTGCGGTATATCTAATGCTTACTGGATTAAATATTGCACTTTCTATTAGTATTGTTTTTGTTTCATTTGTAACTTCTGTATCTAGTCCACCCATTACACCAGCTATACATACTGCTTCTTTTTCGTTTGATATTACTATATCATTTTTAGTAAGAGTTCTTTCTTGCTTATCTAGTGTTGTGATTGTTTCATCATCTTTAGCGTCTCTTACTATTATTGTATTTCCTAATTTTTCTTTATCAAAGAAGTGAAGTGGTTGACCGTATTCTAGCATTACATAGTTTGATATGTCTACTACATTGTTTATTGGTCTCATTCCAGCGCTTATTAATCTTCTTTTTATAAATTCTGGTGATTCCTTTATTTCTACATCTGTTACCATTTTAGCTAAATAATATGGACATTTATTAGTTTCTATTTTTAGATTAAAATGATTGTTTATATTATCATCTATTTCTTCATAATTTGTATCTGGTAGTGTTACTTTTCTGTTTAGGATTGCTGAAATTTCATAGGCAAATCCTATATGATAATAACAGTCATTATTTCTATGTTTATGTATATCTAGTTCATAAATTGTATCTGCTAGATTTAGATATACTAGTGGATCTGTTCCAACTTTGGCATCACTGCCTAATTCTTCTATTCCCTTAGCATATGTCTCGTCTGTTTTTTCTTCTAGTCCTAATTCATATAGAGCGCATATCATACCATTTGATTCTTCTCCTCTTATTTTGCTTGATTTAATTTCAAAATCACCTGGTAAGATTGCTCCTGGAAGCGCTACTATTACTTTTAATCCTTTTCTCACATTTGGAGCTCCACATACTATTTGTGTTATTTTATCGCCAATGTTTACTTGACATACATGTAAGTGGTCACTATCTGGATGTTCAGTACATTCTACTACTTCTCCAATTGTTAAGTTATCTATATGGTTAGATATTACTTTTTCTACATTTATTCCTGATTCTGTTATTTTTCTAGCTAATTCTTTTAAGTCTTGGTCACTAATATCTATATATTCTTTAACCCATTCTAAGCTTATCATTAGTCTCTCTCCTTTCTATCGAAAGTTTTTGTTTCTCTTAAGTCTGTATTATAAATAGCTCTTAAGTCGTGTATATCATATTTTTCCATTGCAAGTCTATCTGCACCAAATCCAAATGCAAATCCTGTCCAAACACTTGGATCATATCCGCTCATTCTAAGTACATTAGGGTGAACTATTCCAGCTCCTGCTATTGTAATCCATCCTGTATTTTTACATATGTTACATCCTGTTCCGTGACATTTATGGCATGTTATATCTACTTCTACAGATGGTTCTGTGAATTGATAGTAGCTTGGATGAAATCTTGTTTCAGTGTTTTCTCCAAAAAGTTTTTTGAATACAACATCTAATGTTCCTTTTAAATCACTTAAAGATATTTCTTTATCTACAACTAATCCTTCTATTTGCATGAATTGATGTGAGTGAGTTGCGTCATCATCATCTCTTCTATATGTTTTTCCTGGACATATCATTCTAATTGGAGTTTTCCCTTCACCTTTTAACAGTGTTCTTACTTGAACTGGTGATGTTTGACTTCTAAGAAGTATTTCTTCTCCTTCTAAATAGAATGTGTCTTGTGCATCTCTAGCTGGATGTCCTTTTGGAATATTTAACATTTCGAAGTTATATTTATCTAGTTCTATTTCTGGTCCATCTACTACATCATATCCCATAGATATGAATACTTCTTCTACTTCTTCTATTAGTTTTTCTAGAATATTTGCTGAACCTACATTCACTTTTGTTGATGGAAGTGATATATCTATACTTTCAGATTCTAGTTTTCTATTTAGTTCTTGTTCTTCTAAGTCTTTCTTTAATTTATCGAATGAATTAGTTACTTCTGTTTTGAATTCATTTATTATTCTACCAAATTCTTTCTTTTCTTCATTACCTAATTCTTTCATATGATTCATTAGTTCTTGAACTGGTCCTTTTTTACTTAGATAAATGTTTTTTAATTCATTTAAGTTTTTTAGATCAATTGTACTAGATAGTTTTTCTTGTATTTCCTTTTTTAAATTATTAATTGTTTCTTGCATATAACTCATTCCTTTCAAAAAAAAATCCATGAATTTAAGGACGATTATTCGCGGTACCACCTTAATTCATAGATTTACTATGCTCTCTTAATCTTTAACGCAGATATACGTTATAACTTTTCATTATAAAGCTTGCTAGATGAATTCATAAAATGTTATTACTGATTTTCACCAACCATCAGTTCTCTACCAATAACTTAGATTACTACTACTTCTAGGTCTTTGCTTTTGATGTTTTTATTATATATTATTTTTTTTTATTTGTAAACTATTTTTTAAATTTTATGTTGTTGGTATGGTATTTTTTCATCAGAATAATCAAATTTTATTAGTCCAGTCGCTTCTAAATGTTCAAATGCTGCATGTAAGTAATCTTGATTAATACTTTCTTTTGAAAGTTCTTTTGGATAATTATTGCTATTTTTTTCGTGTTCTACTTCATCACCGAAATCTGTACCGAATAAAATATAAGTCATGTCAAATTTAAGAGTTTTTAAATTATTTTCGTCTCTATTTTCACTTCTAGTAATACACCTTGTTACATCTAGTTGATATGAAGTACCATTTAATTCTACCGAATTCCACTCATGACTTTGGCCGCTTAAAATATGCGCATTGATTTTTATATACTGATTATTAAGCAATAATGTTATTGTTCTAGCAAATGTTTTACATGCGCCAAAATTCCTAATTAACGCAGTAACTGGGTTGTGTAATGCATCGTTTTTAATTTGTTCAAGAACTATTTTATCATCCAATTGATATATTTCTTTATCCAAATGACTTTGTGCACCCTCAATAAATTGACAATATCTTTCAATATAATTGCAAACTATAATAATTTTTTCTATGTCCGTTAGTTTTTCCGGAAAGTTAGCAATCATTTGACATATTCTATGAATTTCTTTTAGTTCATCTTTGTTTATAGCGAAATAATAATATCCATTCTTACTCAAATTTATAATTATATTTATTTTGTTTTCAGAATTCACATTCCACATTGCATAACTTATTGGAATCCACAATTTAATACCTGATTTTTCAAAAGATGATATATCTATGTATGCTCTATCTTTCATCTCATAATCATCTTCTAGTATAGCATCTAATTCACCTATAGATTTGTCTCTATCTTTAATCTTTTTTATTATTAATGCTTGTTCATAGTTTTGACATATTATTCTTGATATTTCTGAATTTATTAAAACTCTATGTAGTAGTTCTTCATCAATAATATCATCTTTATCAAAAATAATTTCTGTACAATTGTTTTGTACTTCTTCAATTGAACAGTTTTTTAATTCTTTATATGTATAACTTGCTTTTGTATTGATTTTGTTTATCTTGATACCCATCATTACCACCTATTATGATTATATCAAAAAAACAAGGTTATTGGTATAGCCTTGTTTTATATTATTTCTATTTGCATTAAGTTTGTATTTGAGTTTTGTCCTCTTTTACTGAATCCTCCAGTTATTATTACTTTGTCATTTTCTTTTAAGTTATATAGGTTTGTTGCTTTTTTAATTGTTTCTTCTACTATTTCATCTGTTGTTTTAAGTACTGGCACTACTGTTGTTTCAACGCCATAACATAGTTGTAATGATCTTGATATTTTTTCATTTGGAGTAGTAGCTAATATTGTACAGTTTGGTTTCATATTTGATACTTTTCTAGCAGTATACCCTGATAGAGTTGATGCGATTATTAGTTTTGCGTCTATACTATCTGCTGCTTCTACAGTACTATAAGCTATCATTTCTGAGATATTATTTTTTCTTCCGAAGTTATAATCTCTATTTATTTTACTATGTTTTTCTGCTTCTTCACAAATACCTGCCATTGTTCTTACTGTTTCTACTGGAAATGCTCCTACAGCAGTTTCTCCTGATAGCATTACTGCGTCTGTTCCATCTAATACTGCTTGTGTTACGTCTGTAATTTCTGCACGTGTAGGTCTACTACTATTTTTCATTGATTCTAGCATTTCTGTTGCGACTATTACATTTTTTGCGTGAGCTCTAGCAGCATTTATTAATTGTTTTTGATAGAATGGTATTTTTTCCATTGGACATTCTGTTCCAAGGTCACCACGCGCTACCATTACTCCATCTGCTTCTTCTAGAATTTCGTCTATATTTTTTATTCCTTCTTCTGATTCTATTTTAGCGATTATTTTCATGTTAGATTTTTTTCTATTTAGTATTTCTTTTATTTCTAGAATATCTTTTTTACATGTTACGAATGATGCTGCTAGGAAGTCTCCATCGTTATCGCATGCGAATTCTATATCTTGTTTATCAACTTCTGACATAAATGGAATACTTAAGTTTACTCCTGGAACTGATAGACTTTTTTTGTTTCCAAGTATTCCACCGTTTACTATTTTTCCTACTAAATAGTTTTCTTGTTTTTCTATTATTTCTATACTCATTAGTCCATTTTCTAGTAGTATAGTATTTCCTACATTTATACTATCTAATGCTTCTGGATGATTTACTGAGAACTGTTCTTCTGTTCCTAAAATGTGTTCTTTTACAATTTTTATTGTTTTTCCTTCTACTAGTTCTATTTTATCGTTTACTAGTTTGTCATTTCTAAATTCTGGTCCTTTTGTATCGTACATTATTGCGATGTCTTTACCAGTTATTTTTCTTACCTCATTAGCTACTTCTAATGTTTTAAATCTATTTTCATTATCTGCATGTGAGCAATTTATTCTAATTACGTTTGCTCCTACTTCAACCATTTGTGTTAATGTATCTACATTTATACTTGCAGGTCCCATACTGCATACTATTTTTGTCTTTTTCACTTTATTCACTCCCTTACCCAAGAAAACACTATACACTATTTTCTTTATAAAGGCAAGGATTTTTACTGGTTAAATCTATTTAATATATATTTTTTTACTCTTTCACTTGACGAATTTATGTCATCGTCTGATTTGTTACTTCTATTGATTTGTAAATATAATTGATATGATTTTTTTAATAGTTCTACGCATTTTTCTTTAGATTCATAGTTTGTAATACATGGTAGTATGACTTTAAAGTCTATTACTTCATTATTATTGTTTAATATACTATGTATATCAAAATTAATTTTATCGTATAAGTTTGAAAAAGTTATTCTTTCTTCTATATATTTCCAAAATTCTTCTTCAAATCCGAGTGTTTGTTTTAAATCTTGCAGTGATATTAGTAGACATGCGGCTTTTTCTTTATATATATCTGTTTCAATTAGTGTTTCAAAATCTTTATTTATTCTTTTTGCATATAATTCATTTTTTAAATCACATGATGTAAGAATGTCATCTAATAATTTATAATAGTGTCTTATAGTTTTTTCGTTTAATTCGTCTAATTCATCTAGGAATTCAAATGCTGAGCGTATCTCTATTTGCAATGCATTTTTTTTGATAAATCTATGTATACTTGTCTCTTCATTTATAATTTGTCGTACTTCTTTATATATTTTTATTGTATCTTTTGTTATATCGCTATATGTGCCAAAGACTATTAAACTTTTTACGAATGATTCTATAGAGAGTTTTAACATATAGGTAAGCTGTTCTTCATTTTCTGAATCTATTTTATTTATTATTGTTCTTAATATTTTCCTATCGATTTTATCCATATTTTATTTCCTTTTATTATTATTTATTATAGAAAACCACTTATCAAATTCTTTTATCATTTCTATTATCATTCTTTTATTATAAGCTTGTTGTTCTTCTATTGTTATACTGATTTCTAATGCTTTTTGGAAATCGGTTATATATGATTTTTGTTGATCAAATTTCACTGATGTTTGTGTTATTATTTGTTCAAATTTATTTTTTTCAGGTTGTAATTTTTCTTCTTGTTCTATTTTAATCTGGTTTAATTTTTTTTCAAATAATTTTTTTAATATTTCTTTAATATATTGTATTTCTTCCGAACTATTTTGCTGTACACTTGTTATAAGTTCTAAAAATTCTTTGACAGGTAATTCTGAATCTATTTTTTTTAATCTTTTTTCTAACATATTTTCTTCATTACCAAAGAATGCTTTTAACATTATTTCTCTTCCAACTATTAATTCTAGTAGTTTTGAAATTATTATTGTGTTATTATCTTGAATTTCTTCTATTGGTTTTTGTTCTATTTCTGATGCTAAAAGTTTTGTATATGCTTTTGTTAAAGTACTGTATTCAAATTGTTCTGTATGCACTTTTTTTATAATTTTTCCAAATCCGCATGACTGAGGTATTTGCCTTTTATAATTAGTTGATGACATTTGTAATAGTCCACATAACAAAGCATAATTGATCATATCGTTTATTTCTTTTTGACTTTTTACAATGCTAGTAATCACATAAAGGTTAATAGTTACTGTATTAGAATTATAGTTGTATTCATATATTTCATTTGATGTCCCTTCATTACAATTATATTCTATTGTTAATCCGTTTATATTTTTTAAAAAGTTCTTTTGTAATTCAGGGTCTGGTGAAGTAAGATTTTTAATTTTTCTTATTATTTCTTCGTATTCCATAGATAATCTCCTTTTTAATTTGTGCTATATAATATCAAATTCTTTTAAAAAAAACAATATTATATATTGTCTTTTATCCATTCTATTATAAGTGTTACTATGTAGTCTATTTCATGTTCAGTTAGTTCTTTATTCTTTTTTATATGGTGCCATTTTTCTAGGCACCCTCTACAACATGTTGCGGTTGCGTGTTGTGCGATAAATACTGGATGATTTTTCATAGGTGTTTGTTTACCATCGTTTTCAATATACTCTGGTTTTAGTCTTTCATTTATTATTTTATATGCATGATTTTTTATTTCTTCTATTCCTTTTTGTTTTATATATTCTTTTTCTTTTTGCTTAAGATGAAAACTACTTCTAAATTTTGATTTTTTTAAATTATTTAGTTTATTTATTATTACTTGACTCATTTATTTTTATTGGATTTACGTGTATTACTGCTAGATAGATTTCATCAATGTTCTTTGTTATTTCTTTTTCAAGGTTATCTGCTATTTCATGGCTTTCAAATGTTGTTAAGTTTCCATCTACATATATTGTTACTGATATTTGATACATATATCCTATTGGTGTTGAATTAAAGTGTTGTATTCTTTTTATTTCTTTGTGTTGTTTTATTATTTTATATACTTCTTGTTTTGTTTCATTACTGATTGCTTTATCCATTAATACATCATATGATTCTTTATATATTTTTATTCCTGTTACAAGTATCCATAAACCTATTATTATTCCTACTATTCCATCGAATATGAATATATTTTGTTTTGCTAGAACACATGATATTAGATTACATGTTGTTAGAATACAGTCGTTTATGTGATCTTTTGAGTTTGCTTTTATTAGTAAGTTATTATATTTTTTTCCTATTTTGCTTGTGTATATGTATAGTGATAATTTTATTATTATTGTTATTATACATACTATTATTAACCAGTTTGAGTATGCATATTTTTTATTTTGTATTAGTGAAAGCGCTCCATCTTTTATTATAATTACTGATGTTAAAATCATAACTATACTTATTAATAATGAATATATATATTCTGCTTTGCCATGGCCTAAATTATGGTCTTCATCTTTTGGCTGGCTTGCTATTTTATTTCCGATATACGTCATAAGTGATGAGAATATATCACCTGCACTATTTAGTGAGTCTGCAATCATTGCTTGTGATTTTGTTATTATTCCGATTATTCCTTTTATTATTAGTAAGAATATATTTCCTATTATTCCTAGAGTACTTGCTTTTTTTGCGCTTTTGAATCTATCCATTATGTCCTCCATTTAATTTGTTAATTCATTTTCTAGATTGTTTAGTTCTTTTTTATTATTTTCTATTTCTTTATTTATGTCATTTTTTATTTGTTCTTGTTCTTCTATTTTTGTTTCTTGACCTTCTCTTATTTGTTTTGTTTCTTTTATTTGTTCTAGTTTTTCTTTATATATTTGTATTTCACTTTCTTTTTTATCTATATTTTCTATTGTTGCTTCTAGCCTTTTTTTGTAGTTTTCATTTTCTTTTTTTACATATATTGTATATTCTAGTACTGATACTAGTACTATTAATACAATTATTATTAACCTTTTAATAGTACACCGCCCTCTTTCCTAAAAAGTTATAGTTTCTTTTGAATTTATTTTTTTCGTATCGCATTATTTTTCCATTATATGGATCTGATACAATTATATATTTATAGTTATATCCAATAATTACTAGTGCGTGTTCATTCGATTTCCAGTTTATTACTTCTCCAGTATCTCTATATATCCATGATGTTCTTATTTTTGATTCCATATTATTGATTGTCGCCCATACCATTACTGGTCTATTTTCTTTTATTAGTTCTAAAAGTTCTTCTAATTCCATACCTCGTTTATTTTGTACGTTTTCTTTGTATGTTTCAGCTACTTTTGCAATTGGGTTATTAAATACTCCATATGAGTAGTCATTTCTAGGGTCACCAATAAATTCTATTTCAGGGTTTCCTCCATATAGCGTTCCATCCAAATTATATGGTAAACTTCCTAGTTTTAATCTACTTATTATTTCATCTGGAGTTGTTTCTATTCCATTATATTTTAACAGAATATAAAGCGCAACACTTTCACATCCTGTTGGATAGTTTGGGAATTGATTGTATGTTATTTCTCTATCTATTTTTACTGTACTTTCTTCTAGTTTCTTTTCTATTTTTATTTGAGCTTGTTCTATTTCGTTTAGTATATTCGTGTTTATTACTTGTTTCTCATTTATATCATTTTGTAGTTCTTCTATTTTTTGTTTATTTTGATTTATTATTTCTTTTTCATTTTGAATTTCTTCGTCTATATTTTTTTCTTTATTTTGTTCTAATAATATTATGTATTCTTTGTTTATATCTTGTCTTTTTCCTATTATTTCATTTAGTTCTTTTATTTCATTTTTTATTGTGTTTGTTTCTTTATATTGTATATAAATTATATAGATTAAGAGTATCATTACTATTATGCTTAGTGCTGTAATTATTTTTTTCATAACATCATCCTTCTCTTATCATGAGTATAGCACAAATACTCACTTTTTTCATCAAAAAATAGTACTTATTTTGTACTATTTATTATTTTGCATATTAAATTAGCAGTTTCTTCTACTCCTAGAGTATCACTATTTATGCATAAATCGTAGTTTTCGGGATCGTTCCATATTTTTCCTGTATAGTGTTTATAGTGGTTACTTCTTAGTTTGTTTATTTTATTTATTTCTTTTTCTGCTTTATTTTTATCTAGTTTATAGTATTTAGTTGCTCTTTTGATTTTGCTTTTCATATCATTATATATAAATATTTTTGTTATATTTTTTTCGTCTTTTAATATATAGTCTGCGCATCTACCTATTATTACGCATGATTCTTTTGCTAAATTCTTTATTAATTCTGATTCTTTTATGAATAGTTCATCGTTATTATTAAGGTTATAGTAGTATCCATTATTTATGTTGTCTAATGGTGATGATTTTTGTTCATGTGTTTTTATGTATTCTGTTGAAAGGCCAGTTTGTTCTGATAGTTTTGTTATTATTTCTTTATCGTATAGTTTTATCCCAAGTTGTTCTGCTACTAGTTTTCCTATATATCTTCCACCACTTCCATATTCTCTTGATATTGTTATTACGAAGTGTTTTTTAGTTTCTCCTAGATTGATTTTATCTTGTCTATTTTCTATTACTGGTTCTATTTTTCCTAGTGTTTTTGTTTCATGGATTAAAAGAATTATTGATATTATGAATGCTAGTGCGTCTGCTACTGGTCCTCCGTATAATACTCCTTTTATTCCATATAGTTTTCCTAGCATTATCATTGCTGGTATTAGAAATAGTACTTGCCTTGATAGTGATAGTATTATACTTTTTACTGGTTTTCCTATTGCTTGGAAGAATATTCCTGATGGTATTTGTACACCGTTAAATATTACTAGCATTAGGTATATTCTAAATGACATACATGCAAATTCCATATATAATGCATCTCCACTACCAAATATCATTATTAGTTTATCTGGTATTGTTTGGAATAAGATAAATGCAATTGTGCTTATTATTAAGCTTATTTTTAATGTTTGGTTTAGAGTGTCTTTAACTCTATCAAATTTTCTTGCTCCATAGTTGTATCCAAGTATTGGTTGTGCTCCTACAGCTAGTCCAATTATAATACTATTTAGTATTTGATTTATTTTCATTACTATTCCAAGTACTGTTATTGGTATATTTGGTCCAAATTTTGATATTTCTCCGTATTTTTTTAATAGATTATTTTCTATTGTTATTACTAGTACAAAGCTCATTTGTGTTATAAAGCTACTTATTCCTAGTGATGTTACTTTTAGTGTTTGTTCCTTTTTTAGTTTGAATGAGTTTTTGTTCATTTTTATTGATTTAAAATTTTTTATGTATATTATGTTTAATATAAATGTTAGTATTTGGCTTAGTATTGTTGCGAGCGCTGCTCCTTTTACTCCCCATTTAAATACGAATATAAATATTGGATCTAATATTGTATTTAGTATTGCGCCTATTACCATTGTTTTCATTGAGTATCCTGGGTTTCCATCTGATCTAATAATACTATTAAGTGTTGTTCCTATCATCATGAATGGAATTCCTAAGGATATTATATATCCATAGTTTTTAGCATATGGTAGTAAGTCTTCTGTTGCTCCAAATGTATTTAGTAGTTTTGGCATAAATACTAAAGCGATAGTGCATAGTAATACTGATACTATTACTGATAGTGTTATTGCGTTACCTACTCCCATACTTGCTTCTTCTTTTTTCTTTTCTCCTAATTTTAAACTTAGGTATGCTCCTGCTCCATCTCCTAGCATTAGTGCGAATGCTAGTGATATCATTGTTATTGGAAATACTACGTTTGTTGCGCCATTTCCTAGGAATCCTACTCCCCATCCTATAAATATTTGGTCTACTATATTATATAGTGAGTTTACTAATAATGATATTATGCAGGGTATACTAAATTTTATCATTAGTTTTTTTATATTTTCTGTTCCTAGTATATTTTCTTTCATATTTACTTCCTTTCACTCAAAAAAACACAGGTTGTGTGTTTTTCGACTATAAAATTATAACAGTTTTTTTATTATTTTTCAAATATTTTTTTGTTATTTTTCTTCTAAGTTTTTATAGAATTCATATCTTTTTATTGCGTTTTCTTTGTTTTGTTTTAATAGTTCTTTTGCTTCTTCTGGATTAATTTTTTCTAGCATATTGTATCTTGTTTGGTTTTGTAGGAATTCATCGTATTTATCAAAGTCTGCCTTACTATCTAGATAGAATTTCTGTTCTGTTGGATTAAAATGGAATATTGGGAAGTATCCACTTGTTGTCGCTAGTTTTTCCATTTCTATAGTATTTGACATTCCACCTTTTATTCCATGTGATATACATGGTGCGTAAGCAATTATTATTGATGGTCCATTATAGTTTGTTGCTTCTTTAAATACTTTTATTAATTGGTTAGGATTTGCTCCTAAAGATACTTGGGCTACATATACATGTGGATATGATAGAGCTATTCTAGCTAGGTCTTTTTTAGCATTGTGTTTTCCATTTGTTGTGAATGATGCGATTGATCCAATTTGAGAGGATTTTGATGATTGACCTCCAGTATTTGAGTATATTTGTGTATCTAGTACTAATATATTTACATTGTCTCTAGTTGATAGCACATGGTCTATTCCACCAAATCCAATGTCATATGCCCATCCGTCTCCACCTATTGTGTATACTATTCTTTTTGTAATATAGTCTTTTAGTTCTACTAATTCTTTTGGACACGTATTATAGTTTAGATTTTGATATACTTCTAATGTTATTTCATAATCATCGTAGTTGTTTAACCATTTATCGAATAGTTCTTTATTTTCGTTATCTTTATTGTTTTCCATTATTTCTTTTATTTTATTTCGTTTAAAGTTTGTTGCATTTAGTATTCCGTATCCAAATTCAGCATTGTCTTCAAATAATGAGTTTGTCCATGGGATAGTGTATGGTGTTGATGGAAGTGATCCACCGTAGATTGATGAACATCCTGTTGCGTTTGCAATTTCTAGGTTTTCCCCATACATTTGAGTTAGTATTTTTATGTATGATGTTTCACCACATCCTGCACATGCTCCGTGGAACTGGAATTTAGGATTTTTAAATTGTATTGTTTTTACGTTTTCAATTTTTTGTGGTTTTGGTTTTATGTTTTCATTCAAGTAATCGAATATTTTTTGTTCGCTTTCTCTTATTTCTAGTTTATCAAGTTCAAGTGCTTTTACGTTTGCTTTTCCTGGACATGATTTAACGCATAATCCACATCCTGTACAGTCTTTAACTGATATTCCTATTATGAAATAGCCTTGTTTTGTTATTTCAGGTATACATCTTTCTTTTATGTAATCTGGAGCGTTATTGTATTCTTCTTCAGTTAGTATATATGGTCTTATTACTCCGTGAGGACAAACTGTAGCGCACATATTACACTGTATACAGTTATTATTCATCCAGAATGGTACTATTTCAGTTACTCCTCTTTTTTCTTTTTGAGTTGTTCCTGATTCATATATACCGTCTTTAGTACTTATAAATTCTGATACTTTTAGTTCGTCGCCTTTTCTTTTTCTCATTGCTTCATAGATGTTATTATAACTTGTATCTATTTCTTTTGTTTTAGTATCATCTAGTTTAATTTCTTTTAAGTATTTTTCTGCTTCATCGATTGCTTGATAGTTTGCGTTTACTATTTCTTCTCCTTTTTTGAAGTAGCGTTTTTTTGCATTTTCTTTCATTTCTTGTTTAGCTAAACTATAATCTACTAAGTTAGATAGTTTTAGTATTATTGCTTCCATTATTGTACTTATTTTGTTTTGTAGGCCTGTATTTCTAGCTAAAAGATATGCATTTATTGTATAGAATTTTATATTTTTTTCTTTTATTATATTTTTAATATATTGTGGTAATGTTTCATTTAGTTCTTGTTCTGTTTTTATTGTATTTAGTATGAATATTCCGTTTTCTTTTATGTTATTTAGTGTTTCGAATTCTGTTAGATATGATTCTTTTGTTACTACTACTATACTTGGATTTTCTACATAGTATGTTGATCTAATTTTATTTTCATTAAATCTCAAGTGAGTGATTGTTACTCCTCCTGATTTTTTTGAGTCATATTGGAAGTATCCTTGTACATAGTTGTTCGTATTATTACCAATTAGTTTCATTATTGATTTAGATGCACTTACCATTCCGTCTGAACCATATCCATATATTAAGAATTCTTTAGAATTATCTATTTTATAGTTTTCATCTACTTTTAAGCTTTTATTTGTAACGTCATCTTCTATTCCTATAGTGAAATCATTAATAGGATTATCTAACATATCGTATACTGCTTTTATTTGTCTTGGAGTTGTGTTTTTACTTGATAGTCCATATCTTCCACCTACTATTTTTATGTTTTTGTCTCTTAGTGCAGCTACTACATCTAGATATAGTGGTTCTCCAATACTTCCTGGTTCTTTTGTTCTATCAAGTACAGCTATCTTTTCTACTGACTCAGGGATAACGCTTATTAAGTATTCTTTAGAGAATGGTCTATATAAGTGTACTTCTACTAGTCCATAGTCTTTTAAGTCGTCTATTGTTTCTTTTATTGTTTCACAAACTGATCCCATTGCGATTATTATTTTTTTTGCGTTAGGGTTACCATAGTAATTGAATGGTTTATAGTTTGTACCTGCAATATTGTTTAGCTTTTCCATATATTCATTTACTTTATCTGGTAGTGCTTCATAATATTTATTTCTTGCTTCTGTTGCTTGGAAGTATATGTCATCGTTTTGAGCTGTTCCTCTTGTGTTTGGATTATATGGATTTAGTGATTTTTCTTTGAATTTTTTTAATGCTTCATAGTCTAGTAATTCTTTATAGTCTTCACTTTCTAGTACATCAATTTTGTCTATTTCATGACTTGTTCTAAATCCATCAAAGAAGTGTAAGAATGGCATACTTGAACTTATAGCTGTTAAGTGTGCGATGGCTCCTAGATAGTGTGCATCTTGTACAGATGATGATGCAAGCATAGCAAATCCTGTTTGACGCGTAGCATATATATCTTGATGGTCTCCAAATATTGATAGTGCGTGAGTAGCGAGAGATCTTGCTGCCACATGTATTACGCATGGTAACATTTCTCCTGATATTTTATACATATTAGGTATCATTAAAAGTAATCCTTGACTTGCTGTAAAAGTTGTTGTTAGACATCCTCCTTGTAGTGATCCATGTACAAATCCTGCAGCTCCTGCTTCACTTTGCATTTCTACTACTTTTACTTTGTCGCCAAATATATTTTTTATATTTTTACTACTCCATTCATCACAGTGTTCTGCCATTGGACTTGATGGCGTTATTGGATAAATTCCTGCTAGTTCTGTGAATTGGTATGCAGCCATACTACATGCTTCATTACCATCTACTGTTACTTGTTTTTTCATATTATTCCTCCAGTTCTTTTATATTATATCACGGTTTTGATTTAAAAAATAAAAATATATAGTTTTTTTCTATATATTTTTGTTTGTTCGCTTGTTTTGATAATTAATTTATAGTAAAATGCATTTAGGAATATTTAATTGTTGAGTACTATACCTCCTAGAAAGGATAACCTTTTTTGAGGTGTGATAATATGAACAAAAGAGTTTATACATTAAGAATTTTTAGATACTTATGTATCCTTTTATCATTAGTTATCATCTTAGTTAAAACTATAAAAAATTAGTACTCAATCATACGACTGAGTACACCTTCTAAATTATTTTGGAGGTTGTATTCAACATGCGAAAGTTAAATATTCCTCTTTTTTATTTTATGAAGATTTCTTCACTAAATACATTTTAACATATAAGTTAAAATAAATCAATTATTTTGTTTATTCTAATAATGTATTATTCTTTTTTGCCATGTTGCAACTGGTGTTTCTTTAATTGGGTATGTTTCTGTTATATTTCCTTTTGTATCAACATCTATACCCATGTTATTTCTCCTTTTTTTGTTATATTTTATGATTTTATGATTTTATGATTTATATTGTCAATGTTTTTTTATTCTTTTGGATCTATTAAGAATTTTTCTAATTTTTCATCTGAATAGTTTGTTATTTTTCCTGTTGGTAGTATTAATAGTCTATCTATATTTATTTGTTTTATGAAGTCTATATTATGGCTTACTACTATTATTGTTCCTTCATAGTTTTTGAAGTTTTCTCCTATTATTTTTTGTGTTTCTGGATCTAGATGGTTTGTTGGCTCATCTAGTATTAATAAGTTTGCTTTTTCTAGTAGTATTTTACATAGTGATAGTCTTGCTTTTTCTCCAGGAGATAAGACATTTGCTTTTTTAAATACATCGTCTCCATAGAATAAGAATCTACCTAGTATTGTTCTCAGTTCTTTTTCACTGTATTCTTTTTTATCTACGTTTTGTAGCACTGTTTTGTTTAGGTCTAGTAGTTCTAATTCTTGGGCATAGTACGCTATATCTGTTTTATTTCCATACCAAATATTTCCTTTTGTTGGTTTTAGTTTTCCTAGTATTAGTTTTAGTAGTGTTGATTTACCTACACCGTTTACTCCTACTATTAAGAATCTTTCTCTATTTGTTATTTGTATTGATAAATCTTTATATAGTGGTTCTTTTCCTTCATAGTTAAATGATATATCGTTTATCTTTATTGGTATTTTTGATCCTTCTCTATTTGGTTTTATATTTAGTCTTAGCTTATTATATTTCTTTTCTCTTAGTTCTAGATTTTCTAGTTTTTTAGCTAGTTTCTTTTCTCTATCTTTTCCCATTTTCTTTAGTGCATGATTTGTTTGGGATGCTTGTTGTGCTTTCTTTATGAATGTTTGTAATTCTTTTATTTCTTTTTCTTCTTTTTCTATTCTTTTTTCTTTTAATTCTTGTTCTTGTTCTAGTTTCTTTTTATATGTATAGTAGTTTCCATCGTATATAGTTATTTTTTTTGAAATTTTATTTATATACATTATTTTATTTACTATGTTATTTAAGAATTTTACATCATGGCTTATTACTAGTACCATTCCTTTATAGTTTTTTAGGAAGTTTTCTACATAGGTTCTTGTTTTTTCATCTAAGTGGTTTGTTGGTTCATCTAATAGAAGTATTTCACTTTTTGAGTATAATAGTCTTGCGAATGCGATTTTTGATTTTTGTCCACCTGATAAGTCTTTTAGTTTCATGTCTAATAAATCAATATCTATATCCATGTTTTCTATTATTTTTAATAATATACTTTCATATTTATAACAGTCATAGTATTCTAGTTTTTCTTGTATTCTTGATATTCTTTTTAGTGTTTTGTCACTTGGATCGTTTGATGCTTCTATGTATAAGTCTTGTAGTTGTTGTTCTAATTCTTTTATGGGTCTTCCACTTTCTAAATATTCTAGTACTGTAATACTCTCGTCTTCTATTATTATCTCTTGTGGTAGATATCCTACTGTTTTTTTATTTACTATTTTTCCACTATCTAATTGATGTTCACCTAATATTACTTTGAATAGAGTTGTCTTACCAGCACCATTTACTCCTACTACTCCTACTTTATCGTTTTCTTTTATTTCGAATGAGGTATTATCGTATATTAGATTTTCACCAAATGTAAGTGTTAAGTTTGAACCTCTCATGTAAATCACCTTTTTCAATTATACAAAAAATATGGATTTTAGTCCATATTTTCTTGCGTTAGAAAGTTCATTATTAATTCTATTAAGATTTCTTTTTCTTTTGGGTTTGATTGTGCGATTAAGAGTGTTAGTGCTACTAAGGTATTATTGTCTATTACTCTTTTATTATTTTTATATAGTATATTATAGAAGTCTAAGAAGTATATGAATAGTGTTGCAGCAATTCTTTTATTTCCATCTATAAATGTGTGGTTTTTTGTTATTAAGTATAAAAAGTTAGCTGCTTTTTCTTCTATGGTTTTATATACATCAATATTCCCAAATGTTTGATAGATATTACCTATAATTGATTCGAGTCCTTTGTTTCTTTCTAATGCGAATAAATTTGAGTCGTTTGCGAATCTTAATTTATTTATTATATCTATACAGTCTTCATATTTAATTTGTTCATTACTGCTTGTACCTTTTGGCTTATTCATTGTTTTATGGTCATAATCATCTAGTAGATTAAGTGCATTCGAGTAATTATTAATTACTTTTATTATATCTTGAGCTTCTGTACCTTTTAATTCATGGTCTATTCTTCCTGCAATATCGATTAGTTTTACTGTTTTTTCTAGATATTCTAATCTGTTCTTATTTACTGCATATCCTTTTATCATATAGTCTTTTAATACTTTTGTAGCCCATTTTCTAAAGGCTATACCTTGTTTACTGTTGACTCTATACCCTACTGATATAATCATGTCTAAGTTGTAATATGGAATTGTTCTAGTTACTTCTCTTTTTCCTTCTTTTCGAACTTGTCGGAAATCCTGACATGTTGATTCTTTATCAAGTTCTTCATCTTGATAAACATTATTTATGTGTTCTATTATGTTTGTTCTTGATGTTTTGAATAATTCTGACATTTGTTGTTGCGATAACCAAACGGTATCTTCCTTCACATTTACTTCTAATTTTACATCTTGATTTTCGAATATTATTATTTCATTTTTCATTTCTATCTCTCCTCTTCTCTAATTATTAGATTTTTCATTGAAGAATCTAATATTTTTTTTATTGTTTTAAATGTTACTTCTAATGTTTTTTTTCTGTCTTTTGATGTATCAACATACCAACAGTTATTCTTTTTTGCATATTCTTCAAACTTTTTGCTTTGTTCTATAAAATTCTTACACAATTCATTAAGCGAATA
This sequence comes from uncultured Caryophanales bacterium, assembly GCA_946544685.1. The sequence goes on along the minus strand of CAMNML010000002.1, from coordinate 16,144 downwards.
ATTACTTTCTATATAAGTCCATTCATTTTCTGTGTCATTTTCTCTTATGCTCTTAAATAACAGTTCCTTTGTTAATGATGAATATCCTAAAAAAATTACAATTGCTTCTTCGGAAAACTTTTTAAACAGTTCTTCATCATAACAACTAAAGTCAACTACATATCCTAAATCACTCTCGTAATAGGTACTTTGTCGCAGGTATTCGTAGCATTGCTCTCTAGGAATGTCTAAGTATATTTGAATATTGCTGTTTTTTCTTTTTATTTCTGATTTTTCTGTTGCTGATACAAATGATGTTCTTAAGTTATCTGAACTTATGAGACTATATCCATTTATTCTTTTTACTATCATTTTTGCTAAAGTTGTTTTACCACTTCTTGGTGGTCCAATTATTACTATATTTTTCATTTCTATCTCTCCTTATATTTTTATTGGTTACCAGTTTGCATGTTGTTTTATCCACCTCCTTTTTATAACAAAAAAAGGGCATACTTTCTTTCGAAAGTATACCCGCATGCATGCAATCTTTCTATCTTACCCTAGAAAGAGAACCCTAGTCGACCAAATTGTCATATTAATTATCGGTAAGTATTAATACAAGTTAATTATATATTAATTGTGTATATTTTGTCAATGTTTTTTTTGTTATTTTTTTAAAATAAGCATATTAGTAAGGCAAATACTATTAATAGTATTATTCTTGATATTTTAGTCCATGTATATGTGTAACATTTTTTTATTTTCCCATCTATTTCCATTTCTTTTATTTCAATATATGGAACTGGGCTTCTTCTATACCATCCTTTTACTTTAATTGTTTTATCAAAGTATTCTTTTGATTTAAATATTGCGAATATTTTATTAACTGTTTTTAGTGGTTGATTATAGTCAAGAAACATTATACCAGTGTTATCTTTTATAACGAAGTCTTCATTAAATATACATCCAGGATTTCCTCTACCTATAATTGTTCCTTCTAATGTACATGGAATACTTGTTACTCCTGATACTTTAACTTCACCTAGTAAGTCTGATACAGTTGTTTCTTTATATTCAATATTGTTTTTATATCTTCTTCCTAGTTTGATAAATGATAGAATCATTGTTATTATTCCACCAATTCCAACTATTTTTAATCCATAGTCTGTATATATTCCTGATATTGTTGCGATTATTAGTGTTAGTAATAGTGTTACTATTGGTAAGTAGTTTATTATTACTTCTATAGCAAAGTCGTCAACATACGATTCTGTTTTTGTTAGATCAAATGTTACATATGGAGTTTGTCCATATTCGTTACATCTATTTGAAATTGCTTTTAGTCTTTTTGAAATTAATGGGTGAGTTGATTTTAATTCATATAGTTTTGCCCATATATTCCAAGTTTCCCATTTCATTGCATTTTTTATGTTATCTGCCGATATTAGTCCATTATTATAACTAGTTGATACAAGTGCTTTTGATGTTTTTGAATCAAATATACCAATTACTTTTGAGTTTGATATTGTATGTTTTTTCTTTTTCTTTTCGTCTTCTTGTTCTGGCTTATTTATACTTAATCCATAACCTATTTTTATTAAAGATGTTGTTAGTGCATTTGGATTTCTTGTTTCTTCTACTGAAAAACTATCTGCATAGTATTCTCTTGTTCTTGATAACCATAGTACTATATATTCACTTAATACATATAGTATGTATGCGATTAGTCCAATCATTTCAAGATATCCACTACTGTTATTATTACTACTACTTTTACTATTTGATCTTGTAAATGTTTCATATATTCCATATAGAACAAGTGGTACTAATTGGGCAACTGTCATGAATACCATATCATAGTGTTTTGCATGTCCTAGTTCATGTCCTACAACTGCCATTACTTCTTGTTCATTTAATAGTTCGAATATTCCTCTAGTTAAAACTATTCTTGCATCATTTTTTGTTCTTCCGTATGTAAATGCATTAGGCGCTCCATCATCTATCAATCCTATTTTTGGATATTTCATATTATATTTATCACATATTTGATTTATAAAGTTTTTTAAGTATTCTGGGATATCATTTTCGAATCTTGCTTTATAAAACCATTTCATTGATAAGTCTGTTAAAAATGGCGATATTAAAAATTGTATTAATAATATTATTATACTAAGTATTATACCATTTATAACAGGTAGACCTGTTAGTATAAAGATTAAGATTATTATTGCAGCTAAAAGTCCATATAGACATGTCATTGTAATTAGGGATATACCTAATAGATTTTTTTTCATTTTAACACCTTACTTCTAAAAAAATTATTTTTTATTTTTTGTATTATAATAAATAGAATCAATTCAATTATTACTTTTGATGTATATGCGTTTATTAATTTTGATAATACATATACCATTGTTGTGCTTAACCCAATGTATAGTATAATTGTTAATATTTGAATTAGAATATCTTTAATCATTGGTTTTTCTTTAAATATTTCTCTTATATTTAATATATAGTATAGTGCTAGACTTACTATTTTTGATATTATGTTTGAAGGTATTATTTTATTTAGCCATATTATAAGTGCAGCAAATACTACTAAGTCCATAAAGAATGTTATAAGAGGTATTACTTTAAATTCAGCTATTTTGCCATATATTTTTAATGAGTCTTTTAGTGCTTTGAAGTGAGATTTTTTATTGTTGTCTATGTATATTGTTTGTATTTCTATTTCTTTGTATTTTATATTTCTTTTACTCAAATAAAGCAATACATTCATTTCGTATTCGAATCTTTCACCCTCAATTTCTATCATATAATCCATTAAGTTATTGGAGAATGCTCTTAATCCTGATTGTGTATCATATATTTTTTCACCTGTTGCAAGTTCAAACACAAATTTTGTAAGTGCATTTCCAATCTTACTTCTTACTGGAACGTTGTCTTTTCTAAGACGTTTACCAATTGCTAGTGTATCTGGATTTTCTCTTACATATCTGCACAGATTTATTGCGTCTTCTACTGTATGTTGACCATCTGAGTCTATTGTTACTATTATGTATTTTTCATAATTGTTTTTTACGTATTCTAATCCTTTTTTTAATGCATATCCTTTTCCTCTATTTGTTGGGTATGATATTATTTTTGTGTTACAAGCATCAAAAAACTCTTTATAATTAATGTCGGAACCATCATTTATAACTATTACATCAAAGTTGTTTTCTTTTAGTTCATTTACTATTCTTGGTAAATTTTTGTCTGGTTCGTATGCTGGTACTAAAGCTATATATTTTATTTCTTGATTCATTTTTTCCACCTCAAAAATCTATATATTTATTAAAGTCTATATTCATTAGTTTGTTTGTATTGTTTTTTATTTCTTCTAAAAGTTTATCTTTTATTTTATATGTTAGTTTTAAATCTTCTTCTGTTATATCATTTTTTTCATATGCTTCTATTAGTTCGTCTTCGTCTTGTATTCTAATTTCTCCATTTAGATATATTATATCTAGATACAAGTCATCATAACATGGTATGTTTGTTTTTTCGTATAATCCATTGTTTTTTGTTATATCAAAATAATACTCTAGTGGTGTTTTATTATTATCTAAGAATAGTCTCATCGCGTAGTTTTCATTTTTGGGTACTACTTCAAATACATAGTATCCATTGTCCATTACTACAAGCCCATTTTTTAAAATAAATTTTTCTCTTACATCTATTAGTTTTTTTACTGCAATGTAGTATTCTTCTTCATCTAGATATATTTTTATTTGATATTTTTCTACATCTCTTAGATAGGTATTACTTATTATTTTCTTCTTCATATTATCAACTTCTTTTAATTATTTCTAATTTTCTTTTTACAAATAAGTCTTTATTTTCTATTAATTCTTGTATTTCTTTTAGATAGTCTTTCGTGTTCATCTGGATTTTCTTTATATCCTATATCGTGATATGCCGCAATTACATATATTTTTTCATCGTCTAGATTTAAGTTGAATTTTTTTTAAATTCAAAACTTCTGTTTATTACTGTTTCTATGTGTTCTTTTTCGTGACTACCAATATTATTTTCATCATATTTTTTCATTATTGTTTCTTCTATATATTTTTTTAATTCGTCTCGTATCATATTATCACCTGTATCTATTATATATTTTATAGATTTTTTTTACAATATAAAAAGACTAATTTTTATTAGTCTTAATTATCAATGCATGCATTACTTAATACTGTTACACTCAATAAGTCATTATCACTTGCGTGTTCTACAAATTTTATTTTTCTTGATTCATAGTCTATACTTCTTATATGTTCACATAAAACTGATCCTTTTAGTTTTTTTGAATCTTGTAATTCATAATGCGTTGGAAACTCTTTGGTATTTGATGTTATAGGACATAGTATTACCATTTTTGTATTGATATTAAATACGTCATTACTTATAATTATTGCTGGGCGAATCCCTTTTTGCTCATGTCCTTTTGTCGGATTAAAATCTAAGTATACAATATCACCTTGTTTAGGAATGTATTTTACCATATTTCCCTACCTTGTGGTTCGTCCCATTCAAAATCTTTAGCTAGATTTTCTCCATTATATACTTTAAATCTTTCTTCGAGTGATATTGTTTTTCTAATAGTTTTTGTTATTATTATTTTATTTTCTTCTGTTTTTAATTCTAATACATCGTTTATTTTTAAATTTAGCGATTTCATTATGTTGCTTGGTATTCTAATTCCAACTGAATTTCCCCATTTCTGAAGCCTAGCTTCCATATCATCATCTCCTTAATGATAGTATATACATTGTTTATACATTTGTCAATTGTTTAAAGAAAAAAAGACTAATTTTTATTAGTCTTACATCCATCCGTTATTAGCGAACTGGCAACATGAACCTGGATCGTTGTTTATTACTTGATTTTCTTCACTGCATGAATACTCTGGAGTATATGTGTGATTGTAGATATGTTTGTTTATTACATGAGTATGTATTGGACATACATGTTGTACTTCATGACAGAATTCTCTTTCTATACATTTATTGATTGCTGGTTCTACTATAGGGCACTGTGGCATACAACAATTATCCATCATTCCCATTTGTCTATCACAACAGTTATTTTTATTAAACATATTAATCCCCCTTACCTATTTTATAGTATGAGGATTATTTATTTTTGAATATGTATTTGACTATTATTTATTATCAAATAATTTATGTTGCATTCCTTCACTATCTTCTATATACATTTTATATATTTGATATATTTCTGTATCTTCATATTTTGTTTCTTTTAGATTATTATTTAAGTCAAGTATTTTTCCATTTCTATAGCTTATTAGAATTGGAGAGTGTGTTGCGATTATGAATTGGCTTCCTTCTTCAGCTAATTCGTTTATTAAGTATAGAAGTGATAATTGTCTTTGTGGAGATAAGGCAGCTTCTGGTTCGTCTAATATATATAATCCATTTGGAGTAAATCTATTTTTTACTAGGTTTAAAAATGATTCTCCATGTGAACATTCATGCAGATTTCCTCCGTAGTATCTATAGAGTGCGGTATATCCATCTTCTTCTACTAGTCTTTGTACTTCTGTTGAGAAGTTATAGAAACTTTCTGCTCTTAAGAAGAATTTCATTTCTGGTTTATTGTATGTAGGTATTGTTAAATATTCATGTAGATTTGATGTTGTATTTAATGTTTTATATCTAAAGTTTTCTGTACCACCTTCTGCAGGTAAGCCGAGCGCTACTGCGATTGCTCCTATTAATGTAGATTTTCCTATTCCATTTTCTCCAACTAAAAAAGTGACTGGAGATGTTAGAGTTATTTCTTTTAGATTTTTTATTACTTCAATATTGAAAGGATATTTATCAAATGATTCTACTTTATCTCTTTCAAATATTATTTTTTTTATAATTAACTCTTCATCCATACAATCACCTCTTGTTATATAAGTATTATATCATATTTATATTTCACAAAAAAAGCCATATTTAACATGACTCTTTTTCTTTTAATTCTTCTATTAACATTTTTAATTTTAAATTATCTTTTTCTAATTGTTTCTTTTGTTCTTCTAATTTTTCTATATGTTCATCAAGCAATTCTAAATCAGACTCAATACTATTTACTTTGTCTTGCATGAATATCACCTTTGCTTAATTCTTCATTTAATTCTTGCATTAATATTGATTGTTCTTGTTGTAAAGCAATTATTTGATTTTGCAATTCTTGTATCCTTGCTAATTTATCTAATTTTGATTGATTCATTTGTTCTGAAACTGAAGGTGTATCGTTAATTGGCTCTACTATATCATTTTGTACGATAGTGTTTTCTTCTTCACATTCATCAGCGAATTTTAATCCTAAAGAATAAATTCTTTCTATTATTTGTATATAAGTTAAATAGTCCATTCCAGCTAACTGTCTTAATTCATTTCTTGTTTTAGCGATAAGTTCTGATACTAAATGAATGTTGGTATGTTGTAATATATCTCGGGCTTTCGCTGGCAAATCTAAAACTGTAATTAAATCGTTTTCAATACCGATATTTTCTTTTGAATCACCTGCAAACTTTAATCCTAATGAATAAATTGTTTCTATTATTTCAGCATAAGTTTTATGCCCCATTCCAGCTAACTGTCTTAATTCATTTCTTGTTTTAGCGATAAGTTCTGATACTGAGTAAATATTTCCACGCATTAATATATGTATTGCTCTCTTTGACAAACCTAAAGTTATAAATGGTTTACGTTCAATACTAATATTTTCTTCGATTTCATCAGCAAATTTTAAGCCATATGAATGTACAGTTTTAATTATTCTTTTCACTTCACGTTTAGAGATATTAAACAATTTTTCTAATTCTGTTTTTGTTAAAGATGTAAGTAATTCAATGTTATTTATTCCACTGTAGTGTAGTGGATTATCTGATCCATCGTATTGACAGTATAAATAACAAATATCGCCCTGTGATAAAACCTCTTCATCATCATAATTCCATAACTTTAACCCATATTTTTGAAGTTTATAATTTATTATCTTTAATGTTTCCTTATAATATATTATTTCATATAATCTCCCATTTTTGCTTTGATTTACAATTTCTGATATGGTTTTAATGCCTTTCCATTCTAGGTTGCTTTCTACGCAACATGGTAATCCAAGTTCACTAATATTATCACTTTTTAACTTTTCCATAAGTTTCCCCCTCTTTTTGAGTGTATATTATACACTATTTTTGTTATTTGTCAAATTTAAAATCCACTTCTTTTAAACATTTTATCTAGTTCTTGTCTTGAATAGAATATTATTGATGGTCTACCATGACAACAGTTATATGGGTTTTTACATTTTCTTAGATCATTTATTATGTTTTCCATTTCTTCTCTTGACATGTCTGTGTTTGCTTTTATTGCCATTTTACAGCTTAACATTTTAATTGATTCTTCATTGAATTTTTCTATTCTAAAGTCTTTTTGTTTATTAATTACTTGTTCTATTAAGTTATTTAATACTTTTTCTTCGAATCCTCTTGGTATCCATGTAGGATGAGCTTTTATTATTATTGAGTTTATTCCAAATTCTTCTGCTTCTATATTATTTTCTTCTAGAATATTCATATTTTCTTTTAATATTATATAGTCTCTAGCTGATAGTTCTATTGTAATTGGGAATAATAGACTTATTTTATCTTGTGTTGGTTTTCCTAGTTTTTCTAAGAAGTTTTCATAGTTTATTCTTTCTTTAGCTGCATGTTCATCTATTAGATACATTCCTAGTTCATTTTGACATACTATGTATGTTCCATGTACTAGTCCAATTGGATATAGTTCTGGAAGTGGTTCTATATTGTGTTCTTCTTTTTTATATTCTACTTCTTCTTCACTTATTAAGTCATTATTTACAGGTATTACTTCTTCTATATCTTCAAATAAATTTGGTTGAACTTCTTGTCTAGTTAGAGATATTGTTTCTTGTATATCTTCTTTGTTTGCTTTTTTAGGTAGTTCTTTTATTATTGGTATTAAGTTTCTACCTGTTATTTTTTCTCTTATCATTTTTTCTATTAAGTTACATAGTTCAGTCATTTTTGAGAATTTTATATCCATTTTTGTTGGATGTATATTTACATCTACTAGTGTTGGGTCTACTTCTATATTTAGTACTACTACTGGATATCTATTGTCTGGTTTATATGCGTGATATGCGTCATTTATTGTTCTATTTAGTTCTGTATTTCTTACTATTCTTCCATTTACTAGTGTTATCATGGCGTTTTTATTTGATTTATGTACTTCTGGTAGACTTATAAAGCCTGATACTGTGTAGTCCTCATCTTCAGCACTAACTTCTAGCATTTTTTTAGCGACATTTATTCCATATATATCTTTTATTGTTTTTAATAGATTTCCTCTTCCATCTGTATTTAGAATAGTTGTTCCATTATTTGTTAGTACAAATCTTATATCAGGGTGTGATAAGGCTAATTTGTTTATGTAGTCTGTAATATTAGCTAGTTCAGTATATAGGCTTTTTAAGTGTTTTAGTCTAGCTGGAGTATTATAGAATAAGTCATTTACTTCCATGCTTGTTCCTATTCTAGCGTCACTATTTTCTACACTTATTATTTTTCCGCCTTCTATATGTACTGTTGTTCCAACTTCATTTTTACATGTTTTTAGTGTTATTTTAGATACACTTGCGATAGATGCTAGAGCTTCGCCACGAAATCCTAGTGTTTCTATATGATATAAGTCTTCTTCTTCTATTATTTTACTTGTTGCGTGTCTTTGAAATGCTAGTACTGCATCCTCACGCTCCATACCTATTCCATTATCAGTTACTTTTATTTGTTTTGTTCCTGCTTCTATTAGGTCTATTTTTATTTCATCTGATTCTGCATCTATACTATTTTCTACTAATTCTTTTACTACACTTGCGCATTTTTCTACTACTTCACCTGCTGCTATTTTATTGGCAAGTAGTTCATCCATTACTCTTATTACTGACATATTAACCATACTTTCTAAATAATTTATTTATTATTTTATTTATTATTTGTTTTATAAAACTTGATATAAATGTACATACTGTTATACCTAGGAATGCTCCTATTTTTATATCATTTATTAAATATATTCCTAGTCCTATAGATATTATAAGTCCTAGTGTACCAAATATATTTCTTGTGTATCCTCTTAGATAATCTATAACTATTCCAATTATTATTAGGACTCCAGTTATTTCAAATAATTTTGTTAGTTTTGTGAAATAGAATATTAGTCCTAATATAGATGTTACAAAATAGAAATAATAATATATATTTATTACTGTGTGTGCGACAGTATCTACTGTTTTTTCTGTTTTTGTTAGAGGAACTATCTTTTTACTTTTAGGATTAACGCTTCTATTACATTTTGGACATGTTACATTTTTTAAATCATCCATATTTTTTATTTCATAATCAAATTCTAAATCACAATATTTGCAATATCCAAGTTTCTTCATTTTATCACCAATACAATTATACATTATTTTATATTAATTTAAAAGAAAATGAACCAATTATGGTTCATTTATTTTCTATAAGTGTTTCTATTAATTCTACATATTTATCTGGTTCTTTTGATATAAAGCCACCATGCCCTAAACTTCCTGCTGTTCTATATGTTGCATATGGATATTTTTTTCAATCTTCTTTTTTGATTTAAATGCTGGCTCATTGTTTGACCATGTAAAGTAGTATTTTTTTTGTTCCTTTTCTGGTATTTCAGGAAAATCAAATGTATAACACGCATCACTTTCATTACAAATTGATTCATCTGTCATGTACGGCGCTGCTTTGGACATATCTATAATTAGTTTTTCGTATGGTTTTATATCACCCTTTAACATCCATTTTACCATTTTATTATTTTTAAATCTTTCAATTATTTCTTCTTCGGTTCCATATTGTGCATTATGTACCATACCTTTAAATTTCATTTGCATAATCTTTCTGAACCATTTTGGAAATTTAAAAAATGGTCCTCCATCAAAAAGATATCTATCAACTTCTATATCGGTTGTTTTTGATATTATTGATCCAAGAGTTAAAGCAACTTCAGCACCCATTGATATTCCTTGAATTAGTTTTATTTTTTTTATATTTTCTTTTTTTAGATATTCTATTATTTTATTTGCTTGATCTTGTCTTGTTGTAAATATTCCTCCATTTTCATGATGCCCATCATAAGTTGGTAATATTACTTGATATCTATTTGATAGTTTTTGCGCTAATGGTAAAAGTCCTTTTCCAGTACAAAAGGATCCGTTTATCATAATTATTACAGGTTTATTTTTTTCTCCTACTCTTTCAAAAATCATATATTTCCTCCTATAGTAATTATACAAGAAAAAATCACAAATACCAAGTGTATTCATGATTTTAAATAATTTATTATTTCATTCATGTTTTCTTTTATTATTACATTTGCGTAGTTTTCTATTCCACTTTTTGGATCAACAGCAAATGTATGTTTAGCTAAAGATAATATTTTAATATCTGATATTGAGTCTCCTATAGCGTATATATTTTCTTTTTTTATATTTAGCTTCTTAATTATTTCTTTGCATGATTCATATTTAAATTCTTTATTTTTAAAACATGTTTCATCTATGTAATCTATTTTATTACCATTCATTATCGGGCTTGTTCCAAATACATAATCTATTCCTAATATATCTTTATAATATTCTAATACTGGCATTATATTTCCAGAACAAAGTACTGTTATGAAATTATTGTTTTTTAAGTATTCAAATAAATCTTTTGTTCCTTTTCTTAGATAGTTTTCTTTATCTAGCTTTTCTTTTATTTCTATTGAAGAAACATTTTTTAGAAAATTTATTCTATCAACTAATGGTTTTAAGCCTTTTAACTTTCCATTTATAAATCTATTATTTATATCTTGTGATTCTTCTTTTTTTCCTACAATTTCACATATAACATCTAGTATATCTTCAGTAACTAAAGTTCCATCAAAGTCAAATATAAAGAGTTTTTTTTCCATAATTTCACCAATATAATTATACATTATTTTATATTAATTTACTATGCATCTTGCTTAATTCTTACTTAATTCTTACTTAATTTAAAATAAAAAGAACCAATTATGGTTCAATTCTATTTGGTCCTCTAAATATAAACATTGTTTCTTTTAGTGAACCTGTTTCTAACATTAACATTGTAAGTCTATCAATTCCTAAAGCAAAGCCACCATGTGGAGGACATCCGTATTTAAAGAAGTCCATATAGAATTTAATGTCTTCTCCAAGCCCTTTTTCTTCTGCTTGTTTTTTTAGTATTTCGTATCTATGCTCTCTTTGTGCGCCTGTTGTTATTTCACAACCTTTCCATATAAGATCATATCCTTGTGGAATACCATCTTTTCTCATATGGTAGAATGCTCTTTTATTTGCACTGAAGTCGGTAATAAACACGAATTCATGTCCATATTTTTCTTTTATTAGTTGAGAAGCTAATTTTTCTGATTCATTATTCATATCTCCTACATCTTCAAAGTCCATATGAAAGTTATATTTTTCTTCTAGTTCTTTATATAAATCTTCTAGTTTTACTCTTGGGAATGGTTTTGTAGGTACATTAATATCTACGTTAAATACCTTTTTAATTTCTTCTCCATATTGTTCTTTTACTTTTGAAAGTCCAGCTATTAATAAGTCTTCTTCAAAATTCATTACATCTTCATATGAATTAATATATGAGAATTCTATATCGAATGATGTAAATTCTGTTGCGTGTCTATATGAGTTTGAGTTTTCTGCTCTAAATGCAGGAGCGATTTCAAAAACACGCTCAAACCCACTAGCTAGTGCCATTTGCTTATAGAATTGTGGTGATTGAGCAAGATATGCTTTTCTATCAAAGTATTTTAGTTCGAATACTTCTGATCCTGATTCACTTGCTGCTCCTATTAATTTTGGAGTATGAATTTCTATGAAGTTATTCTTTACTACATAGTCTCTCATTGCGTTTACAAAACATGTTTGTACTTTAAACATTAATAGATTTTTTTCATTTCTTAAGTCTAAGAATCTATAGTTTAGTCTTGTATCTATATTTGATGATGCTGGATCTTTATAGTTTATTGGTAAGTCTTCTGTACATGTACTTGTTACTTTAATATCTTCTGGAATTATTTCCATTCCATTTAGTTTTATTTTTTCATTTAATACTAATGTTCCTGTTACTTTAATTGTACTTTCTTCTTTTAGATTATCAATTATTTCTACTAAGCTTTTATTTTCTTCATTTTTTTCTATAGTTATTTGTACTTTTCCTGTTGTATCTCTTAGTATTACGAATTGTACGTATTGAAGATTTCTTATTTTATCTACAAATCCGTTTATCGTTACTTTTGAATTATTATCTTTTAATTCATTAATCTTCATGATGATCCTCCTCTATGTTTTCGTCTAAGAAGTCTATTAGTTCTTCTAAGTTCATTTTATATTCTTCTTTTGTATTATTGTTTTTAATTGTAAGAATGTTTGATTTTACTTCTTCTTCTCCAATTATTATTACGTATTTTGCGCCTATTCTATCTGCTTGTTTAAAGTTTCCTTTTATGTTTCTAGACATTCCATCTATCTCACTTGAAAAACCATTCATTCTTAGTATATTTGTTATTTTAATTCCTAATTTTTTTGATTCTTCATCCATTGGAATTATATATGTATCTACACTATCATTATCACTTGGTAGTTTATTTTCATATTCTAGAGCAGTTAATAGTCTTTCTATACCTGTTGCAAATCCTACACCTGAAGTTTCTGGTCCTCCTAGTGTATTTACTAATCCATCATATCTTCCGCCACCACATAGAACGTTTTGGCTTCCAAATCCTTCTACTTGAGCTTCTATTTCAAATACTGTATGTGTATAGTAGTCTAGTCCTCTTACTAGGTTTTCATTTACCTCGTAATCTATTTCCATTTCTTCTAGATACTCTTTTACTTTATTAAAATGATTAATACTTGTCTCATTTAAGTATTCGCTTATTTTTGGAGCATTTTTCATTATATCTAGTTCATGGTCTACTTTACAGTCTAGTATTCTTAATGGATTTGTTTCATATCTGTTTTTACAGTCTTCACATAATTCATTTAAATGTGGCTTAAAGTATTCTAGAAGTGCTTCTCTATATTTTAGTCTTGATTCTATATCTCCTAGTGTATTTATATTTACTTTTATTCCTTTAAGTCCTAGTATTTTATATAAGTTTACTGGAATACTTATTACTTCTGCGTCCATTAGTGGATCGTTTGAACCAAATACTTCTACACCAAATTGATTTAATTCTCTATATCTTCCTGCTTGAGGGCGTTCATATCTAAACATTGGTCCATAGTACCATGCTTTTACTGGTTGGTTAGGATTTCCATACATTTTATTTTCTATGTAACTTCTAACTATTCCTGCAGTTCCTTCTGGCCTTAGAGTCATAAATCTATCTCCTCTATCCTTGAAGTCATATGTTTCTTTTGATACTATGTCTGTTGTTTCTCCTACACCTCTATGATATAGTTCGCTTGATTCGAATATTGGTGTTCTCATATATTCATAGTTATATTTTTCCATTAATACTTGTATTATGTCATGTATATATAAAAGGTCTTTTCCTTTTTTTCCAAATACATCATATGTTCCTTTTGGTTTTTGTATCATGTTATCCTCTCCTTTTTAATGTACCAATACTTTTTACATGCCCTTTTGTATCTGGTTCTTGATTATGTACTGGCGGTGCTTGACATGCTAGTTCTATTGGCTTTGTATTTTCCATTTGATTTAGTTGTTCTTCGAACTTTTGCCTTCTTGCTTTTTCTTGTTCAGCCCTAACATATTGTGTTTTTTGCGCCAATAGACGCAATATTGTTTTTTGATTTTCTTTTATATCATAATTTTTAAAATCTACTTCTGGGTATTCTTTTTCTATTTTATTACGTTTTGTTTTTAACTTTACATATTTTTTTATAATTAGTCCAGTAGATAATATTGCGGATGCTTCTAATATTTTTATTAAAATTATATTAGCAAAATCACCTATAGTTGCTAATAGAGATAGTGCTGCTACTATACTTAGTATAGATATTTCTTTGGAATAGTTTGATATTCTTTTGGTTTTCTTATATTCTAAAGCATTTTCTTGTATTATTTGCATTTTTTCTATTATATTTTTGAGTTCGTTATAACTCATTATTTCACCTACAGCCTTATAGTATATTATTTAATTTATTTTAAATCAAGTTTTTTCTTGTTGTTACTGATATTTCGTCATACGTATATATTTTTATATTAGTTTTGCCTATGCATTTTATAAATCCTAGTCCACTTATTACTAAATCATTATTGTCTATCTTTATATTTCTTTCTTTTAGTTTTGTTTCTGGCTTTTTATATAATCTTTTTATATTTAGACTATTTGACATAAAGATTACAATGTTTATATTTTCTGCTTCTATTACTGCGTATTTATCTATTACTATGTATTGTTTTTCTTTTATTTGATAGCTTATTGGTTTTATTTCTTTTTTAGGTATTATTTTTTTTAATTCTTTTCCTTCTAAGATATCATAGAAACTTTTTTCACATAGTAATCCTGGTGTATCTATTATAGTTAAATTTTCATTTAGATTTATTTCTATTGGATTTAGTGTTGTTGAAGGCATAATACTTGTTGTGATTTTTGTATCATTATCTGAGTAATTATATATAAGTTTATTTATCATTGTGCTTTTGCCTGCATTTGTAAATCCTATTACGTATACATTTTTAGATTTTTTGTAGTTATTTATTTTTTCATATAGTTCATCAAAATTATAGTTTTTGTAACTACTTATTACTACTTGATCTTTTATTTTTAGATTATAGTTTTTTATATATTCTATTAGTTTTTCATCATGTACACTTTTTGGTAGTATATCTCTTTTTGTTATTACTAGTAGTATATCGTTATTTATATTTTCTTTTATAACATTTATATTTTCTGTTAAATTAAATATATCTAATACCAATACTACTAAGTCTTTTGTTTTATTTATTTCTTTTAATATATTAATATATTCATTATTGTCTTTTGTTACTTTTTTATATTCACCATAGTTTTCTATTCTAAAGCATCTTTCACATAATGATTTTTCTATATTTGTTGTATATCCTAATTTTGTTTTATCATTGTTTTGTAGTTCTACTCCACATCCTGTACATTTATTCATAGTATTTACCTCTATAGAATAGTTCTTTTTTTGATAATTTACGGATGATATATTTTTCATATATTCGTAATACTTTTGTTATTTTTCTTTCTTTTGTACTTATTGGATTTATTAATATTGTTGTTATTCCCACCTTATTACCACCTAATACATCTGTTATTATATTATCACCTATTATTACTACTTCACTTTCTTTATATTTAAATTCTTTTAATATAAGATTGAATTTCTTTTTCATAGGTTTCTTGCAGTTAAATGCGCAGTCAACTTCTAATTCATCTTTAAAAGGTTTAATTCTTTTTTTATTGCTATTTGAAAAAATAATAACTTTAAATCCCATATTTTTTAATTTTGAGAAATGATCTTTTATTTTTTTATTAGGTTTTTTTAATGAAAGTGGCGCTAATGTATTATCTAAATCAAATAGTATACATTTTATTCCTCTTTGTTTTAATTTTTCATAATCAACATAATAAATACTTTTTACATATAAATCAGGTATATAGTATTCCATATTCCACCTCTTAATCACATTATAATTTTACCATATTATTACCTAAAAATATATATAAATTTAAAAAAACAAGTGATTAATTTCACCTGTTTTGTTATTTAAAAAAACTTATATTTGTACCTATCTTATTGTTTATGTATTTTACAAGATTTATATTATAATTAATTATTCTAGATATATTTACATCTATATTTTTTACTCCTTGTTGTGCTTTTACATTAATTAAGGCATTCACAAACGAATTTAATGTTGCTTCTTTTTTTGCATTATTTAATACATTTTTTATTTCTTGTTGTGTTAAATCTTTATTTTTAAAGAATTGATATAGTGATATTTTGTCTCTTAGACTAATTTCATCTA
>CAMNML010000001.1 GCA_946544685.1 uncultured Caryophanales bacterium | reverse complement strand
CTTTCTTCTCTAAACTTATCTTTATTAAATGGAAAAGTAACTCTAATAAAATTAGAAAAAAATTCAAATGATTTTTTGTCATAACTTTGAAGTATTCTTATTATACCTGTACCCATTTGTTCAACTAAATCTAAATCATTAAACACTTTCATTAGTTCTTTATTTTTTGGTAATGAATATCCTTCTAAAAATTCTTCTTTGGTAGTAGATGGTTGAATACCACCATTTGATGATATTACTAATCTATCACTAAACATTTCGAATTTTGGAGCATATTCGTTAGACCAATCATTATGTACAATTGCATTAACAACTGCTTCTCTTACTGCTGCAAAATCATACATTTTAATTTCTTTTCTTTCAGGGTATTCTATTTTTGTAAATATCCTATTTTCTATTTCTATCTTATTTAAAATATTCTTTGTTGCTTTAACAATAGAACAATTACCAAAATCTTCATTTTCTATTAAATCAACAGCATTTGTTCCTTCATATTTTCCAAATCTAATAGATATTGTATTATTGTCAGCAAGTAAATAAGCATTATAGTTATATTTGCCGTCATCAGTATATAAGTCTAATTGTTTCAAGAAATTATTATTAATATTAAAACCTTTTTCTTCATAATAAATTTTTAATTGGCTAAAAGTTAAATCTTGTTTAGGCGATACTATATTCCTTAATGATGTCCTAGTTCTTTTATTAACTCTATTATTAATCATATCATAAGGCATACTTTGTATCGAACTACCAACTCTAATAAAGCAACTATCTGATGTCATTCCCATACCTTTAATGTAATATGGATCATCACTACCACGAGCAATAATTATTTTAATATATTTTTTATCATTTTCTTCCAATACAACTACATCATATAGTCCTAATGTTGATGGCATAATATTGTCTTTTATTCTATCCTTAATAGTTCTTTGTAATAAATCAATATTACCATTTATTCCGACAACATCGCCTTTGTCATCAACACCAATATAAATATTTCCGCCATTAGTATTTAAAAATGATATTACTTCTTCTTCAAACTTATCTGTCAATTTAACTTTAAATTCGTTTCTTATATCTTCAACTACATCTAACATAATTCCCCCTAATTCTTGTAATTCAATTATACCATGTCGTAAGAAATGTCGTAAGAAAATATCGTAAGAAAGTTATTAAATTTTCTTGCAATTTCCTAGTATTTTCTAGGTAAAAATTTTTAGTAACATGGTTTGTTTGCCGTAAGAAATATCATAAAAAATGTCGCAAGAACAAATCACTATTTTTTATATTTTTCTAAAAATTATTGTCATAATCTTATTATAAATCTTCTAAAAAAAAACGTAAATTAAATTAAATATTACAAAATTCCCTATTATCTAAACATTTCACAAATTCATCTTCATTTTGAAAACCATCTTTTGAACTATTAAAAGGCATACCCCACCTCCTTTCAAATTATATAATACAACACAAATACATAAAGTTCCTTAAAATATAATAAATAATCACAAAAAAAAGATAGAAAAATCTATCTTATTCAACACTATAAGTAACAATTCCACTAAATAAATTAGAAATACCACTTATACTAAATACTTTATTAGAGCTTTCAAAGCCAATAAAAGGATTAGTATTTAGATCAGGTGGAGTCATATCATTTCCTTCAAAAGAACCTCTATCATTTGGTCTTTCAGGTCTATTAGCCTCATCCATTTTATCAGTAATATCACTCTTATTTTCTCTATCTTGATTATTCATATCAGGTCTATCACCAGGCATACCATTAAAGCCCCTGCCAAAATTCATACCAGTTTCAATATATCCAAGAGTAATACCATCACTAAAACTATCAACACTATTATAAAAACCAAATACACTCTCCCCTACAACAGTACCATTCTTATATAAAGAATAATCTCCATCTACAAGTTTATTAGAACTATAAACTAAATTAGAATAAGATCTATCAGTCTTATAACTAAATATAACATTATCACCACTAGCAAAAGTAATAATATCATCAGCATTAACTTTATCCATAAAAGATAAACCTATAAAACTTTGCTTAGATTCACTCTTAATCTCATCATACATATCACCTGTAGCAATAACAGTACCACCATTAATATAAGTACCATTCTCAGAATCAAGACCAGCATCAGCTCCCGGATGAGATAAAGCAATAATAGTACCACCATTAATAGTTAAAGCACCATTAGAGTCAAGTGCATCACCCTCATCAGCGTCTATATCAACAATAGCAGTTAAACTATTAACATCAATTACCATATCGTTTCTAACATTATCGCCATTCTTAGTAGTAGTATTTAAACAATCATCTTGTGAATTAACAACATAATCTCCAATACCTCCACTAAAAACTAAATTACCCTTAGTCTCAATTCCTTCTTTGCTACTTGTAACCTCTAAATAACCAGAACCATTAAAATATAAATCTATATCAGAAGAAATCGCACCAGCACCCTTGTAAAAATAATAAGGATCTCCATCCTTTAAATCATCAGCTGAAGCAGTAACTTTCGCGAATATTATATCATCAATTTGATCACTAGTATAAACACCATAATAATTAGTATATAAACTATACCACTCACTAGTCTCACCTGTATACTTGCTAGAATAATTAGAAAGCTCATCACTACCAACAAGACTAACCTTCTTAAACTTACCGCCTTTAATATAATTCTTAGTATCCTCTAAAGCACTTATAGTAACCTTATGTTCGGAATAACCAATATCTTTGTTATAAACATAAACTGCAGGTATCTTCTTAGAATCACTATCAATATTAACACCATCTAAAACAATATCAATATCACCGCTAATATCATTAGTATTAACTAAAATCATACCCTTTAAATCACCAGATAAAACAACCTTACCAGTAGTATTAATATTAACAGCCTTAGTAGATAAAACTTTAACCGAAACATCATTGCCATCTTCAATAAAATCATCCAAATCATAAGTCTTATACATACCAACACCATCAAAAACAAACTCAGTAACATAAATACTAGGTAAATTACCAGACTTATAATCACTCAAAAATGATTCAAAATCATCTTTACTATAAACCTTTAAATCAGTATAACCACTATTTTCTTTATAAGTTAAATCACTTAAATTAACATTAATACTTTTAGCACTCTTCTTACGATTAAAAATAACAAAAGCCTCAAGTATCAAACAAATAACCAAAACCACACTAATAGCAACAGTTTTCTTACTCATATTTCCTCCTATCATGACAAAAATATAACATACATTTAAAAATAAATCTATAACCAAAATATCATTTCACAAAAATTTCAAATAAAAAATCCCGTAAAAACGAGATTAACCCTTAGAAAGTTCAACAACCTTTCTCCATAAAAGAGGCCCAACAACACCATTAACATCAAAACCATAATCACTTTGTAACTTACGAACAGACTTCTCGGTAAGTTCATCAAAAACCCCATTAACTCTAACACCAGGAATAGTTTTATCACGCCGACATATTTCATACAAAAACATCTGAAATCTTCTAACATCATTTCCAACAGTACCACGAACTAAAAAATAATCAGGATATAAATCATCAATAAATTCTTTATACTCTAAAGGAAAAGACTCAAGAATAGTTCTGTAAGCATTCTTTAAAACAGTCCAATCAGTATAATCAAACTCACCAGTTACAGGTAAACCATACTTTTTTTGAAAAGCTTTAACAATAGTAACAGTATTATTATTATAAATAGAATTAGTAGGAAGGCGAGGAATATCAGGATCTAAAAACGCAATCGCATCTAAAAAATAATGAATATAAGAAACCTCAATACCAGTATCACCATACTTAAGTAAATCAGTATATAAGAAAGTTGCTTCTTCCTCACTAAGTCCCTCAGAATACAAATCAGATAACTTCTTAACACTATTATAAACATACTTAATCTTATACCATGTACCCTTATCAACTACACCAGTAACAGGTAAAGAAAATATCTCTTGAAATTTCTTAACTGCATCCTCAGTCTCCTTATCAAAAATACCTAAAGAACCACTAATATCAGGAATAGCAGGATAATTCTTACGAATCCGCCTTAAATCACGTTGAATAGCAAGTACTGGATTACCAGCATAACCAAGTCCTACTGGACTACCAGGATACCCCTCTTCAACATCTCCAACAGGAGCATCATACTTAATAGAAATATCATTACCATAATAAAACTTTAATATATCCAAAGCACTCTTCCCTTGATTAGCTAAACTAACAGTTCCCCACTGAGATAACCCATCACAAGTAGTCTTACGACCATCACAATATCTGGTAAAATAAGGCTGTACCTGATCACCTTTAACAACATAATTATCAAAAATATCATTAACAATATCATCAATATTCTCATAAGTAGAACGATTCAAAGTATAAGTCTGATCATAAATAGGACTGGAAGTAATATCAAAATTATAACCCTTACTCCTATACCATTCATTATAAACACGATTTAAAGCAAAACTAATAATCGCATAAATATTAGCTTCCAAACTAGCCCTAGGCCATGTAGGATATATTTCAGAAGCCGCAACATTAGAAATATAATCAGTAAAAGGAATTGTAATATCACGAGCAGCCTGATCGGGTTCACCTAAATGAACAGTAATACTATTAGGAATAACAGGATATCTTACAGCCATTAATCAACCACTCCATAACTAATATTAGGTGTCACATTAATATTTTGAACAACATAAATATCATCATAAACATTAACCTTATATAAACGACTCTCACCTTCATAAGTAGTATTAATATCATAAGTACTAATAACAGGCGCAATCATATTATCACTACTCATTCTAGGAACAGGTAAAGATATTCTTTCAATAACTCCAGACTCATTAGTAACACCCTCAAAAAATATAACCTTATTACCACCTATATCCTTAGAAATAACAACAGATAACCCACTAATAGGAACAGCTCCACTAGCAGCATAAGCCCTAATCTTTAAAAAACCAATACCAGGATTTTGATTAATAAAACTTCTATAAAGCTCACTATTTAAAAAATCCTTATCATTAACATTATAAGTCATAAAACCTCCTAAATAATCAATGTTTGACCAACACTAAGTAAATTAGACTTCAAATTATTTTTACTCTTTATACTATCAACAGTAACACCAAATCTCCTAGCAATACTATATAAATTATCTCCACTCTTAACAACATAAGTATTACCAGAATTACTAGAACCACTAGTAGGAATAAGTAATTGTTGACCAATACTTAAACTAGTACCAGCTAAATTATTTAAACGAGTTATATCACTAACAGAGACATTAAATTTACGAGCAATACTATATAAAGAATCACCCCTTTGTACTGTATAAGTCTTAGAACTATTTGATGAATCATTAGAACTAGCAGTAGGAATTAATAACTGTTGTCCTATACTTAAATTATTATTAGGTAAATTATTTAACCGAACAATCTCACTAACACTAGTATTATACTTACGAGCAATATTATATAAATTATCCCCTGCTTGAACTACATAGGTAATACTAGGAATAACTTCCTCCGGTATTTCAAAATCAGGTCCAAAGCACTCTAAAACCTCACCATCAGCAACCCTTAATCTAAGTACCTGACCAACACTTAAATTATTATTGGGTAAAACATTATCACTAATAATAGTATCAACACTAATTCCATTATCACGAGCTATACTATATAAAGTATCTCCTGGTTTAACAGTATAAGTTATATAATTAGGAGCACTCATTTCATCATAATTATAATAAGTCTCAGGAATTCTTATAACCTGACCAACACTTAAATTATTACTCTTTAAATAATTTAAATCAAGAATAGACTGAACAGTAGTATTATACTTACGAGCTATACTATATAAAGTATCTCCTGGTTCTACTGTATACATAAACATATTGTTTGGATTAACTCCACTTTTCATAGGAATCTTTAAAACAGTACCAACAGGTAAATTACTACCTTTAATACCATTCAATTCAGCAAGGTCAGTAACCGAAACACCAAACTGATTACTTATACCATATAAAGTATCACCCTGCTTTACTGTATAAGTTTCATACATCATATCACCTCTATTTAAGAATATGACAAAAAATATAAATATTTACAAAATACAAATAAAAAGAAACTATTCAGATTTAATCATTATAGTCTCTTTAATTTTATAAAATTATATTTAACAAATTTATTCTACTAATTCTTATAACAACTTTGCTTACATATAAATTTATCCATTGACGCTAATACACCAGGTAATACAAATAAAATTAATATTACTGCAGCAAATGTACCTTGAGAAATTGTTTCACATATCTTTGCAGCAATTGCGGATGCAAATCCAGCTACAACTAATGTAACAATTATAAGTATTGAAGATGAACTAATTATTGTATGAATAGACCTATTATATGCATTGATAACAGATTCTTTTACTCCCATTGTTAACCTTGACTCTCGATAATATGAAGTATAAACAATTGCATAATCTATAGTTGCTCCCATAAGTATTGCTTGAACTATTAACAAAGATATAAAATATACTGATCCACCTGTTATAGAAATAGCACTCATAGTTATATAAACTGCAGTTTGAATAATTAAAACTAAAACAAATGGAATTATTAAATCTTTAAATGTTATGGCAACTACAATAAATATAAATATCATAGTTAATATCGTAATTTTATTTAACTCACTATTAAATGTTTTACTCATTTCAACTGCCATTGGAGAATGTCCTACTACATATATATCATCTTTATTACCAACATCATCTTGTAACTTATTAATAAACTTATATGCATCTTCATCTTCAAATGCATATTTTGTGTTTAATACTGCTCTTGAATATTTATCAGATACTATTAATTTTTTTGATTTATCTACTGTCTTTTTAGAATTTGTTATTGTAGTTCTTTTTTCAGTACTTATAAAATCATCAAATCTTGAATCTGTTAAAATGTCAGAATTTAAATAGTTAACAAATTCTTCAATAGTCATCTTCCATGATTCATCATACTCATTATTACTTCCATAATACATATAAACTAAATCAACAAGTGATTTATCTAAGTCATCATTCAAAATGTTTAATAAAGCAAAAGCTTCTGCAGATGTATATTTTGTTCCATTTAATGAATTATTCATAATCTTATTTATTGTAGTTAATTTTTCTTTTTTTGTAGCATCAAAATTTTCTGAATAATCTTTATTATTCATTACATCTTTCACAATAAAATCAACATAATCCTTAAGAGAAATTTCCATATTTGATTTAATATGTTTTGAATTATATAAACTAAACAATAAACTCATAGTATCATTATTTATATTTAATAGTGAACTTAAATTAGAAGATGAATATTTTGTTTGGTCTAAAGTTCCTTTCATTACTTCTCTAACAAGTGATAATTCATTAATTGAGGAATTAGTTAATTTACTTTTTAACAATTCATTATCTTTATTTTCTAATATTAAGTTTGCAAATTCTAATGGGGTCATTGTTGTTGTACCATTTTGATAATCATAAACTCCAAATATCCTACTTACTTCTTGCTTATCCGTTCCTGTTATATTACTTATTTCCAAATAATTATAAGTAGTATTTGTATTATTAACTATCGCGTATGCTAAATTTAGCATATTGCTGGCTGTAGATAATTTATCAGATAAAAATTGATTTGATTTATTTTCATATAGAAAGTTAATTAAATCTTTAATTGATATATTTTTTAAATTACCATTTTGATAATCATATACACCGTAAACAACACTCACAATAGTTTTATTTTGAGATAAAGCATTTGTTAGTTCATCTACGCTATATGCTGTATCTATATTACTCATTATATATTGTGCAGTGCCTAATTGTGATATTTGATTACTATTTAGCTCAGAAGTTATTTCAGGAGTTTGTAATAATGTATTTACAAATTGTAATGGTGTCATACTATAACTGCCAGACAAATCTCCTGTTATTGCATAATTTAATTTTGCACCAGTTTCTGCATCTATTCCAAACATTGAATATAGATTACTATTAGGAAGTTCTGTATCATAATACGAATTCAGCGATATAATTGTTTGTAAAGATTTTATAGTATCTTCACTAAAATACGATTTGTAAGCTTCTTGCCCTGCCATATTTAACGCAACATTTGCAAATCCATTTAATGTTAATTTAGAATTTGTATTATATCCTGTATAGTAAATATATAAAAGTGACATTGTATTATCATCTAAACTTAATCCTAAATTATTAAGTGATGTTTTCATGGATGACATTCCTAATTCATTAGTAATTATTTGTTCACTACTTAATGTAGATAACATGTTTAATGATTTGATAGTACTTTCATCAAACATATCTTTATAAGCATCTTGATTAGACATATTTAGTGCAACATTAGCAAATTCGTTTAATGTCATTTTGGTGTTGCTTTCTATTGTTGTTCTATAGAATAAGAATAATTGATCTATTAAACCCTTATCTATTCCAAAAATACTAGATAGTTCACTTGAATTCATCTTTTTATTTGTTTTGTTTGTATCTGTAAAATTTTGTAACTGCTTTAATTTTGAAATTGTAGTTGAATCTAAACTTGATGAATATTTTGGATCATTTGCTACATCATTAAGCATAAAATCAACAAAATCTTTTAAAGTCATTTTAGTATCAATATTTTTACTATTGTAGTAAATTAAGATATTATCAGCATCATCTTTATTCATTCCTAAAATATCTGCTATTTCTGTTGTTGTTCTATTTTCATTAATTAGAGATGAAGATGTAAAGTTTTCTAATAAATCTAAATTATCTCTAGTATCCTTATTTAATGAATCACTAAAATTATCATTAGTATAAATATCTGATTTAATAAATGAAATAAACTCATTTAATGTCATTTTATTATTTGTATCTTTATTGTAATAATTGTAATAAATAAGTTTAATTAAATATTCTTCTATTTCTGTATCTTGACCTAAATCTTCAAATTTTTTGTTTAATTCATCATAGGCAAGTTTCTCATTAATTGTATTAGAGTAACATAATACTTGATCTATTTTTTCATCTTTCTCTAATTCTTTACAATAAGATGAAATTATCTCTTCATACTTATTATTATAAACAATTGCTACTTGGTTTGTTGCAGGAAATACTGCGCCAACTTTGTCTTGCTGTGATCCTGTAAAAAGAATTCCAATATTTCCTTTAAGTAAGTATGCAGCAATAAATAGAAGAACTATTAAAGCAAATTGAATATATCTGGTTTTATATATAAAATTACCTAATTTAGTTAAATTAAACTTTGGTGATTTTTTCTTAGTCTTTTCAATCAAGTTATCAAATATTAAAAGTAATGCTGGTAAGCAGAAGAAGATACTTACTAAACTAAGTAATACGCCTTTTGCTAATACAAAACCTAAATCTCTACCAATCGTAAAACTCATAAATACAAGTGCAAGTAAGCCTACAATTGTTGTTACTGAACTACTGGAAATAGCTTTAAATGAATGATATAATGCCTCTTTCATTGCATCTATTTTGTTAGAATGAGTCTTTTTTTCTTGCTTATATCTATTAGATAGCATAATAGAATAATCCATAGAAAGAGCAAGCTGTAAAATTGCAACAATAGAATCTGTTATCGAAGATATACTATCAAACATAATATTAGTACCTTTATTAATAAATACTGCTATTCCTATTGAAATTAAATATAACCATGGTTCAACATAAGAATCACTAAGCATTATCAGTATAACCATTGCACAAGCTATTGCAACAACTACTATCCATAACTGTAAAATAGGTTTATTTTCATCATATATAGAACCACTCATACCAGCTGTATTAAAATAATCTTTAACATAATTATAAACATTAGAAGCTGTTTCTGAATGATCATAATCATCTACATTTAATACATATAAAGTATATTTGTCTTTATTGTATTCATCAGTATTTTCATAAAGAACTGAGCTTACACCATCAATGCTTTCTAATTTTTTTAAAGTATCTTTTTTTTCAGTATCTGATAAGTCTTTAAACATGACATTAAGTACAGAAGAATCCTGTTCTGAAAATTCCTTCTCCATAATATCCTTACCTATTTTGGTTTCAGATGTTTTAGGCAAATACTTCATAATATCTTCATTAATATTAACTTTAGTTGATAAATATAAACTAAAAACTGCTAATAATATAAATAGTGTCAGAAGAACATATCTTCCTTTCACTATAAAATTTGTAATTTTTCTCATGTTTACGCCTCCATTTGTATAGTTTATTGCTAATTTTAAAATAAGTACACATCACTATGTTATTTTTTGTTGGATAACAAACAAAAAATAATAATATACATATACAGTTATCAAACTTTTTGTTTGATAATTGCTTTCTTAAAAAAAATAATATATAATTAATTTCAGGTGATTTTATGAAAAACAAAATTGATTTAAGAATTATCAAAACAAATAAAGTCTTATTTGAAGCATTAATTACATTGATGGAACAAAAAGACTTTGAAAAAATTAAAATATCCGATATATGTGATCAAGCTTTAATTAATCGTTCAACATTTTATGCACACTATGAAGACAAATATGACCTTTTATTAGCAATGATAAATGATTTAAAAAATAATTTAGAAATTGAACTGAAGAAAAACAAAGAAGAGGAAATATCAAAAAACTATTTTATGGAATTACTAAAAATATTAATTAATCACGTTGATGAAAAAAGAGAAACTTACAATTCTATACTTAAAAATGACAAAAATGGAATTGTATTGGATTTTCTAATTGATGTTAGTAATAGGGATTTAACTAGTAGATTAAAAAATAATAATATAATATCTAATATTCCGATAGATGTTATTACAAAATTTTATATAGGAGGTATTGTAAACATAGGCATCGATTGGGTTAAAAATAAAGATAAATATACAAAAGAAGAGTTATTATTATATTTTGATAAATTAATTCCGGACAAAGTTTAAATAATTATAATAACTTTTCTAAACATATATAAAAATAGGGTTAATTAAATTTCACCCTATTTTTGTTTTTTCTTTTTATAAATTCAAATAATTTTTTAAAGGCATAGTTAAAAGGATTCAAAAAAGAATATTTTTCTATTGAACTCTTCTGAAATTCTTTAATATCAATTTTCAATTGTTTTATCATGACTAAGTTTCTTTACATTTTGATCTATATAATTCATATAAACCTGAATCTGACCATATGTTCTTTCTTTAATTCAGTAACCTTTAATTCAACAACAACATAAGATTCTTAACAAAATCAACTACATTTGTACCTTTTTGTTCTATTAATTTGCTTTTGGTATTTTCAGGTAGTCTTTCATATTCATTAGATTTAATCTTTTCACGAAGCTTTCTAATTGATAAATTTTGTTCTTCAACTATTCTTATATAATAATTTACCTTATTAATATCCTCATATGACAGTAATTCAACATAATGACTAAATGACAAATTTGGCGACACTGTCACCAGTTTTTGAGCCAATATATAAAATTTTTTCATTTTATTAAGAGATGAAACATCATACTTAACTTTTAACTCATAAGTTAATCTTTTTGAAATTTCTTTAATTATTCCTTCACCATAATGTTTTCCAGCCTCTGATAATAATTTTCCAACATTATAATACCTTTGTAATTCATATTTATTCTTACTATAATCCTTTACGCTTTTATTAATTTCATTATTTATTAATTCATTTTTTATTTCATTATAATAATCCATAATTTATCACCTAATAATATCATACGATGTAAAATTAAAAGTTCCTAAAAAAACAACTTAAAAAAAGTTGTTTTTATAAATTATTAAAATATTATAATTATAAAAGAATCCTGTTATCATTATCAGTTTTTAAATGACTTAATCTTTCAAGTTCGCTTCTTACAAAACTAGCAGTTTCTCTTATATAATTAAGTATATCATTCAAATCATAAATTAATGTCTCCTCATTATCATCTGTAGGAGAAAGTTTAGTATTAATATAATTTAAAGAACCATTCTCGCCAAACAAACCGCTTAAATTAAGTTCATCAATTTCACAATAAAAATTATCTATTTCATTTTGATTAATTGGAAAAATACCTAAATCATAAATCCGCGCAAGTTGTCTTTGTAATTTCAAACTATCATAATATTCAAACCAATTTTCATCACTATGAAAGCTACCATCTTTTAATCTATAACCTTTAACACCATTTTCTATAACTTCATATTTAGGATCAATATAACTCTTCCAATATTGATCAACAATTAAATGAATCAAATATCCAAAATAAAATGGATTAGATAAATGACTATAATATTTTAAGTAAAACCTTTCATAATCATTAGCTTGACCTTCTTTTACACTAAAATCCCAAAAATGACTTAGATACTTATCCTTAACACCAGTTTCAACATTTCTCCAACTATCTGGTGCAACAGTACCAATTCTAAGTAATAATTCATCCATGTTATAATCTTTATTTATTTCTTTCGCAATTGCTTCATGTATACGAGCAGAAGCCATAACATCACTCCTTTCAAACTAATTATCTAATACAGAACAAATATAATCAAAACCTTCTCTAATCTTAGATTCAATAGGTTTATCACTATTATAAATATCCTTTAAAACATCCATTAAATATTTACCATATTTATCCTTAATTTCATAAAAACTATCATAAGCTCTTTCATTAACACCAATAACGCTATTAATCTCTTTACAATTTAAAATAGGATCAACAACCATTTCACTATACTGCCAAGAATTATATGGTGAATCATACTCTCTTCTAGGAATATCAGGATACAATTCTTTAATCTTTAGAAACCATAAAAAATGGCAACACTCATGAGCGCATATTCTAATAATATTATCCTTATCAACATTAGTTGAAACAGAAAAATCAAAAGTATCTAAATATCTAGGGAAAACAGGTATAAGTCCAACAAAACCATTAATAACTTTAACACTATCTGGCCACTCAATATTTAAATATTTACTTATAGCAGTAAAATAATCATCATTATACTTCTCCCAAATATCATTATATCTTTTTACTTCACTTTTTATTTTATCACTATATTTAGAATAATCCTTACTAACAACATCCTCAATTATTTTATAAACTTCATCTTTAGAAGCATCTATCTTAATATTAGATAACTCAGGATAATACTCTAAAGTATACTTATGAACATCCAAAGAACCATTATCTTCAAAATAAGCCCATTTAATTAAATCAATATTACTTTGTAAAGACATAGGTTCAAATACAATTTGTGGTATATGCATAAAATCACCTTCTTTCTTGCTTCCTACATATTTGAAATATAGAAATAATATTAGTTACTATAGTAAAAAGATTAAATAATCCCCCAGTATAAGATTTAATAGTAAAATCATATATACACCATAACACTAATGTAAAAATTATTAAAAATTTAAACTTAATTACATCTTTAGTATCCATCAACCAGATATATGAAATAGTACTAATAAGTGGTAATATCCCAATAAAGCCAATATTATTAAAAATAATAGAAAAAGCAATAGATAATACTGTAATTAATACTTTTATAGGTAAATTTAATTTATTTTTAAAACACAATATATTCCTTGTAAAACTAACAATATTAGTTATAACACCAGTTATACCACCTAGTATAGCATTACTGATTGCAAACAAAAATATTTGAATACTTTGAACATATATTATTTTACTCTTATCTTTAATTAACCCAGTATAAATCATTACTAATGATGCTAATAAAGCAATAATATTACCCAAAACTATATTCATAAATTATACTTCTTTACAATCAAATCATAAGCTTTCTTAACATCATAATCTTCGCAAATATCTATACCTATACTTTTAATAGTATTATACATTTCACGTTTTACTTCCATTATTTCTTCATCCGATTTACCAGTAAAATCATTTTTATTCTCATATTCAATCAAAAGGCCAATATCCTTTACTTCTTCTAGGATAAAAACAATATCACCTTTAGTATAATCATTAAAATATTGATTTTTTTGAATTAACTCCTCAAAACCTAATCTTTCAAGCATTTTTTTCATAATATCAATATCATCAATCTTTACGGATAATATTTCCTCAGATGTAACATGACCATCCTTATAATTTTTATCCTTTAAAACAAGATACTTTCTTTCTTCTCTATACTTTCCATAATGATGCCTCAATAATACAGATTTATTTAATAATTCAAGAATATTATTCTTATCTAATTTATCCAAATCTCTAGTCATATATATATCATCACCATACTCATCAGATGTTTGAATAAAACCATTACTTATTAATTTATTTTTTACAGACTCTTTAGTCTCTTTAACTTTAACAGTTATTTCAATTGTTTGCATAAAATCACTTCCTTTTACTTACAACTTCATAATACTTCATATAATCTTTATAACATACTTCAATAACATCAATAGGAACTAACTCCTTATAACACTTATATTGATAAGAATCAGAATCCTTTATCATATCATCATCTTTTAAAAATACATAAATATATCCAATAATATCATCATCAATATTAACATTAGACATTCTCATTAATGGAAACTCATCACCATTAGGTATATAAAAATCCCAATTAAGTCCTTCACTACAGTTTTTTATAGTATCCTTAAATGCATAAGGTGTACTTTTTAAAAATGATGGAAACAAAAATACCGCACGAGCAATATTATTAGTATTGCCATCCGAATCATGAGATAGTTGAGGAGTCAATTTAAATAACTTCTTACAGCTTCCATGAAATAAATACTTAGGATTATCAATATCTTGATTTAAATACTTATCTAAATAATTACCAAAATACTTATTATTATAATAACTAATAGCTTTATTTAATAATCCATCTTTAACACTATTGATTTGATTATTTCTAATCAAATCAATAAACTTATCCTTACCCATAGTTTCAATTAAATATCTTACCATTATATAAGCATAATCATAGCTATCATAATCATGCATACCAAATTCATTTTCAATTTCACTTTGATTAGGAATATCTCTTTTATTTATATAATTTTCTAATAACCATTTAATACCCTTACTATAAGTTCCATCTAAATATTTCGCAATACCTTCATTTAACCATTCGAAAGTAGTACCAAATAATGTAAATTGAATTCCATGTACTAACTCATGAAATATTACATCTTTATACTCTTCCTTAGACCATTCATTACTACTAGGATTATCCTTTGGCTCAAAAAAATTTAAAGAATTATCTTCATCCTTATGACAAGCACACATATAATCAGGATCATTTTCATATCCTCTTTTTTTAATTCCATCTACTAAAGATTCAATACTATCATAAATATAAATATTAAAAGGTAAATCAATAATATCAGAATTAAAAAAATCAAAAATCTCTTTTTTTCTAGATTCAATTATATCTAATATAACACTCTTATAATTAGAATCACTATTTTCTACAATAAACTTCATACTATCACCACCCATTCATAACTTTATAACACTTAAAAACTATACATACCATGTCCTTTCATCAGATAATTTAAATTTTAATTTATCATTCATATTTATCTTCTCTTCTTCAATATAAGTATCTAATTCTGTATTAGTAATAAAAGATTCAGCCGTAGGAAAAATATCTCCAACACCACTTATAAAAGGTATATTATCATAAATATATAAAACATTATTCATATATGGTATGGTAGATTCATATTTCTTTAAAACTAAATCATAACTATACTTTTGTTCAAGTCTTTTTATAAGTAAAGATAAATCACCTTCATCATAATAATTGTCACTATAGTTTTTTAAACGTAAAAAAGTATTATTACACTCATTTTTATAAATGCATTCCACAATAATATAATATCTAATATTATTAAGCATTATCTCTTTTTTAATTAACATTTAAATCACCTACTATTAATTATACAACTCATTGAATCTTTTCTTAGACAAAATAGTAATATAACTTGTTATTGAAACACCATCTTTAACCCATGAATTTTCTTTTACTTCATAAGGAATAAATCCTAGTTTTTCTCCAATACCCTTTGATTTAAAATTACCTTCATCATAACCACAAATAATATTATCATAACCATTATTAAATAAAAATCTCATTATTCCAATAATAGCTTCGCTAGTATAACCATTTCTCCAGTAAAGAGGATGAGTATTAAAAGCAAGTTCAATAGAATTAATATCTTTTCTTTCCCTATCAGCAACAATATTAGAAATAGGCATCATTCCATCTTTTAAATAAACAATCCAATCAAAAGACTCTTCATATATTTCATCAAAACCATCAACTCTTTTAGGATCTAATTTAACAAATTCAAATTCATCATTAATATTTCTTAACTTTGTAAAATCATATTCATATACTTTCAAATAATCAGATAAAAGCGCTCTTTTTAAAATTAATCTTTCAGTTTCGATAACAGGAGTAATATAATACTTTTCTATCTTTCCATCATTAAATATATAATAAGGTCTATCACCTATAAAAGAGATATCATCACCATCAATAAATATAGAATCCTCTTCAGGTATAGCGTACACAGGTTTTGTTTTTGATAATTCTAATAAATAATTTTTACCTAACAAAGTTCTTTCAGAATCTCTACTAGTATAATGACATAATAAAGAATATCCATTAATCATATCAAATCCAGTATTATCAATTAATCCAACTTCATTATCATCATCAGTATTACAAGAATCTAAATCTTTACCAAAGATAATTGCTCCAGCACTTCCACCATAAACAATACCATCATTAATTAAATAATCCTTAATTTTATCAAAAGCACCAGTGCTTTTTAATTCACTCAATAACTTATAAGTGTTGCCACCGCCAATATAGATACAAGCATAATCACTTAAATTTTTATTAACTATTTCTTCTCCAGACCTAACCATTTCAATACCAGTACAATCTACATCAGATAATTCACCAGTCATAAATTCTAAACAACTATCATAATCAGAATCTACCCAAGCAAGTGGAATATATAATATTTTCTTAGAATGATCAATTAAACTATTTAATAACTCTCTAGCACTCTTAACTTGATTACCTTCTCCTCCACCATTTAATATTAATTTCATACTATCACCTTCTATCTTTAAAACACATATCTTTAGTAATTAATAATTGTTTTGAAATAACTTCATTACCAAATACTAAACCTTTTTTCTCTAAATCTGTTTGAATAAAACCAGCTTTCTTAAAAGACTTAATCGCACCAACTCTATCAATTGGAATAAAATCAGATAATTCATTAATATTATTTTTTTCAAAAGCAACTTCTAAAAGTTCTAATAAAGCAAGATAAGAATATCCTTTTCCTCTATACTTATCATTAATTAATATTCCCATAGAATGAATATCACCATCAGGATAATAATAAACTTCACCAATAGGTTCACTTTCGTCAACAGAATATATATAAGCATAATATCTATCAGGTTCCTTATTAATCCATTTATTGTACCATTCAATCATTTCTTCGTCAGTTTTAGTAATAGTACCTGTTTCTTTATCATAACCTTTTAAATCAATATCATATCCAGCATTATAAGACATTGTATTAGAATCATTTAGCCATATTTTCCTATACTTTAAATCTTCTATCTTAGGAACTTTTAAAAATACTCTTTTCAAAATTACACCTCACTACATCGAATCATAATAATAAACATTTTCAATTAATTCTTGATTAGGCAATTTAAAAATTCTAGTCTTAACAAATCTACCACCTATATGCTTATAAAACTCATTTGATGGATTACCATCTAAACAGCCTATAATCATTTTAGAACAACCAAGACTCTTTAATTCTTTAATACCAGCTTCAATTAATTTTCTACCAAAACCATTTTCCTTATATTTTTCTAAAATATATATAGAAAATATCTCACCTTGATCTTTATACTCCTTATCATCAGTTATACCAACATAAATAAATCCAGCAATTTCATCGTCAACCTCTAATACAAATTGATGATTATCATTAATATCAAAATCATTAAATGACTTATTACCTCTTTCCTCCTCTGTATTAGGAAGATTATCTAAAAATTCATCATTAACTATTTCTCTGTAAGTTTCTTGCCAAGCAACTGTTACAACATGAGCAATCTGAAAGCAATCGCCTTGTTCTCTTCTTCTAATTAAATAATTCATAAATCCTCCTATATTTATATTTGTTTTCTCATTCTATAAGAAGTTATTTCAAAACCAAATTTTTTATACAATTTACAAGATGCCTTATTCTTTATAAAAGAATCTATTTCAACACTTTTAATTTCCTTTAATTCACACCATTTATAAAATTCTTCAATCAAGCCAGTGGCAATTCCTTGATTTCTATATTTTTCTTTAACATATAAAGCATCAATAAAGCCAACAACAATACCATCACATGATGCACAAATTAATGTGTTATAATCTTTGTCAAATATTTCAGTATAATACTTATCAACTTTATATGATTTATTAACATTATCATCATATTTTCTCTCAGACATTATAAGTTCTGTTAATAAGTCATCACATATTTTGGCTTCTTCTATATTTTCAACAATTTTAAATTCCATTGCTACCACCTACTTACTAACATCAAATCCATTAACAAATTCATTAAACTCTTTAAAAGATAAACCCTCAGGTATAGAATCTATTAGAGTTAACTTTCTAATATCTCCATGTTCATCAAAACCTTTAGTAATCTCATTTAAAGCCTCATCTATAGAACCATACTTATGTATTCCTCTTTTAGGTCTATTTGCGTGCTCAAAGTGAAACCAAAAACCATTATATTTAAATAAAACAAAACAATGCATTCTAACTTCTTCATCAAAATTATCCTCAGTCTCATAACTTCTATGACAATAAAGTCTATTATCAACACCCATTCTATCAAAGAAAGCTTTAATCATCATAGCTTGTTCAATACAAGTACCAAGACCAGTCTCTAATACTTCTTCAAGTGAACTAATCCTATAATTTTCTCTAAATCCATCAAGACGATTAATATGCTTATTACCATATATATCAACCCAACCATAATTTATATTAATATTCATAAAATCCATTAAATCTCTAGGATTCTTTAAATTATCAAAAGTAAGTTCATCCTTTAAAGCAACAATTATTGAACTAAATATAACATCATTCTTTAAATCTTTACTATCAGGGTAATTTAATAATTGTCTTAGATAATAAATCATGTCATAGATCGCTAAACGTTGATATAAATTAGGAACACTAATTAATTCAGGATAATACTTCTCAATATAAGTCATAATATATGAATATTGACTCATATCAACATTCTTTTCATCCTCTAAAGAAGCAAACTTCCAAGGCTTTCTAACCATGTTATAAATAATAGCTAATTCATAATCAGCTGGAGCATACATAGATCTTTCAAAATCAATTACTTTAATATCTCCATCACAATAAAATACATTATCAAAATGTAAATCATTATGAACTAAAACAAATTCAGATGAGTCTAAATATCTATCAAACTTAGAAAAAGCATAATCAATAAAATCACATTCTTCTTTATCAAAAATACCTTTTTCTTTAGCTTTAGAATATAAAGAAGAAAACTTATCCTTATTCTCTGAAATCCAATCACGTTTAGGACCAATATTTTTATGAAATGACTTCATTATTAAACATAATTGTC
The DNA here is from genome assembly GCA_946544685.1 of uncultured Caryophanales bacterium. The sequence goes on along the minus strand of CAMNML010000001.1, from coordinate 87,554 downwards.
TAATAACATCTTCTCTTTTTTCTTCTGAAAAAGTATGCCATATATTATATAATGGAACTCCATTAATCCTTTCAATAATTTCATAATAATATGGGGCATCCTCCTTATCAGTACTAAAATAATACAACTTAGGAATATAAGAATTACCTTTATTTTTTAAATAATAATCAATTTCATTCTTAAACTTAGCCTCATTATCAGTATTAGTACAAATTCTAACTATATAATCATCAATAGAATATATAGTATTAGTAAAACCTTTATTAATAAACTTACAATCTAATCCCTTTAACATATCATATTTTGAAATAATAGTATTAATTATATCCTCAGTTTTTAAAGAATTAATTAATCCTTCCATTGTATTAATCAAATCTAAATATCTATTAATCTCATCAATAGTTTTAATTACTTCATTACAAGCTAATTCTATTTCTTCTAAATCATTAGAAACAATACCTAAACTTCTTTCTAAATTATACTTTAACCACCCTAATCTACCAACTAGATTACCATATATAACACTATACCAATCAATATCAATTTTTCTATATTTAAAATATTCTCTAAATGTAGCTAAAAACTTATCAGAAGAAAAATTATTACCTAAAAATCCAGACCAGCATAAAGCAGTTTCTAATAACTCTCTTTCAGGATTCGAAACACACGCACTCTCCCAATCAATTATTATAGGTCTATCATTCCACATAACATTCTTAGGATCCATATCCGAGTGACATAGAGCTTGATTAATATTGGTTCTATTAAAACTCTTATTAGCTAAATCCAAAAAAGGATTATACTTTCCATAATTTTTTAAAAACTTATCCTTATAAGACATTTTAGAAAAATTAGAATTATTAATATAAGATTCCCAATCATACTCTGCTGTATATTTAACAATATTAGGTTCTAATCCAATCTTTCTATAATCCAATAAATGAATATGAGCCAAAATATTACCAATTTTTTTACAATGTTCTATAGTTATCTCATCATCTTTTAAAGTCTTACCAAAAACAAAATCAAAAACCATATAATAAGTATCATCCATTTTAACTAGATAATTACCATCAATTTCTATTGCGCACGAAACATCAATACCACTTTCTTGAACAAAATGAGAAATCTTCTCTGAAACAACAAAATTATCATAAGCATCATCTCTAGACATAACTTCAGGATTCAATACTTTAACACAATAAACACCTTTATCAGTCTCTACCTTAAACATCTTATGCATTAATCCACCATATAATCTAGTTATATTCAATACTTTACCTAAATATTTCTCGCAAAACTTTTCTATATTCATAAAATCACCACCTTAGTATTTAGATAATATTTTCTCTAATACCTTTTCTCTATCATAAGAAGTATCATAAGACTCTATACCATATTCTCTAAACTTCTTATTAAAAAATCTATTTCTATCTATAAAATATCTAACATTACCTTTTAATTCTTCATCATCACACCAATATGTCCAATCATCTTCAGTATCATATTTTTTTATATAGTCATATAATTGTTGTTCAGTAATATCATTAAATGTTAATCCTATAATTTCATATTTTTCTTTGTATTTATCACTTTGTAAAAAAGACATTAATTGTTCAAAATCAATATGAGTTCCTTCTATAACAAATTTAATTCCACCATAAAAAGTAGATCCTTCTGATAATTCAGTTAAATATTTAATTAGAAATGGGGCTAATCTTCTTGCAGTATCAACTGCATCACCATCATGATGAATTTGTAATTCTGGAAAAGCCTCAAATCCACTAACAATATCATCAACACTAATTAAACTGTATCCTTTTTCTTTTACAAATTTCTTAGCAAGAGTTGTTTTACCACTTCTTGCTGCACCAATAATTAAAATATTCTTTTCCATAACTCTCACCTCTCTATAAGTCTTTTAAATACAAAAAGACTCTCTAGTAATAGAGAGCCAAAAGAAATCATTTAACCTAAAAAATTATATAGTTAAAAAGAGTGCAATTAACCCACTATCACTTCTAAAATATTCATATTTTTTATTATTCATTATAATCATGTTAATCACACTCCTTTCCTTGTTGAGTGTATTGTAACATAAAAAAATTAAAAATACAAATATTTTTTAAATTTAAAATACACCTCTACTATCTTATATAACATATTATAACAAAAAAAGATAAACATTAATACAATTTATCTTTCATTAATTATAATTATTTAAGCAACCTTAAGTAACTTTAATATTATAAGTAATATAATAAGAACAATAGGAACAGCTACACTTATTTCCTTACCTGAAAATTTACTAGATGCGGCTTTACCATCATCATAAAGTTTTTCCTTTTCATACCAATCTCTAGAATAAGATTTTTCAAACTTATCACAAGCAGGAGTATTTGCAGGAACATAATCCTTAATTTTTTTACACTTACAAACGCCATCTGCTTTTTTATCTTTAGTATCAAAATTAGAACAATCAGAACAAAAATTTGCCATAAATCACACCTCTTACTATCCCACTTTTAACATTTTTCCATGATATGATTTTTTTAATACCAAAACTTTTGGTTTATCTAAATCATTTGTTTTATCAACGGTTTTTTCTTCCACTTCTTGTGGTTTATATTCTTTATACATTATAAGATAATATTTTAATTCTTTTAATCTTATAATTTTCTCTTGTCTAGTCATATTAATACCCCCTATTTTTAATAATTAAACATTAAAGAAATTATCAATATATGTAACACCTGCATAATAATTATTCATTATTTCAGCACATAATTTAATTTTATCTAAATCTGTATTACCTTTTTTATGTTCTTCAATAACTTGTCTATATAACAAATCATAATAGAATACAACTGAACCATACTTTGTCCAAATCAACATTTCAACTAATTTATTAAGTTTATCATTGATTTCTTCTTCAATATTAGCAAATACATAATCACTAATATTTATTTTTTCTCCATCAATTTCAACTTCTTCACCAAGTAATTCTTCTAATTTTACTTGTAATGGAGCCTTGAAATTCTTAATATCCTCTTTCAAATAATCTCTATATTGTATTGTCTTTTCTACTGTATATTTGGATATTTCTTTTTCTTTATTATCATATGTTTTAGGTATGATTTCACCTACTACAAAATCTTTTTCTTCAGTTTTATTAAAAGATACAATCTTTTCTGTATCAATATCGATTAAAGCCCAATAATCAGGTTTAACCTTGCTTTCTTTACTCCATACATTATCATCATCATTAACAAGCAAAACTCCAACATAAAGTTTACTATTTTCCATTCTAAACATTGGATATAATGGAGCATATAAATCAAGCCCATATTTCTTTTTTTCTTCGTTAACAATATTTAAATACTTATCAAAATTAAAATTATTCATAATATCTCTCCTTTATTTTCTTTCTTGCATTGTACAAGTAATATTTTATATTTGACTCAGTAGTACACAATTTACTACTTATTTCTTTTATTGAAAGGTCATCAATATAATATAGTCTAAAAGATGTTTCTTCTTTTTCAGTTAAACCGACATTACTAATATTGTCAACTATTTCTTTATAAATTACCTTATCAATCATTTCATCATTTGAGTATGTATGGTAATTCTCATCAAAAAGAACATTGTTCTTATCTTTAATATAGGATTTTGCTTTGGTGCACCATAAATTATAAGCAATTTTCCAAATTAAATTATCTAATTTTTCAACATCAATATTCTTATTTAAATACTCAAATATTGCCAAGAATACACTATTTGTCAAATCTTCAGCATCACTTATATTATTTGTTTTAGCCCTAGACCAATTAAATAATTTATCGTAATACTTATCGTAAATATCGTTCATTTTATCACCTTTCACTTATATAGTATAAATAAATGATGTTTGGTTAGTAAAAATTTTAACATCTTGCAACAATTACTTTTTATTATCTTTTTACTATAATTAATTATAACAAATTATTTGACATATTAAAATAATTATAATAAAATAAAAACACTTAAAAATATAAAGGAGGATTATATGTTAGAAACTATTTTAAAAGATGAAGAAATAAAAGCAATCATAAACAATGTAAATAATGTCATAATAGTAAATAACTGTGGATGTCATGGTATGGGACATATTACAAGAGTTATGAACTACGTGGAAACAATACTAACCGGTATAAATTGTGATAAACAAACTATAGAACTTGGAAAAATAGCTGCATATCTTCATGATATAGGCGCAATAATGGGAAAACAAGGGCATGCAGAAAGAAGTGCAGATTTTGCATTAATGTATTTAAAAAAAATAAATATGAAAGATGAAGACATTCATATAATTGAACATGCAATTAGAAATCATTCAGGAGGAACTAATCTAGAATCTGTTATAGGAGCAGCACTTACATTCGCAGATAAAATAGATATGCAAAAATCTAGAATGATGAGATTCATTGAAGGTAACTACTTTCATGATAATATTAAACACATGCAAAATATACAACTTACTGTAGATGAAAACAATATTACAGTAAATATCATTACAGATGGATTATTTGATTATAATTCATTAAGAGACTATTCTAAAATGATAACTAAACCAATAGAAATGTCAAAATACTTAAATAGAAACTGTATATTTCAAATAGATAACAAAGAAATTGATTTATATAGTATAGTAACAAAAAATAGTAAACAATTATAGTTTACTATTTTTAATATTATTCAATATTCCCATAACTTCTTTATAAACTTCATATCCATTAGTAGCCGTTCCACTACTATTATAAGGAGATACAAAATCATTAATTTCACTTATAACTAAATCAATATTATCTTTATTAATCCTATCCTCAATAATCTTTAAACAAGTATTCCTATAACCTCTAATCGCACAACCAGCTAAAGACTTATAATAACTTTTTAGAGGTAAATCAGATTTTAGATAAAAAATCATTGCTAATTCATCAGTCATTACACGAGGATTAGTTAATATAATCTTATTACTTCTAAAAACACCATGAGGAGCAGATTCACTAGGACAATCAATAACAGAGGCATCTTCAGGTATTATAACATCATATAAAGTATCGCCACGAACTAACCATCTTAATATTTTGTCTTCAGTACTAAAATTAAAACCACCCATTTCTTTAGGATTAAAAGAATTAGGATTCCAATTATCAGCAATATTCACTTCATCAATTTTATATTCATAATTAACACCCTTATTACCAAACATAACCTTCAAATATTTACTCATACCACACCTACTCAAATATTATTTTTTCATTATCATCAATAAATATTGCTTGATTATTTGTTAAATAAATATAATCACTAGAATTAATTATTCCATTAGGTGTTCCTTTATCACAATGAACATCTAATATATTTTCAATAAATCCTAGTCCATCCTTATATTTTCCACTAGCACAAACACTACCTGCACTAACTCCAATATAAATACCACCATTTTCTATATATTTATCAATAACTGGTTTTATATTTAATTCTCTAACTCTATCAACTAAATACTTTGTACTTCCTCCACAAACATATATAGCATCATATTTATTAATCTCTTCCTCAGATATTAATTTATGCATATCATAAACTTTTATATTATTATCAGTAATACCACACTTAGTTAAATCATCTAAACATCCAGATAAAACTCTAACAGAATCTGGATCATTAGCAGCAGTTATTATAAATAATACTTTAGCATCCTTAGTATCTACATTTAATAAATCAATAAATTTATTCATTATATTCTCATTATCAAATCCTGTACTTGTTAATAAAATCTTTTTCATTTTTCCCTCCGTCTCATTTTTAAAGTCTTTTTAATTCATAATAATTATTTGGAAGATGCATATAATCTAACAATTCATCATAAGAAACACAATTTGTCTTACTAACAAATTTAGAAATTTTACTTTCTATGTTTTGAATAAAAAGATTGTATGTTGTTCTATTTGTTAAGTATTTAATTGATATTAATACAGCGAATAAGTCCTTTCTTCCTTGAATAATATTCCCTTTAGAATTAGTTTTCAAATCAAAATTTTTCAATTCAGGCAATTGTATGTCAATCCTTTTATGTTCAAAGTTAATAAGCATTTCATCATGTGCACACATATTTCTAACATCTACAAGTATAGCAATAATATTTTTTAGTGTTGCAACTCTTCTTTTTTTAATATCTCTTTCAAGAATAATTTGAGCAATTCTATCTTGATCATCTGGCTTCATTATATTATATAAATCTCTTATAGCTCCCATAGTTAAGGCCTTAGTCAATACCCATAATGGTATATAATTGTATTTGTTTTTATAATATTTTACTGCTTCATTTTTGGCACCATATGTTTTTCTTTGGTCTTTAATATTTTTTAGAACATGATCCACATATGGACAATCTAAATTATAATTTGACTTTTTTAAATATTGAGAATCCTTTACACCATATTTATCAGAAATATAATTACTCAAAGTAGCCTTTATTTTTTGTTCAATATCTAGCAAATATCTAAATAGTAATACTTTTATATCTTTATCAAAATTATAAAGTCTATATAAATCCTCAAAATCAACACCATCTTTATATTTGTTTTCTTTATCTAAGAAAATTGAATTATAACCTTTTATAAAAAAATAATTATTTTCTGTTAAAATTCTTCTAGCCCTAACTGGAGATGAAATAATTAGATTTCTACTTTCTAATAATTCTATAATTTCTTCTGGCGTTCTATATTCTTTTATATTATTGTTCATAGCATCACCATAAAAATGGTATCACACAAACAATTGTATGTCAATAAAAAAACAATTGTTTTGTGAATATAAATGCACTTTCATAATAAATAAAAAAGGCCCAGAAAATCGAAATTTTCTAGACACTGAACGTGAAAGTAAATTGATACTTTCATTTTTATTATATTCAATTTCACGAATAATATTCGCGCAAAAAAAAAATGGTAGGAAAGACGATCGAAATCGCTCTTTCTCTGAACCTATTAATAATATACTCTTTTTTGAATATTAAGTCAAATATTTTTTAATAAAAATCAATTATTTTTACGTATAATCTTCAATCAATTATTATTTTTTTCAACATTTAATAAATCAATAAATTTATTCATTATATTCTCGTTATCAAATCCTGTACTTGTTAAAAGAAACTTTTTCATTATAACACCTTCTTATTTTCATTTTGTACTTCAATATATATTGTTGGTATATTTGATTTTTTTATTTCTTCTTCTATTTTTTGTTGCATATTTTTAGCATTCAAAAAATCAACATTTCTTAATTTTGCTCTTTCAAGTAGTAAATCATCATTAATATGTAGATAAACTATTAAATCACAATCTAATAAAACAGTACCAAACATTGGAACACCTGGTTTAATACTTAACTTAGTCCTAACAAGTTCATCCATCTTATTACCTATCTCTTCAGTCCAAGGTGTTCTACAAACATACTCTGTTTCTTCTTCAGTTAGTAATGGAAATATTTCTTTATCCATATCTAATCCCATATTAGTAGCATTTATTAAGTAAGTCTTACCTGTACAAGTAGTTCCTAAAACACATATTCTTTTATCCTTATTTTCTTCAAATATTTTACTTAATTCTTCTATCATTGGTACTCCTTATTACTTACATAATGTTACTATTATTCCTATAACTACACTTATTACAATAATTATAGTTCTGATTATTGACCATGTTTTTGCACTCTTAATTTTTATATTGCATTTATTTATAAGAAATTCTATTAATTCTTCTTTAGTTCCTCCAATAATATTATTTTTATCAATAGTAATTCCTTTATTATATTTTAATTTTAAAATTATTAAATTTTCTGATTCAGTTATTCCTATTATTTGATCAAAATCTATTACTGTTACATTACCTCTTTTTGATGTTGCTGTTATTTTCTCATCATTAATGATAATACTACGATCTAATTCTTCATTATTATTAAAGTTTAATTGTTTTTTGAATTGTATTTTTTTTCCAAATAACGCTAATGATAATATAATTATAGCTACTAATATAGCGTCTTTATAGTTTTCCTGATACAAATTTATTATCATTAATAATAAAAATAAAATTAATATCATAAGCATTTTAATATTAGTTACATTAAATGCATTTGAAAATTCTTTATATTTTTTATAGTTCAATACATATTCAATTTTAAATTCTTTTTTATTCATATTTGTTCTCCTATTTATTTTATTGTATACTCCTTAACATTAAATTTTTCATCTAAAACAAATTTTGCTTCAAGCACTTCAAATTTAAATAAATAAGATATAAAACATTATGCCAACTCAATGCTTAATTCCTCATTATCATATTTTTTTTCAACTAAAACATCATGTCCGCCATATAAATCACCAGCATCAAACCAATAACTAATACGACCATTTCTAAAAACGATTGTCTTTAAATATATTGAATTAATAAAATCCTCTTTTGATACTTCACTACCAAACCAAGTATTATCATTTTTATCATAATACTCTTTAACAATAAAATTTATTAAGCTATCTATATCAAGTTCATCTATAATTTTATTTGCAACCTCTATATCAGATTCATCTCTTACAACTACTCTAACATTTTTATTTAACATTTGAAGAGTAGCTTCAAACTTTTTACTATTTTCATTATAATTAAAATTCATATTTATTTCTCCATTCTATTACATCATTCTTCTTTTTTCTATTTCTTCTACACTATCTCTCTGCAATATTTCTTGCAATTCTTCTAATGACATCTTGTTTAATCTATCAACTAAAACATCATCTAACCCATCAAAAGAAGACCTTTGCAATATTAAATTAATTAATTGTTCTCTTTCTGAAACATTAGTTTCTTCTATTTTTGAAGATACAGGACTATAACCATGATATTTTTTTAAATCTTCTGCATATCTTCTATATTCATCTTTTGGAGTCATCTTTCCATTTTTAATTTTATCAAAAATACTTTCTTTTTTCTCAGCAGATTGAGTTTTAATACTTGTATTCTGTTCCTCTTTAGTTAGTAGTGCAATTCTACTCTCTAAAAAATCCATCATTGAGCGACCTGTTTTATAATCAATCTCATGCATATTTGTTTGTCTTCTAATACGTCTTAATAATTCCTCCAAATCAAAACTATCCATTGAATCTAAATTCACATTATATAATGTTTCTATTTCATTTATAATATTATTCACATTATTCACCTTAAAACCTTTCTCATTTACTGCCTTAATTCTATCTTGAGCAAACTTAATTAATTTATTTGCTTGTTCTTTTGTGTATCCACTTCCATAAGATATCCTATCATCTTGTCCGATTAAAAAATGATCCTTAGAAATTTCATCCTTAGACAATAATAAATATTCCATTTCTTCACCACGTTGAAAACTACCAGCATCAAAAGTTACATCATTATAACCATATTTACCATTAGGAAAACTAATAAATAAAATTCCATGGGGCTCTAATTTACCTTCAGATTGACACTTACACGTAATAACAGAAGACTTTATACCACACATTTGTAATAACAATTGTTCCAATTTAGCAAATCCCTCACATACAACTTGCTTATGCAAAAAAGCATTAACAATTCCGTTAGTCCCATTCTTCATTCCTGTTGCCATATCAGGATTTCTAAGTCTTTCAAAATCATAAGTGATATTTTCACAAATCCATTGATGAATAATTGCATGTTTTTCTTCTACAGTATCATCATCAGAAATATATGTATCTATTATTTTTTTTGCTCTATTATAAAAATCTTGCGTTAAAGCAAATGAATACTTTAAATATTTATCATCCACTGTTGATTTTAGTTCATCTTCATACGTCTGATGAATTGTTTCACAAAATTGAATTTTATTCTTTAAATCAATTTGATTACCTAACATTTTTTTCATTAATGCAAAATACATTACATCTATATCAACACCATCTGATTTCAAAGCAAGATTGCATACATCATCAATTGATTCATATGATTGATTATCTATAAACGTTAAAAATTGCATATTATTAAATTTATTAAGCCCATAAATCTTAAATAAATTGTCATTATTAATAAGTTCCAATTTTTTTAACTTCATATTATTATTTAAATTCAAATTTACCAAATTACTTTGTCCAGCAATAGATAAATCTTCTAAATCAGGATTTGAATTAAGCAATAATTGAACTAAATTATCGTCAATAGAAGAACAAAAACTAAAAGAAATAGATTTTAAATTTTTAATACTAGATAAAATATAATATAAAGAACTGTTATCTATCTTTTCTACTCTATTAAATTTGATGTTTTTTATCCATGACAAATCCATATTCATAATATCTTTAATATTTAATACTATAATCTTATTCTTATACTCAAAAGTAATTTTATCTTGATATATATATAAACTAATTTTATCTAATTCACTTTCTAAAAAAAATTCATTCCTATTTAATCCTTTTAATTCTACTTTTTCTTCTTTATCTATAGTATCAATTAATTGTCTAATCTTAACCCCAATAAAATAATCTAATCTAATCATTCTTACCACCCAATTTCATATCATTCACATAATTTATAAATAAAGAACAAGCAGATTCAGTATTAAAAGAAATACCTATTACCGCACTTAATTTATCAATATCACCATCATTAATTAAACTAATCAAATCAAACAAATTAACCTTATCAAAATACATTTTTAAAGCACTGATAGTTCCTATAAAATGTTCATAAGAAAAAACATTTTTATTCTTAACCTTATCCTTAAAATCATTTAAAAACACATCATCATTAAAAAAACTAACAACTTCATCATAAGACTTACCATCACATATAAGTTCAATTGCGTTATAAGAACTATATAAATCAGAACCTTGAACAAAACAATTATATAACCTTTCCTCAATTATCCGTTTAGAATCATCCAAAGAAATCTTATTCTTAATAAAATCAAAAAACAATAACTCAGAATAAATCGCAATGGCCTCATCATATATATTAATAACGCTCTTACTAATACTCCTATTCTCATTAATTCTATTAATCAAATAATGAGTAAACTCATGAACCAAGCAATAAATATCCTTAACGGTATTAGTCCGTGGAATTTCAATAATATAATTATTTAATCTAAGTGTATCATTATCCCTATAAGTTTTAAAATGAGGCTTCAAAACATCATTATCATAAATTAACTTACCACTTTCAACATTGTCATAAAAAATATTAGCTAAATCAGGATTTACTTTATTAAAAAAACTATAAACATAATTCAATATATCCTTATCATCATAAATAGAATAATCAAATTTACTATTACACTTCACATCTAAATCACTAAAAATAGAAAGTAAACTATCATTTCTAATTAAAGACTCAAAAAACAAATTAAATGTTTTATAATTCTTATATAAAAATAAATCTTTATCCTTTAAAAAATCCATATACTCTAAAAGATCATTTTTCATAACTACCTCTTAACATCTACATTATCACTTATGATATCATTAAATACTTCGATAATATCACTATTTGAATCCCCAACCGAATAATGTAATCTAACAAAATCATCAATTAAACTATCTCTTTTCAAAAATCTATCACATAATACCTGCGCTATCACATATCCCAATGATTTATGTAAACTTAAACAATTATTTTTTAAAATTTTATTAATTCTTCTTAAATCATTTCTTTCATCTTTCAATACAGAATACTCAACCAAACTCTTATCATAACTATTAAATAAACTATTTAAACTATCTAAAGTAATATTCTTACCACTTAATTTTAAATTAATCAATTCATTTTCGATTATAACATCTCTTGCATCTTTTCTTGCTTCATTCAAGCGAAAATTCTTTCTTATATTAAAATCACTTTCAGATATAAAACCATTTTGAACCATATAATTACCAAGCATCATTTCACCCAATATTGAAACAGTTTCACCTAAAAAAATTCTAGTAAATCTTTCTTCCTTTTCATTATTTTCATTAACTATAAAACATTCATTCATTTTATGCAACATCTCGTGCAATATACAAAAAGGATCATTTGGAGTATTCTCATAATAAACATATACTTTCCCATCTCTAACCTCATCATGTCCATTAGGATACTCATCTCTAGGTAAAATATTAACATAAGGATTACCATATTCATCATAAGAATTTAATATATTTAAAAACTGATTAGCCAAACTAACATCGATCGTTTCTAAAAATTTATAAACGATATTAATCGAATCATTAATTTCAATTTTTCTAGGCCAATCATTACTAACATCAAGCAATTGTTCATCAAGAACTTTTTTACTATAATCAACAATTATTGGTAAAACTTCAACATGAAATTTATATTTATTTATAAAGTCTTCAACAATTCCATCTAACTTTTTAAAATCCATAAACTACCTTCTAACTTTATATTTTAGCTCTATATACGAATCATTAAGTTTATTACACTTCATTAATTCTAATGGTCTTAATAAATTAAGTTCATTTTCACTCTTAATAGATTCACCATCTACAAGTGTAGGAACATCCTTACCACCAATTAATATAGGAGCAATAACTATATCAACATAATCAATCAAATCATTTCTGATAAATAAACCATTCATACTACCACCAGATTGAATAGTAATTCTATCAACACCATAATTACTATATAAATCTTCCATCAATATATTTAAATCTAATGTATCATAATATAAAATTTCTAAATTATCATACTTATCCTTTAAATCAAAAGATGGGTGTTCTTTATTAGTAGTAACTAATAATACTTTGCCAACCCAATGGCATAAATAATCAATACCATTACTATTTAAATGAGGCTTATTATCAATTATTATAAAAGTAACAACATCTATCTTATTATGATATTCTTTTTTATCATTAACACCAATCTTAGCCATTACTCTTCCAGTATTCAAAGAAAATAAATCAGTATTTTCTTCTAATTCATAATATTGGTGTAATCCTTCTTTAACACCCTCAATATTAGGAAAATCCTTATCTACATCAAAACTATCATTACTTCCTGTACTAATTTTTCCATCTAATGATTCTAACATAAATAAAGTTGTTATTGGTCTATTCATAAACTATTTCCTCCTTATACATTAACACTTACTATTTTCGTTAATCCAATTAATAATTTCTTTACTACCATTTATCTCATAATATGAAATCTCAGGCAATTCATAATTATGGATATCTTTTATAATAGATTCAATCTTATCATATAAAGAAATAACTGTTCGAACCTGTAAACAATATTCCTTAGAACTATAAATCCGATTATTCCACCAATAAGTAGAATCAACACTAGATACTTGACATCCAGCTGCCAAATGTCCTTCCAATAACTCTTTTTGAATACAATTTATAACCTCTAAATCATTAGAATAAGTAGAAATAACTATACACTTCTCCATATATACCTCCTATATATCTATTCCATTACTTCTCATATCTTCATATAATAATTCAATATCATTATTAAAAACAAAACCTTTTATATTACGTTTAAAAGCCTCATCAATATTAACCTTTCTGTCATCAATGAAATAACACTCAAAAGGATCCAAATTATATTTATCAAGCAATATATCAAACAAAACACCATCTTTTTTCAAAGTATGATAATCACAAGACATAACCCAACCATCAATATCCTTAAATAATTTATTACTTTTATAAAAATCATACGCATCAAAATTATTATCAGATAAAACATACAAATTATAATTCTTAGACTTTAAAACACCCAATAAATTTATTAAATCCATATTAAAATCACGATATAAAAAATAATTAATCAATCTGTCTTTATATAAATCAGTGGAAAAATTAAACTGATTATATTTTTCTAATAATCTTTTCTCACCTAAATCTAAATCATCCCAATTATCAAAAAATACTTTCAATTCATTATAAATATCATTATCAATATCAATATTATTTAATACAGAAATAGGTTTGTCTTTTAAAATAACTCCACCTAAATCAAATATTATATTCTTCATACAATCACCAACTATAATTAATTATATCAAAAAAATAGATAAAGCAACATAGTCTTATCTATTTTAATTTACTTTCTTGAAATTAAGATATTATAATTTTCTCCATTAAAATGTTCTACATCGGAAAAACCAACACTCTTTAAAATTTCAATTTCATGAGGTATTGTTAAAGGAGTATCATAATGACTATCAAAACCTTTAACTAGATTTTTATAATCTTCAAAACCTTTTTTCTCATCTTCATCATTAATAGCAAAATAATCCTCAATAACAAATACGCCATGCTCTCTCAAACACTCATACACTTTTCTATATAAAGTTCTCTTATCAGAAGAATCAAAATGATGTAATGCTTGTGTAGATATAACCGCATCAATATCTTTACCAAATTCATATTCAAAGAAACTTTGATTTATAATAGTAATATTATCACTAATATGTCTCTCTTCTAATTTCTTTAACATACCGTCAGAAATATCAATAGCGGTAGTTTTAACATTAGGAAAAACCTTATATAATTTTATTAATTGTAATCCAGTTCCAGCACCTAAAACAATTTTACAATAATTAACAAAATAAGTAAATATCATCACAAAATTACCTTCAACATTTCACTCAAATAATAGTCATTATCACATACACCTATATAAGAACATTTTTTACCTAAATCTTTGAGTGATGCACCACATGCATATAATTTGATTCTATCAATAATAATAAATCTATCATGAAAAGAATTATTATACATAAAAGTAATATTATCAAATTGCTTTTCATATTTTTTCTTTAAAAAATCATCAATATTTTTAGAAACAATAATAATTTTCTTATCAATATCTTTTAATAAATCAAGTAGCTCTTTTCCAGCATAATTATCGATAATAATAATTTCTTTATTAGCTGTATTAAAAATATCTATTAACAATGAATAAGCCTCATAATGTTGACCTTCAAAAAAAATAAGATTATTATCAATAGGATTAGAATCAAATCTATCAAATAATTCATCAATTCTTTTAGTATTACTATCAACTTTATCCTCTAACAATATAAACCTATGAGGCAAAATAGAATTATCATTAATATAATGTCTCATTTTAACAAAAGCACGCATTATATTAACACTTACACTAGCAGCAACATTAGTTCTAAGAATAGAGGCAAGCATTGCAACACCTTGTTCAGTAAATGCATATGGAAGTGTTCTTGACATATTATTCTTATTTGCGGTCCCAACTTGGGACCACAAATTTTTAAATTCATCATCGGTTAGTTGAAAATAAAAATCATCAGGAAATCTATCCAAATGCCTATTAACAGCTTGATTAATAGTCTTTGTACCATTAGCGCACTCATAAATACGAGCCAAATCAGAATCTAACATAATTTGTTTACCTCTGACCTCATAAATTAAATTTTCAATATTTTCGTTAGTAATAATTTCATTCATTATTTATACCTCCTATAATAATCATACGATATAAAAAAAATAATTCCTTAAAATTAAATGCAAAAAATCATTAAATAACCACAATTCAAATTACCAACCGCTGGTTGGCATTTCTTATATTTATAAATTAAAAAGAGATTGAAAATTCAATCTCTATTATTTTTTATAATTAACACTATCTATTTTTTCTAATTTAGAGTCAAATAAATAATAAACATCACCATATATAGTATAACTAAACCCATCATAATAAATATGAGTACCATCCCCATATGCATATAATGGATAAGTATTACTAAGTTCTTTTAATTTATTACTATAAAAATCATCTTTATAAAATATATCTTCACTAAAATGAGGCTCGATATTAATGTCAACAATACCAAGACCATTCCAAGTATATGTAGAAATATCTTCTTTCTCAGGAGGACAAACAACTAAATTAGCCAAATTCATAGATCCTGCACTTTGTCCAATAATAACACCTTCATAATTCTTAAGAATATCTCTAAGACCAATTCTTTCAAAAAAATCCATTTGAGTCTTAGTATCTCCTCCAGTTAAAAATATAACATCAGCGCTATCAACAATACTCTTTAAGTCCCCATTAAACCTATCATCAATAATAATATAATTTTTAAAATTAAAACCACTTAACTTAAAACTATCAAAAACAAATTTAGCGTACATATCAGTTTTGTAGGAACATGTTGGATCAGAAGCAAAATATACAAAAGTATCTTCTTTTACAAGACAACTTTTAATTTGTTCAATAATGCCATTAGAATCATCAATAAGATTAACCATTCTAACACCATCAATTTTCTTAATACAACCAACATTGCTAGTTAAAAATACATGTTTCATTTTATCCTACCTTTCCTCAATTCTTTCTCACAATCAATCCAATACCTATACTCTTTAATGCCAGGATAAAAAGAATCAACTAAAGAATCAGAATATCCGACACATTTTTCCATAGTTTTGCGAGAGCCAACATTATTTTCTCTGCAAGTAACTAAAACTTCTTTAATTCCCATTTCATAAGCTTTTTCTAAAACTAAACGAAGTTGAATAGTCCCATAACCTTTTCCTCTTTCACTAGGTCTAATTGCGTATCCAACATGTCCGCCAATATTAATTAAATCACCTTTTAAACTATGTCTTAAACAAGACATCCCATAGATATGACCAGTTTCATCAGTTAAAACATAAGTTGCCTGGTTAGAATAATCAGGGCGAATATCCTCAATATATTTAGATTTACCTATTTTTCTTAAAAATTCATCATAATTTTCAGATGTAACACTTTTTAAAATAATAACTCCTTCAAATGGATACTCATCAGAACAAGTACCAAATTCACAAACCATATCAAGTATTTCTTTCTTATCTTCAATACCAGGTTCTTTTAAAAACAATCTCATATTATCACCTACCTCATTAATCTCATATAAATATTATCAACAGATTCGTCATCTACCTCTTTAACATTTTTTCGAATATCATACTCAACAAAACCAATTTTCTTATAACAATGAATTGCTCTTAAGTTATTAGAAAAAACAATTAGGTCAACAACATTTAATTTAAATTCATTAAAAGCATACTCAAGAATTCTTTTAATAGCTTCAGTTCCATAATGTCTATTTATAAACTTTGGAGTAAGACAAATACCCATTTCAGCGCATCCATCATGAACATTCATTAATTCAATATTGCCAACAAATTCACTACTTTTTCTCTCAATAATTGAAAAAACTAAAGATTTTTCTTCTAATTTTTTATTAACCCAATTAACTTCATTTTCATATGTATAAATACCTTTTTTCGTAGAAATACATTCTTGTATCATAGGATCATTTATCATAATCAAATAATCATCAATCAAATCTATAGATACATTAACAAAATCTAAATTATCACTTTTAAAAACAACATTCATACTATCACTCCTCACTTAATTCACTTAACATTCTATAACAACAATTAATAATCTCATTCTTATTCTCAGAAACAAAATCATAAAGTCTTAAAGACGCAACCTTAGCCTTATTATACTGTAATGCTGTAATAACACCTTCTCTATAAGCATTAATTAAATCATCTTGATCAATCATAAAAACTTCATCATTATATAAAACAATATCAATAAATAAATCATCAAAATAAGGATTATCTCCAAGAACATTACCGTCATTAACATCACAATATATTTGAACCAATTGATTATTATCATCAAACATAGCAGTAATCCAATAATTTTCATTTTCTACCGCAATCTGTAACCACTTATATCCATTATCAGCAACAGTATATTTACCAAGATTATTATCAAGAGTTAATGCTTCAGTTACTTCATCTAAAATAAGTAATCCAACAACACAATTATTATCAAAAAAAATAGAATTCTTCTTAAAAAATCTACTTTTAACAAGCCTCTTCCAATTAGAACGATTCATAAATTTTCTCTTAACTTCCATACTACCATCCTTTCTATATAATAACATGATTCTGTAAAAAAATGCAAAAAAATACAGAATCACATATAAGTGACTCCGTATTTTACGTGTAAGTATTAAACCCGAGATAGCTCAATATAAATATCTTATATCTCCTCACTTAACAAATATTATACACAAATAATTAAATTTGTCAAATTATACCCATACCTATTAATACAAGAAGTAAAATAACCATAAAAGAAAATATAATAAATAATAACTTATTAGTTTTACCATTAGACTCACATAAATTAAAACAAAATCTATATTTACAAGGATAAAACAACGCAACACCTTTCTTATTAAATAAATCTAAAATAATATGACTTATGAATCCACATAAAAAAGGAATTAAAACATTATTATCAAATCCATAAGATAAAATAAAAGCATAAACAAAGCATCCTAAAATAGAATGAGTAAAAGATCTATGACTGGTCTTACTACCTAAATAGCCAACAACAACAAGTAAACAAATACTAATAACATAATTAAAAACAATATCGATTTTCTTAACTTCATCATATAAATCTATATCTAAAAAATACTTAATTAAAAAATACATAACAATTATAGTAATAAGAGAAGTCATTAATCTATCAAATAACTTATCAGTTGTAGAATCCTTAAGATCAACATCAGGTAATAATCCACCTAAACTAGCAAACCCACAAGTAATAAGTAAACTAGATATATTATCGGGTCTCATTAAACCTATCGCAATCATATTCGCACAAGCAACATGAGTTTTCTTCTCCATACCATCACCATATATAAGTATAACATTTTAAAAGAAAAAAGTGAATTATTATACTTTTTAACTTTCAATAACATTTCAATTTGATACTATTTCAACAACTCTTCCAATCAAATCGTCAACAAAGAATTGTTCAACAACTTTATGAATAAAAGTATATTTTTTACCAATATCTTTAAACGACATACCACTGCTATATACAATTTTATTATCTAAAATAATATATCTACCATGAAAATCATTATTATTAATAAATCTTATATTAGAATATTGATTACTATATTTTTTTATTAAAATTTCACTTAAATTTTTAGATATAACAATTATATTTTTATCATAATCCCTTAATATATCAAATAATTCTTTATTAGCGTAATTATCAATTATAATAATACTATCCTTTGATTCATTTAATATATCTATAAGAACAGAATAAGCATCATATATTTGTCCCTCATAAATTATTGAATTTAAACTTTGTTTTTCAGATAGTTTATCTAATGATTCTTCTAGTTTTAATATTCTTTTCTCATGATTAACCAATACAGTATCATTCACTATCAAATCTTTTGAAATATACTTTTTCATAGCGACAAAAGCATCCATTATTCTAATGCTTATTTCCTCAGCAACCTTTGTTCTAAGAACAGTCGCAAGCATCGCTACACCTTGTTCTGTAAAAACAAATGGATTATTATATTTACCGCCGCGAGTTTCAATCAACCCACTTTTTTTGGTTTCAATTTGAAACCTAATATTTTCGCTTTCCTCTTCCGTTAATTGGAACATAAATCTCTCAGGGAACCTATTTATATGTCTTTTTACAGCTAAATTAATAGTTTTTGTTCCATTTGAACACTCATACAATTTAGCCAAATCAGAATCCAACATAACTTGTTTACCCCTAATCTCATAAATCATGTCCTCAACATTATTTTCTTTTTCTACTATTTCATTCATATTATTCCTCCCTCGTACAAAACAAAAAAAAAGACACTTATCCTAAAATAAGTATCCCGCATGCATGCAATCTTTTTATCCTACCCTAAAAAGAGAACCCTAAAGGGCCAAATTGTCATATTAATTATCGGTAAGCATTAATACAAACAAATTATAACAAAATAATATATTTAACGTCAAGTTTATTTAAATATTTTTTAAAAATTAATAACTTTAGGTGCATCAATAAAAGATGAAATTATAGCTTGACCAGATTCAAAATAAAGAGCAGCTGTATTATCATCTAACTCGTTATACATTCCTCTTAAATCAGGATTCATATCAAGCATATACTTCTTAGCCTCTACTCTATCATCTAAAACTAATTTACCTGTAACTCTTATCCATCTACCATCCTTAAATGCACAAATCTCAACATTATTATTCTCACTAATTTGTTTAAAAACATCTTTCTTCTTTCCTGTTTGAATATATAAATGTTCATCAAAAATCTCAGCAGTTCCAAAAGGTCTAACCCTTGGTTGATCACCTTCAACTGTAGCTAAATAATAAACTCCACACTCTTTTAAAAAATCTTGTACCTCTTTCATAAATTCCTCCTTGATAATATTATTTCATTTTTTTAAATAACCTTTTAGTGTTTTCGCTAGTAATACATTCTATTTCTTCATAACTCATACCCTTAACCATAGCTAATTTGCGTATTATATATTCTATATTTCTAGATTTATTAATTTCATTTCTAACAGGTTCTGGTGAAATATATGGACTATCTGTTTCAACCAAAAACAAATCATTAGGAACTATTTTAGCAATCTCAATAGATTTTTTAGCAGTCTTATAAGTAATTCTACCGGCAAATGAAATATAATAACCTCTACTTACCAAATATTTTAAATCGTCCATATCAGGTTGAAAGCAATGAAAAACACATCCATATAAGGGTCTAACGACAGTCTCAAATATTTCTATAATACGTTTATTAGAATTACTTGAATGAATAATTACAGGTAATCTTAATTCATTCGCAAGCCTTATTTGCCTAATAAAATATAACTCCTGTATGAGAGAATTATCTTTATGAGTATCAAGACCAATCTCACCGATTGCCACTACCTTATCATTATTAGAAAGTTCAAATAAAAAACTTATATATTTCTCAATATCCACATCATCCAATAAATCTGGTGTGAATAAAGGATGAATTCCAACAGTAGAATAAAATTTTGAATTCACTTTAGATATTTCAATAGTCTCTTCAGATGTAGAAATATCTAAACCAACATTAATCACACTTTCAATATTAGGATTACAATTAATATCATCTATATAATCTTGTAAATTATCTAAAACAGCACTATTAATATGCATATGTGAATCAATTACCATATTACCACCATTAAAAATACAACAAATAACTACATAGGTTCAATCATATCAAACAATATAGGATCTTGCTCAAATAATTTAAGTTGCTCTTTAGATAAATACTTCTTATTAATTACCACTTCACATCCAAACTCATCAAAGAAATTATCATTCATAACATAATATCCATTCTTATGTACAGAACTACCATAGCTATCTTCAACTTTCCATCTAATAGTTTTCTCATCTTCTATATGAACACCAGTAATAAGCATAAAATGTCCAAAATCAATATCATATAAAGTAAATCCTTCTTCTTTTGTTAATGGTTCATATCCGAAAACATCTTTGTAATTATATAAATTCGAATCCATTATGCCTATTTCGTAATCTCTCATTTTTTTCATACAACACCCAAAACAAACTGGAGTTTTATCCTTAAGTTGTAAAACAGCAAGATTCTTCAAAACATCTACAGGCATATTTAAAAATACAAAATCAGAATCACCATAAACATTTTGAGTATATCTTTTCTTATACAATTTATTATATTCTTTGTTATACATAGGAACATTACATATTTCAACAAAATCATTTAAATCAATCGTCATATATTTATCCTTAAACTCATTAGGAGTAATACCAGTTAATTTAACACATTCTCCATCTTTATTCTTATACTCATAATCAAACTTAATTGGTAATTCACCTAAACATTTAGATAAAATACTATAATTTTCATCTAACATTTTTTGTTTTAAAGAATATAAATCATCACCAGATTCTCTTGCTTTCAATAATTTAAAAACATCTTTTTTAACTTTCTCACTTATTATTTTAGTAAGTTGACTAGATTTTTTACTAGACTTAACATCAGGCATAATCTCTTCAGGAACAATACCATATTTATTAATAATTGATCTAAAGAAAGAAAAATACCCACCTTCATAAATAGATTCAGACAAATATAAATTTTTAATTTCCTTTTCCAAATCAAAATTATCATTTTCAATAACTAAATTATAAATATAATTACTTTTTTCCAATTTATCTAAAAAAGCTATATAATTAATAGACAATGCATACTCATTAGGATCAACATTTAAGTTTTCAGCAATATTATCTTTAATCAAATTAATACCGGCATGAGCCCAACATCTAAAAGAATCATCCTGATCATATATTTTTGATTTAGGAAGTTCAATATTAAAAACATTATAAGAACTATTTACAACATCACCATTTAAGCAAAAATCGTTAATTCCAACATTCTTAATAGCGTTCTCAATTATTTTATTATTAGAATCGCTTCTATAATTTTCATCAAACTTCTTTATATTGTCTAATGTAATACTTTTCATAAATTCCTCCAATATAAATGGTGCTGAAGACAGGAATCGAACCTGCGACCTATTCATTACGAGTGAATTGCTCTACCTACTGAGCTACTCCAGCAACTATATAAATTATAACAAAAAAAGAAATAATAAAAAATATTATTTCTAAAAAAATTATAACTTTCTATTCCAAGTATCATCATTACTAGACCCATCAAAATACTTTATCTCTCTATCCTCTTTAGAAAATAGACCAACTCTACCACTATTATCAATTGAATATTTTTTAGTCCTAACAAGAATTATCCCAAGATTATTTGCCTTAGCATTCACTACATCACTATCAGTTACCTCATCATAGCAATAAATCGCAAAAGGTTTAGGTAAAGATAAAACTTCATTAAATTCGTCCTTATTTCCATTAGGTTGAGAAACAAGTAGTTCGTCATATAAAGAAGATTTACTAACTAAATCTCGAGGTACAAATAATCTATTAATCCTATCAGTACCATTACCATCAATTGGAACATTATTAGAGTCTCTTCTATAATTAGTAAAAGAATCAGTTTCAAACACATGAATCAATTGATTTTTAGGAACACTATCATATGCAACAGCAAAATAACTGTGAGGATCACAATACATATTAAGTTTATCACTACCATCAATAGAATAAGAAACTCCATCATATAAAACATTCAAATCATAATAATTTAATCTACCAGGACGTAATTTGCCAACATTTCGGACAAATACATAAAACTCCTCTCCATTTAATTCATAAATAGGAACCCCATATTTATTTGATAAATCTTTATTTTCAAATTTTAAAATATTTCTTGAATTCAATATGGACTCATTTATAAGCTCAAGCATCTTATTACGAGCACACAAATAATCATCATAAAACTTTGAAACAATATCAATACTTTTGTACTCATTCAAAAAAGAAATCTTTTCACTAATAGACATTTGATCTAAAGATATAACTTTAGAGTAAAACAGTAATGATTTTTCATCCAATATATGCGCTTTAGAACTAAAATCAATCAATTCCCTTATATCAATAAAAACATTATAAGATAAATCTTGAAATAAATAATCAATAACAATATCTGTAGTTATATAATTAAGAGCCTTTTTAAATAGAACATCAATACTATCAGTTGTTGTATAAATAGTTCTTAAAACAGAATCATTACCACCAAAACAATTCAAATGATTTTCAATACTTAAAAATGGATCAACACCATTACAAATATCTTGTTTAATCAAATCATATATTTCAGAACATTTAGCTAAAAAATAATCATAAAATTCTCTTCTCTTAACTTCAATCATATAAACATCATTATTATGTGAAAGTTCAAAAATAAGTCTTCTATAATTTCTAACATTATAAATAGTTGATATTTTTTTTATAAATTTTGAATCTAACAAATGTTCTGGAATATGAATATCCCTACCAAAAATAGATAATAACTTATCATAATTAAACCCATTCAAAGAAGAAATTCTGTCTAAAATATATTTAGAAGAACTATTTTTGCTAGAATCTAATATTTGATTATAATATAAAGACAAATCAATATTATCAATAACATACAATTGAGATTTATCATTTAATTTATTAAAAACTTTAACAACACTATCAGGATACACACTAACAAGATATTTAATAAACTTTAATGAATCAGCCTCACTAATATAATAATAATAGTCATCAAGTAAAAAAAACATTTTTAAAAATAATTCATTATCAAAAAGACAAGATATATTCTTGCCACAAACAATAATACCATTAACTTTACTCAGACGATCTTTGCTTTTAAATAGGATTTCCATACCATCATCGTCTAATAAATCATAAATCATTTGACAAGTTACATCTTTATCACCACAAAACCAAGTTAATTCGTACTTTTGAGAATTATTAATAATATCTTCCTTAACATATCTATCTTTAAATACACTAGGATTAGATTCATAATGCATTAAATAATCCTTATATCCCATAGAATCACCATAAATAAAGTATACCAAAATAAATATACTTTTACAATGATTTTAAACTAACACCAGGATAATAATGAAATAAAATATCACGATAACTACTACCTGCTTTAGCCATACCATTCGCTCCATACTGACTCATTCCAACACCATGTCCATATCCACGAGTAGTAATTAAAACACCATCATTATTCTTTTCAATATCAAAATCCGCACTTCTTAAACCCAATTTACTTCTAAAATCAACGCCTGTAAATGTTACCTCACCAACACTTATACTAGAAACTCTATCACCTGCTGTTTTACCATTAATAATAAAATTAGTATCACTAGTAACAATAACACCCAACTTCTTAGAAATATCAGAATAACTAAAACTAACTGTTTTCAAATAAGAAGGATTACTACTATCATAAGGGCTATCAACACTAACCAAATATGGAAAAGAATTACCCCAAACATTACTAGAATCTTCAGTTCTACCATTACTAGTAGAATGATATACAGCCTCAATATAACTACCATTATAAGTTAAATACATACCACGAGTACTATCAACCGCACTTTTAACTTTATTATAATAAGTATTATAACTACTCCCCCATAAAGACTTTAATTGATCATTAGACTTATAGCTTTGACTAGATTCATTATCACTTAAAACAGTACCACGACTATTAGCCTTTAAAGCATACGTTCTAGCAATCACAGCTTGAGCTTTTAAAGCCTCTACATTAAAAGAAGCAGGCATTTCAGCTCCTACTACTCCAGTAACATACTCCTCCAACTCAATTTTAACAACTGAACCATTTCTCCTAACACTAACATAAATATTATTATCAACAACCTCCTTAGTAGCTACCTCTTTAACCTCAGTTTTTTCTTCTACCTTAGGAGAACTAACTTCATTAACCTGTTTTTTCTCCTCTACTTTAGGAGTATTAACCTCCTTAGCTTGAACCTTCTCCTCTTTAGGAACAACATTTTCCTTAACTTGAACATTCTCATTCTTGGATTCAACTTTTTCATTCTTAACTTCTTTTTCATCTTTAACATCATTAATAACAACACAATCACCATTAGATAAAGTAACACTCGCATTAGGAGTAACAAAGTCATCATTAGTAACACTACTTTCTATTGGTTTAATAGAATTAATAGGACTACCAGTAAAATTAGGAGTATTTAAAACAACACTACCAAAAAGTACACCGCCAGAAACAAGTAATACAGTCATTCCTTTAAAAGAAATCTTATTATCACGAATAAAATTTCTAACAATTTCTTGTATCTTTTCTCTCTTAGCCATAAAATCAAAACTAGAAAACTCATAACTAAAATCAAAATTAAGATATAATACTTCCTCACCATTAACACTTCTAATAAAATAGCTATTTATCATAAGATTCACCAATATTATTTTTAACAAATTAAAAACATATATACAAAAAAATATTTAGAAAAATCTAAATATCTTATCCCATTACCTGACCACCATTATTATGAATTACCTGACCAGTCATATAACTAGAATCATCACTCGCTAAAAATACAAATGTAGAAGCAAGTTCATAAGGCATCGCACCTCTAGCCATAGCACTATCAGCTCCAAGAGATGGAATCTTTTCAGCTACCCAACAAGCAGGTTGTAATGGAGTCCAAAAGAATCCAGGCGCAATCGCATTAACACGAATATTCTTTAAAGCCAAATTACGCGCTAAAGCCCTAGTAAAACCAACAATTGCTCCTTTAGTACTAACATAATCAATTAACTGTGGATCACCATAAAAAGTAGTAACACTAGATAAATTAATAATAGAAGCACCACTATTCATATAAGGCAAAGCCTCTTTAGTTAAATAAAACATACCATAAACATTAACTTTAAAAGTCCAATCTAATTGTTCATCACTAATATCTTCCAATCTATCCTGTTGATACTGTACCCCTGCATTATTAACTAAAATATCAATCTTACCATACTTATTCATAGTCTCATCAACAATAAACTTACAAAAACCATGATCAGTAATATCTCCTCGAATTAAATAGCACTCTCCACCTAAAGACTCAATATAAT
The DNA here is from genome assembly GCA_946544685.1 of uncultured Caryophanales bacterium. The sequence goes on along the minus strand of CAMNML010000001.1, from coordinate 61,000 downwards.
CCTTAGTATCAAATGCATCCTTGTCTTCATCATAATAAACAATAACTACTTTTGCCCCTTCCTTAACAAAAGCAATTGAACAAGCACGACCAAGCCCACTATCACCACCAGTAACAATAGCAACTTTATCCTTTAACTTACCACTACCCTTATAATTAGGATTATCAAAAATAGGAAGCGGATTCATTAAATACTCCATACCTGGTTGATCTTCTTGTGACTGTTCTGGAGCTAAAATACTATAAACAGTACTTTTAACACCTATATCGCCATCATACTTGTAAAAATCATTACCAAAATTATAATCATAATTCATATATTATTCCCCCAAAATAATATATGAAAAATAAAAAAATAGGTTAAAAAAAACCTAGAATAATCTAGGTTATATTTTTGAACTCATTAAATTACTAGAAGAATATCTTTTAAGACCAGCATAAAATATCATAAAAGCAAAATAAATTAAAAATATACATACACAAGTATTAATTAAAAATAAATTAATATCAAAATTTACAATAACATGAACCGGTATATAATTAGATATTCCAACAGGAATAAGTGTAAATAATAACATTTTAGCTATACCTTTAAATATACCATCAGGATAAGTAGCAAAATTGCACATTAACCTATTTCCCAAAACACTTACAGTTGTAGTATTAGAAAACCAAAAACTCAAACTATTTAAAATAATAGAAATGCAAGTAATAATAAGACCACCAGTAATAACAAAATAAGTAAATAATATAAATACCTTAATACTTAACCCATAAAATATTAACATTAAATATCCATAAAGTAAATCACCAATCGCAGAAACAGAAATACCAGAAGTACAAATGCCAATTAAAATATTCTTAGGTTGAACAATAAAAGAATCTATTTTACCTTCATTAATAAAACGAGATATATGAAATGCTCTTTCAAAGAAAAATCTAGAAAAACCAAAAGTAGCAGAAGCCATTGCCCATAAAAGTAAAATTTCTTTAAAACTATACCCTCCCATGTCCTCTCTCAAAGAATACAAAACTAACCATTGAATAATCATTGAAGCATTATTAAGCATCATAAAAACAATATTTGAAATGAAAGTCGCTTTATTAAGTAACTCTCTCATAACACTATACTTAATAGATAAAAATGAAACCTTAAACTGATTTTTAACCTCCGTTAACATTTATATTCTTTACCCCCTTTCTATAAATAAAATTACAAATTAAATAAGCAATAAAAACATAAATAACTTGAGCAATTATAATACCTATTCCCTTATTAATTGAAAAATCAACAAATAATTTTGCAGGACCATAATTAACAACATAAACAGGAGTATAAACTAATATCTTTTGAGCAAATAAAGGAAAATACTCAATAGGAAACAATGTACCCATAACTAAAATTAATTTGCTATAAACCCAATAAAAAGGTCCAGAATCCTCTATAAAAAATGAAAATAAACCAATAGATAAAACCAATAAAGTACTAATCAATAATCCTAAAAACATAGAAATTAAAACAAATATAATTCCTACTAAAGATAAATTAGGAAGACTTCCAATAAACATATATCCAAATAAAATAGATAAAATTGAATAAATTATAAATTTAATAAACATACTTCCAAAATGTGTACTAACTATATATCCTATATAACTATAAGGCTTATTAATATTATAAGCAATATTACCACCTTTAACATCATCAGAAATATTCTTACACAAATTACGTCCGTCAACAATAGAATATAAAATCTCAGTAATAACAACATACCACATCATACTAGTCATACTATAACCATTAATTATTTCATTAGGATCACTATATAAATATTCCCATAAGTTAAATAAAACAAAAATCATTATGAAATATCCAATAAATGCTACAACGAAATCAAAAACATATTGTAGATTAGTCATAATTTGAGTTTTAAATATAAATAAATACTTTCTCATATTAATCCCTACTCTTATAAATATCACTAATAATATCCTCAAGAGGAACATTAGAAATATTAATATCAATTATATTATCTGGATTAAGTAACTTTATAGCATCACTAACACTCTTTTTAGTAGTATCAACCTCTATTTTAAGATTATAACCTTTGTCCTTCAAAATAGTTATACCATCCTCATCATCAAGATTAACCATTTCCTTCATCTTAGCCTCAACTATTTTTTTATTAAGATAATTATATTTAAGATTTTCCATAGTATCATCCATAACAACAGTACCATTGTTAATAATAATAACTCGCTTACACAATTTCTCAATATCACCAACATCATGGCTTGTTAAAAATATAGTAGTCTTATATTCCTTGTTCATTCTTTTAATTAAACTACGAATATTCTCTTTAACGACTGGATCAAGACCAATAGTAGGCTCATCCAAGAATAATACCTTAGGTTCATGAATTAAAGACGCAACAATCTCACATCTAATCCTTTGACCTAAAGATAAATTTCTAACAGGTGTATTAATAAAATCACCAAGTTCAAATAACTCAATTAATTCACTAATCTTCTTCTCAACAGCAGCTTCAGGTATATCATAAATTGCCCCAAAAAACTTAAAATTATCATAAGGTGTTAAATGAGTCCATAATTGTTCTTTTTGTCCAAATACAGTACCAATTTCATAAGATAAAGCCTTCCTATCACGTGATGGATCTAATCCCATTACCTTAATACTTCCCTTATCTGGATATAAAATACTTGTCATCATCTTTATAGTAGTACTCTTACCCGCACCATTAGGACCTATAAACGCAATAATCTCACCTTTTTCAACTGAAAAACTAACATTACGAACAGCCTTAATAGTCTTATACTTTGGCTTAATAATTGACTTTAAACTTCCTTTTAAACCTTTTTCTTTTAACTTAACTTTAAAACTTTTAGATAAATTCTTAACTTCAATAACTGCCATACTATCACACTCCTTTATTATAAACTACTATAAATTATAACACATTCGTGATAAAAAAACAAAAAAATCACGAACAAAATTCGTGACTCCAATTATTATTGTGTAGGCAAAGCCCGGGATAGCTCGATAATCTTATATCCCCTCACTAAATAAAATATTATCAAATAAATTTTATTTTGTCAATCTACATCTTATCAACAGTAGAAATACCTAATATAGTTAATGCATTCTCTAAAACTGTTTTAATCGAATTTAATAATCTAATTCTAGAAGATTTTAAAACAACATCTTCCTCATTACTAATATTAACATTCTCATAAAACCTTGAAAAATCTTGAGTTAAATTAAATATATACTTAGTTAAATGAGCTGGTTCATAAGATTTTAATAATTCATCAACAACAGATGGAAAATTATATAAACTCTTAACAATCTTCTTCTCAATATCAGTAGTAAACTTAATCTCATCAGATAACTCAATTTGATTATTTTTCAAAATTGAATTAATTCTAACAATACTATATAAAATATACATACCAGATTCACCAGTAAAACTAGTCGCACTATCTAAATTAAAATTAACAATCTTATTCTTAGAAACATTAAGCATAGTAAATTTAACACATGCATTACATAAAATCCTTAAATCATCATCTGATACCTCTGTACCTCTTTTAGAAAACTCATTCTTTAAAGTTTCTTTAACAGCCTTAATAAAATCAGTAACAAGAACAACAGTACCACCACTTGTACTCATTCTTCCACCATCTAAAAGTACATAAGCATAAGAAATTAACTTAGGAGACTTATATCCTAAAATATCCATAATAGCAGAAATTTCTTTAAAATAAGTTTCTTGATCCTCACCTAAAACAATAAAGTTATTCTTATCATTCAAACCCATTTTATACATAGTATAAGCAATATCTTTAATTGGATATAAAGAAGTATTATTAGAACGAGTAAGTACCATAACAGGTTCCTTTAAAGCAATATCATAACCAGATAAATCAACACAACCTCTACCTAACTCATCAGTAAAGAACTTTCCTTTTTCTTTCAATTTATCTAAGATACTATTTAAATAATCATTATAAACATAATCAGACTCATGAGTAAATACATCCCATGAAATACCCATTTCACCAAATATTTTAAGTTGACCTTCAACACACTTATCAGTAATAGACTTAAACTTATCAATATATTCTGGGTCCCCTGCTTCAACTTTCTCTAAATAACCAAAAGATAACTTCTCAATAGATTCATCCTCTTTTGCGTCCTTACTAATCTTAACATAAACATCTAATATAGAAGCAAAACTCTCATCAGCTAAACCATACTTTTCAATACCAATAATAAGTAAAGCAATCTTCTTACCTAAATCATTAATATAATAATGTCTTTCTACATTATATCCACAAAAATCATATAGACGAGACATAAAATCTCCAAGTAAACTATTTCTACATCTACCAATATGAGGTTCAGCATTTGGATTAATAGAAGTATGTTCTATTAATAAACCTTCTCCTTTACCCTGATTTAAAGAACCATACTTATTACCTAAAGATTCAATATCACTAATAACACTACTAGATAACTTATCATAATCAACATAAAAATTAACATAAGGTCCCATTACTTTAATATCAGTAAAATAATTCTTATCATCAACAAAATTATCCTTAATCTTATTCGCAACATCAAACGGACTCTTTAACTCATCTGTTCTATAAGCAGCACACTGAATACTATAATCTCCCATACCATCCTTTGGAGGAATTTCAATAATAACATCATGCCCTAAAACATTATTAACTTTACTATTAATATAACCTTTAAAATCCATAACAATCACCCTTTCAAATAAAAAAATCCTATAAATTTAAGGACGAATAATTCGCGGTACCACCTTAATTCATAGAATTCTATGCTCTCTTTCTCTTAACGCGAGTAACGATTAAACTCCAAGATACGTTCATAAAACTTTACTATTACCTTTCACCAACCGGTAACATCACTAAAGTAAGAGGTTTTACTACTACTTCTCTTCCTCATTTAAATTAAATAAATTATACTATTTAAAAACGATCTTGTCAAATCATTCTTAAAAATTTCTATTATAAGTAATTTTTCTATAACTACAACTTAAATTAATAAAAAATATTTTCAACTTTATTTCCCTTACAATAACTATCTATATCTTTAGATAACTTCAAACAATAATCCTTAAATTCATCATGCAACTATCTCTTATTTCATCTTCATAATTAATTTTTTCATTACTCTTTGTATACATAATATTTACTTTCAAATATATGGTGCAAGGAAAGGGATTTGAACCCTCACAGATATTATCCACTACCACCTCAAAGTAGCGCGTCTACCACTTTCGCCATCCTTGCAAAAAAGATAATTCAAGCTATTAACTTTTTAACAGTACAAACATTCTTATACGGATAATTACGTAAAAGTCCTTCATATACTAAACGACCATTATACTTATCTTTCAAAATCTCAAACTCAACAGGACGAGGCGTATAATAAGAAATATCAGAACAATCACAACCAGCTACAGACAAAACTTCTCTAACAAATTCAGAACAATAATAATGGATTTCTGATTGCCTTTTTTTACCATACAAACCATAAATCAATCCCAATATATTATATCTATATTCAATACATCCATTCTTCTGTCTATTAATCATATCTTGAACATAATAAGAAGCTGCATCATAAACAGAATCATCAACCTGAATTTCAATAACTCTACATATAGTTTCACTAAATTTTTTATATGTCCCCTTACCAATATGTTCCTCAACTAAAGCTCCAATACACGGAACATCAGCATACTTTCTACCAAAAGAATACATACAATTCAAGCTTTCATCAAAAGAAATAGAAATGTGATTATACTCGTCACCAGTAACGCACTTTATAGCTTTAGATAAAATTGTACCAGTTTGTGACATAACTAAATAAATACTTCTCATATACATCTACCCATATAAGTTTACCACAACAAACAATTAATAACAAGAAAAAAAGAAGAACTAGTCTTCTTTAACATTTTTAACAAAATTATACGCATCACGGCACATATCTTCAATACCAAGTTTTGCCTTCCATCCAAGAACTTCTAAAGCTTTACTTGAATCAGCATAACAAGCATCAATGTCACCAGGACGTCTATCTACAATCTTATAATTAACATCTACTCCATTAACTTTCATAAATGTATTAACTAAATCAAGTACACTATAACCATTTCCAGTACCTAAATTATATTCATCTACACCTTTACTATTTAATATATATTCTATAGCTTTAATATGACCTAAAGCAAGATCAACAACATGAATATAATCTCTTACACCAGTACCATCATGTGTATCATAATCATTACCAAATACACTTAAACACTCTAACTCACCAGTAGCAACTTTAACAATGTAAGGCATTAAATTATTAGGAATGTCATTAGGATTTTCACCAATTAATCCACTCTTATGAGCACCAATTGGATTAAAATATCTTAAGATTGCAATACTCCATTCATTATCAGAAACATATAAATCTCTTAAAATATCCTCAATCATTAACTTAGTAGCTCCGTAAGGATTAGTAGTAGATAAACTAAAATCCTCCTTTATTGGTAAACTCTTAGGTTTTCCATAAACTGTCGCACTAGAAGAGAATACTAACTTCTTACAACCAAATTCATTCATAACTTCTAACAATGATAAAGTAGAATCCAAATTATTTCTATAATACATTAATGGTTTAGCAACTGATTCTCCAACAGCTTTATAACCTGCAAAATGAATTGCTGCACCTATCTCATTTTCAGAAAATATTTTTCTTAATAATTCCTTATCAGCAACATCACCTTCATAAAACTTAAAATCCTTACCAGTAATTTTCTTAATCTTATCAATAACATCAGGCTTACTATTAGAAAAATTATCGATAACAACAATATCATAACCTGCATCTAATAATTCACAACAAGTATGACTTCCAATATAACCTGTACCACCTGTAACTAAAATCTTCATAAAATCCCTCCAAATACATTATACAACATTTATTAAAAACTATCTATAGTATCACTAATTAATTTATTAAATTTATAATTATTAGATTTATAACTCTTAGGATTAAAATTAGAACACTCCTTAATTAAAGATGAAACATCCTCTACATCACCAGTCAATATAAATCCCGAATTATAAAACTCCTCAATTATCTCAACTTGATGATCATTAACATGTTCTTGATATTTAGATAACCTTGGAAAAGCAATAATTTTCTTACCTTTCTTTAATCCATCAAGAATAGTACCAACTCCACCATGAGTAATTAAAATATCACAATCATCAACACATTTATTAAACTTATCCATAGGCATTAAATCAAAAACATCCATATTCTTAGATGAATACTTAGTATATCCTGATTGAGCAATAACCTTATCTTTAATATTACCTTTTTCAATTTCTCTATCTATAGTCTTAAGCAATCTTTCAAAACTCTTATCATTCGTTCCTAAACTAACAAAAATCAAAAGATCCACCCCCCATAAACAGCCTTAGGATAAAGTTTAAGCATACTCTCCCACTGAACAACAAACATATCAGCAATTGGATAAACTAGTTTACCACTAACACTTTTTGTCTTAATATTAGCAAAAGTCTCAATATAAATTACTTTCTTCCTAAACAACTTAGCAATATAACACATAATAACACCGGTATGAGCACCAGTCGTAACAACAACACTAGGTCTTATTCTAATAAAATAAAATAAACTCTTAATACAATTCCATGGAAAAATATAAATATAACTCAAATGAGACTTAGACCCATACTTCAAAAACTTAATCTTAGATCCATACTTATCAATAAGACCTAACGTAGACTTAGTTTTCTCTGTAATAATATAAGAATCATACCTTTTCATAGTCTTAGATAATTGTAATAACTCATTTAAATGTCCACCAGTACTAGACACAAATAATACTTTCTTCATAAGTCACCTACTTTATAATTTTCTTCCACTTATCCATTACTTCTTCTAATGAATACTTATCAGCTTTTTTAATAGCGTTATTACCCATTATAAATCTTCTACTATAATTATCAATTAAATTACAGACCCTTTTAGCCATTTCTTCCTTATTCCTATCCTTAATCAAATAACCATCCCAATTGTTACTAATAATCTCGCGAGCACCCTCAGCAGAATCAAAAGCAACACAAGGAACACCATAAGAAAATGCTTCTAATAAAACAATACCAAAAGATTCAGTATAAGAACACATAACATAAACAGAAGAATTAGATAATATATCTCCAACTTTATCCTTATCTAAAAAACCATGCATAATAACACTATCAGATAAACCTAACCTATTAATTTTAGAAACAATTTTATCCTTTTCTTCTCCATCACCAATAATATTTAATTTACACTCTGAATGCTTATCGTGAACTAAACTAAATACATCCAATAAATCTAAAAAACCTTTTTCTTTAGATAACCTACCAATACTTACTAAATTAAGACTCTTTAAATCAGACTTAGTTTTAGCTTTTGAAACCAGATTAGGAATATAAACACATTTAGGTTTTACTCTATCCTTATAAAAATCAGTTAAATCTTTAGAAACTAAAACAAAAAAATCTAAATTACTACAACTATCAATTATCTTATTCGCATACTTCATATTCCCATGATGATGATTATGCTCCCAACCAATCTTTAAAATGCCATCTCTAGCATACTCACCAAGCCATTTATTATGAATATCACGAGTAGAAATAATAACATCAGAATCACACTCTTTAATGTAATTAATCATCAATTCTTTCTTTAATTTAAGAATCTTAATACTTTTAATTCCTTCCTTAAAAGCACTTATCAATTTAAACTTCTTTAAACAATTCTTAAACTCTTTTTTATTAGGTTTTAAATCACTTAAATAAGTAACTTTAACCCTTCTATCCAATCTATTAACAGGTTTATCATAAACCTTATAAGTAGAAACAATTTCTACGATATAATCATCAACTAAACTATTAGCCAAATCACTTATAGCTCTTTCAATTCCTCCGTAGCCCAAGTGTAAAGCTAAAATAACAACCCTCTTCATACTCACCTCATTCTATAAACCCCTATAATAATTATAAAATAATTAAAAAAAATAGTAAAGTTAATTACTATTTAAAATTAAAAAGAATACCTAAAATTGGCATTCTCCATCTTGAGTTAATAAATTAAAGGATGTAATTTCTTTAATTTTACTTAAACTATTTTGTAAATCATTTGCGTCACTACAATATAATTCATAAATAATATCAATATTATCCTTAGTAACATTACGAGACTTAACTCTATACTTAATATTATTTTCATTTAACATATTTTCAATCTTATCACCAGCAGTAGCATTACTAAAATTAGCAACTAATAAATAAGGAATCTTTCTAGCTGGAATTAAATCAAATAATAAAAGTCCAATAGAAAGTACAATAGCCATAATAAATACTAATGAATATACTCCAGCTCCAATTATAATACCATTACTAATCGACCAAAATAAGAATAATAAATCTCTTGGTTCCTTAACAGCAGTTCTAAATCTTACAATACTTAAAGCACCAACCATACCAAGTGAAACAACAATATTTGCCTGCATTGATAATACAACACCAGCAGTAACAATACCAATCAAAGACATAGTAATATTAAAATTTCTAGAATATATAGTATTCTTACTAGTTAATTTATAAATATTAAAAACAACAAATGAAAATAGTAATGCCATTAAAAGTGTAACTATAACCATTTGAATACTAATAGTACCTGTAAAATTCTCTAAAAAATTCTTTTTAAAAATATCTGAAAAACTCATAAACAACCTCCAACATAATTTTTAAGTGCTAATCTACCATTCTTATATTTAGAATAAGAAGATAACTCTAGCCCCTTTATTTGAATACAATATCTTATAAAATCAGGCATAAAACCAGTATACTTAACTTCCAAAATAGAATAACCCTTCTCCATCAAAGGAATCCTTAATATATCCTTATTAAAAAAACCCTTAATATCATAACTACAAGAAAGATTATGATCAACTGTAACTCTAACAGTACCTGAATCATATACATAAGGAATTCTATCATAATCAATAATAATCTTAGGTTTAAATCCATCACATCTTATTTTTAAATAAAACTCATTTAATAACTTAGGATTATCTTTAGAAATATTTAAATTTCTATTATTAATAATGTCAAGTGCCTGTTCCTTAGTAATTTCACAGCTAGCCTTACGAGTCATATTATTAATCTTATATTTCTTTTCTAAAATAATATATTTCTCATTGAAATTATAAAAACGAATTCTATATTTAACTCTCTTACTTACCCCATTAATAACCTGATTTAAACAAGTATCAAAATTATCATCAAAATACAAACTTCTAATACTATAAAACTTTCTACCAGATAATATAGGATCAAGTGATACTACTGGAGCTAATCTATGTTTTAACTCTTCAATTTGAAGACTATTAATTAAATACTTATTTTCAAATCTAAACATAACTACCTCCAACAATTTATATTATATCACAATAAAAATAGATAAATAAATAAAAACTCCTAAATTAATAGAAGTTTTTATTTAAAATATTCATCTAAAAACTGAATTCTACGAATAGCCCACTCACGAATCTGTTCAATCTCATACTCTACATCATATTCATACCATCTCTCACTATCACGGCTAGCTGCTTCACTATCAACAAACAATTGCTTATAAGAATTTAAGTACCCATTAATAGTGTCCATTGTGATAATATCTTTTCGCAATTCCCAATACCTTTGTTTTAACAAATTAAAAGTTTTAAAATCCATATTAAAAATAATATCACTATTCATCCAGTTTAGATCATAACTAGAATCAATTGAAAAATAACTATGTAACCCATTATAATCGTCCCATTTTAATCCCCATGTTAAATCCATATCCCATGGAGTAGTCAATATTTTAGAATTAGAATTACTTAAAGAAATATATTGATTATAAGTAGCATTATCATTACCGCCAATTAGAGCAACAAAAATCTTATAATTAATAAAATTATCAATATCATAGTCTCTATGTACAATGTCATAATCAACAACATCATAATAATAACTGTAATAATCTTTTAATTTTGATATAATTGAATAATAACCATTATTACTATATTTTTTAATTTCATAATTTAAGAAATATCCATCACTTACCTTAAAATTACTGTTTAATAAACCATCAACATAATCAGGTCTCAAAATAGCAATTGATTTAATCAATATACCATCATCCGTAACACCCGTAATATTCCTATTAACCTTATTCTTCAGTGTATACAAACCAGCATATTCATTATTAATAAATAATTCACAATAATCAACATGCAAATCATTATTAATTTTTTGATTATTATTAATAAGATTCCATATATCACTAGATAATTTATTACGAATTTTAGACTTATCAGTATAAGAAGCATCTAAAACCCAAACATCATCATTGTAATCACTTATAAATTTAACCTTTTTAGTAAATTTCAATTTATAAGCCTTTTTATCAAATAATTGACTTGAAGCACCTCTCACACTCATCTGAGCCTCACTCTTAATATTTAAATTATCTAAACCAAAAAAATGAACACCAACATTCGAAATATTTTTTTCATCCTCAAAGCAATCAGATAACAATTTACGATTAAAATAATCATTATCATATTTAGGAATATCCATATCATAAACGCTAACAATAGGTATTTTAGTAACAATAACTTCAATAACTTGATAATATTTATCAGTGAATGCAATTAAATTATATTTACCATCAATGTAATTCAAATAAATCTTTACTTTAGTAAAATCAGATAATACACTAATTTTACTTTTTTTTAAAAAATTGATATTAGGAATATAACAACGACTTTCATTCTTATTATAAACGACTTGCTGTTTATCAGCAATAATAGCATCAACCAAATTGTCCACTTTTTCATTGTCCGAATATATTTTTGACAGATTTACATTGTTAGGAAAAAAGCTTTTAAAGAAAATAAAAGAAAACAATAATACTAAAACCGCAAAAAAATAAACTTTATATTTCTTCAAAAAAATCCCCCCTAACACAAAACAATTTTATTATATCAAAACTTATTTTAAATTACCAGTTTCATCTAATAAAAACAATAACATTTCTGCAGCTGTCCATGTATGCAACGGCGAAACTCTATTATCAACATAATTATTTCCTAAAAAATTCATTTTGGAATAATCTGCTTGGCTTGCACTTTTCTCCCAAGACAGCGGATAAATAGATCCATTAAAAACAATTTTACCCATATGACTTTTATGAAAATTAGCAAATGTTAAATACGGATAATTTGCATCAACGACAGCATCTACGCCATCAATAGCATCATAATCATACCACCAAACCATTGAAGTATAATCATCAATCTCATTTGGCATAGAAAATTCATATTTTTCATTCAAAGATTCTAAACCAAACCTATACCAAAGATTTTGATACATACACCTTTTACCAAAATCAGTAGAACCACAAAGATAGTCGCCATATAGATTACTATTAGCATTTTTTTCAGCCTCTGTTTTAATTTTGTTGATTAATTTATTATTTTTCTTGTTTTGAGTTGAAATAATATACAATAATTCTCCTAAATTATCAGTTTCACAATTTCCATTATTTTGCCTATCATACACATCTGTAATATTGTACACCCAATCACTTATTAAATCTAAATTTCCAGTTTGTTTTAAAACCATTGTCCCTAATGCAGCATCTCGATACCATGGTTTATCATAAACTAAAATATTAGGATAAATTACACTATCTTTTATATTAAACAAAATCTCACCATACAAAACTCTTTTAATATTTTTATATTTTTGATTATCAAATTTATATAAATCTATAAAAACGTCAGTACCTTCGATAATGTAATTATCAGTTTCAGAGCTAAAATGAACTCCTTTTTCATCCTCATATAATTTAATAAATTGACCATCCTTCGTTTCAATAATAACTGTATATATATTTGGAATAATCAAAGAAGATTTCATATTAAATTCATAAATAACCTCTTTTGTCTCAATATCAATTAATTTTGAATCAACAAAAACAATCTTTTTTCTATTACCAAAGCCAAAAAAATAATAAGTATTATCATTTAAAAAATCAACTCTTTCATTACTATAATTATCTAAAAAAGAATTATATTCTAAAATATATTGTTCAAGATTTCTCATTTCATCAAAATATTTACCAGACAAAGCTTCTTTATTGCTAACAATATTTTTAAAACTTATATCTTCAGAATGATTCACAACAATCTTCTTCCAAAAAAACATATCATAAATTGGAGTTGTTTCTAAAGCAATGAAAAAACATTGAATAACTAATAAAATCAATAATGATGAACAAACCAAACATATCTTTTCTTCATTATTTTCAGATTTTTTAAATTTAATTATTAATCTATATAATAACAATACTAATAAAATTAATATAGCCATTAAAACAAATAAAATTAAAGTAGATTTAAATATACCAAAGTTTTTAACAAAATAATTTGATTCTAAAACACCACAAACAAATCTAATAATTTTAATAAAGAAATAATTATTAAATATTATCTGTAAAAACAATAAAATCAAAAGATAAATTACAGATATATCTCTTAAGATACTATTTTTTTCACTAGATAAATTAAGCCCAAAACATAAAAAAATCAAATAAACAAAATGCAGCGAATATAAAAAAGCAGAATCGTTTCCATAAAAAACATGCAATAAAGAATTAAACAAAAAAGCTGTAACAAAAGCAATATTAACTACAAAATTATGTTTAATATTTCTTAATAAGAGAATTAAAAACAGTACATAAAAAATACTAATAAAACACAATTCTAAAAGATTACTTTGAGCAAAAAACAACTTATAATTTGCTCCACTATATTCTCTACCATTAACACTTACAACATCAACGTTATTTCCTAAAATAGAATAATAAAAATCATTTTTTACAACTTTCTTAACTTTATCAAGAGTAATTTTATATTCAGTATAATTTTTTTCTTCACTAAAATTATCACCATTTAAAACAGGCGTATTATGCCAAACAATATTTTGAAATAAAACTCCTATTGAAAAAATAGCCGTTGTTAAAAGCAAAACAAATACGAAATTACGAAATTTAATTTTCTTTAAAACTAATAAAGCAAATAAAAGAATTAAAAAAACAACTCCATTTGTTATAGTAAAAGATAAGGATAACACACCCAAAATAGAAAGAATAATATTAGAAAAAATAGAAAAATTATTTTGATTAATTTTTTTCAAAACATAATACCATAATAAAACTAAGAATAAAACAGCGAAATTATAAACTTCAATGCCAGCAGTAAAAACATAATTTGAAAAAGAAAATAGATAGCACAACGATATAAGAATACATATTTTTTTATTCTCGCTATAAAGTCTTAAAATTTTATATATTAAAACAACTGTTAGCGAAGAAACAATCGACGACAAAAAAACTAAAGACAACATATTATTTATAAAGAAGCCTTTTAATATAAAATAAATAGGTTGAACCAGAATCAAAAACAACGGATGAACCTTTAATCTATAATGATTATAAAAAATACCAGTAATATCACCAATTACTCTGCTTGAATCAGAATCAAATAACAAATTATTGTTACATGCAATATCGAAATTATAAGTAAGTAAGACTCCAATAAAAATAAAAAAAAGAAAAGCAAAGCAAAACAAATATATACAAATCTTCTTATCATTATTATTAAAAAACTTATTCATTACTTTTCCTCTTCATTTAAATTTTCTGAAATAATAAATCTAGGTCTCCTCTTAACTTCGTTATAAATTTTACCAATATATTGTCCTAATAATCCAACAGATATCAATTGAATTCCACAAGCAAACCAAATTGAAACAATTAAGAACAAATTAGGAGATATATTATCTTTAACAAAATAAAGAATTAGAAAAACAACAAGTACAATAAATGAACAAAATGATAATATTGTTCCTAATGATAAAATTAATTGCAATGGTTTAACACTAAATGATGTAATTCCATCCCATGCAAAATGTAACATTTTTTTAAGAGGATATTTTGATTCACCTGCAAATCTCTCATTTCTTTCGTAATAAACTACATCAGATTTAAAACCAACTAAAGGAAACATACCTCTCAAGAATAAATTTACCTCACCAAAATTTTCTAACTCATCTAAAACACGCTTTGATGTTAATCTATAATCAGCATGATTAAAAACAATATCTACACCTAAAACTTTCATAAATTTATAAAATGACTCAGCCGTAAACTTCTTAAAAAAAGTATCTTTCTTTCTAGCACTTCTAACACCATATACAACTTGATTACCTTCTTTATACTTTTCAAGCATTTCATCAATAGCGTTTATATCATCTTGTAAATCTGCGTCCATACTAATAATAACATCAGCATACTTCTTAGCAGTCATCAAACCACCTAATAATGCATTTTGATGTCCTCTATTTCTAGATAGACTTATCCCAGTAAACAATTCTTCTCTATCAGATATATTCTTAATTAAATTCCAAGTATCGTCCTTAGAACCATCATTAACATACATAACCCTACTATCTTTTGATATACTTTTTTCTTTAATTAAACTACTCATTTTTATTTTCAATTGCCTCGTAGTTTCTTCTAATACTTCCTCCTCATTATAACAAGGAATAACAACATATAACACTAAATCTTTTTTCATACAAAAACCTCACTTACAATATGTCAACTAAATTATAGCACATTACTTTCTCAAAATAAATACTAAAGCTTTATTTTCTTCATCATATTTAGCAACAAAATTTGTAATAAATAAAGAACACTCTTTACCCTCAAAATTATCAAACGTTTGATAAGCATCGGAAAAATTACTTTGATGGCTTTTTAAATTAACATATTCATATTTAATAGACCTATATAATTCATTAAAATTGGTTATAAATGCAACAGCAAGAATAACAATTAAACACTTTTGTCTAAAAAATATTTTTTTATCATTCTTGTCGATTTTGTCAATAAATTGAACAACCAATAAATATAATACAATTAAAAGTGGAATAGTACTTCTATTTCCTAAATCAGCACCGCCTATATAGAATAATGGAGCAACTGCAAAAAATACAAAACACATAATTACATGTTTAAAATTCTTTTTGTTAACAATAACAATATAAACTAAAAATTCTAATAAAACAAATAAGCAATAATTAATCAAAGAACCGCCCAACGTACCATTTTTATATGCATCAATAAACCATATTCCTTTTTTAGATTCGTTTAAAGTATACATAAATACAACAGGTAAAACCGAAATACATCCAAAGAAATTTGGAACAGTTAATAATCCTTTTATACGACCTAAATTTATAAATGAATCTAATTTCTTGCCAAAAAATATATAACAAAATATCAAATATAAAAAACCAAGCATAGGAAAAGGACCAAAAGGAACTAATAATGCAAAATAATAACCACATTTTTTATAATCTTTATCTTGTAAAAATAACATAACTAATACCCACGCAGGAATGCTTTGATTGAAAACCCAAAAAAGCTGTGTAACAAATGATGACATACAAAACACGCCCATACTAGTATCAATATGCGTCACTCCTATGGGACTAATCGGCATACCATACATAGAATTAACTATAATATGACCTATAACGTTAAGGCCACCAAAAGCTAAAAAAATAAAGAAATATCTTAACTTTATAGATTTCATAAATCTAATAACATAATAGAAAAATAAAGTAACACCCAATGTCTGCCATAATAGCATAAATATGCTCGCAATTTTAAATCCAAATAATTTACCAATCAATGCACCAGGAAGCCAAAAAGCAAAATAATAGTTAAAAATTCCAGTATTACCAAAAATACCACTTTCATATCCTAAATTACTATAATCATAATAAATTGGCCAACTATGGTTTATTAAATCATGAAATATAGCATTTCTGCCATGATAATCCCAGTTCTGAGGAAACAAACCACCAGCACCTGAAAGAATATTTAAAATAATTATCAAAGTAACAAAAACAATTATTTTTTTCTTATTAAATATTTTTTTACAAACTAAATCACTACAAGGATTATAGTTCTTAATAACAACAATAGTAGCGATAATAAGTAATATTATCAACGGTATAGAAATCAATCTATTATACCAAAAAAACAACTGTAAAATAATAGGACATACCAAATATAATAAACTAATTATAAAAATTTTTTTATCGAATTTTTTCATAAATCACAACCTATCTATATAAATTTTTTCAACATTGTCACCATTAACTAAATAAGCATCTTTAGCGTATTTCATCATTGGCTTGTCTGCCTTAATAGAATCAGAATAAAAACTAATTGAGCTTTTTATGTTTTTATATTCTTTTTCAAATCTAACAATTTTTTCTTCTCCATAACAATTTTTTGACTCAAAAACACCATTTTTTTTATTTACCTTAGAACCAATTATCTTATCAATATCAAGTTTCTCTTTTAAAGGCTTTAATAAAAATTCTGGTGATGCTGAAATAATAACATCAGTTTTATCACTTTGATCTAAATACCACTCTTTAATTTTACAATCGTTTTTTTCCCAAAAATCTTCAACATAATCATCAATATTTTTTATTTTTTTTAAAAAACAAAAATATTTTTCTTTCATATATTCTTTATTCTTAATCTTAAGTTTATATAAAATTATTCCTAGTATTTGAATTGGTAGTAAAAATATTATTGAAGTTTTTCTCTTTAAACAATATAAATAAAAATCTACAGATGAGTCACCATCATAAATGGTCCCATCAAAATCATATACATTTCTCATATAACATACAACAGTAAAATCATTACCGCTCCATATATAAATGCTGATCCAAGTAACATTTTATCAGACAAAATTACTTCAATAGGATCACCATGAGAATCACCTTCAATATTTAAGCTATATAACTGTAAAATTATCATAAGAAGAGGAATAGTCCAAAATAAATAATCATTTCCTACTCTAGCAATAGTTTCAGAATCGACACTCCACAAACTATAAGAAACAATAGCAAGTCCTAAAGCAACATACATATTTTTATCTAAGAATTCTTTAGAATATAAACTTAAAACTTTACGACTATTTGAGCCATTCTTAATTATTTCATTTCTTCTCTTTCCGAAACCCATATAAAATGAGCCAAAAACAATCATCAAATATAACCATTTTGAAACAAATATATTAATAATAATTCCACCATAAAGAACTCTAAACAAAAAGCCTAACATTAAAATGAAAACATCAATTATAGGAATATTCTTTAACTTCTTACTATATAAAACATTCATTATAATATATATAAAAGGAATTGAAATACTTTTAATAAAGCTAATTGAATTGTTATGATACATAAATAAAAATAAGCATATAACAATAACAACCAAAAATATTATCAATAATTTAGCATCCTTTAACGAAACTTTCCCACTCGCTAATGGTCTATTTCTTTTTACAGGATGCTTTCTATCTTTTTCAACATCGCTAATATCATTAATGATATAAACTATAGATGAAGAAATACAAAATACAAAGAAAGCTAAAAAAGATGGAACAAAATAATACATATTAAATAAGTTCAAACTAAATATAAGAGGTAAAAAAACTAAAAAATTTTTAAACCAATGTTTCACTCTCATCAATTTTAAATAATTAATCATCTAACTTCACCCTAACTTTCCACGAATAAAACCATCTAACCTCTTCATCTTCTGGAATTGAAATTAAATTATATTTAACCTTATAATCTTTAAGATTAAAATAAACACCAAAAGGAAGATTATGAAGATCAAAATCAAGATTAATCTCACCCATATTACTAAGTTCAATTAAATCATTTCTAGTATCTCTAAAATCTCTAAATCTATACGGATATGTACATAAAAAGCAAGATAAATTAGCAAAAAGAACTATGCATAATAATGCTTGCAAAATACACTTTTTCTTATCTTTAAATAAATATTCCAAAATTATTACACCCATTATAGGTATACAATAAAATTGAGGAATATATCTGGCCCACCAACCTTCTTTTACTGCCACACAACACACAATAATACTAATAATACACATGATAAAATATTTCAACACTTTATTTTTATCTTTTAACATGCATACAAATCCATATACTAAAAATATTAAACCTATTATAAAACTAGCAGCATAAAAAGGTCCAAAACCGGCTATTCTTATATCTGGAGATTCATATATCGTTTGAATTTCTCTATTATATAACATAAAAGGAAATTTAACATTTGGATCACCACTAAAAAACGTAATATTTTCAGTTTTAGAAAATAAAGACCATGTAAACTTTTGAAATGAATTAAGTTCACCAAAAATCTTAGGCTGCATTGTTGTTATAATATCAACTTTATCATTGCCAATTAATGGATATAATGGATTACGGTGATCAATCGTATTTCTAACATAAGAATTAATTCCTATAAAACATATTGCAATAAGAAATAAAGCAGAAAATCTAATAGTAATATATTTAAATACTTTCCAAAAGTTTTCCCTATCTTTAATAATCCAATAAAAATAAAATACAGCAGCAACTATTCCAGAATATAATAATCCCGTAAATTTTAAATTTACAAATATTGAACATACACATAATAATAAAAACCACAATAACCAAGATCTTTTATCACAAATATCAAGTAAAACTAAAATAATAAATTCAATGATAAAACATATTCCCATTAAGCCATCTAAATAATATGAAAACATTTGAGAAAGTAAAATAGGATTAAATGAAAGTAACAATGAAAAAAGTAAAGCTTTCTTTTTATTGTATTTAGTAGAAAAAACGCTATACAATAATAAACCAGCAGAAATCATTAACAAAAAATTTATTGATTTACCACTCTCAATACTTCCAGTATATGAGTACATAGCAGCACCCACAGTCCATGTAGCCTTAGGATAATGATCAATCCACTTATTAATATTAGTTACAGGATCAATTTGAATAACATCTTTATTAATTTGCCAATCAAGACTTGATTCGTATATAGGATTCCATCCCTCCTTCATAAAACCAATTGCCATTTTATGATATGAATTTCCATCTGCAGTATAATCATAAGTCCACGAAAATAAAAATGGAATAATCAATACTAAAAAGGAAAAAACTAAAGAACAAATAATTTTATTTTTTTTGCTATCATCAAAAAAGATAAAATAAATACCTAATGGAAAAACAACACTAGCAACATAAACTAAATTCAAGCAATGTTGTATTTTTAAAATTTTGCAAGAAGTATATAAAAATAAAATACAAAAAACAAAGCTTAAAACTAATGAAAATATTTTAAAACAATTATTTTTCAAAATTTTATCAAACATTAATATCACTACCTTTACTCTCTAAAAATATCTTTCTAGTAATAAAATTCCAACACATTACAACACAAGTCGCAAATAATTTAGAAATCCTATAATCTATACCAAATGCTTTATCCATTAAATACATAATTAATTCATTAATTCCTAATCCTATAACACTTAATACTATAAAAACAATAATTTCCTTTTTTTTACTATTTTTTTTCTTATCAACATCAAAAACCCATTTGACACTTGCAATATAATTAAATATAACAGAAATTGTAAAAGAAATTGCAGCAGAAATTAAGGAAGGAATACGGAATACCTCTGTAAAAAAAACCATAAGACCATAATCAATTATTGTAGCAATTACCCCAACAAATCCAAACTTAATAATTTGACTAAATAACTTTTTCATAAATTCACCTTACTTAAAAATCTTTCTTTTCATAAAACTAATCTTATTTGCAAAAAAATTATATAAAATTTTTAAAAATTTGAATAATACTGGAATAAAATAAATAATACTTAAAATTAACTCTTTAAACCCAATTAAAATCTTTTTAAAACGAGAAATATAATTAAATATATACTGCAATTCATTTTGACAATAATATTTAATACCAAACGTTCTAGCTTTTTTAATTAACTTTTCAATTTTTTTTGAATGTAGTTTAAAACTTAATCCATGATATTCTTTATAATATTCCTTAGACATATCACTAATCATTGACTTAATATCAGTACAAACAAAATTAGAAAATACATTGTTAAATAAGTCACTATCATTCATACCTTTATTATCTTTAAAATTAGCATAATAATAATCATATGTATCTTTTAAATCACTTGCAAATTTAATAACATCATTTTTATACTTGTCATAGTTATTAAGAATATCAGTAACAGCCTCTATATATAAATCAACATTATCTTTTTCACTTACAACAATTCCACAATTGCCAATCACATCACCTTGTCCAAAAGAATCATTTATTACAACAGGAATACTATTAGTAATTGCTTTATAAAAATTAATTGAAACTCCTTCAGTTCTTGGACAACTAACAACAATATCACTAATTAAATACAAATCATCATTATCTAACTGATCCATTAGCAAAACATTCTCACGCATGTCCATTTCATCTAAGAACTCTCCAATTTCGCTAACCATAGGTCCTCTACCAGAAATAACAAAGAATAAATTAGAATATTGTGATAAAAGCTTTTCTGCCATTTCAACAAATAATAACGGATTTTCATCATAGCTAATTCTTTCAATAAATGAAATAATTTTCTTATTCAAAGGAACATTATATTTTTCCTTAATATCAGTAGTATCCACTTTTTTAAATTCATTAGATTTACTACTACTAAAATAATTATGATCGATACTGATAATTTTAATATTTGGATTATTATCTTTAATCATCATTATTAATGACCAATTTATAGTTCCATCAGAAATATAAATAGTTTCAATATTCCTTGAACTAATTAAATAATTTATAAAATTTACATAATCACCATAATCAATAAATGTAGATAAATCATAATAATCTGAATAATCTTCAATTTCCTGTCTTAAATTATTTCTAACAGCATCAGTTGAAATAGTAAAACATTTATATCCATCATTAGAAAATCTTTTAATAATCTCATAATCAAAAACTCTATTTTTATTTATTATAGAATCAGGTAACATAAATAGTACTGATTTTGTCAATTCATATTTAGGTAAAATCATATTTGAAACATCTGATGAATCAGTTTTAGAATCAATTCTTGGAAACTGAATAGCTTGAATATCATTCTTAATAGTTTTTGCAGTACTATTTATAAGTTTCATTGCTTTATCGTAATTCTTCTTTGCACGTGAAAACTCACCTGTAGAATTAACTCTATACCAAAACAAAGGAGCATTAATTCTTATTGGAATATATCCTTTAGAAAGTAATTTTAACCATAAATTCCAATCTTCAAACATAGCTTTCTCTTTTATACCAAAGCATCCAACATCAAGTAAAGCATCTTTTCTAACCATTGTATTAATACACATTACATTATTAACAATTTCCTCTTCTAATGAAAAATATGGTTCCCAATAATACTCTAAATCCCCAAAATTAATAATAGATGGGTAAACAAATGAAGCTTCGGGATGAGTCTCTAAAGTCCAGTACATGACTTCCATCATAGTATTACCAATAATATCATCGCAATCCAAAAAGTAAATATACTTCGAACTCTTAGAGGCATGTTCTATTCCATAATCACGAGCTTGAGAAGGACCACCATTTTCTTTGTGAAAAACCTTAACACGTTTATCTTTCTTTTCTAATTCCTTAAGTTTAATTAAAGATTTTCGATCCTTTGAGCCATCATCAACTATTACCCACTCAAAAAAAGGAAAAGTTTGGCTAAAAATAGAATTAGCAGTTTCCTCTAATGTACTCCCACCATTATAAAAAGGAGTTACAATAGATATTACAGGTTTACAATCATTCATCAATTTTCCAACTATTTTAATATCTTTACCAGGTACTTTATTAAAATTCATAATTATTTCCTCCTAAACATTCTACACATAACCCTTTTAATCTTTCTTAAACCTCTATATAGCAAAGTCTTTTTATACCAAGGAATAACTTCCCTACATTCAGGGATAAAACTATATTTTTCATTTAATTCAACAAATAATTTTGAATATTCACTTGAAAAATCACAGTCAAACACACCATTATATAAATTATTATCAATACCATAATTCTTATTAATAAAATCAAAATTATCATTTACTATAGACTTATAATTATCTAATTTAATAGAAGATAATCTATCTGTTATTTCAACATCATCATCTAAATTCTTTCCCGAAAAATTAAATTTACTAGCAGCAAGAATATTATTAGAATCAATTATATTGGCACTTCCATTATACCCACATATTATAGATAATCTCTTGCATGCCATTGCTTCTAGAATACATCTGTCCACACCCATAAAAACATCTAATTTTTCATAAAAAGATTTCATATCAGAAACAGATCCTAAAAATTTAATATTCTTATTTTTAGAATACTCTTCTATTTCAGATTTCTTATCACCATCACCAGCAATTAACAATTTACACCCAGGATTAGATTCCAAATATTTTAAAAATAAATCTATTCCTTTCTTAAGTGAAACGATTTTCTCCTCAGAAAATCTTGCTGCCATACCAAAAACTTTCAATTTACCAGAAGAATCTTTACAATCAAAATCAGGTAAATTAAGAGAATTTGGAATAATCATATACTTATCTTCAGGAACATCAAATAAACTTTCAATCTCTTCCTTAGTATTAGGAGCTATACAAATAACTTTCGATGCATTTGCAAAAAAAATTGGTAAAACAGATCTATAAATAGGAAAATCCTTCATAAACCATTCTGGAGCACCAGGAACTATAGAATGAACATAAGCAATATAAGGAATATTATATTCCAAACAAACTGGAAGCCAATACAATACACATGGATACTGATGAATATAAACCTCATTTATTTTATTATCCTTACAAAACTTATATAATTCTTGCTTTTTTTCCAAAGGAAAACGATTTAAAAATTCATATTCAATATCATAAAACTTAACGCCAATTTCTTCTAGTTGTCTTACATAAACACCGTGCTTAGCTGCAACAAAAACATTACAACCAGCACGTATATATCCCTTACACATCGTTAAAACAGCTGTTTCCACTCCACCTATATCCATTTGCTGTAAACACATCAAAATATTTCTTTGTTTTTTCATTTTGTCTCACTCATTTCTTAAATCTTAATCTATTTATTAAATTGAATATTCTATCAACAATCTTAAATCTTTTACTG
Source organism: uncultured Caryophanales bacterium (assembly GCA_946544685.1). The sequence goes on along the minus strand of CAMNML010000001.1, from coordinate 36,619 downwards.
TTATAAACAGATTGTAATTGTTGATAATAATTTTTTTTGTCGCTTTCCAACTGTTGAATCATCTTTTGATCATTTTTTACAACATCTTCAAGTTTATCTCGCAACTCATTGCATTCTTTCAAATATTTACATCTATCATAAATAATTTTTATATCATTATTTTGAAGTTCATTAAAAACAATATTTCTCTCAAGTGGTTTAGAAACAGAATCCAAAAAAGCACCATTATATTTTATAATATCCTCATATTTTGTTTCAGTAATTATTAATTCGTCAGAAATATCATCAAACAGTTTTCTTCCTTTATCAGTTTTAATAATAATACAACTTACACCATTACTATCAAACATATCATTATGAACAACATTAACTCCCCAATAATCGCCTAATATTATATCTGCACCATTGCCTTTTAAACCTTTTGCTGAACAACTATAACAACTTTCTCTTAAAACATAATTATTTAAATATAAAAACATAAGAGGGTCATCATTAAAATGATATACCTTATTAATCCTATCAGATAAATACTCTATACTAGCTTTTTCCCAGCCATTCTTTTTGCTTCTAAATTTAATATCAGTAATATTTGTATCATAAAAATCTTCAAAACTTTTAATTCTCTTATCCAAAACAAAATCATTCATAACACCATGACACATTACACTAACACAATATAAATTATCATAATCATTCTTCAAAAAACTTCTTAACCCCATTATTTGACAAGGAGTACCTGAAAATAAAACAGCTTTACCAGCATTTAAATCTTCCAATATTTCTTTAAAAACAAATTCAATATTGCTCTGAACATATTTAGAGCCTAATATTTTATCTAATTCTTTTTCATTTGATATTCTAATGTGCTTCACAGAAAAATTCTCCATACATGCACCATATACAACACCATTATCATGAATAACGCTTAAAGCCAAATGGCTAAAAATTCCACCAGAAGAACTTTTCATTTGTATATTATCATTTCTAGATTTAGCCGCAAAACATTTAACAACTTTCTCATCAAAAGTTTTATTATTAAAAACTGGGCAAATTTTCCTACAAGCACCACAATTAATACATTTTTTATCATCAATAGTAGGATATAAAAAACCTTCAGAATCTCTCTCAAATTTAATAGCATCTTTAGGGCAAATATTCATACAAGCCCCACAACCAGAACACTTTGTCTTGTCACAAATATATTTCTTATCCAAATATTCTAATCTTTCTTTCATCTTAGAAAATAAACAAGCCGCTTCATTACCTATAGTCTTCATTTGCTCAACAAGCTTATTTCTAATTTCATCTTTATTATTATCTATAAATTTAAAACAAGAAACTAAATTTTCAAAATTTAAATCCTCACTAGGAATAACATAATTCTTATAACTACCAAACAAATCTTCAGCTATACCTCTTGACTTAACACTATATCCTAAAACTAAAGTAGGAACAAAAGTTGAATATGCAGCAATAGATGCATGAGTTCTTGCAGCTATTAACATATCACATTGAGAAATAACATATTTAACCTGATTGCAATTATAATCTGTTCTCTCAAGAAAAACTCTCTCATTATTGAAATAATCATTCTTTAAACGATTAAGTACAATCGTGTCGCTAACAAATTCCAAAGTAACATGTGGTATAAGTGAAATAGAATAATCAGTTTTATTAAGAATATAATCAATAAACTTAATAATAGAATTATAATTATCATCGGTTTTAATAGTCAACGGGCTAAGATTTAATCCTAATACCTTTCTTCCTCTATACCAAGAATCCATTTTAACTTTTGTAGTTTTTAAAGAAAAAGCAGGATCAGGAACCAAAAGTAATTTATCCTCATCAATAAATCTCTTAACAGCATTATAACTTATTTTTTCTCTAAGCATTAATAAATCATATTTCTTCAAATCTTCAATAAGTTGCAAATCAGTAATCTCATCAAAAAGTGAAGCACCCCACAAAACTGTTTTCTTGCCAAGTTCATGAGCTTTATCATTAACAAAATACATCCAATTATTTGCACCATAGCAGTAATTATCTCCGCCAATATGAATACATAAATCACTATTCTCAATTTCTTTTACAACATTCCTTTGATAAACAGATTCATAATTATTATAATCATATTTAATAGAATCAAATTCTTTAATCTTTTTTCTTTGTTCATCATCAAAATCAGATTCTTTATCAATATGATGATTAACTACTCTTTTAATTCTTTTATCAAAATTATCTTTATCATTCTTATAATCAAAAGTTGCTAAAGAAATTGAAACATTCTTATCTATTTGAGAAATAGTGGAATTAACTAATGCTTCGCAACCCCTATTACTTAAAGGCCCTACACCATATATTAAAACTTTTTTCATACCTATCAACCACTCTTTTTAATTTACTTTTCCATTTGAAATTTATAATATTCATCACATAGTTCTTTAGGATCTCCAATTTTTACAATTTTTCCATGATCAAGCCAAATGACTTTAGTACATAAATCCTTAATAGATTCTAATGAATGCGAAACATACAAAACAGTAGTTCCACCATTAATCATTTCCATCATTTTTTTCTTACTTTTTTCCTGAAATTTAATATCCCCTACAGATAAAATTTCATCAACAATTAATATTTCAGGATCAACAATAGTCGCTATAGAAAATGCTAACTTAGCAGTCATACCAGAAGAAAAATTCTTAACAGGAACATCCAAAAAATCTCTAATTTCAGAAAATTCAACTATTTGTTCAAATTTTTCATCAAGAAACTTCTTAGAATAACCCAATATCGCACCATTTAAATATATGTTTTCGCGAGCAGTAAGTTCTGAATCAAATCCAGCACCCAATTCTATCATAGGCGATATAACACCCTCAACTTTAACACTACCTTTAGTTGGTTTCATAACACCACTTACAACTTTTAAAAGTGTACTTTTACCTGCTCCATTACTTCCAATAAGCCCAACAACTTCTCCTTTAGAAATTTCAAAAGAAACATTATTCAAAGCAAGTAATTCATTTTTTTCTTTAGATACTCTTCTCTTCTTATCAAATAAAGAAATAAATGTTTCTTTAAAAGATGTTGCTTCAATGCCTAAATTAAATTTCATAGTTACATTCTTAACACTAATCATTTTAACCTCCATTAAACATAATAAATAAATTTATCCTGTTTCTTTCTAAATACAATAAGACCGATAAATAAAGTAATAATTCCATATAAAGCCATGAAACCAAGTTGAGTTACTGAAGGTCTTTCTCCAGCTAAAACAATACTTCTAATTCCAGTTATATACAAATACAACGGATTAAGTTTAAATAAAGCCTGTAATTTAACTGGTAATATTTCAATACTATAGAAAACTGGTGTCATATAATTCCATATAGTTAAAATAATACTATATATATAAAACATATCTCTTAAAAAAACAGAAACGCACGATAAAATAAATCCAATTCCAAGTGCGAATAAGAAGAAACACAAAAGTATATAAGGAATTAAAATATACCATAAATTCAAATGACAAGTATATTCACCTAATCCAACATAAGAAAGTAATATTATTCCAAACCATGGTATTAAAGTAAGAATAAAATTAATACCACAAAATAAGCATTTAGAAATAGGAAAAATATACTTTGGTATATAAACCTTATTTATAAGTCCAAAATTAAATACAACAGATGTCATCGCATTCGATGTTGCCTCACTGAAATAATTAAACATAACTATTCCTGTCATCAAATAAACAAGATAATTAATGCCTTCAACCTTAAATTTAAACATTTGAGAAAATACAATAGCCATAACAGTCATCATAAGAATTGGCTGCAATATAGACCATAAAACTCCTAAAACACTTCTTTTATATTTAACTTTAAAATCACGAGAAATTAACTCACTCATTAAAAAAGAGTATCTCTTAAAGTTACTTAAAACATTTTTAATCACTATCATTACCTCTACTCTCTTGTCCATTATATCAAAAAATATGTTATAAATTCAACAATATAAAACTATTTTTTTAAAAATGAATACAAATCACAATGCAATTTAGTTAAAAATTTACTTTTTTCAACAAGCCCTTTTAAAAATTCTCTTTTTTTAAAATAATTAGCATTCTTAAAACCAGGTATATTCTTATTTAAATAAACAAAAGCATAATCAATAAACTTATCTCTTTCTTTTTTACTTTTTAAATACCTTTGACTAACCGTATACTTAGTAATTAAATAAATAACTAAATCATTAACAGAATCTTTTAAATATTCATTACTTCCTAAATCAGATAACAAAATATCAGTTATTTTAAAAATATCATAAACACGATTATCAACAACAGTTGTTTCGCTATTATTATGAACTATATAATGATATAAACATTCATTTAATTTACCAATTCTAGAAGCATTAGACATAACCTTAGCTACCCATGGAGTATCCTCATATTTAACACCAACAGGGTATAATACATTAGAACAAATATCTCTTTTATATAACTTATTCCAAGGCGCCAAATTAATATCCATTAGTAAATTAGGTTTGCTATTTAGGTCTGTTATTCCGAAATCATTAAAAATAATCTTTTCTATATTAGAAGACTCTTTATAAAAATCACAAATAACAATACCTAAATCATCATGAACACATTTATTATATAATTTTTCAAACATATCAGGTTCAACATAATCATCGCTATCTAAAAATCCAATAAAATCACCGCTAGAATGTTCAATTCCAAAATTACGAGTTGCGCCTATACCATGATTAGATCTTTTAAAATACTTAATACGTGAATCACTATAACTGTTAATAATAGAATCACTACTATCAGTAGAACCATCATTAATTAAAATAAATTCCATATCAAAAAGAGTTTGACTAACCAAAGAATCAATACATCTTTTCAAATACTTTTCACTATTATAAATTGGAACAATAACACTAACCTTTACCATATATTACCTTCTAACTAACTTATAATATAATTTAGGACTAATCCTAATAAAAAACTTTTTAATTTTTCTACCAAAAGTATCACTAAGAAGCATATCAAAAACTCCAAGCTTTCTTAATTCTTTAATATATTTTTTATAATGTTCACCAGTTAAATATGTAGATTTTAAAATAACAGAATTAGCAATATAACTATTAAATATTTTTAAATCACTACTATATTTAGAACTTTCATCCTTTAAATACTTAAAATGCTCTAAAAAATCATTGCATTTCTTTATAACACGATCATTACTATTATTAGTCATAATACTATTATCATGAATAACATAATTATACCCAATATAATTAATACATTTAACACTATCAGCTTTTATCAAAATCAAAGGAATTAATCCAAAATCCTCATGAAGAGTATCAACCTTAAATTCAAATTTATTTTTCAAAAAAAATTCTCTATTAAAAGCATAACAACAAGGACTCTCAACTATAGAATAATTACATATTTCATTAAAAGCATAAATACCAGTATCATACACACAGTCAGATATACAACCCTTTATTTTTTCTTTAAGACCATTCTTATCATACTGAATTTCAAATCTAACTAAATCATATTCATTATCAAGTGCTTCATCTAATTTATGTAATAAATCAGGCTCATAATAATCATCACTATCCAAAAATAAAATATAATCACCAGTTGCTTCAGAAACACCTATATTTCTTGAATAACTAGGACCGAAAGTGTTTTTTTGTGGTATATGTATATTTTTAATCTTTTTACCATAACTATCCATGATACTCTGACTATCATCCTGAGATCCTTCATTAACAACAATAATTTCATAATTTTTATAATTCTGATTAATAACACTATCAATACACTTATTCAAATATTTTTCAGAATTATAAACAGGAATAACAATGCTAAATTTAGGCATAATATCACCTTTCTACTATCAATTTAAAAAATTATTTAACCTTTCACCTATTTTATTAACCAAACAATCGATCTTAAATATTTTAAAAATTTTAATTCTTAAAAAATCTATAATACTGCATACTAAATATATTACAATACAAAATAATGTAAAATATAAAATAATAATAATAACATTACGTTCAACACAAAACTTCATAATATCCAATATATAATAATCATACACCAAATAATGGCAATGAATTATATATACAGCAAATGAACTTACACTAAAAAAAACAATAATTCTATTAATGGTACTATTCTTTATTTTTATATTAGAAAAAATCGATATTAATAATACTGACGCAATAACATTAAAAGGAGATACATAATTTATAAACCAACTTTCATACATTACCTGTCCATACAATTTAAATGTTATTATACGAACCAAAATATTAAAAATATATGCTGAAACAATACAAGAAAAAGCAACAATAATTCTGTTCTTGTAAAGTTTTTCATTTAATCCATATTTTCCTATATAACCACCAATCATATAACAATATAAAAGCCATAAAGGACAATATCCATTCAAAGTCCTAAAAAAATCAGTTTGCCAAAATATATTGGGAATAATACATAACATTATAAATAAGATAATCAACATATTCCTCATATTTCTTTGTTCTAGTTTATCTACCAAAACATTGGAATAAGGCATCAAAAAGAAAACAAAAATGTAACTTGTTATATACCAATTACGACCAACAAGCGCAGGAAATAGTGAATTGACAAATTCTTTAAACCCTAATGTTTTAAAACCACATAAATCAAAAAAATGAAAAACAAAAGTAATAATAGCACAATAAAAAAACGTAATAAAAATCAAATCAATAATTCTGCTATAATTAAATTTTTTCTTTTTCCAAGACAAATATCCGGATAAAATTCCAAATATATCAACCGACAAATAACAAACAACATAAATAAAAAGTATCACAAAAGTTCGATAATTCATTAAATTTAAATTACCTAATATTCCACCTTGACCAACCAAGTGTAACCCAATAATACCAAGCATAGATAATATTCGTAAAATATCCAATCCTATCATTCGTTCTTTATTTTTCATACTACTCACCATCAATCATACTCTCTAACTTCTTGATTTTTAAAGAATTAATTTTGCTAAAATCAACTTTTTCTTGAATCATATTATCATTTTTTAAAATATCTTTAATATCAGAAAGCATTTTATTTTCATCTTTAGAAACAATATATCCAAATCTATTTGGAATAGATATAAAATCATCAGACACATCAATTGTACTAATAATTTTCTTTCCCAAAATAATTGCTTCGCTATAAACAACAGGATATCCCTCATAATCGCTAGACAAAACAACATAATCAGCAAGATTCATATATGGATAAGGATTCTTTTTAGCTCCTACCATAGTTATTCTAGAACAATCGCTTATCATATTTTGATACATGTCTCTTTCAGGACCATCGCCAACAATCAATAAAGAAACATCAGAAAGTTTCTTAACAACATTAATCATTTTAGACAACCTCTTAGAATGTTCTTCCAATCTTCCGACAAAAACAAATAAATACTTTGTTTTTTTATCATAACTAACTTTTTCTTTTGATAAATCAATCACTTTTTGATAATCAATTAAATTATTTATAACAACAGACTTATCTTTTATATTAGGATAAAATTCAATTAAATCTTTCCTAGCTTCATTAGCAACAAAAGCAATATGTTTATATAAATTAATTCGTCTAGCATCAAAGAAAACTCTTAAATCACTTTCATCATAAATATATTTATAATTACTATGAATGTAAAATAAATTATTCTTAGAACCATAATAAGCAAGCATATTGCAAGGCAAAGAATAAGTCGCATAACAACAACTAAAATCATATTTATGGTAATTAAATATTATCCAAAATAATTTCTTAAACAAATTATAAAACTTCCTAAAAACAATATTTTTGCAAGAACTTACCTTATACTCTTTAACACAAACATTAGAGTTCAACTTATCAAGAAAAACTCCTTCTTTTCGTTCTAAAATCAAAGTAATATCATACTTAGAATAATCCATATTATTAAGTAAATTTATAAGAGCATTCTCAATACCACCTATATTTAAATCATAAGAACAAAATAAAAGTTTCTTTTTCATTTTCTACTAAACCTCTTCTTAAGTTCTTTCCTATCAAAAATAATATTAGTATTCCAAACAAACAAAATAACAATTAAAGCTAGTCCACCATAAACATAATAACTTATCTTATTTTCAGTATCTAATATATAAACAATAGATGCAGACGCAAACAATAAATTAATAAAATAAATTGTTAAAACAGTCTTTACTTGTGATTTATTACGATTTAATAATTGATGATGAACATGACATGCATCACCTTCATATATTTTCTCATGTTTTAAAGTACGACGAATAATCGCAAATAAAGTATCAAGAATTGGTACACCTAATATTAATAAAGGAATAATTAAAGAAGTCATAGTTACATTCTTAAATCCTAAAAGCGCAATAACAGCAATAATAAATCCCATAAACATACTACCAGTATCACCAGCAAATATCTTAGCAGGATAAAAATTATGAACTAGAAATCCTAATGTAGAACCAAGCATTACAAAAGTAAGAACAAACTCTAAATCAACATTTCCCATTATAACTCCTATAATACCAACAGTTAAATAGTATATAGCGCTAATACCACCAGATAAACCATCCATACCATCAATAAAATTAATACAATTAATGCATCCAACAATAAATAAAATAGTTAAAGGATATGTAAAAATACCAAAATTCAAATACAAATTAAAAGCACTTACATCAACAAGTAAAATCTTACCATAAAAAGCAATAATACATGCTGCTATAACCTGACCTACCATTTTTTCCTTAGGTTTAAGATCACATATATCATCAATCATACCAGTAATAACAATTACAAAGCTTCCAATTAAAACAGAATTCATTTGTTCACTATGTTCACCAAAAATCATATAACCAAGTAAAAAGCCAAAAAATATTCCAAGTCCACCTAACATAGGCATAACCTTTTTATGAATATGTCTTCCCCCAGGATTGGCAACTGCGCCTACTCTAATCGCAATCCTTTTAATAAATGGCATAATTAATGCAACAAATGCAAAAGGAATAAAAATCATCAATAAAATTTGTCCAATTAAATCATTCATCATACTCACCTATTAACATTATACATTGTTTTCAAGCATAAAACAAACATAATAAACAAAAATATATTTTTTTAGCACTTTTAGTAACTATAATTTTACAAGTAAGAAATATTTTGAAATAAAAAAATATGCTCTTGTATAAAAAAAATAATTTAAAAAATTATTTTTCATAAGTATTCTTAAACTTTTCAGATAAAACTTTACCAGGATAACTTTTATCTCTCAAAAGTTGTGAAATACTTTCACCATTATTTATATTATATAATATTTTGGCAATATATTCAGAACAATCAACAACATGCAACCAAGGTTGCTTTTTATATAAATTATCAATATAACTCAAATTTGTAGTATATATGCCATCAAACATTTTATTTTCATAAAATTCATTAAATTTATCAATACCTTTTGTAAACAATGAATATGTAACAGTAACATAAATATGTGATACACCACGTTCTTTTAAAGCAATCATAATATCAAATACAGAACTTCCAGAAGAAATCATATCATCTACAATTATAGCAGTTTTACCTTCTATATTTTCACTACCGGAATAGGAATGCTCAATTATAGGATTTCTACCATCAATAATTACATTATAATCTCTACGTTTATAAAAACTTCCAGCATCTTTCTTTATATTATCATTGTTAAATGAATTCAAATAAAAATTCATTCTTCCAATAGCACCAAAATCAGGTGCAACAAACAATACGTCCTTCAATTTCTCCGTATCAACATCAGTAATTAATTGTTCAAGTATTGAGTTAGTAGCAAAAAAATTATCAAACTCAGTATAAGCAAGTGCCTGTTGAACACCTTCATCGTGCGCATCAAACGTTATAAAACGTTTAACACAAGGATCAATATCAAGTTCTCGTAAATATGTAGCACAGCTTAATGCTTCCCTACACATTCTTCTATGTTGTCTTCCAGCAAAAAGAAGAGGCATAACAATAGACAAACTATGAGGATGACATTTACAAGCACCAATGCAATCCTTTAACTGTTGAGAAAGGTCATTAGGCGATGTATGATTTATTAAACCATGCATTTCATATGATATAGAATAATTACCAATATCCTGAAAAATAAAAACATCTTTATCTCTTACTGTTTCGAGCAATTCCACTTTTCCATGACCATCATTAAACCAAATTTCCTTTTTAGAAATTAAAAAAGATTCTTTCGTTCCATACATACGTTTTAGATGACTATCAACTTTTTCTCCTAATTCTTTTAGACTATCTAAGACTATTAATTTTAACTTATCATTTTTTTTATTCATAAAACACTACCTCTTATCATTTACAATATAAGTTTAACAAAAAAAAGCATAAAATGTAAATAAAAATATATTTTTTTTATATTTTTAAGGAATTTTTATTTAAATATCGTATGATTATTATAGGAGGTAAAATATGAAATAATTTAAAAAGTTATCAAATGATACAATATTTAAATTAGTTTTCTCTGATGAAGAAATAATGATATGGTTTCTAGAAAGAATTCTTAAGAAAAAAATTAAGAAAGTAAATATATTTAATGGACAAGATGGACAACCTATAACAGAACAAAGTATTATTGAACTAATTAAACAAGAATTAGAAAAAGAAAATGTTAATGTAAAAACTAAAATAGTTGATTTACTTGTTAAAATAAATAATGAGATCTATAACATAGAATATAATAATACATATGATGAAGATACTAAAAAAAGAAACTTTGCTTATATATCAAATATATACGCTAACTCATTAAAGAAAAAAGAAGACTATATTAATCAACCAGTATGTACTCAAATAAACTTATGTTCAAAAATTAAGGGATACAAAAAAGAAATAAATCATATAAAAGGAGAAAAAAATAATAAAAAGTTTATAAATAATATGAATATTTATGAATTTAATATTGCGGAATACAAAAAAATATTGTATACTGATAACAAGAAGTTAATTAAGGATAACTTACATCTTATTATGTTTGAATGTAATGATAAAGAATTAGAAATATTAGAGGAGTATGATGATATGGTAAAAAAAATTCGTAAATTAGTAAACAAATACAACGATGACAGTACAATATATCAATTTTTAACTACAGAAGAAGATCAAGAAAAAATGACTAGAACAAGAATCCTTAGAGCAGAACAACACGGATTAGAACAAGGTATTTCTCAAGGTATTTCTCAAGGAATTTCTCAAGGTATTTCTCAAGGAATTTCTCAAGGTATTGAACAAAACAAAGCAGAAACAGCTTGCTCATTACTTAAAGAAAATATTCCACTCGATGTAATATCTAGAACAACAGGATATCCAGAAGAATATCTTCAATCGATTAAAATATAGAAAAAAGCAACCTTTTTTGGTTGCTTTTAAAATTGAAACATTTCATCATCATCATTTTTTTTCTTTTTCTTTGAAATCTTCTTTTCTTTTTTAGAACTATTAAATACATTATTAACACTATCAGAAACATAAGCAGTATAACCAAATCTTTCATCTGAAACATGATCAACTTCTTTTTCTGTAGTATCAATATCCTCTTGTTCAGCTTCTTCTTCAACAGAATCATTTTCTAAATAATCATCATTATTTTCACCATATTCTTTTGAAGATTCATATAATTTCTCAGATTCTAGGGCATCACTACTTAAAGATTTTTCATACTCAGTTTTAGTATCCAATTTATTTCTTAGAGCTTTCTTTAATTTCTTATTCTTTGAAGAAAGAGAAATCATTAACACTATAAACTCAAAAACACATAAGCCAATTAATCCATATATAATAACGGATGTTTTATTAGCAATTGCACTCGTTCCAGCACTCTTAAGTAGTTTTTGAATAGTTCCCTCGTTATCATCATAACTATAATAATTCTTCTCCCCACTCTCAAGATTAATACCATATAAAAGTGGATAAGCACCATCTTTTATAAAAGCAGAATACTCTTTTTCACCAATTTTAACAGTACCTAATTTATAACCATTAGGAGTATCACCATCAAGTAAAGCAATATAAATACCACCTAATTGTAATTGATTATAAACATAAAACTTATCCTCTTTAACATCATATCTATATAAATCAATTTCACCAACTTCATCCCTTAAACCAATTAGATAAAAATCAGTAATATTACTATGATAACAAGGCACTTCTTCACCCTTAATTAAAGTAGTACTAGCTTCAAATGTAGCCAAAGCATTTGGTAATAAATCAGCCTTACGAACAACATTGTAAGTAGTATCCCCTACTTTAACCTCAATTGGAGTAGCTTCTACAACAACAACATTCAATTTATAAGTCTTTTTATCACCATTCTCAGCAGTAACAACAACTTCAATTAAATTGTCGCCTTCTTTAACTTCAAAATCACCAATACCATTAACTCTAGCTTTTCCATCTTCAGCAGTAGCGCCTATTTTAACACTCTTAGTATCATTAGGAACACTAATACTATAATCAGTCTTATTCTTATCAAACTCAAACTCAAATCCTTCAACATTTAAAGAACTCAAATTATTATTATCACTATACTTATAATCATTAGATGGTTTATTAGTATTTCCACCACCATTATTAGAGCCTCCACCAGAAACACTATTAGGTTTCTTTACTTCAATTGTTTTTTTAGTAGAACCACTAATAGACATCTGGCTTTCATCAAAACCATAAACATCAATACCACTTACAGAAAAACTAGCAGTTCCTGTGCTTGTTGCTTTATATGTCCATGAATAAGTAACAGACTTTTTACCATCACCAGCAACATAATCAGCAACACTACCAGCAGCATTAGCAGTAGTAGAAACATATTGCAATTTAGAATCATCATAACTAATATTATAATTCCAAGAACCTAATGAATTTGACGAAGACAAAGTAACACTTACCTTAACAGTGTCACCTACATAAACAGAAGAAGGAGCACTAATACTAACATTAGCACTCGCTGCATTTACCACACATGGTATAAATAACAAAAATGTAAATAAACATAAAATATACTTCTTCATAAAACCTCCCTATTGATTAATTGAACTTATCCCTAATATATTTTTTTGAACCTTAAGTAAATCTAAAGCATTAACTTTTCCATCTCTACTAGGATCAGCAGCTTCTAAATTAGAACCACTTAATGAACTTAATCCTAAAATATGTTTTTGAATTTTTAATAAATCTAAAGCATTAACCTTCCCATCACCAGATGCATCACCATAAATCACAACAGTAACAGAAAGCTTATAACTACCTTTACTAAGTTCTACAGTAGAACCAGTTCCAATAAAATCACTTTCAATTACTTTACCACTTGAATTCTTAATAACAACATTAACATTCGCATCCTTCTTCTTAATAGAATTAATTGCATCAACAGCCTTAGAACCAGGATGAATTCCCTTTAAATAATTATTACTAATTCTATATCCAGCACTTGTAACAACATTACTCAACTCACCAGTAGTAGCTGGAACACTAGGTGTTGGCGCTGGTGTACTTGCTTTTTCTCTGTTAACATTAATTGTATAAGTCTTTAAACTACCATTACCTGCTGTAACTTTAACAGTGATAGTATTCTTACCCTCATTAATATTAATATTGCCAGATGCACTTCCAGTACCGCTTATATTACCAGATATTTTAGAGCCACCATTAACAGTAGATGCAGATAATTTAATACTACTAGTAGAAGATGAAACATAAACATCATAAGAAGTAACACCACCATCAAAACCAGTAACAGTAGAATCATTAATCTTAAGACTACTTAAATAATTATTAGGATTTCCAGTACTTGGTAAAACATACATACTTTCCATTCCATTATAAACAGGAATTGTAAATACAAATTCGTTACTAAGCATACCAAAAGAACTATATGTATTATAAGTACTACTAGCCTCACCTAATGGAGCACGTAAATTAGTCATATATTGATGAACACCAATCTTAGATTGACCATTATTAACATTAAACTTTTGTAAATAATCAGTGTATTGATTATTATTAATATAGCCAGTTGCTATAAAATCAGCTCCACCTATTATTGCTTTTTTTAGAGAATTCCATGGTCTTCCATAAGAAGTATTGCCTCCGCTTTCTCCACCATTAGCATAAATAAGTCCCTTTTTCCAGTTATCAGCACCACTATAAGCACCAATATTATAAGCATTATAAAGTCCACTATAATGTTTTCCATTATAATCAAAACCAGCTCCACTAATAACAGAAGTAGTACTACCAACCTCTTGTCTAGTACGACTAGCTAAATGAATAGGACTAACATTATATAAACTTGCTGCTTCCATATAATAATTAGCATAATTACTATCATAATTACCTAATTTAGTAGACGACAATAAATTCTTAACTTTATCAACTGTATGATATCTAGAATCATAAGTAAGCTTCTCAAACATAAACACATAATCAGGTTTCAAATAAAGTCTAGGATCCATATAATAACTTACAACCGCATGATTAGCAGCATACCAACTAGATCCGTCCAAAGCACTAAAACTATCAGTGTAATAGTTATACGAACCACCTGCAGTAGACTTATAACCATCAGGATCTCCTTGAATCAAACTAGTACCAACCGCACTTTCCATAGAAGTAACAACAGAATAATCAAAACCTGTCTTTAAAGCCTCAAACTTCCAATTAGGATATCTAGCGTGTAACTCATCTAAATATGGTAAATAACTATCAGGAAATCCTAAAGACTTAAGACTATTATTATAATCATTTAAATTATGACTATTATAAAACTCCTGAGCCTTCTTTGATAAAGATGTCGTAGTAACATACTTACCACAAACATAACCAGTAGTACTTCCATACTTAACCTTATACCAACTATAACACTTATCAGTAACACTTACATCAGTATCAAGAATATCAACTTGATTACCACAATTTAAATATCCAACAGTAGAACCCCCAACACTATTTCTAATAGGAAGTCTAGTTGAATCTTCATAACAAGCTATAATACCTTTTGAACCAGATAAATTAATACTTCCTACTGAACTATTATCAGGTTCTGTAGTATTAGAATCAACATTAAAAAACTCACTACAAATAAAACCTGTCTGATTATTATAAGAAATCTTATACCACTTGCCAGTACCACAACCTGTTGAACCATCATTAGTAGAAAACAAATTATTATCAAGCAAATTATATCTATTACCCTTGCCAGCATCAGTTGCAATAGTAACATAACTAGTACCAGCACCACTTCTTATTCTAACACTTGTATCATTAACAACACCACTAAGTGCATTAACACTAAAATTAATAAGAATAGACATCATAAAAATTAAAGAATAATTTATAAATCTTTTCATCTTACAACATACCTCCTCTATTCTATATAACATTATATCAAAATTCGACAAAAAAGTAAAATAAAAACACCTATTTCCAACAATTGTCAGAAATAGATGCATTTAACATAAAAATATAAAATTATTCCTTATAATCAAACTCATAGTCAAGAATTCTAATATTATCACCTTCACAAGCACCAAGTTCTCTTAACTTATCATCAACGCCCATTCTCTTAAGTTTATTAGAAAATCTTAAAACAGACTCATCAGTATTAAATCTAGTCATCTTAAGTAACTTCTCAACTTGATCACCACGAATAACCCATGTATCACCGTCACGAGTAATAGTAAACGGTTCTTTTTCTTCAAACTTATAAAGAACATGACTCTCAAACTTTTCTTCAGTATATAAAGGAGTTTTTTCTATAGTATCCAATATATCAGCTAAAACATTCATAACATCATCTAAATTAGGATCACTTGCAGCTGAAATTGGATAAATAGGTAAATCGACCTTAGACTTAAACTTTTCTAAATTTTCATTAGCGCCTTCAATATCCATTTTATTAGCGATAACTATCATAGGTTTAGTCATAATATTAGAATTAAAATTCTCTAATTCTTTATTAATAATACAAAAGTCTTCATAAGGATCTCTACCCTCAAAACCAGACATATCAACAACATGCGCGATAACGCGAGTTCTTTCAATATGTCTCAAGAATTGATCTCCAAGACCTTCTCCTAAAGAAGCACCCTCAATGAGTCCTGGTAAATCAGCTATGACAAAACTTCTATCATGACTAGCGCGAACTACACCTAAATTAGGCTTCAAAGTAGTAAAATGATAAGCAGCAATCTTAGGTCTAGCAGCCGAAACACGAGAAATCAAAGTACTCTTACCAACACTTGGCATACCAACTAAACCAACATCAGCAAGTAGCTTAAGCTCAATCTTAACACGACGAATTTCTCCTGGTTCACCATTTTCAGAAACACTAGGAGCAGGATTAGATCTAGTAGCAAGCGCAATATTACCGCGTCCACCACGTCCACCATGAACAATAACAGCCTTATCATCCTTATGAATCAAATCAGCGATAACAAGCCCTGTATCAACATCAGTAATAACAGTACCAAGAGGTACTCTTACAATAACATCCTCTGCATTAGCACCATGCATACCTTTACCCATACCATTCGCACCATTATTACCACGAATTAATTTTTTATATCTTAAATCAAGTAATGTATTTAAACCTTCATCAACAGCAAACACAATATCAGAACCATGTCCACCATTACCACCAAAAGGTCCTCCCATTTCAACATACTTCTCACGTCTGAAAGCCATGCATCCATTACCACCACTACCAGCTTCTAAATCAAGTACAACCTCATCTACAAACATACGCCTCACCTCACATAAAGATTATACACGAAAAAAAAGAAAAAAAAAAGAGAAAAATTCTCTTATATTTCTGGATAAACACTAGCTTGCTTTTTGTCTTTTCCAACTCTTTCAAACTTAACATATCCTGATACTTTAGCATATAAAGTATCATCAGATCCGATTCCTACATTATTACCTGGAAAAATCTTTGTTCCACGTTGACGATAAATGATAGATCCACCACTTACATATTCGCCATCAGCAGCCTTAGCTCCTAATCTCTTAGAAATAGAATCTCTACCGTTCTTAGTTGAACCTTGTCCTTTTTTATGCGCAAATAATTGAATATTTAACTCTAACAATTTCATCATTTAAAACGCCTCCTCACTTATAATAATATTTTTCTTATACTGTTTTTCTAAATCGAAAAGTAAACTAACCATATTTTCTATCAAAGTATCAGTTACTTTATTATGTTTCAAAATAGAAATATTAATACCATCAGAATCATCATAACTTATAGAATCACTATCTAATCTAATAATCGCATTAACGCTAGTTATTACAATACTAGAAACAGCAGCGCACACTATATCTTTACCATATAAAGCAAATCCAGCATGACCGCTTATACTAATCGATTCATATAAATCAGACTTCTTCTTTAAAATAACCTTAATCATATTACTTATTAATTGACTTAATAGTTACCTTAGTATATGGTTGACGATGTCCTTGAGTTCTACGATAATTCTTCTTTTGTTTATACTTGAAAACAAGAACTTTTTTAGCCTTACCAATTTTGTCAACAACAGCAGTAACGCTTGCTCCCTTAACATAAGGCTTTCCGCATTCACCGTTTACCATTAAAACCTTATCAAAAGTGATTTCTTTACCAGCTTCAGCATCAAGTTTTTCAATATAAAGAACTTTACCCTCTTCAACTAAGTATTGTTTTCCACCTGTTTCAATTACAGCTTTCATATTATTCCTCCTTTTATCTAAGACTCGCCGTTAAGGTACCAAATATTGGTTTAAAACCTTCTCAGTGCGGTTGTAGAGAGGCTCTACACATCGAACATTCTACCATAAAATACATTACTTGTCAAACATTTTAAGCAAATATTCCCTTTCAGTAACACTTTTTTTAAAAACATGACGACACCATAAATACATCCTATCTACTCCACTCACAACTTTAACACGTTTAAACTCTAAATTATATATATATCTTTCCAAAAGAAATCTATTAAAAACACGCTTGTGATTAATAAATTCAGAAATAGTTTTAACAACTAAAAAAAATAAAATCAAATACAAAATTAAATTAAACTTAAAATAAAAAAATAAAACTAATATGCAAATAAAAGAAACAATTAAAAATAATATATGAGAATACTTAAAAGGAAATAATAAACACAAAATTACATATAAAATCTTAGAACCATCCATTGGATATATAGGAAGCAAATTAAAAAGTAATAAAGCAAAATTAAAAAAAACAATAAAATTATCAAAATGAAAAAAATAATTTAAAAATAAAAAATACAAAACTTGAAATAAAGGTCCCATTAAAGCAACTATAAACTGCTCAAATAAACTAGTATTAATTAATGTATTAAAAATAGTTAAACCACCAAAAGGCAAAATAATGACCCTATCAATCTTCCAAGAAAAAAATAATCCACTTAAAATATGTCCCATTTCATGAACAATAATAATGCTAGTTATTGTAATATAATTCCAAAAATTACCAGTAATCAAAGAAAAAAACATAAAAACATAAAAAAACAAATGTATCTTAACCTTAAATAAACTTTTTAAAATCAAGAACATTACCATCCTTCTTAAAAACTAAATATAAATTGTTACTACAACCGCCAATAATATCACCACTACCTACATACTCATATAATTTAACAGAAACATTTGATAAATTGGAATACCATGTATCAACACCATTAGAATCTTTAATAATAATAGTATTACCATAAGATTCTTTATCACCAATAAAAACAACTAATCCAGAATTAATCACATGAACCATATAATCAGTTCCCACATTTAAACTTACCCCTTCTAAATAAGGCTCATAACTATCATAACTTATTTTCTCATTAAAAACCGGTTCTGATTTAGATAAAAAATCACCAAAAGGCATAGGAGAACCAAAATATTCTTTATATAAATTATTAACATAACTAAAATTAAAATCAGTAGACAAAAATTTATCAAAAAAAGATGACTTAAAAGAACTATTCTTCTTAAAACAAATAAGTAAAATAATAACACAAATACCAGTAACTAAACATCTACTTATAAAACCATAAACTCGTCCCATAATATCACCAATAAATTATATAAAAAAAAGTTTAATTTATTCTTTCAATCTTAAACTTTTTAGAAACAAAATATAAAATAAAATACATAATAATACAATAAACAACATTTATAATTAAAGAACAATAAATACTTTTAAATAATAAATTAAAAGAAAAAGAAACAACACCATTAAAAAATAAAAATATAAAACATAAAATCCTATATAAAACAATGGAAATAATAACCTCAAAAATCGAAACAAAAACATTATTAGGCATATTCGCACTAACAAAACAAATTAATACTCCTATAATTAAGAAAAAAGCACTACTCATAAAATAATTACCAGTATAAATTAAATCATAAAAAAATCCTATCACAAAACAAAATAAATAATAATAATTAACTCTTTTAAAATATGGCCTTAAAACTATAATAGACGTAAGAATAATTAAAGGTAAAAATAAACTATTCTTAAAAAAATAATTAAAAATAAAATCAAAAACAAAAGAAAAGAAACTAACAATTATAATCATTCTTCACCCCTCATAACAACAGTAACATAACTAATATCATCAAAATTAGTATCAGATTTAACCCTAATAACCTTAGATAAATCAAAATTATCAGTAGTAACAAGATTAACTTTACCAATCACAATGCCACTAGGAAAAATATTGCCCAACCCAGATGTTACAACTAAAGAATCTTCTGGAATCTCAATATTATCAACTACACCAACAACCTCAAACACTCCCTCGTTCTCATCATAATTATTTAAAATACCATAAACATAATTATCACCAATTTTAATCTTAACAGAAATATTTAAAGGAAACTTGTGATTACATAAAAGTATAACACTACTACTATTTGTTGATACATCATCAGTAATACCCACTAAACTGCCATTAGAAACAACTGCCATATTGTTAGTTACACCCATAGAAGAACCAACATCAATAACTAACTTTTTTTGCCAAAAATCCAAATCGCGATTAATAACAGTTCCATTAGCATACTTTCTATCACTAAGTAATTTATTAATAGAAGTAACTTCTTTCAACTTAGAAATTTCACTATTGAGCTCGTCATTTAAAGACTCATATTCTTTATAAACTTCGATTTCTTCCTTGAGTTTTCGATTTTCTTCCTCTAATTTATAATAATTTTTATCGCCAAAAACACGAGTAATAGTGTGATTAACAAACATAGCCCCATCCTTAATACCAAAAGCAGGTACATTAAAATTCATCTTAATAAAAATAGTTGCACATACCAAACTAAAAACAATACATAAAAATACTATTAATTTTTTTCTACTCTTCTTTTGCATATAACCACCTTTATCATTATAATATATTTATAAATAAAATCAAACTAAATATCACCATTTTCTAAAAAACTATAATATTTATCCCTTCCAATAATAACATGATCAATAACACGAATACCTAACATATCACCTATCTCAATTAATCTATTAGTGATTTCAATATCGTTTCGACTAGGCAAAACATTACCACTAGGATGATTATGAATACAAATAATAGAAGACGCACTAACACTAATTGCCTCTTTAAAAACCTCTCTTGGATGAACCAAACTATGATCCAAAGTACCAATGAACAATAACTTATCTTTAATAACAACCTTATTACTATCTAAGTAAATTGAATAAAAATACTCTTGTTTTTTATTAATAAAAATATTCCTGTAATAATTGAAAACAATAGAAGCATCAGTAATCTTAACATTATTTAAAGAATTAATACTCATATTAGCTCTCCTACCCAGTTCTAAAGCAGCTAAAATAACAGCGCTTTTAACTTCACCAATTCCCTTAACCTTAGACAACCTTTGTAAATTAATATCATCTATATTACCAGAAACCTCACTTAAAACCTGTAAAGCAAGATCCTTAGCACTGCACTCACGATTACCAGTTTTAATCAAAATAGACAGTAATTCTTCATTAGAAAGACAATCAGCCCCATACATAAGTAATCTCTCAACAGGTCTTTCACTCTTCGGTATGTCCCTTATCTTCATTTAACACCAACTCCTCATAACTATTAATAACCTGACTACAAATATCACCAATCGCATCATCACTCGCATCTCTAAGAACAATATCATACTGATTAACAATAGAAACAAAAATTCCATTTGATGTTCTATCTTCCCTTATATTAATATCATACCCCATATTATTAAAATATTCCTTAACTTTTAAAGCATTTTCATGATTTTTTGTAATACCAACATAAACATGATAACCACTATCATCCACATCATATATATAAGAAGAAAAATTACCAAGGTCATCTTTCATAGAATCAATATCATTATAAACGCCAATTTCTATAAAATATAAAGTATCATAATAACTAAAAACAGATGTAACATCAAAATTCTTATATTGTCTTAAAACAAACATACCTAAATAAACACCAAATACTAGAGATAAAAATATTGAACCAATATATTTTTTCATACTATCACCAATTATATTATATAAAAAACAAAATAAAAAAAATGTCAAAAAAAATACAAGATTAAATCTTGTATTAAACAACAATATATACAAATTATTACTTACTAACATCCTTATCAATATCTTTTTCACCCTTGAAACTATAACCTAATAAATGAACACTTTCAACTACTGCGACACCCATTTTAGAACCTGGATGCCAAAGTCTTATAACTTCATCCTCTGTTAATTCGGTAAGTTGTTGAATAGTTTCAAAACCTTTTTCATACAAAAATCTAATTCTATTTTTCAAATATGGCTTTAATTCCAAAATAGAATTCATACCCGGGTATTCAAATTTAAATAAATTCAACTTTATATTATTATCTAACTCAGAAAAAAGCTTAAGCTCAAACTTTGTAATATAATAAGCAATTTTTTTATTACCATATTCCAAAATTATTTTATCTAACATATTAGGATCAATACTATCAAACACACCATATTTCGCTCTTACAACCCTTGTTATATCCTTAGAAAGTGAAAAAAGAGTATCATCATTTAAGTTATAAAGATCTTGAGCAAAATTATTAAAATAATCCTTAATAAATATTTCGCATTGCATCATAAACTTTAAATCCTTTGTATCAGAGAAAAAACCATTATAATAATCCAAAACTCTCTTCAATAATTGATCTAATTCATTCGCAATATCAACTCCTATGTTTCTATATAAACATTCTATATTAACTCGTGAACATTTCATTATCAAAAGTTAATAGAATTACGACTAATTTTTTTAAAATTTCCTTTAAAATGTATGAAATATTATACACCATTAACAAAAAAAGTCAAATAACAAAAGTACAAGACTAAGTCTTGTACTAAAAAGGCATCTTAAAATTTCCATTTTTAAATTGTTTCATCATAGTTTTCATTTGCTCAAATTGTTTTAATAATCTGTTAACTTCTTCAACACTACGAGCACTACCCTTCGCTATTCTTTGCTTACGAGTAGCTTTTAAAACCTCTGGATGACGTCTTTCATAAGGAGTCATAGATAAAATTATAGCTTCAATATGAGCCATATCCTTAGGATCTATTTTAACACCTTTTAACTCCTTAGGAACACCAGGAATCATTTTAATTAAATTCTCAAGAGGTCCTAATTTCTTAATTTGTTTCATTTGACTTAAGAAATCCTCTAAATCAAACTTACCTTCCTTCATCTTCTTAGCAGTTTTCATTGCTTCATCCTGATCAATTACTTCCTCAGCCTTCTCAATCATGGTCATAATATCTCCCATACCGAGAATACGAGTAGCAATTCTATCAGGATAGAAAGGCTCAATACCATCCATTTTCTCACTAATACCAACAAACTTAATAGGTATATTAGTTAAATGACGAATAGATAAAGCAGCACCACCACGAGTATCTCCGTCCATCTTAGTTAAAATAGCACCAGTTAGAGGTAAACTAGAATTAAATCCTTCAATAACATTAATTGCGTCTTGACCAGTCATACTATCAACAACAAGAATTATCTCATTAGGTTTAACCTCATTATTAATATTATTCAACTCATCCATTAAAGCTTCATCAATGTGAAGTCTACCAGCTGTATCTAAAAGTACATAATCAAACCCATTATCTTTAGCATACGCTACACCATTTTTAGCAATTTCAACAGGATTACCCTTTCCCTCATCATAAACAGTAATATTAAGTTCCTTACCAATTTGTTTTAACTGATCAATAGCAGCAGGTCTATAAACATCACAAGCAACAAGTAAAGGTTTTTTAGCATGTTTCTTACGAAGAAGTAATCCCAACTTACCAATCATAGTAGTTTTACCAGCACCTTGTAAACCAACAAGCATTAAAATACTAGGTTTACCAGATGTATATAAAGGAGCAGCTTCACCACCAAGAAGTTCAACTAACTCATCCTTTACAATTTTAACAAACATTTCACCAGGTTTCAAACTCTTAGCAACCTCTTCACCTAGTGCTTTTTCTTTAACATTAGCAATAAACTCTTTAACAACTTTATAATTAACATCAGCCTCTAACAAAGCAAGTCTTATCTCGCGAGTTACTTCAGATATATTATCCTCAGTAATCTTTCCATAACCTTTAATCTTACTTATAGCGCTTTGTAATCTATCTCCTAAACTTTCAAACATGTTATCAATCCTTTCGACAATACCAATTATATCAAAAAAACAAGTAAATATCTACTTGTTTTATTTATTATATTAATTTTATTCTTTAATATCATAAAAAATATATCATATAAATTATCGCTTATTTTGTTTTATTTTTCCAATTAACATTTCCTCAACAATCTTAGAATCAGCATGAAAATAATCATGAGGTTTTCTTTCTTTAAAATACCATAAAACTTTTTCCCTTTCTTCTGACGATAACATATAACGATTTAAAAAGTAATTCATAAAACTATAAGTATGAAATTCAGAAAGATTTCTATTAGCCTCTATATCAAATTCACTATCCTTGCTTATTACTTTCATTGACAAATCAAAATCAGTCAAAGCAACTAAAAATTTATAATTATCAACAATAGATTTCATTATACATTGAAGCAAATATAATTGATAATCATCCACTTCATCACTTACACCCTTATTAAAATAAAAATCATTTTTAGAAAGAACATCAACAAAAACACAATTTGAATACTTTGAACAAACTTTTTTTACTCTTTCATTATCTAAACTAGAAACTCCACAAACATATACCTGAGTATGAGGATTTTTCAAATAGGTATATTGTAAAAAACCATTCAATTCAGCATAATCACTATAACCATTATAAACAACTATATTAGCAAGCTTATCATAATGCGTTCCAACAATATCTTGAAGGCCTATATCATCATCAACAGTTTTTCCACTAATATCAGATTGAGTTTTATTTTTTAAAAGCCACTCAAATATATTATTTTTAGAATCACTCTTACCATCAGAATAATTATAACATTTAATTCTATCAATAGAATCAGAATCACCTGATAACAAAGAAGTAATTGAATTACCTAACCCTATTAAATTTACATTTTCAACTCCAATCGACTTCATAGCTGAAATAAAAGAATCTTTAAATTTAAATAAATCAGCACTCTTAATCCCTGAACAATCAGATTTAATATCCAAACAACTACCAACTAAATCTAAACTAGTATCATAAGAATATCTCTTCAAAAAACAATCTTTCATTCTCTTTAATTGATCATCAGATAATTGATATTCTTTAAAAATAGTAGTAATTAACTCATCAAATTTATTCTCTATCTCTTGAGAAGATTTTGTAGTATTTAAAAAACCTTCTGACAATAAAATAGAATCAGCTTCAATTAAAGCATTAACAGGATTATAATTATTACCAATCGCAGAAAAAATATTAGTAAGAAGCCTTAAATATTCTTCTTGATTATAATGAATATCAAAATAAAATTTGCCATTATTTAAATACATACCATTTTGTAGCACAGAATCCACATAAACACAATTAGGATATTTTAAACATAAATCCCTAATTTTTTTATTAACTAATTTATCAGGAAGCTTCATTTTTAAAAGTTTAGGAATACCGCACACATAAATTTGAGTATGTGGATATAAAATATAAACAGCACGTATGAAAGACTCCATACTATCCAAATCCCTATCAAATCCATCTAAATTTATATGAACTCCACCTCTTGTAAGATTATCCAAAAAAGAAGCAGTATCACCATTATAAACAACTATATTAGCAGAATCATCATCCTTCTTAGCCATCATAGATTGAAGACCAATATCATTTTGTATATCAGTAGGATAATACTTTGAAGCCTCCTCAAGAGTAATATAATGATGTCCCATCGCTTTAGGGCTATTACTTGTAAAATCAAAAAGAACCATTTCATTAATTTCAGACTGAGTAGTATCATATATAAACCACTCAAATAAATGTTCATCATTATTATCCTGACCTCTTGCCCAACTATAATATTGAACATTAAGACCACTCTTACCAAAAATTGAATCATCAACTCTATGAAAAAGAGGAATAATTTTATCATTTAAAGAATAGCCCGTTCCAATTGAATTACAAACACTAGAAATATTAATATTTTTAACTCCACAATTTTTCATTACCTCAATAAATTTTTCAATAGTTTTATTTAAATCTCTTTTTTGTATAACAATTCTTCCTTTTGCATTAAAAGAATCATTTTCTACAAAACAAAAATCCATACAATCACCACCATATAACATTCTATAACAAATAAACAATTAATGATTAACTCTATTTTTTCTTTTTAAAATCGAATCATTTATAGTACTCATAACAACATCAGCAATCAGTTCATTTCCTTTAGTATTAGGATGAAAATCCATAGTGGCGCAATATTTCTCAATAAAACTTATATCAACAAAATGGACGAAATCATACTTTGAAACCCTCTGTTCAAGTAAAACATTATAAAGATTCACCAAATCACTAAAAGAATTCTCATATTTACGACGATTCTTACCAAAAAATTCCTGCATATTAATTATTGAATTAATCATACCAAACAAAGGTGCATACCAAAAACTAAGTGCCACAATTTGAATATCCGTATTCAATTCTTTTAAAGTCAACCAATTTTGTTCAACATTATCAATACACTTAATAATTTGTCCACGTATATCATCGGGCAAATTATCTCTAACATCACGGCTTAACATTTCAACAGGGCCACCATTAATAAAAGCAAAAAAATCGTTTTGCCCACCGCTATAAATAAATATGGGATTAGAAGCATTAATAATAACTGATTTAAAAATAATATCATCATCTTTAGCATTGCACGCTATACTCTCCCTAAACTTTTTAGGAATAACTAGTTTAAACAAAAAATTCTTATTTCTCATTTTATCAAGAGAAGAAATTTGTAAATTTCTAATACGTAAAATGCTAAACTCTTCATCCAATAGTTTTTTAAAACTCCATGTATAGTTATTATCAACACTTGAAATATTATAACCAGAAACATCATAATCTTTTTTTAATTCTTGAGTTATAATATCAAAATAACTAATATGTCCTCTATTTTCTCTAGGAAAAGGAACACCAAGAGAATTAATACCACAAAACAACTGTAAACTTTCCATAAATATCACCTTACAAAATATTTACTTGCATTTTTTTATATCAAAAATGTCGCATATAAAGGAACACTCTTTATTTTAGTATTAGGATCATATCCAAAATCTTTAGTACTTATTCTAATCGCATATTTAGGATTAAACTTATCAATATATATTTTTAAACTCTTAGACTGAGTATTATCACCTGATTTTACTTCAACAGGAATAATACCATCATCATTATAAAGTAAAAAGTCAACCTCAGCTTTCCCATTACTTTGCCAATAATATAAAGAATAACCCTTATAAGTTAATTGATTCGCAACATAATTTTCAACAATAGAACCTTTATATAATGACAAATTATCATTTAAAATATCAGAATACTTAATTTCTAATAAACTATTTAAAATACCAATATCACTTACATACAACTTAAAACAATCATTTTCAATAAATCCTTTTAAAGGAATTTCAGGAACACTAACAGAAAAAGATTTATTAACAATATTACTTGCTTCTAACCAATCAAGAGCAGTTTCATAATCACGAGCCTTGCCTCCACTCTCAACCTTAGAATATTGAAATTTATTAGATAAATTAGATAGTTGAAAAGGAATAGAATTATAAACTCTTTCAATCTTTAAAGCTTCACTTGAATTAGTAACATACTTATCCATGTCTTTAAAATAAGAACTAACAATATTCTTTATAATATCTTGATCATATTTAATAACATCGCAATTATTTGAAACCATACTTTGAACACTCTCAGGCATACCACCACTAATTAAATATAATCTATATAAATTAAGTGCAGTATCATGTAATGAACCCATAGACTTATTTTTTAAAAAACATTTTTTCATCTCATCTAATAACATCTTTTTATCAAGAGCAATTAAAAACTCCTCAAAATCCATTGGATACATATCAATCATCTTAACCTTACCAACAGGAAAAGAAAACTTAGATCTTTTTAATTTAACACCCAATAAAGAACCAGCACATATAATTCTGACATTATTATGATTTTCACAAAAGTATTTAAGTTCTGATATTAACTTTTCAGACTCCTGAATTTCATCAATAAATAAAACAGAATTCTCTTTTTCAATATCAAAATCCAACATTAC
Organism: uncultured Caryophanales bacterium; assembly: GCA_946544685.1. The sequence continues at coordinate 8,662 of CAMNML010000001.1, read as the reverse complement.
TTTAAGTCTCATAAACTTATCATCAGAATTAAGATTCTCATTATACAAATCAACTATATCATTTCGTTCAAATAAATTTACATATATAAAATTCTTAAATTCATGAGAACAAAACTCTTTAATTATATATGTCTTACCTACTTGCCTAGCACCTAATACCATTAAAGGCTTTATATTATCAGAATTTTTCCAATTTAAAAGTTCATCATAAATCTTTCTTTTCATAGAAATCACCCATATTAATATTACCATATTTCAATAAAAAATACAACATCTTGCACCTTTTTGTAACGACTTTTTAACAAAACTTGCACCTTTTTATAACGACTTTTTAATAAAACTTACACCTTTTTATAACGACTTTATAAAAAAAACGAGTAAATATCTACTCGTTTTAAAATTATTGTCTATTAATTGACCATGTATTTGCTACATCACAGTTTCCACTAGATGGTGCTGGATTAGGCATTTCCATCTTAATAATTAGAGGAACCTTAAATGCTGTACCAAATCCTACACAAGTACCAGATTGTAAGCTCTTTTGTTTTTCAACAATTTCAGCACTGATATTTGGTAACATCTTTCTAATATAATCCAAATCTCTTGGGTGATTCATTTTAAAAATCATGAAATTAGAAATCTGAGAAATAACTGTTTCAGAAAGTTCAACTGGTCTTTGAGAAATCAAGTTAAGTAAGATACCATACTTACGACCTTCCTTAGCAATTCTTTCGAATATGTTATAACCTAACATAAATACGTCTGAGTCATTTTGAACAACACGGTGAGCTTCTTCCAAATAAATATGGAAAGGAATACTTGCTCTATTAGGAAGACCCTTACAGAAATTAAATAACATCTTGCAATAAACTTTATTTATAACCTTAGTAAACCAGTCCTCAACATCTTCAAAGTTAAAATTAATAATTTGAGCCTTTCGATTACCAATAGAAACTAAACTTGCAATATAATTATCACGAGTTATATACTGTGGATAATCAAAGAATCTAGCATAATCACCAATAGCAATTGAATGTAATCTAACCTTTAAAGTAACAGCTTCATCATGAGTTGCATCATTTCTTAAAAATCCTTCAGAAATTAATGTAAAGTCTAATGCTTTTTCCAAATCTTTTAAAGTATAATATCCAGGAGCACCTGGTTCATACTCATCTAACTCATCCTTAATAAAGCTTGTAATATATTCAGTCATCAAATTACTCTCAGGAAAATTACCATGAGTATCTATCATAAAGCAATCTCTAAATTTTCTTGTATAACCAAGACCTTGAACAGGTGCTTCAAGATTAAATGCAGAAGTACTACAAGAAGCTATAATTGCAAAAACATCATTTCTCTTTGAACTAGCAGTTTGATTAGTATAAAGAATTGTCATAATAGCCTTAGCAATCAAATGGTTCTTATAATTAGTAGCAAATTCATCATCCTTAGAAAAAATAGAAACAACCTTAAGCATTCTTTCAATAATAGGAATTTGTGAATGACTTGTAGCTGACAATAATAAAGTCATATCATCAACATCTAATAACCAAAGAGGAATACATAATTTTTCACCCTCAGTATCAGCCTTATTAGTTGTATAATATTTAAAATTATAATTAGGATTAATCTGATTAATATTCTTAAATGCATTATGATACTCTCCATAAGCATCAAATATAAAGAAATTAGATCTATAAGGAGGAACCTTAGACTTTGTAAATATATTTTGTAATAATCTAGCAACACCACAAGACTTACCAGAACCAGTATTACCAAATATAGCCATATGTCCTGCACAAAGTCCATTAACATCTACCCTTACTGGATAATTATCATATAAAGGACTTGTACCTAATATAAAGCTAGTAGGAGAATCTTCACCCATAATTAGAGGAACTTCCTCTTTAGAAATAATTCTAATCTTGGAAGCAAGCGTAGGTTTCTTTAAAACACCACCTACAAATCTTCCATTTATAATCTCGCCTAAAAACCTAATCTTCATTAATTTAGCGTCAATATCTTCAATTTCGCCCATTACTTTATGATCTGCATCTTCAAAAACAACGTGCATATTCATTAAATCAGTTGCAACAGGACTCCCCTCTTGCATCTCAACATGAGCCATATTATCGCTAATATAAACTATCTTTCCAAACATAAAATCACCCTATTATTCTTTCTATCTCACTAAGTTTTTTTTCATCATCTTTAACAAGATCAATTATTTTTTTAAATTTATTATATAAACCAAGTTTACATTCATAATCCTCTAAAAGTTTAATTGTATCCTTCAATTGTTTATGTATCGCATTTCGACTTACTTGATAATTATCAGCCATCTCAGATAAAGTAAAATTATTTTGATAATAATCTTCAAAATAACCTCTTTGTTTAAGAGTTAATAACTCTTTGTAATAATCATATAAATTATTATAATAAATAAACTCTTCCATTATTTAAAATAACCCATAATACCAACAATAAAACTTATAAGTCCAAAAACAATATAAACAATAGTCATACCTCTTCTTTTAAATAATTTATAATTATTAAAAGCCATTATAAGTAAAGTTATACCTACTAATACCTCAACAGGAACAGTAAAACTATGTTCAAATATAGCAAGAACTGATATAGCAAGAACCCCAATAACACACGTTGCTTGCGCTAATAAGCTAACATGATATACACTATCAGCTTCCTCTAAAGAAATAATACTATCAATTTTCTTAGGCCTACCTCTTTTAGCCTTTACTTCACTCTTGCTCATCATTTTCCTCCATATTCTTAAATAAACCATATATATATTTTTCAATATCAAATACTCTTAAATCTTCTTTTTGTTCACCAAGTCCAACATACTTAACAGGAATTCCAACTGACTCCTTAATAGCAAGAACAATACCACCCTTAGCAGTACCATCCAACTTAGTTAAAACAATACCAGTTATATTAGTTATCTCCTTAAAGCTTTTAGCTTGACTAATACCATTTTGACCAGTAGTAGCATCAACAACAAGTAATGTCTCATGAGGAGCACCCGGAATAAGTTTACCAATAACCTTATTAATTTTTTCAAGTTCCTTCATAAGATTATCCTTATTTTGAAGTCTTCCAGCAGTATCAACTAAAACAACATCATAACTATCCTTTAAAGCAAAATCAATACCATCATAAATAACACTAGAAGGATCCTTAGATTCACTGGAAATAACCTTACAACCAGTACGACTTCCCCATTCATTTAGTTGTTGGGTTGCGCCTGCTCTAAAAGTATCACCTGCAACAAGTAAAACTTTCTTACCCTCATTAACTAATTTATAAGCAAGTTTACCAATAGTAGTTGTCTTACCAACACCATTTACTCCAACAAATAGAATTACAGTAGGACCATCATTAGAATAATTAATCTTATTTACTATAACATCATTATTAACATAAATAATGAACATCTCATCAACAATAACTTCAAGCAAATCATTAGAATCAACAATATTCTCTTTTTTGACCCTCTTCTTAAGTCTATCAACAAAATCCATTACAGTATTAACCCCAATATCAGCCATAATAAGTATTTCCTCTAATTCATCAAAATACTCAGGACTAACTTTCTTATACTTACGATTTAAAAGACTTAATTTAGAAGTAAATTCATTTCTTGTTTTTTTAAGACCTTCCTCATATGAAATAATATCCTTTTGTTCCTCTTTATTCTTACTAAAAACACTCTTAAATTTATCAAAAAGTCCCATTCCTACCTCTTTTCTACTATATACATTTTACACTATTATAAAAAAAAAATAAAGACAAATATAAAAAAAATTAGAAAACAACAAATTTTAATAATTAGTATTTTTTTTATTACAAATTTTTAAATTTTAGCATAATAGTTTTTTATTATTTGTTTCAAATTTATTTCAATTATTAAAAATCACTCATTTGTATTATAAATTTAAGTTTGTTATCTTCTTTTTAAGACGTCTTAATTCTATTAAAAAGGAGGCATCAATGAAATTTTATACTTGCAAAAACGACAAGTGTTTTAAGTGTGTTTTTTTAAATCCTAATAACCAAGATTTGCTTAGTTTAATAATTAAGGAAACTACTTTAAATGAGTATAGTGATATAAATTATATTAATATTGAAAAAAATATTAATATGGCTATTAGAAGAAAGTATTTAGATTTATTACTTGATTCTAAAGAAGCAATGGTTAATATTGAAGTTAATGGATTTAATAAAAAATATGTAAAACCTAGAAATACATCATTTATATGTGACTGTTATTCTAACTATACTTTAGTAAATAAAGAATATACTGAAGATAAAAATATTATTCAAATCAATTTTTCTTATGGAATAAAAGGAAATATTCCAATAAGAAAATATATGATAACGGATAAATATAAGAAAACATTTGTAAAAAATTTTATAATTTATGAAGTTAATATGGACTATTGTTTACAATTTTGGTACAATAGAAATAAACAAGAAGTTGACAAAGATAATTTAAATAATATTATAAAATACAAATATTTTATAATGCTTAGTTTAAATTTAAAAGAATTAAATGAGTTAATTAAATTAACTAATAATGATGAAAGGATTGTGAAATATATGGAAGAATTAAAGAAAGTTAATAGTATACCTAAATTTAGAGAGTATATTACAGAAGAACAAGACAAAGAGTTTATACTTAATAGTGTTAGAACAGAAGGACGTGTTGAAGGAGAAAAAATTGGTGAAGTACGTGGAAAGAAGATTGGTGAAGCTCGTGGCGAAAAAAAAGGTATTTTAAAATCAAAATTAGAAACAGCAAAAAATATGTTAAAAGAAAAATTCAGTATAGAAACAATATCAAGACTTACAGGTTTATCAATTAATCAAATTAAAAATATATCATTATAAAAACACTAGCAAGCATAAATATAATATCAAAATCAACAATACCAACTATAGAAAAATAAATAACATAAAAAGGTATAGAATATAAAAACTATACCTTTTAGTTTGCCATACAACTCTTATTATGAAGAGGTAAAAATATAAAACCTCTCTCCTTCAAATCATCAATAATTCTTTGTAAATTATTAAAAGTTGAATAATTATAATCATGCATTAATAAAACTATAATATTCTTATCTCGAGTAGTATCTTGATACCAAGCCCACGTATCCTTTTCGGCTAATTTCTTACTAGAACCATCACCTGTCTCACTAGTCCAATCAACATACTTATACCCTCTTTTATGAAGTTCACTAACAATACCATCCTTTAAACTACCCGCAGTTGGACTTCCACCTGGAAATCTAACCAAAGTAGTCCTATAACCAGTAATATCATATAAATAATTCTCTAACTTATCAACCTGAGAAATAAAACTATCAACACTATCATATAAACCTTTACCAATATTATGATAATATGTATGATTAGCAAGAGTATGACCTTCATTTACAACTCTCTTATACCTATCCTCTACACCATCTTTGCCTAAAACAAAGAAAGTAGCCCTAATATTATTAGCCTTTAAAGTATCTAAAACTTTATAAGTAAGATCATAAGGTCCATCATCAAAAGTAAGATACGCAATCTTAACAGAAGACTCACCATTATTAATTTTTTCTTCTAACTTAGCTATATTAGTATAATATTCATCATACTTATTTTTAATTGCCTCATCAATATTATTAAAATCCTCTATTTGCTTTTCAATAGAAGAAATATCATAATCAACAATTTCAGTTGAATCCAAAGAAGCCAAACTATAACTTAAATCCTTATTCTCCCCTTTATAATAAAAATACAAATAAGCAAGTCCAATAATTAAAATAAACAAAAATATAACAACTAATCCAAATACTTTATTATTTCTTGATTCCATGCTTCCACCTCATCATACTTACTTGCTTTATCTTTATTTCTTTCCTTAATTGTGTCTAACTCACTCTTTTTAGATTCATAAGCCTCTTTTTCTTTATCATTTTTCAAAATTAAATCACTTTTATCACTAATTTTTTCTTTTAAATTTTGATTTTCTGTAAATTCACCATATACAAAATAACCAAGACCTAAAGCCACAAGACATAAAATACCAACAATAACTTTTTTCATTTTTTTCTCCTTCCATATATACAAATAAATAAAACAAATCCAATAATAGATAAACATTTACCATAATTTAAATAAGGCGGTTCATATTCAACCCTTATGTTATAAGAACCTTTATTTAAATAAAAACCTATAAATGAATCATCTACCACACTATAATTAATTATATCATCATTTACAAAAACTTTAAACCCTTTATCATAAGGAACCTTTAATATAAAATAACCATCCTGAGTTACATCTATATTTCCACTTATTCCATTACTATCCATAGAAGAAATTTTAAACTCATCAAAATCATTTAAATCTATATATTTATTATCCAAAACATACGTGTGAATATCACTAATATTATAAACACCAGGACTAACCTCAATTTCTAAATCATCAATTCCACCTATACAATAATTAAAATCAAAATTATTATTAGGATATCTCCACCCTTTATGAGTTAAAATATTATCTTGTCCATTAATAGAAATAGATATATCACTCTCCTGTTCCTCTTGACCATTAATACTAATAAACAATATTTTATTACTCAAATCATCATTAATGTGAACTCTAATAATGTCATCACTATCGACATATAACTTCCCATCAAAAATATAAGAATTAGATAAATCATAACTATAATCTAAATTAACCTCTTCTATATTACTAGAAGGCATATTAGAACTCTCATCAGTAACTATATAATTTAAAAACAAATCTAAATTATAAGGATAACTCAATGAACTAAAATAACTACGATTAATAGTATTATGATTAACATATCCAATAGGATATACTTGATTAAGTTTATAAACATTATCACTTATCTTTTCATATGGAAAACCAATATCATAATCACTTATAACATACTTATTACCCATAAACTCATTAAACAAAACATTAGAACTAGAATTCAATGACATACTATTAATAGAACTATTATTAACGTGAAAAATATTATGATATAAATTATTATAATACTTATTACCAGTAGAAGAATAAAAACTACTAATGTAATTACCACCATTAACATTAACAAAAAGATTATTAAGATTACTTACACGATAAAAATCATCACTCTTAAAGCCATAATCAAAATCATAATTACTTGGAATATAATTCTCACCTAAATTTAAATTAATACATAATATAAAATCAAGAATAAGAACTAATCCAAAAATATATTTGCTAAACTTTCTATAAAAGATAATAAGTAAAACCATAAACAATAAATCAATTAAATATAAATAATTATGATAATTAATTAAAACAATCAAATTAAAACAAAAAACTAACAATAAAAACCTTTTAATATCAATTTGATGAATGCTATTAATAAATATTCCTATAATATAAACAAGAAGTGGTATAAAAGGAATAAAACACTTACCCCTAACATACAAGCCCCCATTTAAAACAAACATAAAAAATGGTATAAAAAATAATATTGAAAACACAACTCCTAAAAATATATTATTTTTTTTCTTACTATAAAATAGATATAACAATCCTAAAATCAAAATGCTAGATAATCCAGTACTATAAGCGCCGTATAAAATATTAGATAAACTAAAATTAGGTAGAAATAAATCAAAACTGAAATTGCCACTACTTGCTCTAGAACTTAAAATAGAATAAACTGTAGGAAATATTAATATAGAGCTCATTAATATAGAAACAAAAATATAACCTATAAACTTCAAAAAATTCTTAAAACTAAAATTATCAAAATTAATATAAATATAATAAACAATAAAACAAATTATAGAAGGAACACTATAATAAAAACTAATCATTATAATAAAAAACAAATCAATAATAAATCTATTCAACTTACCATTTTTAATATTAATTAACCCAAGAATTAAAAAAGGCATATAATTAACAAACATAAAATGTCTATGAAAATGAAAAATTATTGGTCCAGAAAAACTAAATAATAAAGTTAAAAATAAACTCATCTTATCACTAAAACTATATTTTAAAAATCTATAAAATAATAAATTAGAAACAACCAACAAAATAATATTAGAAATAATTATATAATCTAACATTTTTATAAAAGGTAAAAAATAAGAAATCAAAATAATAGGACTCAATAACCCATAATAAGCAATATTAAATATATTTTGTCCTGCTCCAAGATGAACCATAAAATTAGGTATAATCTTACCACTAGAATAAAACAACTCTCTTAAATAATCAGGAAAAACTATATGTTGAGTCAAAAAATCCATAGTAGAACCAAATATATTAGTAAAACAAAATAAACTAACAATAAATAAATTAATAAAAACTATTATTATTTCATTCCTATACTTCTTCATAGACTCACCACTGTTATTATATCAAATTATGGAAAATAAAAAAAGTATAGATTTTTTTCTACACTTTTAAATCATTGATTTCATCTATAGATAGACCAGTTGATTTCGATATTATATTTATATCTATATTTTCAGATAATAGATTCTTAGCTATTTCAAGTTTTTCATCATTTTTTCCTTTTTCTTCCGCATCTTCTAAAGCTATCTTATGACAATATTCTTCTATT